>JAYWII010000118.1:0-96429 GCA_043788995.1 Chitinophagaceae bacterium | reverse complement strand
GTACCTTCAAACATAATTGGCTATTTAATTTAGCAAAATTAACGTATTTACTAATATTATTAGCTATAATTATGGAGTGACTAGATGCCTACTTCTATCAATTTAATATCGCTGTAAGAAAATTGTGTGTAGCTTAACCCATAACCAAAAGGAAATTTCGGACTGTTTGGAAGATCGGTGTAGGCAGAAACATAATTGAGATCGTTGTCATTTTTTGCTGGCCTGCCGGTGTTGTAATAATTGTAATAAATAGGAATTTGTCCTTCGGTTCTTGGAAAGCTGATGGGTAATTTTCCGGAAGGGTTATAATCTCCAAATAACACATCTGCGATAGCGTTACCAGCCTGTGTACCCAACCACCAGGTATAGGCAATGGCAGGCACATTGTCTGCAGTCCAGTTAAACACCAATGGACGGCCTGCACTGATCAAAACAATAATCGGCTTGCCGGTGGCTGCCACCGCTTTTATCAATTCTTCCTGCACACCGGGTAATTGAATGGTGCTCCTGCTCTTTGCTTCTCCACTCATATCTCTTGCTTCACCCACGCTGATGATAACGATATCCGATTGTGTTGCTGCGGTCACTGCTTCTGCAAAACCTGCACGGCTGCTGTCTTTGATACCACAGCCTTTTGCATACAGCATTTTTGATGCAGTGCCCAGCTTACTTTGCACTCCTTCCCACAAAGAAACAATTCTTGTACTATCATCCGGCCAGTCGTAACTCCAGAAACCAAGGTTATCACTTTTTGCTTTTGCAAACGGGCCGATCAGTGCAATGGTTTTTGTATCCTTATTTAAAGGCAACAGTTGATGATCATTCTTTAACAGCACAATACTCTTCTTCGCTATATCCCTGGCAGCAATAATATGATCCGGGTTGTTCCATTCTTTTTTCTCTCTTTCAGTATTACAAAATTTGTAAGGGTCATCAAACAAACCCATTTCAAATTTCTTTTTTAATATCCTTCTAACTGCATCGTCAATAACACTCATTTTTACTTTATCTGCTTTCTCCAGTTTAGTAAGGTTTTGGATATAGCTGCGACTCTCCATGTCCATATCGCTGCCGGCATTGGATGCTGACATGGCTGCTTCATAATTATCTTTTACAAAACCATGATTGATCATTTCTCCCACACTGCCCCAGTCGCTTACTACAAAACCTTTGAAGTTCCACTTTCCTTTTAAAACTGTTCTTTGCAGGTAGGCGTTTCCGGTGGCAGGTATGCCATTCAGATCATTGAATGAATTCATGAACGTGGCAGCACCAGCATCGGCTGCTGCTTTAAATGGAGGCAGGTAAGTTTCCCACAACTGGCGCAGGCTCATGTCAACTGAATTATAATCCCTTCCTGCAACAGCAGCACCATATGCGGCAAAGTGTTTGGCACAGGCCATCAGTGCATCTGTATTACCCAATCCTTTTCCCTGGAAACCTTTTACCCTGGCTGCTGCAATAAGCGAACCGAGATAAGTATCTTCTCCGGCCCCTTCCATTACACGGCCCCAGCGTGGGTCACGGGCTATATCCACCATGGGGGCAAAGGTCCAGTGAACACCTGCTGCTGATGCTTCTATTGCAGCGATCCTTGCAGACTGTTCCATTGCTTTCAGATCCCAACTGGCGGCTTCACCCAATGGTATTGGAAAAATAGTTCTGTATCCATGGATCACATCCTGGCCAAATAACAATGGGATTTTTAATCTTGACTGCATCGCAATTTCCTGCAATGTTCTGGTATGATCCACTCCAGTTACATTCAGCATGCTGCCCACCATTCCATTCTTTATTTGCGTTTGTTTGTCGCCATCTTTTGTGATGGGTCCTGTTGCTGCCCAGTCGCCATTGTACTGGTTCATCTGCCCCACCTTTTCATCCAGCGTCATCAGTTTTAAAACAGCATCTACTTTTTGATCAATCGTTTTTTTCTGTGCAGTTGAATGGAGAAATGCAATTATCAAAATAAATAACAGCATCAGCCTGGAGAGAAGAGATATGCGTTTCATATAGCTTTGTTTTATGATTTGCTAAGTTACTTACTGGGAAACAGGTGGAAGTTTTTAGTTGAACCTATTTTAAAAGAATCTGCATTTTGTTTCCTTATTATTTGAGTTTAATTTTAATGATTGTTTAAAATAAAAATTCAATACAACGATTGTTATGCAAAAAACTAAAGTCGCCATTTTGGGAGCCGGGTTCATCAGCGATATTCATTTAGAATGTTATCACCGCTTTGTACCAGAAGCTGAAGTAGTAGCGGTGTACACCCGGAGTGCTGATAAAGCAAAAGCCTTTGCAGAAAAACATCATATCCCAACATGGTATGATGATATGGATAAGCTTATCAATGATTCAGGGTGTGAAGTGGTGGATATTTGTTTGCCCAATTACCTGCATGCAACAGCAACACTGAAAGCGGCAGCAGCAGGTAAACATATCATCATTGAAAAACCTTTGGCGGTAACACTGGAAGAAGCTGACAGCATGATTGCGGCCTGTAAAAGCGCCGGTGTAAAACTGATGTATGCAGAGGAACTTTGCTTTGCTCCAAAATATGAAAGAGTACGACAGTTAGTGAAGGAAGGTGCTATTGGAGATACCTATATGCTGAAGCAATCAGAGAAACATTCAGGGCCACATTCAGACTGGTTCTATGATATTAAACTTTCGGGTGGCGGTGTGTTAATGGATATGGGTTGCCATGGCATTGCATGGTTCAGGTGGATGCTGAACAACGCCAAAGCAACAAGTGTATATGCCAGCATGAATACAGTGTTACATAAAAACCGCACTAAGGCAGAAGATAATACTGTAGTGATCATAGAGTTTGAGAATGGCGTAACAGGAGTGGTGGAAAACAGCTGGGCCAAACATGGCGGTATGGACGATAAAAGTGAAGTGCATGGCACAGGTGGCGTAATATATGCTGACCTGTTTATGGGTAATGCAGCCATTGCTTACAGCAAACATGGTTTTGGTTATGCAATGGAAAAGGCAGATACCACTATGGGCTGGAGCTTCCCAATTTTTGAAGAAGCATTTAACCAGGGCTATCCACATGAATTAAAACATTTTATTGAATGTGTGCAGCAAGATAAAGAACCGGTGGTAACGGGTGAAGATGGCCGTGCTGTACTGGAGATCATTTATGCAGCATATGCATCAGCAGGGCAGGGTAAAAAGATCATGCTGCCTTTTGCACCTAAAGTTGAAAAGCCAATTGATCTTTGGTTGAATCCATAAATTAAAAAAATGAGGTTATTCATCACAGATTCTTACACTGAGCTTTCACAACAGGCTGCCGAAGACTTAGTACAACTGACTGCAACCAAAGATGCTCCTGTGGTATGTACTGCATCTGGAGACACCCCTGCAGGTTTGTATAAAGACCTCTTTGATAAAGTGAAAAATAAAGAAGCAGATATTACTGACTGGTACTTTCTTGGCCTGGATGAATGGGCCGGTATGAATGGGGAGGATCAGGGCAGTTGCAGGTTTCACCTGAATAATCAATTACTAAATCCTTTGAGAGTTGTCAGCGATAAAATTATTTTTTTTGATGGCAGGGCTAATGATCTGCAGCAGGAATGTGAAAGAATAGAATACTTCATTCGTAAGAAAGGAGCCATTGATGTTTCCATATTAGGACTTGGAATGAATGGCCATATTGGAATGAACGAACCAGGCACTGCTATTACCACACGTACACATATCAGTGAACTTGACCCTGTAACACAAAAAGTAGGACAAAAATATTTTAAGTCGGCACAGCAACTAACTGCAGGTATCACGTTAGGATTGGCAACATTGCTGGAATCAAAATATATCTTCTTATTAGTAAGCGGTGCCCACAAAGCTGAAATTGTTAAGCAGGTATTAGAAGGAGAAATCTCAGAGAAAATTCCCGGCAGTTTATTTCGCAATCATCCGGGATTAAGAATTTATTTAGATAAAGAAGCTGCACAATTATTGGAACGATGAAAAATGAAATGGTCCTTGGCATTGATATGGGTGGCACCAATGTACGTGCAGGCATTGTAAAGGATGGTGGTGCTACAAATATTCTTTCTCAACGAATCAATGCAAAAGGTTCAGCAGATGAAGTGCTGCAGGAAGTTTTTGATCTCACAGATAAAGTAATGCAGGATGGAGTGAAAGCAATCGGTATTGGTTTTCCCGGCCTGTCGGTAAATGGTATCGCATACGATGTGTACAATATTCCTTCCTGGAAAGAAGTGCCTTTGCAACAACTGATGGAGCAACGATATAAAAGGCCCGTTCTGATTAATAACGATGCTAACTGCTTTACATTAGGTGAATTCTATTTTGGTAAAGGTCGTAGTCATGATTCAATGGTCGGCCTTACAATTGGAACCGGGCTTGGATCTGGTATCATCATCAACAAAAAATTATATGCAGGCAAAGCTGGTGGTGCAGGAGAGTTTGGAATGATCCCTTACCTGGATAAATTTTATGAATACTATGCCAGCGGGCAATTCTTCAACAATGTTTACGGCATTGATGGCGAAACAGTTTATACAAATGCAATGCAGGGAAATGATGCATCCATGAAAATGTATGAAGCATTTGGAAAGCATTTCGGCAATGCCATCATTACTATTTTATATGCGCTGGATATAGAATTAATTGTATTGGGCGGGTCTGTAAGAAAAGCGTTTCCATTATTTTCAACAACCATGTGGGAACAAATTCAAACATTTGAATTGAAAAGGGGGTTAGTGGGATTGCAAATTGAAGTATCTGAATTAAGCAACAGTGCTGTGCTTGGCGCAGCAGCATTGCATTACGATTGGCATCCATAGCAAAATTTAAAACCAGGAAGATGAAATTATTATTCTTTTGCCCAAGATGGGGAAGCGAAGATTTGAGCTGGGAAAGCTTTTGCCATAAAATAAAAGCAGCAGGTTATGACGGCGTGGAAGCAGGTGTGCCATTTGAGGAAGATGAACAATCACAAATGAAAGCTGCTCTTGAAAAATATGAATTATCACTAATCGGCCAATACTGGCAATCGTTTGAAAAAAAATTTGATGATCACATTACTTCTTACATAAAACACCTGGAACACATCGCTTCTCTTAACCCAATCAAGATAGATTCACAAACCGGTAAAGATTATTTTTCTCCTGAACTAAATAACCAATTGTTTGAAGCAGCAAAAAAGTTTACTGAATCAACAGGCATCCTGGTGGCGCATGAAACTCACCGCAATAAAGCATTGTTTGCTGCTCCTGTTGCCAAACAGTATTTGTTACACAATCCCTCACTACCCATCACTGCAGATTTTTCTCACTGGTGCAATGTATCAGAAAGTTTTTTGGAAGACCAGCAGGAAACAATTGATCTTGCAATACAACATACCATTCACATACATGCAAGAGTTGGTCATATGCAAAGTGCACAGGTTACAGATCCCCGTTTGCCTGAGTGGCAGGAAGCATTGCAATATCATTTGGAATGGTGGAAGAAAATTTACAATCAGCATTTGCAGCAAAATAAATCCATACTTACTATTACTCCGGAGTTTGGACCAGCACCTTATATGATACATCATCCTATGACGAAAGAACCTTTAGCTAATCAGTGGGAGATCAATTGCTGGATGATGGAATATTTAAAGAAAACATTGGTGGGCTAATGGTAAATGCAAATTTCTTATTTTCAGGATCTGCTTTTACGATCGATTAGTTTTTTCTTTTCACCAGCTTAAAAACAAATCCACCACCGGGAGCCATATGAACTTTGATAATTGATTTGTTATTCGAAGTTGATTTGATCAGGGAGTAATCTGAAGGATAGTTATCTGCATTTACGCCATCCGTGCAGGAAGTAAATTCATACGTTCCATCATCTAAAAAATCCAGTGATAAATTAAAATCCCGTGCAGTCCAGTCGGTCATTCCTCCGATGTACCAATCATCTCCTTTTTTTCTTGCCGTAATGATGTAGTCAGAAATTTTTGCTTCCAGCACTTTGGTTTCATCCCAGGTAGTAGGAATATCACCCAGCAAATTCATAAAAGCTGGCTCCAATAAACCCTGAGATGGATTACCGGAAAAAATCTGGATGGGGCTCTCATATACAACAAACATCGCCAGCTGGTGACACCTTGTTCCCTGGCTCATTACTTTTTTATTGATGGGCTTAAATTGTTCTTTGGTGGCATTGTCTAAAATGCCCGGTTCATAATCCATCGGACCTGCCAGCATTCTTGTAAAGGGCAAGGTTACATCATGTTCCGGCGTGGGTTTATCACTCCAGATATTATATTCAGAACCCAGTACGCCTTCTCTTGTAATGGAGTTAGGCCAGGTGCGGTTAAATCCTTTGGATGGAAATGCCCCATGAAACATGATCATGATTTTTTTATCGGCACAGGCTTTTGCAATGCGGTGATAAAAGTTCACCATGGGCTGATCATCCCTGTCCATAAAATCAGTCATGATAAAATCAACGCCCCATTTGCTAAACTGATCAAGGGCACTGTCTAATTGCTTATCCAAAGTGGAACATAAAGTCCACATACTTATTTTAATGCCTTTGCTTTTTGCATAAGCTGCCAGCGTATCCATATTGATGGCAGGATTGATATCGAATAAATTTTTATAATTGCTCCATCCTGCATCCAGCATAATTCTTTGCAACCCGAATTGTTTTGCGAAATCAATATAGTATTTATAGGTGGCTGTGTTGACACCAGCTTTAAAAGGCACATTAAATAAATTGATCCCGATGATCCATTCATCTGTCCCTTTACCGGGGTTAATCCATGATGCATCTTTTATTTTTGACGGAGATGCCAAACGATATACAATGTCATTACCTGGTAAGTCTTTATCTTTTGCAGCAATCATCAATACTCTCCATGGCAGATTGCTGTTACCTTTTATTTTGGCTATATAGTTTGCTCTTTGTGTTACCACTTCTTGTGGAAACTCCCCATCGGTCATTTTGGTTTGTAAAGGATAAGGTGCAAAAATTCCCCTGATTGAATTGCTGCCGGTTCCTCCTAAAAACATTCCGGGATAATCTTCCAGGTCAGACTCTGAGATGGCAACTTTTATATCATTTTCGTTTCCAATCAACACAGGAGAATAAGCAAATGATGCTTCCGTTAAACTGTCTATGTATTTTAATTGATACAGTTCTTCAAAGCTGGTATGAAAATTATCTACGTCAGTACGGTTACTAACAATTGGCAGTAAAATTTTTTTATTGGGAGCAAAAGAAAAGATCGCTTCTTCATTATTGATAGTGATGGAATCATCTTTAAATCTTGTAACGATCCGGTAGGCAACCCCATCATTGTATACCCGGAATAACAAAGTGTAAGGCTGTGAAAATTGTATGCTGAGCTGGTTGTATTGATTGGAGATGATCTTTCTTTTTTCAGGTACGGGTGAAGTAATTACTTCATCAATTGTTTCCAGTTTTTTGCTTTTTACTTTGATATCAGCTGACAGGTTTTTATACCCTTCCACCATTAAATCAATTGATGATGGCAGCAAGATCAATTCATTATTGTATTGAACGGTGTAGCTGATTTTTTCTTTATAATAAACAGTAACCGTAGTTTTTTTATCGGGTGAACTTACCTGCAAGCTGTCTGCTGCAAACAGATTCAAGCCTGTTTGCAGCAGCATTATTATGAAGAGTATCTTTTTCATATTATTTACAGGATTTAAATATTTTATCTTCTGCTGCTACTAAGATGCCACTCGGCTGTAGCCCCATCAATTTCATATTTTATATACTACTATACTGCAAGCAAGATAAAAATGTGCAGTGATTTTATTCAACCCCCTTCGGGCTACTGCACAATTTTATCTTGCTTGTACTATAACATGCTGCTTCTCTATAGCTGTCTCTTGCATAACTCTCATCAACATTATTAAAACACCAATGTTGAAATAGAATGTGGTGCCGCATTTAATTCAGCAGCCTTTCCTTTAACCCACAAAAAATAGGGTGTTGCTGCATCCCCTTGGTTCATTACCACCACTACATTTTTTCCATCAGGATTTTTAAATGCGGTAGTCAATAACTGGCTCCGGCTGGCAGCACTGGTAATGCGTTTTGCACCCGGCTGTATGTACTTTGAAAATTGCCCGATATAATAATAAGCATTGGTATAGATCAACTCTCCTGTCCTGGTATCAGCATGTACTGGTGCAAAACAAAAATTACCAACATGGTTAGGTCCACCTGTTTCATCCAGTAAAATATTCCAGTCAGTAAAGCCGCCCATACCATTGTTAAAATCATTGATCATGGATTTGCCATACCGTTCACCCAGCTTCCAGTCGTTCAAACGGTCAAACCCAAATTTTTCCTGGCAGCCTTCTGTAAACAGGATATTTTTATCCGGGTATGCTTCATGTACCCGTTTTACATTTTCATACATCGGTTCGCCACCACTCCAGTTTTCGTACCAGTGAAACCCAATTCCCCATGCATATTTGGAAGCCTGTGGATCATCGAAATAAGTTTGTGCTCTTTGAAACATCAGGTCACGGTTATGATCCCACACAATAATTTTTTTACTTTTCAGCCCAGCCTTTTCCATTGTCGGACCTAAATTATTTTTCAAAAAATCCCGCTCTTCTTCTGCCGTATAAATACAACTTTCCCAACGCTGTTTTGCCATTGGTTCATTCTGAATACTAATTGCCCAAACCGGCATGCCTTCTTTTTCATAAGCTTTTACAAATTTGGTAAAATGGTTGGCCCAGCTTTGATAATAATCTTTCTTTAAATGACCCCCCTGCAGGATGTCATTATTGTCTTTCATCCAGGCCGGCGGAGTCCAGGGGCTTGCAAACAGATTTAGTTTACCACCTGCTGCTGCGATTGCTGCTTTGATCAACGGAATTTTGAATTTTCTGTCCGGTGCAATATCAAAAGTTTTTAATTCTTTATCGTTATCCTGCACATACATGTAACTGCTGCTGCTAAAATCGCAACTTCCGATATTGGTTCTTCCAATGGTGTAACCGATGCCGTCTTTTTTATCGAAATAGGCTTTTAATAATTCCTGCTGTTTTGCTGCAGGCAATTTGGCCCAGGTTTCTGCAGATGCATCTGTCAGTGCTCCGCCGATGCCTAAAAATGTTTGATAGGTTTTATCCGGATCAACAAAAACACAGATCTGTGTTTCTACCGGTTGACCCATTTCTTTAAATTCAACAAGGCCGGATGCAGCGGACAATTTTTGATCGGTATTTTCAGCAGTAGTATACACCTGCACTTTTTTTCCTGCTGCGGAATATGGTTTTGCTTTACCAGCCTGGCCCATTACAAGCTCACTGGTGCCGGAAAAAAATACTAACAGCAGCAATGCAACAATTTGCTTTTTCATACTTGATATTTTAATTGGTTGTTTTGATGATTCATTTATTTTTATTCGCCCGTTCTTTAAAGATCAACAGTATTCATATTGTACAAGAGTGCGACGCCAATGAAGCTAAATTGAAATTCAACAGCCTGGCTCAAAAAAATTTTACCACACAAACGTACCTGCACTTGATGGAGGCAAGGTCACATTCACCCATTTATTTTTATACTTGATATTAAAAGATGATGCCGATGTTGATTCATTCAGTACCATCAACACTTTTTTTCCGGTTGGTGTTTTAAAAGCAGCCGTGGTTAAGTTAGTTGCCAATGTGCTTGCAATACGAACAGAACCCGCCGGTACAAATTTGGAAGCCTGTGCGATGATATAATATCCAACATTCCGGGTATAGTTGCTGGAACCTATGGTTAATGCGCCCTTACACTCTGTGCAACCACCGGGTGTATGTGGATTGTAAGTTACATCACTTGCAAGGTTCCATTCCAATGCTACCTTACTCCAGTTACGCATAGAACCAATCACTACATTTTTTACGTGCCAGATAAAATCACCGCTGAAAGTTCCATTGGCACCGGTCCACTGTTCTGTGAAATACAAATTTTTATCTGCATGTGCATTGTGGACAGTAGTTAATGCGCTGATATCTCCATTGTATAGATGAAAGGCGCTGCCGTCAATAAATGCTTTTGCCGCAGGATCATTCAACACAGTAATAGGATAATTAGGATTATCGCAGTTGTGATCCCACACGATAATTTTTGTGTTGATAGCTGCTGACTGAAATGCAGGACCTAAATTATTTTTTACAAAATTTGCCTGGTCAGATGCTGACATTACCATACTTGGATTATTGCCTCCATGCTGTGGTTCATTCTGCAAAGTAACTGCATCAATGATAATACCATTGGCCTTCATGGCCTGGATGTATTTTACAAAATAGTTAGCGTAGGCAGCATAGTATTGTGTTAACAAACTTCCGCCCATTGAGTTGCCATTATCCTTCATCCATACAGGTGCACTCCAGGGAGAGCCGAGAATTTTTATGTTTGGATTGATAGCTAAAATTTCTTTCAACAATGGAATTAAATCTACTGTATCCAGAGAGAGGCTGAAATTGCTGAGGTTCACATCTGTTTGTCCGGCAGGCATATCATCATAACTAAATACAGTTGCACTCAGATCTGAAGCTCCAATGCTGACACGTAAATAACTTACGCCAATGGAATTACTGCTGCTGCCAAATAACTCCTGCAGTAATGCAGTTTTAGTTGCAGTTGGTAATTGATTAATGAGTGTGGCGCTGCCACCTGTAAGTGTATAACCAAAACCATCTACTGTTTGAAAAGCCTGTGCACTGTCCACATCAATATTGGGGCTTGCATTGCTGGTGGTACCAAATGCAAGTATGCCTGTTTGCTTTTGAAGTAATGATCCCTGGCTGGCAGTGGTAAGCCAGAAGTCTACTTCATTGGTTGTTGGGGTAGGCGTTGGGGGTGGCGTGGGACTGCCGCCTGAACTTTTTGAACAGGAGCAGGCGAATAAGAACATCGCCAGGAAGATGCTGATGACCGGGGTAGTTAGATTATTTTTTTTCATGTTAGTTTGATGGATTTTATCCACCGTTTAAAGTTATATGAGCTATGCTCATAGTTAAAATATCTCGCCCTTTCAGGGCTTTACTTTGAACTAAGGCGGAAAGAAAATATGGATTAATAATTCATATCTCATCCCACTTTAACTCATCCCTATTTATAGTAATTTAAATGACGCCTCTTTAACATCACGGCTATTCCCGCCGATGAATATTTTGAAGTCTCCGGGCTCTGCAACAAATTTTAAATCACTGTTGTAAAACTTCAGATCTTTCACACCAATAGTGAAGTTTACTGTTTTTGTTTCACCAGCTTTCAATTCTATTTTTTGAAAACCTTTTAATTCTTTTACCGGCCTGGTGATGCTGCCAACTACATCACGAATGTATAGTTGCACTACTTCTTTACCATCCACTTTGCTGTTGTTTGTTACAGTGACTGTAGCAGTTAAAGATTGATTTGTTTTTAATGATGCACTGCTTAGTTTTACATCACTGTAAGTAAAGTTGCTGTAGCTTAAGCCGTAACCAAATGGATATAACGGATCATTGCTTACGTCTAAATAATTACTCCTGAATTTCTGGAACCATTTTCCATCGGGTAATGGCCGGCCTGTATTTTTGTGATTGTAATAAATAGGAACCTGACCTACATTTTGAGGAAACGTAGTGCTTAATTTCCCTGATGGATTTACATCACCAAATACTACATCTGCAATAGCACTGCCGGCTTCACTTCCTCCAAACCATACATTTAAAATAGCAGGCACATTTTCATTTTCCCATTTAATGGTCATAGGTCTTCCTGCAAATAAAACCAATACCACCGGCTTGCCTGTTTTCAATAATGCCATCAGCAAATCTTTTTGTGCCTGCGGAATATCAAGGCTACTGCGGCTGCTGCTTTCGCCACTCATCTCTGCACTTTCCCCAAGCGCTGCCACTATTACGTCAGACTGTGATGCTACAGTCAGGGCTTCTTCCATTAACTGTTGTTTTGTTTTTCCTTCACGGTCAAATGATTTACCAAACATACCGGCACGTTGTTCAAACAAACTGTCATCGTCCAGGAAAGACCCTTTGGCATATAAAATTTTGGCATCACTGCCCAACACTGTTTTAAAGCCATCCATTACAGAAGTGGCTTTAGAAAAATTAGCTGCCACACTCCAGGTGCCCGGCATATTTTCTCTGTTGTTTGCCAATGGCCCGATCAAAGCAATGGTACCTGATTTTTTTAACGGCAATAAATTGTTTTGATTTTTCAGCAATACAAAACTTTGTGCAGCTATCGCTCTTGCTTCTTTACGATGTGCATCTGTAAAAATTTCTGTTTTTGCTCTTTCTTCACTGCAATAACGGTAAGGATCATCGAACAAACCCAGTTTGTATTTTGCTTCTAAAATTCTGCGGCAGGCTGCATCAATTTGTGCCTGTGTTACTTTACCTTCCTTTAATGATTTTTGCAGGGTAGATAAAAATCCTTCTCCTACCATATCCATATCAATACCTGCATTCATTGCCAATGCTGATACCTGATTTAAATCTCCCATTCCATGATCCACCATTTCGTTGATACCGGTATAATCTGTTACCACAAATCCTTTAAAGCCCCATTGTTTACGCAGCACATCCGTCATTAAAAATTTACTGGCGGTAGCAGGTATTCCATCCACTTCATTAAATGAGGCCATTACACTTCCCACGCCAGCATCTACCGCAGCTTTGTATGGAGGCAGGTATTCATTGTACATTCTCACCCGGCTCATATCGGTGGTATTATAATCTCTTCCGGCCTCTGCAGCACCATACATAGCATAGTGTTTTACACAGGACATAATGGTATTATTTTTACTGAGATCATTTCCCTGGTAACCTTTTACCATTGCTTTTGCTATTTCTCCACCGAGATAAGCATCCTCACCATTTCCTTCTGAAATACGGCCCCAGCGTGGATCTCTTGATATATCCACCATGGGGGAAAAGGTCCAGTTAATACCATCTGCACTAGCTTCCTGTGCTGCAATTTGTGCACTGCGTTCAACAGCCTTCATATCCCAGGTACAACTCATCCCTAGCGGTATAGGGAACACGGTTTCATATCCATGTATCACATCCATTCCAAATATCATCGGGATTTTTAACCGGGTTTCTTCCACTGCTACTTTTTGCACGGCTTTAATTTTTGCTACTGACTTAATGTTGAACAAACCTCCCACTTTTCCTTCCTTGATCTTTTTTCCAATATCTGAACTGGAAGCCTGGCCGGTAACGATATCTCCGGAGCCTGGTAAATTCAATTGCCCAATTTTTTCATCCAATGTCATTTTTTTCATCAGTGCATCAATGAAGGTTTTCATTTTTGCATCGCTGGTTTGTGCATTCGACTGAAAACAAATGATGACTGTGAAAAGCACTAATACTGTTTTTAAACGTTTCATCTTCTTACTTTTTATTGTTTGTATTTATTAGATATGGTTGAATTGCTTTTTGCCATATGGCATAACCTTTTGCATTCATGTGTAAATTATCTTCTATAAAAATACCCTGCATCACTGTTCCGTCCCTGTTAAACATTTTTTTGTATACATCTATAAATGCTGTTTTCTTTTTTGTGCTGAGATAATTTTTGATGAGCTGATTGGCCTTTACCATTTTTGGCCACAGGTGTTTGCGGCTGGGGCTTGGCTTTAATGAAACAAAAGCTATTTGAACAGACGGATCATTTTTCCTGATGAGTGTGAACAGTTGTTGAAAACGCTTCAAAACCATTTGAGCAGTAACCGTATCTGATGAAGCCAGGTCATTTTCGCCGCAATAGATCACCACTTGTTTGGGCTGATAAGGAATGATCACCTCGTTTGCATAGCGGATAACATCTGTTAACTCAGATCCGCCAAAACCCCGGTTGATGATTTTATATGTTGGAAAATACCCCTGTACATCTCTCCAATTAGTAAATGATGAACTACCTACAAAAAGAATTACATGCTTTGGTGGGAAGTTGCTGCTGTCTTGCTTTTTGAAAGCCTGGATATCGTCATAGAACGGTGATGCCTGTGCTGAGGTATTATTATTTAAACAGCAGAAAAGAATTACTGCGAATGCGATTTTATAAATGTTCTTTAGTATTTGTAATCTCATAAAAAAAATTAATTGCCTTTTATATTATGTTATACTAAGCTCCGAAGGAGCGATATACCTTACCATGTGGGCATAGCCCCATGTATTAATGCTGAAGCATCAATCCCACACATATCTCTCATCATACTCCACATTATACCTCTTCAGAAACCCTCTGTACTCATCCTGGAATGTTCGCTTCTGATGGTGTTCATGCTGATTCTCTATATACCTTATTACTACATCCATTTCATAGGGGTTTACAGAAAAAGCCCCATACCCATTCTGCCAGTAAAAATTCTCATACGCTTTTCCTTTTTCCTTAATCCACTTCGATGAACGCTTCTTTACTTCTTCCAATAAATCCATTAAAGCTATTTTCCTGGAAAGGATACATAGGATATGAATGTGATCTGTGTAGCCTCCTACCTTTACTGGCATGCAGTCCATGATATTGCATACGCCACCAAGATATGCATGAAGCTCCGCCTCTATACCGGCGTCGATTAATGGCTGCCGGTATTTGGTGCTGAATACGATGTGTGTACTTAATTTAGTTAGTGACTGACTCATGTTAGTTTTATTCACAGTGCTTCACACTGTGTTAAGGTATCATGCCTTAGATCATTACTTCATTATTATTCACTAGTTAGCCCAGTGCTACGCACTGTGTTAAGCTATTACGCCCTTTCAGGGCTTTTCTTATTCCACCTTTGTTACTGCTGTTCTTTCGCTTACCCCGTTTTCATTGACTGCTTCAATAGAATAATAGTAAGTTTTTTGAGAATCCATTGCTTTCATCCAGTATTCATTATTTGAGTGCACCATAATACTGGTGTACAATTTATCCGGATGCGTACCATAATAAATATTATATGCAAATGCATTATCCACCGGCCGCCATTTTATAAAAGCACTTCGTTTATCTTTTTCTGTTCTTAACACGATAAAGTTTTTTACCGCACCTGGTTTTGCACCATTACCATTACCAAACACCCTTAACCCACTCACTGCAAATTTTCCTGCAGGCATATGAATATTTTCCACTTTTATAAACCTTGCCTGCACAGGTGTTGAGAGTTCCACATACTCATGCGGCACATCAGTTTTATTATTGCTTTTATCCACCAGCACATTCCATTTTTTTCCATCAATGGAATAATACATTTTATACTGATGATATAAGCCAAGCGTCTTTCCTAAAAAGATAGTATCCATTTCTTTTGGAAAACTGACATCCTGGTCTGCATAGTTTATTTGAACAGCATTAACCGTTGAAACACTTCCTAAATCAGTTTGTATATACTCACCCTTATTATCTGTGGCAGCACTCCAGTAGGTTTTAGCCAGTTCATCTACTGCATTATTAGCATGATAGCCGCCGAGTGTGGAGGATACCTGCACCGGTTTATTATAGTTCAATAACATCCACCCGGTAAAGTATCCAGATTTCCCATTAGCACCATATGATGTACCAGAAAAACCAGCAGCTGGAATAAAATGAGGGTAATCACCAAAAGTGGTATTGCAATACATTGTACCATCAGCATCAAACCCTGTTGGCCATATTCCCAATCTTCTTTCAAAAGTATTTTTTACAGATATAACGGTAGTGGATACATGCCAGTAGTTGTTGAAATTATCCAGGAACGTAGCGCCATGTCCTGCCCCACGAACAAAGCCTCCCAGCTTCATACTTAATGGATCGCTTTGTGATTCGAATGGTCCCAATGGATTATCTCCCACTATTAAGCCATCAGCATATCCACTGAACTCTGTTCCCGGTGCACCATATTGCAGATAATATTTTCCATTGTGTTTTGTCATGTGTGAACCTTCAATAAAAGGATCTAAAAATGTATTGTCCATGTGTTCACCAAAACGTTGCCAGCCAAAACGCCAGGGCTCCAGTAAATACATTTCCTTCCTGGTGCCGATAGGTTGGAAATTTTTCCTGTTGAGCTCAATGCCATACATGGGGAACTTATTGCTGCTGCCATTGTACATATACAAACGGCCATCATCATCTGTAAAAAAGGATGGGTCCCAACCTCCCAGTTCAAATGAATCTACCAGCGGCTTCCAATCATTGGCTTTAGGATTGGTGCTCATCCAGATGGTGAAATTGCTGGTATAGGTGGAACCAAATACGATCATGGTATCACCGATAATTCCAACAGCCGGTGCACACAATTCATCATAGGCTTTGTTCCATGGACGCAAGAATTTCTTCGAAATGAATTTCCAGTTGAGCATATCGCTGCTCCACCAATAACCCCATTGATTGGTGCTGAATAAATAGTAATCTCCTTTATAATTTACGATCACCGGATCTGCTGTGGCCCGATGACGACCCCATTCACTAAAGTTGGGAATTGGTGAATAGCCATAGTCGATATTAATGGGATTGCAGTAAGTTTTTTGCTGTGCCGAAGCTGTGGAAAGTAAATAACAAAAAGTAAAAAGTAAAACCAGTAGCCTCAGCTTTATTCTGTTCATCAGTAACAATGCGGTTGAAGTGAGTGACACAACGATGTTTAATTGTTTTACAAAAGCTTGTATCAAAATCATTTTTTATATTTTATAAGTTTCCTTTTTTCATTTCTTCTACTGCATGGTTAACAGCCCTTGCAGTAAATGCCATGTATAAAATAGATGGACTCTGGCTGCCGGTGCTTGTCATACAGGCGCCATCGGTTACAAAAACATTTTTACAATGATGCAATTGATTGAATTCATTTAGTAAAGATGTTTTCGGATCCTTGCCCATGCGTACACCACCCATTTCATGTATGTCTAATCCGGGTGCTTGTTTGCTGTCGTTGGTATGAATGTTCTTTACACCGGCTGCTTCCAGCATGGCTGTTCCCTGCTCTAAAAAATCTTTTACCATTTTATCGTCATTGTCATCGTAGCCAACAGAAGTGATGAGTAATGGAATACCCCACTGATCTTTTTCCGTTTTACTTAACCGAACATGATTGGATTCTTTGGCAATGGTTTCTCCTTGCATGTACATGTACACTCCCCAGGTACCCGGTTCACTGATGGCTTCTTTAAAGTCTGCGCCAATAACTGGTTTGATATTTTTGTCACTCAGTTTTTCCCGGTAGGCACCGGAATAAATTACGTAACCGCCATAAAAATCGGTATCTCTTTTTTCTACATTCCTGAAGTTGGCCATAATACATTCAACAGGCTTTGCTACTTTATAATATTTGTCTTCAAAGCCATCTACATCTCCACCCATGCTTCCCCGGTAGTTGTGAAAACAAATGTACTTGCCCAGTTTACCGCTGTCATTTGCAAGGCCATTTGGAAAACGATTAGAAGTAGAGTTTAATAATATCAAATTGCTGTTTAATGCAGAAGCATTTACAAAAATGATCCTGGCAAAAAAGTCAGTGGCTTGTTTTGTATGAGCATCTATTACTCTTACTCCGATGGCTTTTTGTTTCTGTTCATCATAGATAATGGAGTGCACAACAGAATCAGGACGCACTGTTAAATTGCCTGTCTTTTTGGCCCATGGTAAAGTGCTGCTGACAGAACTGAAATAGCCACCTAACGGACAACCTCTTTCACACAGCATTCTGTTCATGCATTGTGTTCTCCCCTGCTCCTCATAAAGTGGTTTTACTTCACTGATATGTGCCCACCTTCCGGAAACATAATGCCGGTTGAATTTTTCTTTAATCACTTTCTGCATGTGCAGCTCTACCGTATTCAATTCATATGGCGGTAAAAATTCACCATCCGGCATAGAAGGTATTCCATCCTTGTTGCCGCATACGCCAATGAATGTTTCCACATGGCTGTACCAGTCTTTGATATCATCGTATCCAATTGGGAAAGCATCGCCATAACCATACCGATGCGGTGCTGTAAAATCAAATTCACTCCACCTGGCGCAGGCCCTGCCCCAGGTTAACGATTTACCTCCTACCTGGTAACCCCTGATCCATTCAAACGGCTTTTCCTGTACGTAGGGATGATCAGCATCTTTTACAAAAAAATGATCGGTGGCTTCATTATAACCGGCAGCTATACTGATGAAAGGATTTTCTTTTCTTGTTTTTAATGTGAGCTCACCACGATGCGGCAGTTCCCATCTTGATAAATTGGCGGTGGGGTAGTCTTTAATGTGTTCGATATTTCGTCCCCGTTCCAGTACCAGTGTTTTCAATCCTTTTTCACACAATTCTTTTGCTGCCCAGCCCCCGCTGATACCACTGCCAATTACAATGGCATCGAAGCTGTTTGCTTCATTTCCTTTGGTGTTGATATTTACTGTTGAAGTGTCTGGCATTAGTAATAGGTTTTTCTTTTTTTGAAGAGATAATTATCCAAACCAAATTTTACCGGCCCGGTAAAAAAGAATACCAGTGCCAGCAATGCAAAAACGAAGGGGTGCTGATCTTCATAATAAAATTTTCCGTTGCCTACTTTGAAACAAATAAAGATCATATCAATAAACATGAACAATGCAGCAATTCTTGTAAACAATCCTATGGCAAGGCAGATGCCAGTTACCAATTCTAAACCCTTCCCAAGGTACACCATGAAAAGTGGCGCAGGCATGATTTTTATCACCTCCCATTCTGTATATCCTTTCATTACTTCGGGCTTAAAAACTTCCAGGCCATGATATGCCATTAACAAGCCGGTAATGATTCGTAAAAGCACCAAGCCATTGGTTTGCCAAAGCGGTTGTGAAGAAAAAAGTTTGTTCATTTTTTTAATTTGTTACGGGTGAGTTACTCCTTAAAGAATAGCTCACCCTGATTCATTCAAAATATGCTTTATATGCTTTGTCAGAGTGAGCCACCCTAAGGGGTGACCCACTCATTTGAGCAGGGTGAGCCTCCCGGTTTACTTTAATGCTTCATCTTTTTCTTTTTCCAAAAAATTAGCACCTTCACCAATACCTTCTGTTTTCCATTCCATCAGTGCTTCATCCGGCACTGTTTGTAAAGGAACAATGCTTGATTGCGATGGTTCATTGTAAGGAACATTGCTACTCCTGTTGTAAACAGAAATTAAACTCCATCTTGGTTTATCAGACAAATTCGCTTCGGAACGATGCAATAAATTCGAGTGAAAGAATAAGGCATCACCTGCATTGATCTCCACATATACCAGCGGCATTGTCTTTAAAGCAAGGTCCACATAATGCTGGGAAGCGCCTACCTGTTCACCGGCAAAACCATGCTCTATACGTCCCATTTTATGGCTGCCCTGGATCACCTGTAAACAACCGTTTTGTTTATTAGCATCTGTAACAGCTACCATGATGCTGATCATTTGATCTGGCAATAAAAACTCATTCTTGTACCAGTAACCATAATCCTGGTGCCATTCCCATGCTCCGCCTACTCTCGGCTCTTTCTGCATCAGCTTACTGTGAAAATGACAAACCGGTGCAGTTCCATCCAGCAACAAATTTGCATTGTCCACCATCCGTTCGCTCTTCGTTAATAAACCATAAGCATCATTGCCGGGAGTGTACCACAACGTGAGTTTTGTTTTTTTACCGCTTTGGTCATTCAGATCAAAAGCATGCTTTTGCAATGTATCATCGCTTGTTGCAATCTTGTATAACTTACCCACTTCATCTTTTGATAAGAAATTTTTTACAACCAGATAACCATCGTTGTGATATACTTTTACCTGTTCAGGTGTTAATTGTAACTGTTTCATAAATGTTATTTTCTCTTATTTAAAAAAATACAATTTCGTTTTAACAAGCAGGCGGTATAACCTGCGGTGCCGGCTGCCGTTATACCATTGGCCATGGAAATTTGCTTTCCAATTTTATTTTAATTCCTTCAGATGAAGACCTTCTTGCTGCTTCAATAATCTCCAGCACATGCAGTGCATGCTCCACATTTATTCTTGGTTCAATATTTTTGATAAGGCTTTCACCCACCACCCTGGCGCCTTCCTGCCATTCATATCCGCCTTTATCTGCACTCATTAATTTAGCTGGCTCTGTCCACGAAGTATCCAGCATCACTCCATTCGTTTCCCAGTCATACCCAATCAGGCGCATGTTACCATAGTCGCCATAAATTTGAATAGAGTGTAATGATTGGGTTCCTGCTTCATGTCCATGCGGATCAAAATAATTGAAGCCGCACATCACATGACTGATCACCCCTTTATCATGTTCCAGTAAAATGTGGGCATTGTCTTCAGCCTCCACTTTTATTTTTCCTTTATCATCCACGGTACGTTCCGGATTTACAATGCTTGTCATTGCCATCACTGACCTTGCCGGGCCAAGCAGTCCCGTTAGTGTTGCCATATTGTACACACCTAAATCCGGCATACTGCCACCACCTTTTTCATAAAAGAAAGCACTCCACGTAGGGCCGGTGTGACCGTACTGACCATGAGCAGATGCCACTCTCCCCAATTTACCTTCCTGTATGGTCTTGCTCATAAATGCAAACTGTGGACTATTAACCACTGCCGGTGCACCCCAAATACGCAGGCTTTTACTTTTAGCTAAATCCAGCAATGCTTTTCCTGCTGCATAAGTGTTGGCCATTGGTTTTTCACTCCACACATGTTTGCCGGCATTCAGTGCTTTTTTATTCAGGTCTCCATGCACCTGCATATCCGTTAGTGTTACCATCATATCAAATGGCACACCTGCAAGCATGGCATCAATGTTTGGATAAGTTTGTGCATTTACATTATACTGCTTGTTTTGTGCTGTTGCCCTGTCGTATTTTATATCGCAAAGGCTTACCACTTCAATCAGTTTGGATGAAAGCAGCTGAGGCAGATAACGGTTGCTTACGCTGCCACAGCCAATCACTGCTACTCTTAATTTTTTTTCATCACCGATTGCCCACCCTTCTAATGATGAAACCAACAATGCTGCACTTGCCAGTGCTGTTTTTTTTAAGAATTCCTGTCGTGATATATTATTCATTAGCAAATAATTTTCAGGTTTAATATTGATGCTACCTCATTCATTGCGATGGGTTGTACCCATCGCAAATATATTTCGTTCTTTCAGGGCTATGTATGATAAACATTTCATCTTCCACATATTCATTTATTTTTTAATCAACAATTACTATCACTCCATAATAACTGCAAGCATTTCGCAAATTTTGAATTCTTGCCTTAGTTCCCCTTTTAGGGGGCGGAGGGGATTTTAAATCCCAACTTCTTTAACCCATTCTGTACATCTGGTATCTTCATAAATAAATCCCATATTAATCCACTGCGGTAATTTTCCAGCATTACTACAATTGGTCCCTGGTCAATTGCTAAATGACTTTTTGCATACCAGTTATGATGAATGCTGAAGCCATCTGCAAAACCAAACGGGCCCCATATTTTATTTCCGAGTTCGTAATAAAAATATTTCAGTGCCTCCATACTTTCTTTTGGTGTGTAAGGCATGGAAGAAATGGCTGCAGTCGGTTGAATTACTCCCCTGTCATTTTCAGGACTATGTGCCACATACCCTTTATAACTGTCGCCGGCTGTTAAGCCCCAGCATTTATCGCTGTAACCTTTATACTTATTAGGATTTTCTATGCAATATGCCCTGTTGATAAGGCTATGATTTTTACCTTGTAAAAAATAATCGTTACCGAGAGAATCTGTTAAACCATTTGGGTTAATCCCCATAAAAGTATATTGCTCAAAAAACAAGGGGCCACCTTTATCTTTATCATAGTTACTTAACGGTAACTTATAGCCGTAATATTCTTTGCCGTTTTTAAATCCAAAGCTGCCTGTCCATGTACCATTGTATACATCAGAAGATATGGAATGATATTGTGAAGAAGCAGACAGTATATAAGTGATTAAACATTCATTATAGCCCCACACCGGGAAGTTCATGTCGAAACCATTGCGTGGGCTCCAGTGCCAGAATAATTTATTCTGGCCATTGGTGTGCCAGTTCCAGTTTGCTGCACCCCACATCTGATCGATACGTTTACGTAAATATTTTTCATGAATGTTATCACCTTTGAAGTATTCCCTGGCACATAAAAAGCCCATCAGCAGGTAAGAGGTCTCCACAATATCAGCACCGTCATCCAACCTGTCGAACGGAACAGTTTTGCCGGTAGTGCCATTCATAAAGTGTGGATAGATGCCGTGATAACAATCAGCTTTAATCAAAAAATCTGCGATCTGTATCAATCTTTTTACTGCAGTGTCTCTTCCTATCCAGCCACGGTTTACTGCTACCACTGTTGAAAGAATACCCATTCCTGTTCCACCAATTGCACAATCTTCTGAACCAAATGTTCCTTTACTTAAATTCGGTTCATCCCATGCTTCATTGATATAGTCCCAATAGTATTGTGCTTTTACCGCCACATCTCTTTCTCTTGCCAATCCACTTACCGGGTGTGCATAGTGCCAGAAATAACGAAAGGTTTGCCGCTGTACAATTTCCAGCAAAGTGCTGTCGGGAATATTTTTTACAATGCCGATTGGATTAATACTGTTTGGATAGCCATCTTTAAAATTAACTTTTTGGGCATGCAAAACAGTCGTAATAAAAAATGCAATTGCTATGGTCAGTGATTTTTTCATATAGCTTTTATTAAATATTTTAATTGTCATTCCCTTTTATTAGTTTCCTGGATTACAAAATCTTTTTGTGTTATTACAACAAAGTTATTTTCAAGTACCTTATATGTTAACTGTGTTTCACTTAATATGTTATCCAGTATACCCATTACCAATGCATTATCAGCATTGATATCTACTTTTTGCTGACTGGATATAACCTGGTCGTTGTATAAAAACCGTAACGTACTTTTCTTCTCAATTTGGCGGAGTGCAGTTCTTAGTTCTACAGACTGCAGCTTCAGGGTTATTCTCTCTTGGGAGTAGGTTTTTGCAGAAACCTGCCAGGTGGTGAGCAGGAGTAAGGCAATGGTAAATTTCATAAGCAGTAACAATTTGAAAATGCTTCGACTCCTCAAAGCAAGCACTCGTTTGTTTTTTTTAATATTTTTATGTTTTGGTAGATGAAAAATGGGAACTATTCACAGCTTTAGTTCAGCATGTATGTTTTTCTGTTTTTTAATTCTATCGGGGGAAATGCGCCAACATTTCCCCTTTTTAGTTTGTTTATTAATTTAAGATGTATTACAAAAGCATTTCATTATTATTTCTTTTTTATTTCAGTTTTATAAATATTGATGATGTTGTTGTTTAAATTGTAATAAAACTTCGCTGTAAATTTTAAGGCATTCAGTGCTTCCGTGATCGTTTCTTTTTCAAAATTTCCTGTAAGCCGTTCTTCTTTTAAAGATTCATCCTTAATAAGGATCTTCACATTGTACCACCTTTCCATCTTTAAGACAACTTCTTCAAATGTTTCGCTGCTGAATACAAGCCTGTTTTGTACCCAGGCCGTTTCTATTACTGTATTGTCGGCTGGGTAAAGTGTAAGATGCGTTAGCGATATCATTGGCTTTTCAACAATTGCTTTTACCGGGATAACTTTTCTGGAAGTTGCTGTATTTTTTTTGATGGTTTCCTTCTGGTTATTGATCACTAATTTTTCGTTCGGTTTCAGCATTATTTTATCTATGCGGCCTTTAAGCGTAACCTCAATGCTTCCCCTTACAAGGCTAGTTTCAGTTGTCTTTTCGCCAGGGTAGCACTTAACATTAAACGCCGTGCCTAAAACCTTTATATCCATTTTAGTGGTGTGTATCACAAATGGCTTTTCTTTGTTTTTTACCACATCAAAATAGGCCTCACCACTCAGTGTTACTTCCCTCAGTTTGTTCCCATAATTTTTTCCATAAGTCAATTCACTACTTGCATTTAGCCACACCTTTGTTCCATCTGGCAGCACCAGGCTTGTTTTTAAACCACTTTTAGTGCTTATTTCATTTTTAACATTGAACTCAGCAGTATCTTTTTGAGAAAATTGTTTATCAGCATAAACAAAAAAGAGTGTACTGATAATTATTAAAACAACCAATGACCCAAACGCAATCAACCATTTTTTCTTTTTATTCCCAGTAACCGCTTCGTCTCCGTTAATAAAATGATCATCTTCGTTAAACTTGCCTTCATCAATTCCCATATTCTTTATCTGCTGCACCAGTTTCTTATACTTATTTTCAGAATACCGCCTGTCGTATTCTGGATGAATGCGCCAAAAATCCTGTAATATTTCTTTTGAGTAGTTAACATGCTGATCCAGCCTCAACAGTTGATCAAGTTCCTGCAACTCTTCTGCTGAAGCTTCTCCGGAGAGCTTTCTTGCCATTAAAATCCAAATATGTTCAGCATTCATATCCATATAATAAGTTAAGGACACAGACAATTCTAAAATCTACTAAAGACTTGTTAAAATTTTTTAGAATGATTGGGAGGTGGTAGTTATTGGCGCTCTTTCTTCAGATCGAAATTGATAGCGCTGCTGATTTTCTTTAAAGCAATGGCCATCTGGTTATCAATCGTTTTTACAGATATATTTAATAAACGGGCAATTTCGTTGTATTTCAACCTGTCTTCTTTTACCAGCTTAAATATCAGTTTGCACCTGGCGGGCAGGCGATGAATTTCATTGTTGATCTTCTTTACTGCCTCGGAAGTAATTAATAACTGCTCGGGATTGTAGGGGCTCATAATTGTATTAAGAGACATTTCTTCCAGCGAAATGATCTCTTTTCTAAAATGGCGTGACAGGTAATTAAGGGCTGTATTCTTTGTGCTTACGTACAGGTATAATTTAAAGTTTTCAATTTTACCTATTTCAGCACGGTTTTGCCAAATCTTAATAAATACTTCTGAAACGATCTCTTCTGCCAGTTCATGATTTTTGATAATAGAATTTGCAAATTTAAGCAGGTACGGCATGTAGGCAATATACAGCTGTCCATAAGCGTGCTGATCAGCATTTTGACTTATTTTTAATTGCAACTCCTTAACTTCCTGTGAAGTAATCATGATAGCAAGTTCTCTTATTTAGCAATAATCACTGCAATTTAAATAAAACAATCTTAGTTATAAAGCATTGACGATTAAAATTTTATTTGTTGGCTGCTTAATTTTTAAATGTCGTTTGTCCACAGGTGTAATTTTTTAATTGTTTTTTTTCAAATTTCTCCATCAATAATTGATTTTACTTACTTTTGCAGCCTGCTACCAAAATAGCAGGGCCTATAGCTCAGTTGGTTAGAGCACCTGACTCATAATCAGGTGGTCCCTGGTTCGAGCCCAGGTGGGCCCACAACATATTGCCCGAAGTATTTCGGGCAGTTTTTTATACACTCATTTAACCTTTCATTAACCCTGATGCCGGGTATTTTTGTTGCTCAAGATTATATTATGAAGAAACTCATTCTAACTGCTTTTATTCTTTGCTCATACCTGTTTACCAATGCACAAACCACTCAAACTACTAAAGACTGGAGAAAGGAAACGCTTGAAAGACCGGGGGATCATATTATGATTAATCTTACCAGCGATCACTGGAGTGGGGCCCCAGATAGTATCAGCAGCAGGGAAACAGGATTTTCAAGGGGCTTGGGTTTTGCCATAATGATTGACAAACCTTTTAAATCAAACCCCCGCTGGAGTATCGCTTTGGGTTTGGGAGTAAATGGCAGTAATATGTTTTTTAAAAATACCTCTGTCGACATAAAATCATTAAGCACAGTACTTCCTTTTAGAAATGTAGATTCTGCTGATCATTTTAAAAAATACAAACTGGTAAATGTATACGCAGAAATTCCTATTGAGCTTCGATATTCCTTTAATCCAGAAAAACATAGTAGCTGGAAAGTAGCTTTTGGTATAAAAGTCGGTACACTACTGGATGCACATACAAAAGGAAAAACACTTCAAAATGCCAATGGTACCAACATCAACTCCTACACATTAAAAGAAAAGAAAAAGCAATTTTTTAATAGTACCAGGTTTGCAGCAACAGCAAGAGTGGGCATAGGAAGTTTTTCGCTTATTGGCACTTATTCACTTACTGGTTTATTAAAAGATGGTGCCGGGCCCAATATCAAACCCTGGCAAATTGGCCTTTGCATCAGTGGTTTATAATCAATCTTATATTTTATTTATGAAATCCCCTGTTGTAACGGGGGATTTTTGTTTTACAATCAATTAACTTTGCGCCTCATAACACATCATGAGCGACGAAATCAAACACGAATGTGGCCTCGCCTTTATTCGCCTTCGTAAAAACTTCAGTTATTATCTGCAACAATATGGTACGGTAATGTATGGCCTCAATAAAATGTATTTATTGATGGAAAAACAGCATAACCGGGGGCAGGACGGTGCAGGTATTGCCACAGTAAAACTAAATACAGAGCCCGGGTATCCCTTTTTGCACCGGCTCAGGAGTAATGCCAACCAGCCGATAGCTGATTTGTTTTCCCAGGTGGGAAAAGAAATTGCGGAAATTGAAAAATATCAGCCAGATATAAAAAATCATCCCGGTTTGATGAAAGGTCATATCAATTTTCTGGGAGAATTGCTACTTGGTCATTTAAGGTACGGTACCCAGGGGAAAAATAATGTGGAGTTTTGCCATCCATTTATTAAAAGAGATATTATTCCCACCCGGAATCTTGCCTTGGCCGGAAACTTCAACCTGGTAAATACAGAAGAATTATTCAGCCTGGTGAATATGGAACCTGGAGTGTTTCAAAAACAAAGTGACCTTGCAGCTATGATGGAAGTTATTCATCATTTTCTTGTGAAGGCTGATGAAGCTTTTCCCGGAAATCTGGATATCGCCAAAGTCCTTAAAAAATCTGTGCCCTTATTTGATGGTGGCTTTAATTTTTGTGGATTAGTAGGTAACGGCAGTGGATTTGTAATGAGAGATGCTCATGGCATACGTCCTTCTTATTATTACATAAATGATGATGTAATAGTAGCAGCAAGTGAAAGAGCGGCAATTAGAACAGCCTTTAATGTAGGTGAAAATGAGGTACAGGAACTGATGCCCGGCTGTGCCCTGATTGTGGATACAGATGGCAACTACAGCATTGAACAGATAATAGAACCCAAAGAAAGAAGAGCCTGCAGCTTCGAAAGAATTTATTTCAGCCGTGGCAGCGACGAAAAAATCTACAGGGAAAGAATTGCTTTAGGGTATAATTTAAGTGATGTTATTTTAAAAGTAATTAAATACGATCTTAAGAATACGATCTTCTCTTTTATTCCCAATACTGCAGAAACTGCTTTTTATGGTTTATTAAAAGGTGCAGAGGATTACCTGAACAAAATAAAAATAGAAAGGATTGCCAGTTGGGGAAATGATTTTACTGAGGAGAAATTAACCGAAATGATCACCCGGAAAATCCGGTTTGAAAAAATTGCGATCAAAGATGTTAAGTTGCGGACTTTTATTACAGAAGACTCCAACCGTAACGAGATGGTACAGCATGTGTACGATATTACTTACGGTACGGTCCGTAAAAATGAGGATACACTGGTGGTTATTGACGACAGTATTGTAAGAGGTACCACTCTTAAAGAAAGTATCATCCGCATGCTTGCCCGCCTGCAGCCAAAAAAAATAATTATTGTATCATCTGCCCCGCAAATACGTTACCCGGATTGTTATGGTATTGATATGAGTAAACTGGGAGATTTTATTGCATTCAGGGCTGCCATTGAATTATTGCACGAAACTAAACAGGAACAAATTTTAACTGATACTTTAGCAAGATGTAAAGAACTGCAGCGTACTAATCAGTTGCATACAGAAAATTTAGTCCGTGAAATTTACAAACCCTTTTCACTAAAAGAGATCAGCAAAAAAATTGCAGAGTTGGTTACGCCAAAAGACGTGGATATTCCCATACAGGTTATTTACCAAACCATAGAAAGCCTCCATGAAGCTTGCCCAACCAATACTGGGGATTGGTATTTTACTGGTAATTATCCAACACCAGGCGGTAACCGTGTTTGCAATAAAGCTTTTATGAATTATATGGATGGGAAAAATGTAAGAGGCTATTAACACCCATGCCCCAAAGGGGTGAAGCAATGGTTTATATAAAAGAAGTTTTATCTATTTCCAAATGGTAATTGAAATGAATAAATCTGATGATGAGCACCAAAACTCCCCTTTAGGGGATGGGGGTAAAACACTGCTGCTTATCCGTCATGCAAAAAGCAGTTGGGATATTAGTACGCTGAATGATTTTGAACGTTCACTAAATGAGCGGGGTAAAAAAGATGCTCCTGCCATGGCCAAACGGCTTATCCATAAAAAAATATCTATTGATGCATTTGTTTCCAGTCCTGCAAAAAGAGCTAAAAAAACCGCAGAATTATTTTGCCAGGAATATAAAAAAAAGGAAAAGGAAATAATTTTTATCACAAAGCTGTACCATGCTTCACCTGACACCTTTTTTGAAGTGATTGCTGAATTGGATAATAGTTTTAATACCGTTGCAATCTTCTCTCACAATATGGGTATTACTGAATTTGTTAACCTGCTGGTAAAGGATGTAAGAATTGACAATATGCCCACCTGCGGCATTTTTGCAGTGCGAATGAATGCAAAAAAGTGGATTGATTTTAAAACTGCGAAAAGAGATTTTTTATTTTTTGATTACCCAAAAAATGAATGAGCAATGATACTTTCAAATACCCGCCAATTCAAGCTATAAAATCTGAAATATTTACTTTAAATTATTGAAGAAGGTTTTTATGTTTTCGATGTTTGACATGTAATGAAAATTATTATGCCCTATTTCGTATCCCTTTCTGCCTATATCATCATAATCTAAATTTGCTGTCTTCATTTGCCTGATTGTATCCACATACATATCAACATCATATTCATCTGCCAGCAATGCAGATTCTTTGTTCACAAAATAATGTTTTAACTCCCCGATCTTAGAAGAAATCAATGGCCGTTTAGATGCAGTATATTCACTTACTTTATGTGGAAACCTGGCAATGTCCTGGATATTATTTCGTAATGGAATAATTAAAAGATCAGCAGACTTGTACAGAGAGATAAGAGTAGCGTAAGGAATATTATTATACAGGATGATATCATCAGTATACTTACTGTTTTTAAACATTTCTTCCACCGCAATATAATTCTTCCGTTCACCTCCGCTGATAATAAAGATTATTTTACCATTATAAAGGTGTTGATCCTTTACTTTTTCGAAAAAATTTAAAACAAACTCTATAACGGGTGTATAATATACAGTACCACAATACAGGTAATATTTATAGTCAACTTTTGCAGCTTCAAAATTTTCAAAATCTTGAAAATCACAGATAGAAGGGATTTTAATTATTGGCAACCCTGGCCTTCTTCTTTGAATTTGCGCCTTTAAAAATTCGCTTATAGCTATTACCCCATCACAAAAATTATGGCAATACCTGTCAAAAAGCCTGTCATTTATTTTAGTGAAAAAAGAATCTCTTTCAGCTACGGAAGACCGGAGTTCTACATACTGTATCACCAGTTTAAAACCCAAAATTTTTGAGATGACCCAGTAATATACAAGTTCAGAAAAACTAGCCGTGTAGGCAATGGCTGCTTTAATATTTTTTCGCCGGTTATACAACAGTCTAAATTCGGCAATAAGACCCTGAATTTTATTGGTATTTCTTTTTATAAAAGAATTGGGTTTTGTTAATACAGGTGAAGTATCTATAAAAATCAGCCCATCAAAACGATTGACTCTTTTGATATAGCTTACCTGCTTATGAAGACTTTGCTTGTTTATTATCAATGGTGTAAAGCCAGCCAGTTTTACTGCTTTATATGTAGAACGCACCCGCTGCACAGCCGCATTACCAACAGGAAATCCAGAAAAACCCACGTGAACTATATACATAAATATTTTAAACGTTTTATTAAACAGAAAAACACTAGCAAAAAGAGTATTCTGTTTTCTTTAGTAATGCCTAATTATCCCTTAGTAAATTAACAATATACTATTCCGGGGGTTCTTTTATTTTTTCAATTTATTCCTAACAACAAATAAATTTATCAATACTCAGCAGGTTTCATGATATTTATTTGTCTTTCGACTTTTGAATTTAACTATATGAATATATCTGAAATATGACAAGGTATCGCTATCCGGTAGCCTTTTACATGAGTTACACTAAAATAAACTGCTAAAAATACTGATTTTTATTGCCAGAAGCTTTATTGCATAACTTTAAAATATCAATAACTACTTTAGACTTAATATAACGGCAAGACATATAAAATATTATTTACAAGTTCCTGATATTTGTGAATCTGAAAATGAAAATAATACCTATTGCCTCAAAAGTAATAATTCATGGGGCAATTATTTTTACGTAATTACAAAGTTGGCTGTTTATTACATACGTATACCCCAGTAAAAATTAAAATAGCAGCGAAAATTTTATACAATGCTAAATGCTCTTTTAAAAAGAGCATTGCTATTATTGCAGCAAATAATGGTTGCAGGTAAATATAACTTCCAGCTACCGATGCCCCTAAAACTTTTATTCCATAAACATTAAAAAGATATGCCAGAAAAGTTCCACCAATAACAATCATTCCTATACAACCATATTCTGCAACTCCAAAATGCTTCCACTCAATTTCGGTAAACTCATTCCAGCCAAATGGAATTACCATCACCATTCCAATAGTAAATATCCAGCGGATCACCTGTACTGGATTATACTTTGTCATCAGTGGTTTTACCAGTATGAAATAAACAGTATAGGAAACTGCATTAATGATAATTAAAATATCGCCCAATAAAATATCATTCCCATTACCTGTATTTTGTCTTGAAGTAATTAATACAATTGCTCCGCTTACACCAAGCCCAAGGCCGATGATCTTGTTGATGCTTATTTTTTCTTTTAATACCCAGGTTGCAATCACTGTAATCAATATTGGCGTAGTAAGCATAAGCAATGCGGCATGAATAGAATAAGTAAGGGACAGGCCTTTTAAAAATAGCAATTGATTGATTGCAATTCCTGTTAAAGCACATAAAATGAAACGTGGCCAGTCTCTTTTATCAATACTTTTTTGTTTTTTATTAAGAAGAAAGAAAAACCAAAATAAAAAAACACTCACACCAACCCTTATCACATTCATACCAAAGGGTTTCATAAAACCATTGCCTGTAAGATATTTTACAGCGCTTAAGTTAACAGCAAAGAAAAAATTCGTTGCCAGTAAGCCAATATGTGCCCTGGTTCTGTTATTCATTTTAATTATACCGTTATTGCCTGTTGATAAAATCATTAATCACTTTCTTATATATACTCATGTCTGCATCAGGCATTTTAAAATTGAATTGCATGGCACTGTTCAGCGACTGCCTCAGTTGAAATTTATCCTGCGATACAGTAAAAAAGATATTTTGTTTATGCAAGTGATCAGCAAGGTATTTCTGCTCAGACTGACCTGGTGTAGGCACCAGTATGGCCTTTTGCTTTAATTTTATCAGGTCCATAACAGAGGTATAACCACTTCTGCATATTACCATTTCAGATTGCTGAATTGCATTGCAGAGCTCACCGGAAGGGAGGTGATTTTTCAAAATTATATTATTACCATTTGTTGATGAGGCTGCTTTATTTTCTTTTCCAGGTAATCCTCTTACAAATAAAATTTTTCCTTCAAAATTTTTAATTTGTTCCAGCAGTTTGTTTTCAAAAATAGTTCGCTGCGGTTCCGGACCGGAAATAAGAATCAGCAATTGATATTTTTTTTCTGTCCCTTCCTGCTTTTCAAATCTTGATAAACAACCAATGTATTTGGTATTACTTAATTCTATTTCCGGGTGAGATAATATTCCGGCAATAGTATCACCTTTTTCAAAATCAGGTACCCAGCATTCATCGTATTTATTAATAAACCAGCTGTGTATTCTTTGAGCTATCCACTCAGAAAAACGATTGCCTGTTTTAATAAACAGCTGGTGTGTAATGTAAACCGATGGAATAGTTGAATGGTATAATCCAAACCGGTTATCAGAAATAATCATATCAACCTGGTATTTTTTAACCATTTTCTTTAACCAAAAGTGTTCTTTGAGTATTGTAAAAACCAGCCTGGGTAATTGCATGAATAATTTAAGCGGAAGCCAAAAACCGTTCTTGCTATACACAACTTTATAGCCCGGTAATGGAATAAATAAATTTTGAGGAAACTCTTCCTGGAGCAACAATTTTACTGGTCCGTCCGCAGCAATTATTACATTGTGCCCCAGCGCATTCAATTGGTTAATTATAGGGATACAGCGGGTTGCATGACCCAAACCCCAGTCCAAAGGAGCTGTTAAAATTGTCTTTCTGGCGTGATTATTGACAGTTTTGGAAAAAAACATTAGTAAAAAGCAATAATATTCGGTGAAAATAGTTTAATTTGTCAACTCATTTTCTATGCAACGTATTTTAAAAATATCCTTATTACTGATTTTAGTGTTATCCATTTTTGCAACCAGTTGCAGCTCTTCCAAAAAAGGGCAGTGCGGTTGTCCCAATAAAAGAGGGATGGTGGGTTACTAAAAGAAGGTGATATAGAAAAATCCAGTTTTAAAAAATGAACAATATCAACCGTGATTTACTAGTAATGTTCAATCAGGAATTAATGAGCCCCCAGGCTATTGAACAGCAGGTAGAGTTACTGCATGAGTTATTATTAGATGTAGAACGTATGGAGAACCTTGCAATTGCCCATGAAGTAATTGATTTGAATAAATACAAAGTAATAAATAAATACACGGTAATAAAAGACACTATAAGGATGCAGGAATTAAAACCCTTTATATTTCTGAACTGTAAAAATTAATACTCTAATAAAAATAATTCTACGAAAGGCGCTCTAAAGCGCCTTTTAGTTTTTCAAGCATTTCATTGATCTCTTCTTTCTTACAAGTACCCACACTCAGCCTGTACCAGCTGCTTTCAGCAGACGCTCCGAACGCAGAGAATGGAACCACTGCCAATTTCGCTTCATCTAATAAGTAGGCAGTAACATCTGTTTGCTTTTCCAATTTTTTTCCATTCATTGTTGTTTTACCAGCAAGATCAATTTGTATAGGGAGGTAAATTGCAGCCTGCGGTGCAATAGCATCAACAGGAAAACCTGAAGATTTTAATTGTATCAGTCCTTCGTAAATCCTGTTTAGCCTTTCTGCTATTTCATTTTTAAAGTGTACAAAGTATTTATCTATTGCTGCAGTTTGCTTTAAATAATTAGCAGTGGCATGTTGTTCAGCCATGGGACTCCATGCACCAACGTGGCTATTAATGGCTTTCATTTTTGCAATTAAATTTGCCGGGGCCATACTCCAGCCAACTCTTACACCCGTAGCCGCAAAAGCCTTACTAATGCCGTCAATAAAGATGGTGTATTCTTTCATCTCAGGTCTTAGTGAAACAGGATTGTAATGCTGTATGTTACCATATGTAAGCGTCCAGTAAATCTGGTCGTACAGGAGGTACAATTTTTTTTCGTCTGCACCACGTTGTTTGTTTTCTTCTATTATCAGGTCACAAATGGCTTCCAGGTCATCCTTTTTGAAAGTGGTACCTGTGGGATTTAGTGGAGAACAAACTGCAATTAAAGTGGCGCCTTGTATATGCGGCCTGATCTCTTCTGCAGTAGGCATGAAGTTATTTTCCTTTTTGGTTTCAATGATCACATGCTGTCCTTCTGTAAAATGAACATAGTGATTATTGTTCCAGCTTGGTACCGGGTAAATTACTTTCTCTCCTTTATCAACAATAGCTCTGTAAGCCGTATATATAAGCGGTCTTCCTCCGGCAGCGATCAGAATTTCATTGTTTTTATATTCTAAGCCTTCTTTCTGCAATAAAAATTTCCCCACTTCTTCTCTCAATTCAGCAATACCTTCAGCTGGCGGATAGGTAGTTAGGTAATTATTATAAGCTGCAATAATTTCATTTTGTAATTCTACAGGTATCGGAAAAATTGAGCTGTCAAAATCCCCAATGGTAAAGTTGTAGATCTTGTCGCCTTGCTTAATTTTCTCTTTGATATCTGCTCCCAGTTTTACTATTTCAGAACCAATAAGAGTTTCTGCAAGTTGACTTAATCTTTCCGACGGCATAAGTTGAATATTTTAATATATAGATAAATTGATGAGTGCAAATTTAAATTGTTTAAAACAAAGCTGCTTTATAAATACAAAGGACACGAAGTATGGTAATACTTCGTGTCCCTGATATAAAGTTGATTTTATTCTTTTGTATTATTCTACCGCCTTAAATTCTTTAAATAATTTCATTGGTGTCGCCTCTGCCTGCTTTTGGTAGACTGTCCATTTACCTTTGAAAAAATTATTGCTTTTTTGTACTGCCTCAGCTACCCTTGACTCAGCCATTTCTATTAGCGCAAATTCCTGTGCTGCAGGTATTTTATCTTTTCCTGTTACGGAACTTCTTGCTTCCTGAATGCGCCTGATGGGTGTTTCCTCATAAGGCCTTCCATAACCCTGCTTTTCCAGTGGTTTACCCAAAATAAAGTTGCGGATACTTTTGATAGAGTCTGTCATCGCTTTGCCTGTTTTACGTAAACTATCCGCTTCAGGAGTTTCTATATTTTTTAAAGAAGCTTCTACTTTGCTGATCGTTTCTTCGGCTTCCGTTAACTGGTCAGTTATTTCTACCAATTTATCATTGCTTTTATTTAGTCTTTTTATCGCAGCCATTTTTGCATCATACAATTCTTTATTGGCTGGTACTTGTGGATCAGGTTTTACTATCAGCATAGCAGAATCTTTTTCATTACCCAATTCCACCACTAATTTATAGGTGCCGGGAAACACATCCATGCCACCAGGTTCTCTATCGCCTTTTTTGGGTTTCGCAGAACCTGGCTGACGATTACCTTTCATTTCAAATCCCCAGTAGTTTCTGTTGAAACCGCTGTCTGCTTTTACTTTCATTGTACGGATCAGCTCATTGGCTTCACTATATATTTTTACAAATACAGAGTCTGTTTTAGCAGTTTTCACTTTTGAAGTATCTGTACTTTTTACAGTAACAGTTGCTTTCTTCTTTTCTGCATCAACCTTTACCTCTGGTATTTTATTCACAAAGAAAGAATACTCAGCGCCCCTTTTTCTGTTTTCTCCTTCATATATTCCCCATGAACTGTAGTCGTAACCGGCAACATTTTTTATGTTTGCCTGGTAGGCAACAGGTGGTTCAAAAACAGTAAGCAGTTTTGCCGGCGACGCACCGTTAACTGCTGCAGCTTTTCTTAACGGACGGATATCGTCCAGTATATACATTGCCCTGCCGAATGTAGCGATACACAGATCAGCTTCTCTTTCCTGGATAGCCAGGTCGTAAGTAGATACAGATGGATAACCATTTTTCCATTGTTGAAAAGAACTACCATTATCAAAACTTACCCAAAGACCCTGTTCTGTTCCCACAAAAACCAAGTTAGGTTCTGTTGGGTCCTGTATCATACACAGGGCATAGCCTTTTACTTTATTTTCGTCAACCATCCGCTCCCAGGTTTGTCCATAGTTTTTTGTGCGGAAAATATAGGGCTTAAAATCTCCACGGCGGTAATCATTACATACTACAAAAGCTTCTCCTGCATTATACCGGCTGGCCCGTATTTGTGGTATCCATGCACCTAAAGGCATACCGGGAATTTTTCCCCGGAAGCTCGTCCATGTTTTTCCACCATCTTTCGTCAGCTGCACATTTCCATCATCCGTACCGGCCCATAAAACATTGTTGTCTTTAGCAGAAGGCTCTATACACATAATGGTAGTGAAATTTTCTGCGCCGGTAATATCCAGCGAAAGACCGCCATTTTCATCCTGCTTCTGAAGTAATGTATCGTTAGTAGTTAAGTCTGGAGAAATTGTTTGCCAAGTCAGCCCTTTATCTGTGCTTTTATGAATAAACTGGCTGGCATAATAAATAGTAGCTGGCTCATTTGGTGACTGTGCAAATGCCGCATTCCAGTTAAAGCGCAATTTTGTCTTAATATCAGTTACGGGTGGTCTCAGGCTCATTTGCTCCCCGGTGGCAACATTGTATTTACCTAAATTTCCACCCTGGCTCATAGCATACACCCAATCAGCTTTTTCTGGGTCCGGAGATACATCAAAACCATCACCACCCCAAAGGCTTTGCCAGTAATAATTCCTGATACCTCCTTCAATCCACGAATAAGCAGGTCCACGCCAGCTGCCATTATCCTGCATACCTCCCATTACATGATATGGCAATTCATTATCTACATTAATATGATAGAACTGCCCTACCGGTAATTGTTCATCAAACTTCCAGGTACGGCCCCTGTCCCTGCTGATACCGATACCTCCATCATTGCCATCAATAATAAAATTAGGATTGGTGGGATGAATCCAGAATGCATGATGATCGGGGTGAATACCACTGTAAGGGATAATCACTTTAAAAGTTTTACCGCCATCTTCACTCATGGAGATCATCTGGTAAATATTGTATAGCCTGTTTTCATTTTTAGGATCTACCCTGATGTCCTGGAAATAAAATGGCCTGTTGTTAACATCTTCAGAATTGCTGTTCACCAATTCCCATTTGAATCCGCCATCGCTTGTTTTGTATAAACCATTTTTCTTTGATTCAATCATTGCATAGATTCTATTAGGCTCATTAGTTGAGATAGTAATACCAATGCGGCCATAATCACCTTCAGGCAAACCTTCTTCTTTTCCTAATTTTTTCCAGTTCTTTCCTCCGTCAAATGTCATATAAAAACCACTGCCGGGGCCGCCACTTTTAAAGCTGTAAGGTGTACGTCGGTGTTGCCACATATTGGCCAGTAATTTATTGGGATTGGTGGGATCCATCACCAGGTCGGCACAGCCGCTGGTATCATTGGTATGTAAAATAAGGTTCCATGTTTCACCGCCATCGGTGGTTTTATATACCCCTCTTTCAGGATGCTCTGAATATGGATTGCCTATGGACGCTGCATATACAATATTTGGATTGGTTGGGTCGATGATAATACGATGGATATTCCTTGTTTTTTCAAGCCCCATGAACTTCCATTTTTTACCGCCATCCAGGCTTTTGAAAATACCAGCGCCCAGGTTGAGTGAGTTCCTCGGATTGCCCTCACCGGTACCTACCCACAATACGGAAGGATTTGTTTGCTGTACCGCAACAGAACCTATATTTAAAATAGACTGCTCATCAAAGATGGACTCCCATGTACTACCGGCATTTTCAGTTTTCCAAACTCCGCCAGAAGCTGTACCTAAATAAATAATATCAGGATTGGCCACCACTGCATCTATTGAAGTAACACGGCCACTCATACCTGCCGGACCAATACTACGGGATTTAAAATTTTTAAACTGGTCGAGGGAAAATTTTTGTGCAGTTGAATAAAGCCACAGGATACTGAAGATAAAAAGCAATGCCTTTCTCATAAACTTAATTTTGGTTTAGCCCAATTTCTGTAAAAAGAATGAACTCACAAAACAAATGAGGAAGGCAATGGCTAAAACAAAATATATTTATTTCTTTGATTCGAATTTATCTTCTGCGCCTTTTGCTTTTTTAAAATCAAGTATCACCGAATTAATACAATAACGCAATCCTGTTGGTGGCGGACCATCCTCAAATACGTGGCCCAGGTGGGCTTTACAGCGGCCACACATTACTTCTGTCCGTTTCATACCATAAGCATTATCTGGAGCGTAGATGATACTTCCCTTTGTAATAGGCTCAAAGAAACTTGGCCAGCCACAACTGCTTTCAAATTTACCATTGCTTGCAAATATTGGATTGCCGCAGGCTGCACAGTAGTACGTACCCACATCTTTGTGCAAATTATATTTACCGGTAAAGGCCCGTTCTGTACCTTTTTCTCTTGCAATATTGTAAACATCTGCCGGAAGGATCTTTTTCCATTCTTCATCTCCCACATTCACTTTTTCAGAATCTGAATTGGAATATAATGGGTTGGTTGTTTTACCTGTTTCCATATTTATAGTGTTCGTTTTGTTATCAGAATCATTGCAGGCTGTTGCAAAAAATAGCAACAGTAAAAGTATATATGTTGTTTTAATCATAGCTAAAGAAAATTGGTTTAATCATTAGTTTATCAAGCTACGCAATTAAGTAAATTAAAGTTTTTCAATAGTTTCTTTTAGTTGTTAAAGGAATTTTAAAGTTCAAATATTATATTTGTTTCTTTGTACACAACGGTTATCATTTAAATATGTTCAATTTAATACTCTTTGGCCCGCCGGGCAGCGGTAAAGGTACACAAAGTGAAAAGCTTATTGCTAAGTACGGTTTAAAGCACCTGAGTACCGGTGATTTACTGCGTTCCGAAATTGCCCAACAAACTCCTTTGGGTATGGAGGCAAAAAAGATCATGGATAAGGGCCAGCTGGTACCCGATGCAGTGGTGATTGGAATGATCAGCTCTGCCCTGGATACCAACCCCGATGCAAAAGGATTTTTGTTTGATGGTTTTCCAAGAACAGCTGCCCAGGCAGAGGCACTGGATAAATTGCTTGAACTCAAAAATACTTCTATCGGTGTAATGCTTGCTTTGGAGGTTACGGAAGAAGAACTGGTAAAGCGCCTGCTTAAACGTGGACAAACCAGCGACCGGAGTGATGATACCAACGAAAATGTTATCCGTGAAAGAATAGCAGTTTATCATAGCAAAACTGCTGCTGTTGCCGACTACTACAAAGCTTTTGATAAAGTGGTTTTCTTAAAAGGCGAAGGAACGATAGAAGAAATTTTTGAAAGGATCAGTAAAGAGATTGACGCAAGAATATAAAACTTTAAAGTATTGATGTATAAAAAAGCAAGTCGTAATGGCTTGCTTTTTTGTTTTACTTTGTGATACAATCAATGTATTATGGATCAGGATAAACTTAGTTTTATTAAGAATGATTTTGTTACGAAACTAAAAAGCCTGAATCCGGATACCGTTGGCAAATGGGGTAAGATGAATGCCCAGCAAATGGTAGAGCATGTGGCAGGATTCTTTAAAGTATCTACTAATCAAATACAATTCCCACTGGTAACGCCGGAGGAACATCTTCCAAAGTTTAAAGCATTCTTATTGAGTGATAAGGAATTTAGAGAAAATACCAAGGCACCGGTCTTGCCTGAAGAGCCGCTTCCTGTTGCACATAACTCTTTACAAGAAGCAATTGAGGAACTGGAAGAACAAATCAATTTGTTTGTAGAAAAATTCAGTTCCGGAGAAATTGGTTTATCCCAACATCCTGTTTTTGGTGATTTAAATTTTGAAGAATGGGTTTTGCTGCATTATAAGCATGTAATGCATCATGCAAAACAGTTTGGGTTAATGTGATTATAATTTGGCTGTATTGCTTTTCAGCCAATCAACTATTCGTTCAAAGTTGATTTCGCCGGTAGAAACTTTGATGACAAAAGAGTATATGTCTTCATTGGGCAACATTATTGTAATGTTATCTTCCTCTAAAATAGCAAGCATTGCAAGAAAACCTGTTCTTTTATTTCCATCAATATAGGGATGGTTAATAAATTACACTTTCTGTAATAGCAGCAGCCTTTTCATATGAAGAAGGATACAAATCGTCTCCTCCAAAAGTTTGATAAGGTCTTGCAAGCGCACTTTCCATTAAACCCTCATCCCTCAAACCTTGTGAACCACCGTACTGAATTATTGAGAGTTCATGCAATCTCAATATTGTTTCTTTAGAAATCATTCTGCTAATTTTTGTAACACATCTCCATATTTTTCAGACGCTTTTTTAAAAAAAGCATCTGCATCAAATTTATCCTTTGGATTACTATTTAATTTTTCCAAATGAATCAATATTTCTTCAATCTCTGCTTCAGATTACAAAGCGGCCAGTTTTTCAAAAGCCAATACTTTCATTTCTGCTACACTCATAACTTAAATTTTTGTTACTCAAACTTACTAAATCTAATCCACTTTACTTAGTAGCTTTGCTGTTATAACTAACGATTGGAACATGGATAAATTGGATAATTATATTTCCGGCCAATGGATCAAAGGTGATGGTGAAGGTCAAATTTTATACAATGCCGTAACTGGTGAAAACATTGGTTCTGCCACTACTAAAGGATTAGATTTTAAAGCCATTTTGGAGTATGGAAGAAATACCGGCAATCCTGCATTACGCAAAACGACCTTCCATCAGCGGGGCAATATGCTGAAAGCGCTGGCGATGCATTTAAGAAATCATTTAGATAAATTTTACCAGGTCTCTTATCAAACAGGAGCTACCAAAGCAGACAGCTGGGTAGATATTGAAGGTGGTATCGGAAACCTATTTGCCAACGCATCTCTCAGAAGGAAATTTCCGGATGAGGTGTTTTGCATAGATGGCGAAAGCCACAATCTCAGCAAGAACAATACTTTCATGGGGCTGCATATTCTTTCTCCAAAAGAAGGTGTGGCCATTCATATTAATGCCTTCAATTTTCCTGTGTGGGGTATGCTGGAAAAAATTGCTGTGAATCTTTTGGCAGGCATGCCATGTATTGTTAAGCCTGCAACTGTTACCAGTTATTTAACCGAAGCGGTGGTAAAAGAAATCATTGCTTCCAACATTTTACCAAGAGGTGCTTTACAATTGATATGCGGTAGTGCCGGCAATTTACTGGATCATGTAAACAGCCAGGATGTGATCACATTTACCGGCAGTGCATCTACTGGATTAATGTTAAAGAGCAATCCGAATATTTTAAGAGAGAACACGCCCTTTACCATGGAAGCAGACAGTTTGAATTGTATTGTATTGGGAAATGATGTTAACCCCGGAATGCCCGAGTGGGATATTTTTATTAAAGAGGTAAGAAAAGAAATGACACTGAAAGCCGGACAGCGCTGTACCGGCATCAGGAGAATTTTTGTTCCGGAAAATAAATTGGAAGATATTCATATTGCGTTGGGTAAAGCACTGGATCAAACAGTAATTGGCAATCCTTTGAATGAGAAAGTAAGAATGGGCAGCCTTGCTGGTATAAGTCAGCGTATTGAAGTCAAAGAGCAGGTTCAAAAATTATTAGCATCTTCTCAAATCATTTACGGAAGTTTAGATAGTGTGCAAGTGATAGATGCAGATGCCGAAAAGGGGGCATTTATTTCTCCCATATTGTTGTTGAATGAAAACCCACATCATTGCTTTGAGCCTCACAATATTGAAGCTTTTGGACCCGTAAGCACATTGATGTCTTATCATAATATAGACGATGCGATTGCTTTAAGCAAATTGGGAAAAGGCAGTTTAGTATCTACCATTGTAACTGCAGATTATAAAACAGCCAGACAGTATGTAATAGGCGCAGCAACACATCATGGAAGGATTCTAATATTGAATAATGAATGTGCTAAAGAAAGTACCGGACATGGTAGTCCATTGCCATTACTGGTTCATGGTGGGCCGGGAAGGGCAGGAGGTGGAGAAGAAATGGGTGGCATACGTGGAGTAAAACATTACCTGCAAAGAACTGCTTTGCAGGGGTCGCCAACAACCCTTACTGAAATTACCAATGTATATCAGCCGAATGCTAAAGGAAAAGATCCGGGTAAGCATCCGTTTAAAAAATATTTTGAAGAATTGCAGATCGGTGACCAGATCATCACAGAAAAAAGGGTAATCACTGCTGAAGATATTGACCGCTTTGCCGATTTAAGCGGGGATCATTTTTATGCTCATATAAAAACCACGGATTTTACCGGCACTATGTTTGAACAGCAGGTAGCACATGGATATTTCATCATGAGTATTGCAGCCGGTTTGTTTGTGGACAGCTATGAAAAAAATCCTGTGTTGCTGAATTATGGTATTGATGAATTACGTTTTACCAAACCAGTATACCCGGGAGCTGAAGTTTATATAAGATTTACCTGTAAAGAAAAATTACCCAATGATAAAAGAGTAATTGAAAAACCTGAAGATTTCAAAAGAGGTGATGATATTGAAAAAGGTATCGTTAAATGGCTGGTGGAGTTTTTTGATGAAGCGGATGAAATAGCCGGGGTTGCAACAATATTAACAATGGTGGCAAGATAAGAATGAGCTAAGAGGTTAAAGGAGAGAAAGAGACAAAAGAGATAAAAAATAAAGAGCTTAGAATGTAAATGAAATTATAAATTAGCGGATGAAATTTACTTTATGTCTATTAATGAATTGACTGGAATTATTGTTGATTTGTGCATAAAAATTCATCGAAAAGTCGGTCCTGGCTGCTTTGAAAGGGTGTACGAAGAAATATTATATTATGAGTTAACAAAGCTGGGGTATAAAGTACATCGACAAGTTATGCTGCCAATAGAATATGATGAACTATATATTGACAATGCGTATAAATTGGATTTGATAGTAGAAGATATGCTTGTTATGGAATTGAAATCAGTTTATCCTTTACCCCCGGTATATTTTAAACAAATCAAAACACAATTGTCGTTGTTGAATCTAAAACATGGTTTTCTTATTAATTTTAAAGTGGAGTTGATGAAAGATGGGATACACAGGGTATATAATAACTTTGGGAAAGAAATATTGAATGATTGATTAACTAAGGTAAAATACAAATTAGCTAAGAGATACAAAGAGAAAAAGAGGAAAAAGAGAAATCCTAGATTACTGCTGGTATAGATAAAAGAGCCTGAAAAAAAATCCTTTATCTCTTTTTCTCCTTTAACCTCTTAGCAAAAAAATAAAATACAATGGAAGGTTACGTAAAATCACACATCGAACACGGCATCAACACCATCGAATTCTTTCATCCGCAAAGCAATTCTTTGCCTGCAAAATTGTTAGAAGAACTGGCTAAAGAAATTCATTTTGCCGGAACACATGATGAAACCAAAGTGATCATTCTAAAAAGTGCAGGTGAAAAATCATTTTGTGCAGGGGCATCTTTTGATGAACTGGCAGCCATCAGGAACGAGGCCGAAGGGTTTCTTTTTTTTAATGGTTTCGACAGCGTAATTAATTCTATGAGGCGATGCCCTAAACTGATCATTGCAAGGATTCAGGGCAAATGTGTGGGCGGCGGCGTGGGGCTTGCTGCTGCAGCAGATTATGCCATTGCAGCAGATGGAGCAGATATAAAATTGAGTGAACTGGCTTTTGGCATCGGGCCATTTGTGGTAGGTCCGGCGGTTGAAAGAAAAATTGGTGTGGCTTCATTTAGTGCTTTGGCAATTGATGCAGGCAAGTGGCGCAACAGTGACTGGGCAAAACGAAAAGGCCTGTATGCAGAGGTTCATGAGAATATTGAAAATATGGATGAATCAGTTAACCACTTAGCTAATACCCTGTCTCACTATAGCTCAAAAGCAATGGCTGAATTAAAAAAAGTATGCTGGAAAGGAACGGAACATTGGGATGATTTACTGAAAGAAAGAGCAGCCATCAGCGGCAAATTAGTGATCAGCGATTTTACCAAAGAGGCCATCAGGAAATTCAAAGAAAAGAAAAAAGCTTGAAGCAGCTAAACAAGTTTACTGAAACAAATTTTATTGCTAAATGTAAACAGCTCGCCAAAAAAGATGCTGATTTAAGATCAGTTATTCAGCAATATGGCTATCCTCCGCTTTGGAAAAGAGAAGAGGGTTTTGAAACATTGATCCATATTATTTTGGAGCAGCAGGTTTCATTAGCTTCTGCTAAAGCAGCACTGGATAAACTGAAAGACAAGATCACTACTATTACTCCCGAAAATTTATTATCACTCACAGATGTAGCATTAAAAGCCTGCTATTTCAGCAGGCAAAAAATTATTTATTCAAGAGAATTGGCTGGAGTTATACTTTCTCAGCAACTAAAATTAGATACACTTCCAACTGCTCCCGATGAAAGAATCAGGGAAGAACTGACGAAAATAAAAGGTATCGGTCACTGGACCGTTGATGTTTATTTAATGATGGCGTTGCAGCGTTCTGATCTGTTCCCGACCGGAGATATTGCATTGATGAAAAGTATTAAAGAAGTAAAACAACTACCTGCTCACACCAGCAAAGAAGAAATCATTCAACTTGCAGAAAGCTGGAGACCACAGCGTACCATTGCTGCATTTATTCTATGGCATGCTTATCTCAGTAAAAGAAAAAGTAAAAGCTGAGGAAATCATTTAACGGATACACTCCCATTATACAAAGCTTTCCCAGCCCTTATTCCTGTATGCTGTCCGTTATCCACAGTTAGCTGTCCGTTTACCAAAACAAATTTAAATCCTGTGGAATATTGATGTGGTTTTTCATAAGTTGATTTATCGCTCACTTCTTTTTCATCAAACACTACAATATCTGCATTCATTCCTTCCTTCAATAAACCAATACTTTTCAATTGGAATTTTTGTGCTGGCAAAGAAGTCATTCTGCGGATAGCTTCTTCCAGTGAAAGGATTTTTTCTTCCCTTACATATTTACCCAGCACCCTGGCATTGGTTCCATAACCCCGGGGATGGGGTGCTCCCTGGCCAAACACACGGATGCTGGCGTCGGATGCAAACATGTTAAAAGGGTATTTCATGATGTACTCCACATCTTTATCACTCATTCCATGAAATACCATTCCTGCACCACCCTGTTTAATCATTTCGATAACAGTTTCTACTTCCGCTGTTGCAGTATGCTTTCTACCTTTTATTAAGTTTACCTGTTCAATACTTTTTCCATTTAAGGTGGTATCTGCTTTATAAAATGCCACTACAGGATAACTGAAATGTTTTAATCCACGACGCTTTAATTTTTTCAGCATGTAATCTGTTACTTGCTTTTTTATCTCCAGTCTGTTGAGTCTTGCATCAATAGAATCCTGTCCATCTGCTAACACAGCATCAGGTAAAAGAGTGCTTAACGAAGTACTGCTGGCGGTATATGGATATTGATCAATCGTTACATCCAGCCCTTCTTTTCTTGCAGCCATCACCATTGGCAACGTTTCTTTACTTCTTCCCCAGTTCTGCTGACCACTTAATTTAAAGTGAGATATCTCCACCGGAATTTTAGCTTCTCTCCCGATGTGTAATGCTTCTTCAATTGCCTGTGTTACACTGTCACCTTCATCTCTCATGTGAGTGGCATAAACTCCGTTGTATTGCGATGCTGCTTTTGCCAGCCGCACCACTTCTTCTGTATTAGAATAAGTGCCGGGTATATAAATGAGGCCAGTTGAAATCCCAACGGCACCATCCTGCATGGCTTTGCTTACCAACGCTTCCATTTGCTGCAATTCATTTTCTGTTGCAAACCGGTTGGCTCTTCCCATCACAGCTTTTCGAACATCGTTATGCCCAACCAGCGAAGCTACATTGATGGAAAGTTGTAAGGAATCTATCCACTGCAAATATTTTCCAATGTCCACATTGGATATTCCGCAGTTTCCGGCAACCACGGTGGTAACACCATCATAAATAAAATTATCTGCTGTAGGATTTTTTACTTCGTCGCCTTCTATGTGAGTATGCACATCGATAAATCCTGGTGCCACGATCAATCCTTTAGCATCAATTATTTTTACTGCTGATGCAATGATGTTTTTTTGTATAAGTACGATCTTCCCATCTTTTACAGCAATGTCTGCAATGTACCAACTGTTGCCGCTGCCGTCAATGATCTTGCCATTTTTTATTAGCACATTGTAAGACTGTTGTGCAAAAGAAAGCTGGATATTTAATAGTAATATTATTATTGAAGTCAATAAAAAAAGAGGAGTTTTCAGTTGCATTAATTAGCATTTAATTGTATTACTATAAAAGTAACTGAAAACCGGGAAAGGAAAGAAAGGACATTTAATAAAATGCTTGACTAATGGTATTAGAAAGCAAAACGACATTAATTTACTAAATTGGCTTTATGAATAATCAACATATTCTTATACTTGGATCAGGACATTTGGCATATAGGGTAAAAAAGCTAGCACTTACAAAAGGTTATAAAACCAACAGCATTTCTAAAGAGGCATTTCAATTAAAAGATACTGACAGCTCAACATTTGACAGTATTGTCAAAGTTCTCCAGAATACAGATCTTTCTACGCTTTCAATGGCTTATCTACTGGATGATAGTGATGAATTTAATCTGCAACTGACTATTGTGTTGATGTCACTCTGCAAAAACCTGCGAATTACAGCATCACTTTTTAATGAAAATATTGCAACGCATTTAAGTGCAGGGCACCCAAATCTTCTAATACTAAACCCGGCCAAAATAGCAGCTCCCGCATTTGTAGAAGCGCTTGGTCAACCAGTAATACACCAGCTAAATTACCCAGTGGTAAACCCAATAAAACAAAAAGAAAATTTTAAGATAGACAGTTTAATTAATATACTCCTCTCATCTTTTTTGTTATTAATCACTTTAGCAACGCTGTATTTTCATTTTGCAGAAAACTTATCTTTTTTAGATGCCTTGTATTTTGTAGTTGTTACTATTTCTACCGTGGGTTATGGTGATATTAATTTATTAAATGCATCTGCTGTAAGTAAGGTTATTGGCATTTTGCTTATCCTAAGTTCCACAATTTTTATTTGGATGATCTTTTCACTCACTATTGATCGTGTTATAAAAAAGAGGGTGCAACTTTCTTTAGGAAGAAAAAAGTACACTTATAGTAATCATATTATTCTCTGCGGACTCGGAAGACTTGGTCATTTTATTGCAGCAGAACTTATAAAGCGTGGAGAAAAAATAGTAATTATTGAATCCAATGAAGCATCGGCAGATGTTGATTATTTCCGTAACCTTGGAGCAGATGTCTACATTGGTAATGCAAGGCTGCCTCGTGTGTTACAAGATGTTGGAGTGGCCCAGGCACAAGCAGTTATTGCGGTGGTAAATGATGATTTTGCAAATCTCGAAATTGGATTAAATGCAAGATCTTTTCAACCAAACTTAAGACTTATCCTGCGAATTTTTGATGAGTCTATGGCACAGAAAATTAAAGAAACTCTGGATATACATTTAACATTAAGTATGTCTGCGCTTGCAGATGATAAATTTTTAAATACTATCGGGTAAACTTAAAACTATCCAGGAATAATTTATCACAATAATAAATCAACATTTAATCGCCACCTCCACAACCAGAGCTGCACCCTGAACTGCTATCGCTACCGCTGTCACTACTTGAACTATCACTGCTGTCTGATGAAGAATCACTCCATGAACCATCAGCACCGCCGCCACCAAATTCACCACCGCCAAATTCAGTAAAGTTACCTGATTGATCAGAGGCAAGCTCCTGAGAAAAAGAACTAACCAATGGTGTGTCGACATAATAAAAATCACTTCCAGCTCCGGTTGTGTCTAATATCTTTTTCTTTTTTGATTCATATTGATTTGCACTCACCATCTCTTGATTAAATTTTGGAACACTCCAAATGTTATCAGGTGGCTCTATTCCGAATTCAGTTCTGTAAAGTTCCAATGTATCTAAGTACTGTGCATTGAACACCCCGGTTTGATCCGTCATTGGAATTAATTCAGGATGATGATCAAAATCATAATGAATTACTTCATTGCAAAAATCCCTGTATGCTTTTGTAAATAATAAATGCTCATGCCATACCTGGTCAATTATTTTTGATGGCGTTACATGAAAATCGCTGACTGTGGCCAGGTACACAAATTTTTTATATTCCGTAATTGCTTTAAGAGCAAAATTATTTTCCCACTCTAATTTCCGGGCAATTTTTGAGGCAAATGCTTTTGTTGAAGAATCCACTCCTCCAAAAGTTTCTGTTAATTTATCCCAAAGGTTTGCAGGAACAAGATGATTAAAATGATAATTTTTAAGATTGAGCCACAATTCTTTTTTGTTCATTTTTATTTATTTTTTTTGTCTGTAAGATCTAACCTGGTAATATACAGTTAACTTAAGCCAATGGAAAATATTTTTACTCTCCGGGATGATATTGCCGCTCAATATGTTTTATTACATCGTCTTTATAAAACAATACTTCTTTAAATTTCCCTTTGGTGTACATTTCTAACTGATCAGAAAAATGTGGTGATGAAGGGTCTCCACTTTCACCACCTGCCAGTAACGATTTTGCTTTTATCTTTTCGCCAAATTCAACAGCGCAGATAAAACTGTTACCGCTTACGCCATATCTTTTTTTGGTACCCGGATAATACCTGCTGTTGTAAGATGGCAACATGCCCCATGCAGAAGATGCAGCGCCAACAGGAAGGCTGGGCTGATCATCATCATATTGTTGTGAGATATCACCAGATATTCTTTGGTAGCGGTTAATATCTCCCCATGCTACGTCCCATCTGCCAAATTTCCTTATCAAATCATTGATAACAATAAAGAATGGAGGTATCAATTCTTCTTTAGTGGCAGTAGCAGCAAATTTTTTCACCAGGGATACCTGGTCGTCCCAGCCTTCATCAATATAAATTCTTCTTAATGTAGCGCTCAGTTTTTCCGCCCATTCAATTGCCAGCGTGGTAGCCACCGACGTATCGGAAACATTGTAATCCCAGTTTTTTAAAGTTTGTATTGAGCCATTCAGCACTTTATATAATGAATCACCTGGTGAAATATTTTCTTCAAATAATTTTACCAGTGGAGGAATCAGTATTTCAAATGCGGTGAGTTTTTTATTGTAACCAGCAACAATTGTTTTATCAATAGTGAAGGCACTTCCTTCACTCAATACTCTTGCAGCATTAATACCCCTGAAGTTTTCTCCATCCGGGGCCATGTATGCAGGGTAGTTTTCTTTTTTAGGGCTGCTGCTGCCCGAAACAGTAAAAGGAGTAGAGTTACAATTTTGTATCCAACCATTTTCAGGATTATACACATGCACAATTTCATCCAGGCTGTGTAAACCATTCCATTCTGTAGCATGAGTCGTTCCATCCATTGGTTTACTCCAATTCAGTTTTTCATCACGCTTTGGTACAAAATCTCCATGCCAGTATGCAATGTTTCCTTTGTTATCTGCAAACACGGTATTGTTGGAAGTGTTGGCACTTAATGCCATATTCTTTTTATAATCTTCCAATCCCTTTGTTTTAGTACGTTCATAACTCTGAATCAAACTTTTTAATGCCCGGTTATATCCTTTTACGCTGATCCATTTACCATCTCTTACCGCCATGATGGGACCATGATGGGTATAGTAAGCGGTAATATTTTTTGTTTGAATCACATTATCTTTTTTATAACTCAGCTGAATATTTTTTGATGTAACAGGTTTTAATTTTTTATCATACTCATAAAAAAAGCCATTGCTTTTTTTGATGATCTTTTCAGCATACAGATCGGCTACATCCACATTGCTGGAGGTATGCATCCATCCGCAATATTCATTGAAACCCTGGTAAACAAAAAACTGGCCCCAGGTAACAGCCCCGTACACATTCAATCCTTCATTGCTTACCACCTGTACTTCCGGCCGGAAATAAAAAGTTACATGTGGATTGATATACAAAATAGCATTACCGGATGCTGTTTTTGACTGGGCTAAAGCAAAGCCATTGGAACCTGATACATTTTCTTCAAAAGCATCTGTTCTTGCAACAACAGGAATATTTCCATCGAGGTAAAAGTTTTTTACATCACTCTCTGTTATATCACCAGTGCTGATAGCGCCAATGCTTCCATCAGTCCATAGCAAGGGATACCAGGGTTCAAATCTTTGTAGTAAGGCTGGCTTTACAGAAGGGTGTTTATACAAATAATAATTAACAGCATCGGCATAAGCGTTCATTAACTTTTTTAACCACAATGGACTGCTGGCATAATCTTTTTTTGCATCTGCAGAATCAATGATCAGCCGGATATACAGATCGTTTTGTAATTCACTCTCACCTTTCACCTCACTCATTCTACCCAGCTTTTCAATGTAGTTCATCTCCACTCTTTTAAAATCATCCTCACATTGTGCATACAGCAAACCAAACACAGCATCTGCATCCGTGTTTCCATAAATATGTGGAATACCCCAGTTATCACGAATGATGGTTACATTTTTTGATTGTGTTTGCCAACGGGAGATTTCATGTTGGGAAAACTGTTGGGCTGAAAGACAGCAACAGAATGTTGTGGATAATAATAAAAAAATGATTTTTAACCTCATCAAATTATAGATTGAAATATATTAATGATTGTAATTATTATCCTGTGTGAAATATGCACTCACTTTTACTTGTATAAATTTTTTTACAGATTCCCAACTTTGCTTTTTGAGGCTTATCGGTTCATCACTTTCATCTGCATCAGCAAAATATGTAATTGCATGAGGAACGGTTATCAATAAATTTTGTGTTTTATATTTTTCTCTATGAAATATTATAAAATCATCAATAGAAAAATGTTTGAGAAGTTCTGCTATATCCCAAAAATCTTTCTTTTTACCTCTTCCTAAAACAGCCTGTACTTTCATGGCAATAATATCCTCTGTAGAAAACATTCTTATTCCTTCTAACTTTAATACCGGCCGGATTAATGGATGTGGGTGATTAATAATATCAATTTTTACATCATGAATAAAACAAAAAATACCAAAAGCCGGATTAGTTGACCGGTTCATAAATGATTCTTTGAATTTTCTTTCCAGTGCATCAATAATAGTGGAGTTATCAAATTTTTTATTGCAAAACAAATCGAGGTCAACTGATATTCGGTGGCCGTAAAGCAATGATAGAGCAGTACCACCAACCAATGAAAAATCCGCCAATTCAGGCATTTCCATCAATTGTACTAATACGGAAAAAGTGTGGGGTTCAACTGTCTTAGTCTGTAGCATCTGAAATCTTTTAACGGCCTGTCAATTATTGCACTTGCAAAATACATAGTATGTTCAGGCAAAAATTTTGCATTTAATAATGCTTGAGTCACTTTTTCATTACTATAGTAGCGCAAGCAATTTCTTACATCTTCCACATCCCCACGTTCAAACACTCTTTCAATTACAAAGTTTGCCTTTGCATCATAATTTATTTTTTCAAATACAACATCCCAAAAAATTCGTTTATTAAATATGGGTTTTGAATTGTTTTTCATACAGTAAAGATATAACAGGTTTTTGTTTAGTACTTCCCTTACAGGTTACAATATTCACTTTATCCACCTTAAGTTTATGCCCGGAAGGTCTCCATAACATTATGGATAAAAAGCTAAGGTTTCACACTTAATCTTTCGGCACTGGCGGCGGCGCATCAGGTAACATAGCTTTCCAAACTTCTTTTCCTTTTCTCTTTAAAAATTCTTCTTTAATATCAGCTCTCAATTTTTCATTTTCAAAAAGATCTACCATCGTTGCACCCAAAGTTTTTAAAGTAAACAACATTCCTTTATGTCCAATACTCATGCCACCACAGGCAACCACTACCCAGGAGTGCCAGGGTGCTTCAAATGGAGCGGTGGTGGTTAACAAAGTAATTTCAGGAACAATGTAACTTACGTCACCTACATCTGTAGAACCATTGTCAGGGTTTTGTTTCGTTACTTCAAGGGGCTTAATGCTTCCATTCATTTATTCCTTTTGCCTCCAGTCCGTATGCTGCCATGATTGTATCAGCAAAATCCATTTCTTCTTTTGTCAACAGAGGTCATGATGGCGGTTTTATTAGCAGAAAGTGTTGTTTTCTGTGCAGTCAGAAAGGATGACACAAACAGCAAGGGAAGAAACAGTAGTTTCATGATAGTCTTTTTCGAGATATTTAGATTGAAAGGAAATATTAAAAGGATCAGTCCATTACTTCATAAATGGTCATTGTGTTGGCTTTATTCTTTAAAGTAACTTCTCCCACTTTTCTGCAATTGAAAGATTCTTTTACTCTCTGGTAAGTTTTTTCATTGATGATGATCTGGTTTTCTTTAGCAGCAGACTGCAGCCGTTGAGCAGTATTTACTGTATCTCCAATCACCGTATAATCTAACCTTCGCAGGCTGGCCGATCCAATATTACCAGAGATCATTTCTCCTGTGTTGATACCGATGGAAACCTTTGGGGTAAAAGAAAAAATGTCTGATAAAGATGGCAGCTCTTCTATCTTGGATCTTACACTCAGGCTGGCATCTATGGCTTTATCAAGATGGAATTCATCTTTAAATACGGCCATGATAGCGTCACCAATAAACTTGTCAATATAGCCGCCATGGTTAATGATCTCATTCACCATCAGATCAAAATAATCATTCAGTAATTTCACTACTGTATCAGCCGGGGCAGTTTCGCTAATGGTGGTAAACCCACAAATATCTATGAATACTACGGTAGCATCTATGGTTTCATTCGCCATCAAAGATGTTTCAAACTCACGGCCTCCCATAAACTTAAGCACCGCTTCATCCACATACATTTTGAGAATATTGTTTTCTTTAATTGCTTTGAATGTTTCCCTGAGCTGGATCACATGCTTAATGGTTTTATCCATCGTTAGCGCAAGGTCTTCAAAATTGATAGGTTTGGTGATAAAATCATAAGCGCCCCGGTTCATAGCAGTACGGATATTATCCATATCGCCATAAGCAGAAACAATCACAGCTTTTATCAACGGGCTTGTTTCTCCCAGCCGGCTGAGCAATGTGAGCCCATCCATTTCTGGCATATTAATATCACTCAGTACAATATCCACATCGGGATGCTGCTGAATTTTCTCCAGGGCATCGCAGCCATTTACTGCAAAAATAAATTCATAGTGTTGCTCTCTTATCTTCTGACGAAACTTTTGTTTGATGAGCATCTCCAGGTCTGCTTCATCATCGGCCACTAAAATCTTTGCCATCAGTGTATCGTTTTAAGTTTTTCTTTTAATAAAGTAAAGTCAACAGGCTTGGTTAAAAAATCATCAGCACCCAGTTCTTTGGCAATGCTAAAATTCTCCGCATCACCATAAGCAGTAATCATCATTACCACGGGAGGAGGCTTTAAATATTTATGTTTGATGTGCTCCAGCAATTCCAGGCCACTCATGCCCGGCATGTTGATGTCAGACAAAATTAAAACGGCTTCATGTTCATGCCCGTTAAGGTAAGCTAATGCTTCTTCTCCGGAAAAGGCAAAAACAAAATTCATTTCTCCGGTCTTTATCTCTCTCCTGAAACGCTGCTCAAAAAGAACCTGTACATCTTTTTCATCATCTACTACTAAAATTTTCATACGTTGATTTATTGGGGTAAAATAATAATAAATTCTGCACCTTCTCCTTCTTTTGTTTCCACTTTTAATTCTCCATTGTGTGCTTTAATGATATCATAACTTAAAGATAGCCCTAATCCTGTTCCTTCGCCGGCAGGTTTGGTGGTAAAAAAGGGTTGAAAGATTTTTTCTAAAACTTTCTTTGGAACACCATTACCATTATCTCTCACCCTCACTTCTACCTTATCGCCTGTTTTTTTTGTGCTTACAGATACTGTTGGTTCGTAAGGCTGCCCTGATTCTTTCGGCAAGTTTGCCGAAGCATTTTTCTTTTCCGTAACAGCATAAAAAGCATTGGTGATCAAATTCAGGATCACTCTTCCAATATCCTGCGTAATAATATTAATGCTTCCGAGCTTTTCATCAAAATCAGTTTTCATGGTGGCATTGAATGATTTATCCTTTGCCCTTAAACCATGATAGGCCAGCCGTAAATATTCATCTGCCAGAACATTGATATCAGTTAGTTCTTTTTGCCTGTTTCCGGTACGGCTGTGCTGCAACATCCCTTTTACGATACCATCAGCTCTTTTGCCATGATGGTTGATCTTTTGTTCGTTTGCCGCAATATCGTCAGCAATGGACTTTACTTCATCCATATTTCCTTTTTCAATCTCCTCTTTCATTTCAGCGATCAGCTCCGTATTTACTTCTGAAAAATTATTGATAAAGTTTAACGGGTTTTGAATTTCATGTGCAATGCCGGCAGTGAGTTCCCCCAGCGAAGCCATTTTCTCCGACTGTATCAATTGTGACTGTGTTGCTTTCAGGTCTTCCAGCGATTTTTGCAACTGGTTTGTACGCAGGGTTACTTTTTCTTCCAGTATCCTGTTTTCTTTTTGAAGCATCCGGGAACGGTAAACAATATACGCTCTTAATATTCCGGCAGCCAGCAATGCGTATAAAGTATAGGCCCACCATGTTTGGTACCAGGGTGGAGCAATAATAAAAATAAAAACAGCAGGGGTACCCCATCTGCCATTCAAAGCTTTGCTGCTCACTTTAAAATTATATTTTCCGGCCGGAAGATTTAAATAGTTTTCTGTGTATGGGTTGGTATTAGGAATACTCCAGTTTTTATCAATACCTCCCAGCACATAACTGTACAAAGTGTTATCCTGCCTGCCAAGATGTGATTGTGCAAACTGGAACTGGATATAATTTTGATTGTGCGGCAGCAGTAAGTTTACCGGCATATTGTAAGGCCCGGATACACTGTCCCAATTGAATTTTTTATCCGTTGCATAAACGGTGTTTAAAACCTTTTTACCAGCAACATAAAAAGTATCAGCAGTCCATAAGGTATCATTTGCTTTTAGTGCAGGGTCGTTAATAAAATATTGCGGCTTTGTCATTACCGTTATACCAGTAACGTATGTTGCGGCAGAGTCTGTTTCCGGTTTAATGTCATTTATTACAGTAAGGTCATTATCCCCCATCAAGTACTGCCCTGTTGATGTAATGCAGTCGCTTGCCCAGGAGTTGGATTGTTTTATTATACCTTCCGTTTTAAGCAATGGGTTTATTTCCCATCCCTTTGCAGTGCTGCCCCTTTCACCGGTAATGGAAGGTGAGGTGATCAATGTTATTTTGGTACCGGTACCTGCTGCCACACTACCGTTATATTCAAGCAATGATAAAACCCGGTTGTCAGTTAAGCCATGTTTGGTTGTTATTGCAGTAAGTGTATTATTTTTTATGTCGGCAACATAAACACCCCTGTCAGTACCAATCCACATACGCCCCTGCTTATCCGGCATCAGCAAACGGTTGCAGGTGTCTTTTAACCCCGGCTGGTCATTCAAATATCTTACAGTGCCGGCAATGGGGTCAATTATATTTACACCGCTTTTATTTGTAGCCAGCCATATCAGCCCGTTTGCATCCTGTTTTAAATCCTGTATATTATTATCACTAAGGCCACCGGCAACATCCACATGGCGGATAATTTTTTTTGCAGCGTCCACCACATCCACACCATTGCTTGGCCCGGTAAGCCATGTATCACCGGCCTTATCTATAAAAGCTGCATAAATGGTATCGCTTACAAGCCCTTCTTTTTTGCCGGCAACCTGGATGGTTTTATTTATGGGGTCAACAATATTGAAACCACCATTTGTGGTAACCACCATATTACCATTCACCTTAGTAAAGGATTGTACAAAATTGTTGCTTAAACCATGTGATTCATCTAACAGGCGCATTGTTTTTTTCTGAAAGTTGATGATGTATAAACCTTTTTGTGTAGCCACCCACAAGTTATTGGCGCCATCTTCCATCATGCTTGTAACGGCAGTACCAAAGGGGTGTACCGATTCAGCATTTTGTTCAATCATATTTAACCCGGCCACAGTAGCCACCCACATCCGCTTATTATTATCCATTGTGCAGGAAGCAATAAAGTCTGCACCTAACCCTTTAGATTGATCAATATCTCTTATCCGGTTATTTTCAGGGTCCAGTATATCTGCCCCACGGATTTTGCCCATCCATATCCTGCCTTTATCATCGCATGACAAATTGGTGGTAAAGCCTTCCACAAAACCAAGGGATTTTTCGTAATGCCTGATGGTTCCCTGCTTTGCATCCACAGCATCCATTCCGCCTCCAACCCTTGCTATCCATATTCTACCGGTTTTATCTTTTGTGATGGCCCTCAATGAATCATTGCCAAGACCATTTATTTTTTTCAGGTATTTTATTTTATTTTTTTCAAGGTTAATGATATTGGCTCCTCCGGTATTGCTAACAATCCAGATATTTTTATCATCATCCTGGGCTATATCCACCGGGAATCCATTTGCAAGCCCTGTTGATCTGTCTAAGTGTTTAAAGGTTTGTGTTGCAGGGTCAATAATTAATACAGCGCTGTCGGCAGTTTTAGAAATCCATATTTTACCGTTTGCGTCTTTTATAATCCTGGAAATATTATTTCCAGGAGCCTTAAACATGTTTGTGTAACTGATTGTGCCTTTCCGTAGATTGATCATACCAATACTTTCAAAAGATATCCCCCAGATATTGCCATCATTATCTTCTGCCATGCCAACGGCAGGCGAATTAATGGGGCCGGGTATAATGGTTTGGTAATGTTCGCCATCGTAGCGGAAAAGCCCTTCAGCACTGGAAATCCAGAGCAGCCCATTTTTATCTTTCAGCAGTGCCACCACAAATTTTGCCGGAAAGCCCTGCGTCGGCCCCAGGTCGTACAATGCAAGCGGATTGCCTTTTCTTAAAGATGGCGGCAGCACTTTTGTAACAGCGGGTGCCGGCAGCAATGTTGTTTTAAAGGGCAAAGGTTTTGATGGCAAATTATCAAGGCTGAAAGCAGTACCAGGCAGTTGGTTAAAATCAAATTTTGTTTCTGTTGGCAATCCTTTCAGGGGCTTGAAACCGGTGCTGTCATACGGTATCGACGGCAATGCATCAATATCTAACTTTTTTATTACCGGGGTTACAGCGCCCCGGCTGGCGGTATCCCAGTTTAGTTTTTTTTCAGCGCTTAATTTTAGTGGTATTGTAACGGGCTGTGTATAACCAAGCTCTTTTTCAGGGAAGGGAGTTTCATCTGAATTAAAGTTACAGGAGAATAAAGTAATTAATACCAGGCTTAATATTATAATTGGATAACAAAAAAAATTGTGTTTATACATGCAGCTTCCTGTTTATATCTTATGTTTTAAAGATGTTGAATAATGTGCAGCACTGTTCCTTTACACCAGTATGGCTAACAGGAATCTGACAGCCCGGGTATTTTCAAATCATTTTAATATGGTTTATTATTCTTTACGGGCATGAGTTATAAACACATTTTTTACTTCTTTGGGGTCGTTAATGGTTTTATAAAAATCATTAAGATAGGAAATCGCGGTTTTTTTAGAACCTGAAGGCAATGGTTCAAAAGTATTGATGAGTTCATAGATCTTATCTTTTTTGCTGTTAAAAACCTGGATAGCAGCATCCAGTTCTTCTGTTGTACGGGGGAAGCCACGATATACTCTTTCCGTTACACTTTCTACACCCATCAACGGGTCAGGCACTGCATAATCTGCATTTACAAAACCGCTGTTGTCAAAATCATAAGGCAAAGCAAAAGGCTTGGCGATACTGTCCTTTTTAGGATATAGCAGTTTAATATTGTGATTATTCCAAACTGACCAGTCTGTATTACTAATCATGTATTCAAACAAGGCAACCTGGGTCATATTTGCTCTGTCAGAAGTTTCCTGGCTAATTTTTACACCGTCCATTTCTTTACACTTATTTCTTTTTGCCACTGCATCCACGTTTTCTATTACAAAACCATACTGGGTAAAGGGCTTTTTACTGCCTTTGCTATCCTCATAAGTTATATTCAGTAATCTCACCCTGAAACTTTTATCCGTAAACAAGTTGTACATTTTATAGATCAGGTACTCCTTTAACAACAATTGCTTATCTGCAGGGCTGAACCTGCATACATTCACCAGTTTTAGTGTTTTGAGAGAAGATAGTCTTGGTGATGTGGGATTACGAAATAACAACCTGACGGGGGGTATTTTACAAATTTCACGCCGGCTATGACCCCTTACTTCCAGCCGTATCACTTCACTTACAGTAGAACTATCCGGCAGTTTAAAGGTAAATTTGGCACTTTGATATTCATCTTTTATTCTCCCACTCAGTAAATTTCCAATGTCTGTAGAGATGGTAACATCCAGCGGTTTTTCATCTAAAAAAAACTGTGTACTGTCAACACGGGACTGGCTTTGGGCAGCCATGGTTGCAGACACCAGGGTTGCAACCATAAAACAACGAAATACTTTCATAATGATGTGGTTTTTGAAAACAGCATTTGCCGGTTAACAATTAGTTTGGTATGCTTAAATATAAACAAGTCTGTTCTCTTTATTACAAAAATTTGCCGGTATTAAAAGCAGGTTTACTAATTAAGAAATCTCAGTTTGAATTTCTTCTAAGAAGAAGCGCTGCTTATTTCACAGGACTGATTTTTTAATTGGCCTATTTCGTTATCTCTTCTATCACATGCCCTACATTGCCACTGGGCATTTGTATATGAAGCATTGCTGCAATGGTGGGAGCAATATCAGTCATATAGATTTGCCTGTATGATTTACCAGGTTTAATATTCCACCCATACCACAGTAATGGGATATGTGCATCATAAGGATTCCACACCCCATGGGTGGTACCTGCGGCTTTAAAACCTTCTATCCATTGCGGCTGAAACATTAGTTGAATATCTCCGCTACGGGATGCATAATATCCATTTGCAATCATTTCCTTTATGGTAGCGTTCAATGTGGTAGAAGACAGCGCTGCAGATTCAAAGGCTCTCTCTACCCCGGGATAGTGTGACGAATAATCAATAGTCCATTGAAGGATCTCTTTTTTATTCAGTTTTGAAGTATTGATAAGCTGTTGATTGAGATAAACCTGGTAATTTGAAATTTCAACCACCAGTTCGTCCACTCCAAATTTTTCTTTTAGCGATTTATTCAGGTCAGTGTATAATCCTTCCATTTCTACAGTTCCGGCGGGAAGATGGTGTTCTTTAAAAAATCCAGGAACATGCGCCCCTCCGTGATCTGCTGAAAGAAAAAGCAGGTATTGTCCTTCGCCTATTGTTGAATTCAGGAAATTTAAAAAATCTCCCAGTGCTTTATCCAGTCTTAAAAAATCATCTTCTGACTCTACTGAATTTGGACCAAAGGAATGGCTGATATAATCCGGTGATGAAAGGCTGATAGCCAAAAAATCAGTAACAGAATCCTTACCCAATTGCTCTGCTGTTAAGGCTGCTTTTGCCATTTCAAACGTGAAAGTATTACCATGTGGTGTTACTGATATGTAGGAATTGCTGTTAGTACCAACGAATTTTTTTAAACTATACGGAAAGTTAGTACCTGCCCCAAAAGGTTTGTTCTCGTAAGGCTTGTTATCGTCCGAACTTTGCTGGTAGGTGTTTAATGGGTACAGGGTGCTCCAGCCTTCTTCATAATATTTATCCACCAATTTTTTTGCATTAAAATCCTTTACCCATTGCGGCAGATCATTCATATAATAGGTGGAAGTAATCCAGTCGCCGGTTTTATTATCGTACCAATAGGCAGCATTAGCGCTGTGCCCTGCCGGCAAAATACTGCCACGGTCTTTCAATGCAATGCCAATTACTTTACTTTTAAAATTTGTGGCCAGCCGCAGTTCATCACAAATGCTGGTGGTGAGCATATTTGCCGGGCTCATTTGCCCCTGAGTGGTGGTACTGCCCACCGTTTTTGCAGTGTCGTCCTGGGTGCAATAAACACTATTATTAATGCGACTGTCCCACCAGCTGTTACCAACAATACCATGAATAGCCGGAACAGAACCCGTGTATATTCCTGCATGTCCGCTGGCTGTAACAGTGGGAGTATTTGGTATCATTGTACTTTCGCAGGAGAAACCTTTATTTAATAATCTCTTAAAACCACCATTGTCAGCATACCGGTCATAATACCGGTAGAGATAGTCCCAGCGCATGTGGTCAACCACAATGCCCACCACTACTTTAGGGCGTTGATGAGAAGTTTGGCCAGTTACTGCCAAAAATAAAAATAATGCAATCAGAAGAGAGGCTGGCTTTTGCATAAAAAGGTTTTACATTAAAAAATATACATCAATAATTGGGTTAATTTTTTTATTGAATTTGCCAATTGCTTTTAAAACACTTCCCGATTGCAGTATAAAAACGTTGTAAAATTCAGAGGCTTTTATATCGAAATTATAAAACTCTTTTGCCCTAATCTAAAAAGTGTAGATAAATGTAACATTTAAATATATATTTATGTGCTTATTAGAATGATGTTTTTAAAAATTTCATCAACTTTTACCAGGCGAAAGCTTTAGATACTAAAACACCAAAACGATTAACAAACCTTGATATATATCACCATGAACTATCATGAACTATTAAAAAATGTGGAAGACCATGTAAATTCATTTTTCAGGGAGCATGCTGATCCAAATTTGTTTTTCCATAACCTGTCTCACACCAGGAATGTGGTAGATAATTCAAAACAAATTGCAGATCATTACCAGTTAGATGACCGTAATTTTTTTATTGTTTGTGCTGCAGCCTGTTTTCATGATACGGGGCAGCTTATAAAATGTGGTGAGGGGCATGAGGAAAGGAGTGCAGAACTTGCCCAGGTTTATTTAAGTAACAGCGGTGTTAATGAAGATGATATTACAGGCATAAAAAAATGCATCCTGGCTACTACTATGCCGCAGGCGCCGGAGTCCTTAAACGAGCAAATTATTTGTGATGCTGACCTGTATAATTTAGGTACAGACGCTTTCAAGGAGCAAAACAAATTGTTGAGAAAAGAAATGGAAGCCGTTAATAAGGTGAAAATAGACGGGGCAGCATGGCGGGCATCTTCTATCAGCATACTTGAAAATCATAGTTACCACACAGACTATTGCCGGTTATTATTAAATAAGACCAAGGCAGAAAATTTAGACTGGCTAAAGAACAGGCAAGAAGAAAAATTTAAGAAGGAACAGGAGGCAGTAGCGAAAGCCGCCATCGCAAGCCAAGATCCACTTGCCGTTAATATTGATGATAAGAAAATAGTGAAACCCAAAAAAAAGGACCGCCCTGATAAAGGCATCGAAACAATGTTCCGGATATCTTCGTCCAATAGTATTCGCATGAGTGTGATGGCTGATAACAAGGCGCATATAATGATATCAGTAAATTCAATCATCATTTCAGTAGTGCTTGCTTTAATTATGAAAAATCTTGAAGAAAACCGTAACCTCATCATTCCTACCATTATTCTTCTGTTAGTTAACATTACTACCATTATTTATTCAGTAATAGCTACCAGGCCAAAAGTAGCTCCCGGATTTTTTACCCAGGAGCAAGTAGAAAATAAATCTGTTAACCTATTATTTTTTGGCAGTTTTTATAATATGGGTTATCCCGAATATGATGAAGGAATGAAAAAGCTAATGGCAGACAGAGAATTTTTATATGGCAGCCTGATAAAAGATATATACTGGCAGGGAAAAGTATTAGGCCGTAAATACCAGCTATTAAGAATATCCTATACTATTTTCCTTTATGGTATCATTGCGTCAGTAATAGCATTTACAGCCGCAATTATTTTTTCCTTTTAGTTTTATTAAAAGTTATTAATGGAGATTAATTTTTTCGACAGGGACATCAGCTGGCTTGGTTTTAACCACCGGGTTTTACTGGAAGCCGGGGATGAAACTGTTCCTGTACTGGAAAGAATTAAATTCTTATCTATTTATTCTTCTAACCTCGATGAGTTTTACCGGGTACGCATACCTGCATTATTGTCGTTAAAAAAACTGGAGCAGGATAATCCTGTTACACCCTTTACCACTTTGCTGGCTGATATGGAAAAAATTGTGATGGGCCAGATGAAAGACCTTGGCACCATACTAGAGGAGAAAATAATCCCAGCATTAAAATCTCAACATATTCACCTGGTATATAATGAGCCGATCCCCTTTTTTTTACAAAAAGATACTACCGCTTATTTCTATAACCAGGTGGCTGGTTTTATACACCCGGTTTTCTTAAATGAAAAAACAAAGGAATTACTTATTGAAAACAATAAGCTGCAGCTGCTGGTTCTGCTCAGCAGCCAAACAGGTGAAGAGCAAACGGCCATTGTAAATATTCCCGATGATTTTATTTCAAGATTTTATTTTTCTGATGACAGTAACACCGGCACCCGGTATATCATTTTCCTGGATGATATTATAAAAGAAAACTTAGATAAAATTTTTAACGGATATACCATCAGGGGAAGTTATTCTTTTAAAATTACCAGGGATGCTGAACTGGATCTGGAAGATGAATACGATGGAGATTTAGCAGACAAAATTCAAAAACAGTTAAAGAAAAGAGACAGCGGGTTAGCTACCCGTTTTTTATACCAGCCGGGCATACCATTACGTACGCTCTATACAGTTACCAATAAACTCAACCTCATCAATGCCAATGCTGTGGCCGGGGGCAATTATCATAACCTGAAAAATTTATCTGCCATCCCGTTGCCGGACAAACAAAATTTTTCTTATGAGAATTGGGAACCTGTTCAAAAAAAAGATCTTATTACAAGCAACTCCATATTTGATACACTGGCAGGTAAAGACATCATGGTTCATACACCTTACCAGTCTTACTTTCCTGTGATTCGTTTTTTTAACGAAGCTTCGCTTGATAATAATGTAGAAGAAATATACCTTACTATTTACCGGGTGGCTCATGATTCCAGGATTGTTAATGCACTATTGAACGCTGCCAGGAACGGAAAGAAAGTAACCGTGTTTGTGGAATTAAAAGCCCGTTTTGACGAAGAAAATAATTTGGAATGGGCGGCCAAAATGAAAGAAGCCGGTGTTAAGATCATCTACAGTATTCCGGGTTTTAAAGTGCATGCAAAAATGGCGCTGGTAAAAAGAAGAGAAAGTGGCAGGTTTAAATATTACGGTTTATTATCTTCCGGCAATTTTAATGAAAATACTTCCCTTTTATATACTGATCACGCTTTACTTACAACTCATCCCGGCATCGTCAGCGAAATGGAGTTGCTGTTTATTTTCTTCAGCTTCCGGGTACAGCCCAAAAAATACCAGTTGTTGAATTTTGAGCATTTGCTGGTAGCACAGTTTAATTTACAGAAAAGATTTTTACAACTAACGGACCAGGAAATTGCATTTGCTAAAGAAGGAAAGAAAGCTGCCATCACTATTAAATTAAATGGACTGGAAGACAAAGTTTTGATTGCTAAATTATATGAAGCTTCTAATGCCGGGGTACAGATACAATTGATAGTACGCAGTATCTGTTGCCTTATTCCGGGAGTTGCCGGTATGAGTGAAAACATTACTGTTACCAGGATTGTGGACAGGTATTTAGAACATGGCCGGGTATTTATTTTTAATAACAATGATTCACCATTGGTGTTTTCAGGCTCATCCGACTGGATGAATAAAAGTATGTACCGCCGCATAGAAGTTTGTTACCCTGTGTATGATGAAATGGTAAAACAGGAATTGATGCGGTTAATAGCAATTCAACTGACGGATAATGAAAAAGCGGTTGTATTAAATCAGCAAATGCAAAACGTCAGTATTAAGCCTGTTAATGGTCAGCCAGTTGTTCGTTCCCAGGAAGCTATTTATAATTTACTGAAAGTTTAAACCTTGTACAAAACATCATTGTTTTATAAATTTAAAATTTTAAACATGCCTGTTTATAAAAATATATTTCCCGTTTTACTGTTAGTCATCTTTACTTGTTTCAGCTGTAAAAACAAGGTAGCCTATAAAAGTCCCGCTGGTTATGATCTTACTAAACCGGAAAAATTTACATTGAATAACACCTTACATGAAATTTCAGGTATTTGCTTTTTAAAAGGGAATAGCGACGAGATTTTTGCCATTGAAGATGAAGATGGAAAACTGTTTCGTTATACCCTGGCCAGTGAAAAAACTGGCAAATCAAAATTTGGAAAAAAAGGGGACTATGAAGATCTGACAATTTTAAATAACAGCTTTGTAGTGTTAAAAAGCGATGGTTCTTTATTTATGTTTCCTGTTTCAGCAATTGAAAATGAAAAAATTGATAGTGGGGTACAGGAATACAAAAATATCTTACCCGAAGGTGAGTATGAAGGACTGACGGCAGCAGATAACAAGTTGTTTGCATTATGCAAAAATTGCCCCGGAGATAAGGGGAAAAAAGAAGTGTCTGTTTATACCATCCAGCCGGATTCTGTTACAGGCTTAAGTGTTACCAATTCATTTAAGATTGATATATCAATGGTGCAGGAAAAAGACAACAGGGAAAAATTTAATCCTTCCTGCATTGCAAAGCATCCGCTTACAAAAGAGTGGTTTATCGTTTCATCCGTAAATAAATTATTGGTTGTGCTGGATGAACAATGGAAGGTAAAGGAGTATTACCCAATTGATCCTTCCTTGTTTAATCAACCGGAAGGGTTAACGTTTAATGAAAAAGGGGACCTGTATATTTCTAATGAGGGTGGAAATGGGGTTGCAGATATTTTATTATTCAGGTATCAGCAACATTAATATTAATCAGAACGGAAATTTATAACTGGTTAATCTTCCCTTAACCCTTTAATCACCACATTTCCGGTTCCGTTTTTTTCACAGGGATATCCAAAATCTTTTTTCACAGCAACGGGATTATTAATAGTGGCATAAAATTCATCCAGGTATTTTATAGTAGCTTTTTTATATTTTTCATCCAGCAAAGTACAATCGTTATACAGGCTGTAAATATCATTTTTTATCCGGTTGTATAAAGCAATAGACGGATCAAATTTTTTCATATCAGTAATACAGTAGCCCCGGTATCTTCTTTGACGGACAGAACTCATTAAAAGCTCCTCTGCTGGTTTGGCATAAGGTGCATTTACCAGTCCGGTATGATCAAAATCGTACGGAACAGCGGTGGGAACAGCTGTTGAATCCGGAGCAATCAATTTAATGTTTTGAAGATATTGTACAGACCAGTCGGTATTGCCAACCAGGTATTCAAATACTGACATGGTTAAAAAGGCATCTGTGTCAGTATCGTCTGGTTTAATTTTACTGACAACAGCAACGTTTCCGTTTCTTTTAGCCATTTGCTTTTCTTCTTCCAGCAGGATACCATAAAACGGTGAGGCCGCCTTTTTACTTTTGGCATCATCTAATGTAACCTTCACCAATCTTACCCTGAAACCTTTTGGAGTTACAAGGTTATATATTTTATATACCAGCCATTCACGTATCACATACTCATCACCCACACACGGCATTACCAGCTTTAATTTATGCTGTTCTTTAAAAACAGAAGACAGCTGTATTTCGCTATTTGAAAAATGGATTGCCAGTGGCGGATAATCACAATTGTCCCTCAACTTGCGGAAATGTCCTCTTGTTTTTCCTTCTGCAGGTATAGAAATTTCATTGTTTGTTTCATCCTTATATTTAAGCGTTAGCGGATAAAGTTTAGGGTTTTCTGACCGGTCATTTAATAAATCCCGGATATTGCCGCTTAACGTGATCTCAAGAATTTTATCACTGTCAAATAACCCTTTTTGATCTGACATTTTTTGTACTGCAGCTGTTGCAGAATCAGCAACACCCTGGGCTGTGGCGGCAAAAGGCAGCACCAAGCCGTTACATAAAACATACAGGCTTACTAATATTAATTTTTTCATCATTGGTATTTTTAACGCTTGATAAATGACTTTGATCTTAACCCCATTCGAATTGGTAATTAAATATAATATTAATCTATTTCAATACATAGCAGTTTTTAATGAAAGCCTGTTTCAAAATTTATTCTGTAGTAATCATTCACCATCGCTGATCAAAACAATTTTATTATTTCAAAGTATGGAATCAAGGCTGCAAGGCTTTAACTTTATACCTGCCATTTTTTTTAACTCAATATTTATTGCTCATGAAAAAGTTTGCCTTCATTATTATATTTTTTTCGCTGCGTTTGTTAACTGATGCCCAGCATTATGAATCCAACTGGGCTTCATTAAATCAAAGAAAAATTCCAGCCTGGTTTCACCAGGATAAGTTTGGCATATTTATACACTGGGGGCTTTATGCAGTTCCTTCATATGCCCCGGTAATGCCAAACAGCGGCTACAGTTATGCAGAATGGTATTGGTACCGGTTGCCCGAAAAACAAAAGGATTTTATTGCTTTTCATGATAAAAATTATGGAAGCAATTTTACTTACCAGCAATTTGAACCCATGTTCAAAGCAGAAATGTTCAACCCTTCTCAATGGGCAGATGTATTTAAAAGATCAGGCGCAAAATATGTGGTGCTTACATCAAAACATCACGAAGGTTATTGTTTGTGGAACAGTGCAGAAGCCGACCGCAACTGGGGAAGACCCTGGAATGCCGTAACGGGCACACCTAAAAGAGATTTACTGGGCGACCTTACCAATGCTGTAAGAAATAAAGGTTTAAAGATGGGATACTATTATTCCCTGTACGAATGGTTTAACCCATTATGGCAACAGGATAAAAAGGAATTTGTGAGCAAACATATGATTCCCCAGTTTAAAGACCTGGTAACAAAATATAAACCTTCCATTATTTTTTCTGATGGAGAATGGGAACTGTCTGACACGGCATGGCAGAGCCAGCAATTGCTGGCCTGGTTATTTAATGAATCGCCTGTTGCAAAAGATGTGGTGGTAAATGACCGGTGGGGAAACAATACCCGTGGGGTAAATGCCGGCTGCACTTATGCCACATCAGAATATGGTGCAGGCATGGATGCAAAACAGGTGTGGGAAGAAAGCCAGGGTATTGGTCATTCCTATGGATATAACCGAAACGAGCAATTAGATGATTATAAAACCAGTTATGACCTGGTACTGATGCTGGCAGATATTGTTAGCCGTGGTGGAAATTTATTACTGGACATTGGACCAACAGCAGATGGAACAATCCCTGTAATAATGCAGCAGCGTTTGATTGACATGGGTGACTGGTTAAAAATTAATGGAGAAGCTATTTATGAAACAACCGCCTATAAACAATCTTATCAATGGAGTAGTGGTGTAAAGCCAGGAAAAAAAGATGCCAGTTTTATGGCTGACTACAGTATTGCAAAAATGGTGATGGCAAAGACGGATACTGCGTATGTTGAATGTTTCTTTACTCAAAAAAATAATGATCTGTTTTGTATCGTTCCATCCTACAGATCACAAATAATTTTAAAAGATACCAAATTACCTGCGTCAGCAAAGGCAACTTTATTGGGATCAGCAAAGAATATTTTATGGAAACAACAAGGCAAAAATGTGGTGATCAATTTAGCTGCTGTAAAGCCAGGAGATATTTCACCTTCAGGAATATTTGTTATCAGGCTTACCAATGCTTTGCTTTAAAAAACAAGATCATGCCGGTAGTTCTATAGTAAATTCAGCGCCTTCTCCTTCCCGGTTAGCTACCTTTAATTCACCGTTGTGTGCCTTAACAATATCGTAGCTCAGGCTCAACCCCAAACCTGTTCCATGCCCCGTAGGCTTGGTGGTAAAAAAAGGCTGGAAAATTTTATCCAAAATATTGGGAGGGATGCCGGGACCATTATCACGAACAGATATAAAAACTTTATTGCCTCTTTTTTTTGTAGTTACCCAAATGGCAGGCTCATGTTTGTATTTGGGATTTTTGAATCCGCCTTCAGGGGGCAGGGGAGCTGCATAAAAAGCGTTGGTAATTAAATTCAGTATCACCCTGCCAATATCCTGTGGAATAATATTGATGCTGCCAACATGTACATCATAATCTGTTATCAGTTTTGCATTAAATGATTTATCCTTTGCCCTTAATCCATGATAAGCCAACCGAAGATATTCATCTGCCAGCGCATTGATGTCAGTTGGTTCTGTAGTTCCGCTGCTGGTGCGGCTGTGTTGCAGCATTCCTTTTACAATGGCATCTGCTCTTTTACCGTGGTGGTTTATTTTTTGTTCGTTTGCGGAAATGTCGCTGGCAATGATTTTTACTTCTTCTAAATTTCCCTTTTCAATTTCTTCCATTAACTCTGCTATTAATTCGGCATTCACTTCAGAAAAATTATTAATAAAGTTTAAGGGGTTTTGTATTTCATGTGCAATGCCTGCAGTAAGCTCACCAAGGGAAGCCATTTTTTCTGACTGGATCAATTGGGATTGTGTTGCTTTCAGTTCCACCATTGCTTCTTCTAATTCTTCCTTTTGTTTTGTAAGTGCTGCAGTACGCTCTGCTACCTGAACCTCCAGGGCTGCTTTTAATGATTCTGTAATTCTGTTTTCTTTTTCAATCTCCTCTAACTTCTTATGTTCTTTTTCCAGCGCCTTTTTTTGTTTCCTGTTAATTACCCACATGGCAATCATCCAGATAACAGCAAACACTTTGGCAGTTTTAAAGAAATTACTCCAGTTGTAATAAAACTCACTGTTGATCAGTTTAACAAGGTCACCAATAACACACAGCAAAATGTAAGGCAATACTGCATACATGATTGGCTTTGCCGATTTAAACACTTCCTGCTTATAAAGAAAATAAATAACGGCTAATAATATTCCGTGTGTAAGCCATTCAGTTAAGAACCTGCTTGGCGGTATCGTTACATGTACTACCAACAACCCAACTGAAACCAGCAGGCCAACTGTTAATATTTTATTCCATTTAAATATTGATTCTTCCGTTTCCAGGGATTTCTGCAAATACCGGAATAAAAATATCGCCAGGATGCTTTCTAAGTTCATAATGTTTAAACCTCGTTTATTTTATAAAGTTAGAAAAATCAAATGGGCAAAGTAATAATAAATACTGCACCTTGGTTTTCTTTTGTTTCAGCTTTCAATTCCCCACCGTGTGCTTTTACAATATCATAGCTTAACGACAACCCTAAGCCGGTACCCTGTCCCGTTGGCTTTGTGGTAAAGAAGGGTTGAAAGATTTTATCAACTATTTTTTGAGGAATGCCGTTGCCGTTATCTTTTACTGAGATTAAAATTTTATCACCATCCTTTTTTGTACTTACTGAAACAGTTGGCTGATACGTTTCACTTTCTGCTTTTTGCTTTTCATTTATTGCATAAAATGCATTGTTGTATAAGTTCAAAAACACCCTTCCAATCTCCTGTGGAACGATGTTGACCTTGCCAATGCCTGCCTCGTCGGCAGATAGGCTTTCATCAAAATCAGTTTTCAATGTTGCATTGAAGGAATTGTCTTTTGCCCGAAGGCCATGATAAACCAGGCGTAAATATTCATCGGCCAGTTTATTAATATCGGTTGCTTCATTTTGCCCGGTGCTGCTTTGCGAATGCTGCAGCATTCCTTTTACAATAGTATCGGCACGTTTGCCATGATGATTTATTTTTTCAGAATTTAATTCGATGTCATTTGCAATGGCTGAAACTTCTGCCAGGTTGCCTTTAATTACTTCATCTTTTAATTCCTTAATTAACTCACTGTTTAGTTCACTAAAATTATTCACGAAGTTTAACGGGTTTTGTATTTCATGGGCAATTCCTGCGGTGAGTTCTCCTAACGATGCCATTTTTGCGGATTGTATCAGTTGAGCCTGGGTTGATTTTAATTCATACAGTGCTTTTTTTAGGCTTTCGCTTTGTGATTCAATCTGATGGTTTTTTTCATTCAGTAACTGGTTAGCTTTTTTTTGCTGCCTGTTTAATCGCCAAAAGGTAAAGGCTATTAAAAGAAAAACACCAACTGAGAATAAAAGGCCAGCCAGTTGCATTCTCGTTTTTAAAAGTGCCTGTTGTTCTTTTAACTGTTGCACACGTTGTTGTTCAGAAAGTGTAAGTAGCTGAAGTTTGTGAAATTTATCCAGGCCAAATAAACTGTCCTTTGTGTTCGTTGCTGTTTGTTGGTAATAGAATGCACTGTCCGGATTTCCTTTTGTTTTATACAACGTTGCCAGTAAACTGCTGGCGTCCAATATGGCCGTTTTGTAGGTTGATTTTTCACCGCTTTTTAAAGCTAACAATGCGTAGTGTATTGCAGAGTCAATATTATTTTGTTCTTTAAATATCAGCGCTATTTGGTGTAATGCTACACAGCGGTTTAAATAATCGTTTGAAATTTCTGTAATACTGATAACTTCTCTAAAATAGCCAAAGGCTTCTTTGAAATGGCGTTGGCGACTCTCAAGAATACCAATCTTCCCCAATATGTCTGCACGTTGCTGATCTTCGAAATCAAACGGATTGTTAAGCACTAACTTATAGAAGTACATGGCAGAATCTACAAGGTTTAGTTTTTCATAAGCATAGCCAATATTTGATAATGCAAAGGGCGCAATTTGTTTTGCATCGTAAGGCAGCAATGTAATATCGATATTGTCATAAATTTTCCTTGCCCTGAAAAGGTAATGTAGTGCTTGCCGGTATTCTCCCAAATCTAAATAGATGGTAGCAAGGAACGTCAGGCTTTCGGCTTCAACATCGGGATAGTTATGTTTCTGACTCAATTGAATAGCTGTCAATTCAGATTCAAGTGCCATAGGAAGATCTCCTCTCAGGTGCCGCACTTCTCCTTGCCTGGTTATTGCCCTTAATTCTCCTTTGCCATATTTTATTTTTCGTGCAAGCTGTATGGCTTCATCGACTAATACAATAGCTGTGTCAGAATTATAAAATTGAGAAATTGTAGAAAGTTCGATAAGCAGCAATACCTTGTTGGTATCCTCACCCGAATGTGCCAATAGTTTTGTGAGAGAGTCAATACTTCTTTGTCCATGGGCTAACTGCACACAAGAAAGGAATAAGAACAAAGTAATTAGAATAAATTTCATGTGAATTGAATTGGCAGGTTAATAATAAATTTTGTTCCTTCTCCTTCTTTTGTTTCTACTTTTATTTCTCCGCCGTGTGCTTTTACAATATCATAGCTTAACGACAAACCTAAGCCAGTTCCTTGTCCAGTTGGTTTGGTGGTAAAAAAAGGTTGAAAGATTTTGTCTACTACTTTTTGGGGAATGCCGTTGCCATTGTCTTTTACAGCAATCAAAACCTTATTGCCCTCTTTCTTTGTGCTTACTTCAACAGCAGGTTCATAACCGGCAATGTTTTGATTGTTCTTTTCGTTCACTGCATAAAATGCATTGGTAATTAAATTCAATAATACCCTTCCTATATCCTGCGGAATGATGTTGATATTTCCAATACTTTCATCAAACTCGGTTTTCAATGTTGCGTTGAATGATTTGTCTTTTGCTCTTAATCCATGATAGGCTAACCGCAAATAATGATCTGCCAGTTTATTAATACCCGCTAATTCTTTCACTCCACTGCTGCTCTGGCTATGTTGCAGCATTGCTTTTACAATGGCATCTGCCCTTTTTCCATGGTGATTGATTTTCTCTTCATTATTTATTACATCATGTGCAATTGCTTTGGCATCATCTAAATTTCCTTTATCCAGTTCCGCTTTCATTTCTACCAGCAATTCTCTATTTACTTCGCTAAAGTTGTTGACGAAGTTTAACGGGTTTTGTATCTCATGTGCAATGCCTGCAGTAAGTTCTCCAAGGCTGGCCATTTTTTCTGATTGTATCAGTTGTGCCTGGGCAGCTTTTAATTCAACAAGCGACGCTTCAGCGATCTTTTTCTGAATTTCTATTTCGTCTTTTTGCCTGTTGCTTTCTTCATATAAACTGGCTAACTCCACGTTGCGCAGGCGGTAGAGCTCTGCTTCCTTTCTTGATTTTTCTGCCGTGTAAGAAATTTCCTGGTTTTGTATTTTTTGATTGATCGTATCACTATGAATTTCTTTCGCAAGGCTGATATGTGTTTCTATATGCATAAATGCTTCCTGGTAATGATTGAAATTTTTGCAGACTTCATAAAAAACTAAATGGATTTTAGAAAGCAGATCATTGGCTTTAATTTCTTCTGCCAACTGCAGTGCTTTATGTAATAACTCAAAGATTTTTTCCGGGGGCTCATTTACGCTATTTGTCTTTAAATAAAGGCCAGCTAAAAACAACAAAATTTCAGTTTCTCCTTTTTTATCTCCAATATTTCTGCGAATGGTTAAACTAGAATTATAACAAGAAGAAGCCTTATCGAATTCCATTACCTGTTCATAAATATTTCCTAAATGGAAAAGCGAATTGGCTTCTCCTTTTTTATCGTCAATATGCTGTGATATAGCTAATGCCTGCGAACAAAAATCCAAAGCCCTTTCATTATCTTTTAATTTAAAATGTATGATACCAATATTATCCAGGCAACCTGCTTCTCCCCATTTGTCTCCCGCCCGCTGCCTGAAACTCAGGCTTTGATGATAATAATCAAGGGCATTGGTAAGGTCGCCGGTTTCAAAGTAAATGAGGCCAATCTGGTTTAAGGAGTAGGATTCAGCAATCCAGTAATTACCAAGCCGGGCAGTGGACAGGCTCTTCAGTAAATAATTTAATGCCTTTTCAAAATCGCCTAAATATTTATACGTTACCCCTAAATGATAACAGGCAAGCGACTCACTTTCTTTTTTACCGGTTTGTTGTGTTAATTCCAATGCCTTGAACAGGAATGCTAATGAAGCACTGTAATTTCCATAACTGCGTTGTATAATACCATAGTACTCATAAACGGACGCTTGACCCCCCAGGTCATTTAACAATTCAAATAAAGCCATCGATTTTTCCGCATATTCAAGTGCTTCCTGGTGCCTGGAAAGGCGGATAAGCGTAAATGCATACGTTCGGTAACCTTCCGCTTTTCCTCTTTCGTAGTTAATCCCTTCTGCAAGAACAAAAGCTTCCTTACTTAACAAATATGCCTGTGTAGAGTCGCTTACTCTTAATTCCCAGGCCTGTATATTAAGCTGGTCGATTTTATCTTTTAGTACCTTTATAGTTGGTTCTTCCGCCATAATAAATTCAATTAAGTCTTATTACGATATTTCAGTAAGTGCCCATGCATCGGCGGTGGCTAATGGCTGGTCGCCGGAAAGTTTAATGAATAAAAAAAGTTGAAGTTTGTAAGCAGCCAACCATTTAATGCTGGTGGAAATAATACCTTCGCCCAATGCAGCTTTGCCACCAGTCCATGGATAAGTAATTTCTTTTTGCATCAAATCTACTTCAGTTATTTGGTTAAAAAGATCTTTTAGTTTTACCAGCTGTTCATCCATCACAGTTAGAAATTGTTCTGCCGGCATCGATTTGGACGCTGTGGTATTGGCAACATAAAATGCAGTGAAATCGGTTTCACTTTCTTTTAGCCAATAAGTGGGCATCAGGGTGCCGGCTATACTCAAATACTGCAATAATTCCAGGGTGCTTCTTACGCCTTCTTTGGGCCTGAAATTCATTTGATCAGCCGGTATCTTGGTATACAGCCGGCGGCAAATTTGTATTTCTTTTTCGATGCTGTTGAGCAGGTGTTGTTTGTACATTTTTTATGTTTTATAATGAAGAATAATTTTTAATTTAACGGGTAATGAATTCCGAACCGCCGCCTTCTTCCATTTTACATTCATCACCATGCGCTTTGATAATATTGTATCTTGTCTGAATCACTGATTTATTGGATTCATAGATTTCTTAAAGCAACGCTCCTCTACTTAACCGATACAATCGTATAATCTGTGTCATCCTTTAATCTTTTAAATCCGTGATTCAGACAATGGGCAGGCTTATAATAAACTCACTTCCGTCACCTTCTTTCGTTTCCACCTTCAACTCTCCGCCATGTGCTTTTACAATATCATAACTCAAACTCAATCCTAATCCTGTACCCTGACCAGTTGGTTTGGTGGTAAAGAAGGGTTGAAAGATTTTATCTACTACTTTTTGAGGAATGCCATTGCCGTTGTCTTTTACAGAAATTAAAACCTTGCCGCTCACTTTTTTTGTACTTACTGAAACAGTTGGCACATAACTACTATCCGCCATCTCCGAGGCTCTGGCGGACGAGGCATAAAAAGCATTGTTGTATAAATTGAGCAACACCCTTCCAATGTCCTGCGGAATGATGTTGATGTTGCCGATAGTGTCATCAAAGTCTGTTTTTAATGTTGCATTAAATGATTTGTCTTTTGCACGAAGGCCGTGATAGGAGAGTCGCAGATACTCATCTGCGAGCGCATTGATGTTTGTTGGTTCTTTTTTACTGGTACTTGTTTGGGAATGTTGCAGCATTCCTTTTACTATCGCATCAGCACGTTTGCCGTGGTGATTTATTTTTTGCTCATTCTCTTTTATATCATTCAGAATTATTTTTGCTTCTGAAATGTTTCCTTTATTCATTTCCTCACCGGCTTCATCAATTAGTTCAGTATTTACTTCCGAGAAATTGTTTACAAAGTTTAAAGGGTTTTGTATCTCATGTGCAATGCCTGCAGTGAGCTCTCCAAGCGAAGCCATCTTTTCGGATTGGATGAGTTGGGATTGTGTAGCTTTTAATTCATTTAGGGTCCACTTTATTTCGCTGTTCTTCTCCTGCAGTATATAATTTGCTTTTTGTTTTTGACGATTGTTCCGGTAAAGTAAGAGCCCGATAATACTAAATACTGCAAACAATGCTATGATGGCAATGGTTTTTAGTTTACCCTCTTTTTCAATTCTGTTTTGCTCCGTTTGCTGCACCTGTAATTGTTGATTGAATGCTGCAACCTGGAATTCCTGGATCCTGGTCTTTTCAATCTTGTCAAGGCTGTCCTTTAATAATGTTGCCGACCTTAAATAAGCAAAAGAACTGTCTGTATTTTTTTGGTCATTATAATAATCTGAAATTATCCGGTAAGCAATTGCTAACTCTTTTTTGTAGCCACCCAGCGTAAAAGCTTCAAGGGCTTTTTTGGCATAAAGAAAACTTGAATCTGCTTTGTTTAACGATTGATACAGACTGGCCAATTGAAGACATGCATTCCCAGTATGCCGGGGATTATCACGCAACTCACTAACCTCAACTGCTTTTAGATAATTTTCCCCGGCGAGATCAAGGTTTCCCATTTTCTCGTAAATAGTGCCTATAGATGTATACGTACTGCCTTCAAATTTTCTGGCGTTAGAAGGCAACTTTGAATAATAATATAGTGACTTCTGTTGACAGAAAAGGGCGGAATCGAACTTATTCAACTTCAAATAACTGTCACCCATGTCAGGGTATACTCCAGCAAGGTTAACGGTATCTCCTGCCAATTCCAAAAGTGGAATTGCCTGATGGGCAATTGCAATTTCCTTTTCATAGTTACCGACTAACAAATACAGGTACTCAAGGAAACCATATAGTAAAGCGACTACTTTACGCCGGTACATTTGTGGTGCTTGCCCGTCCTTAAGAGTTCCTGTTTTTTTTTCGTTGGAAGGATCTTCGGCAACTTTCAATCCCTGGCTTATTACCCTGAGTGCCTCGGGATAATTTCCGGTCTTCATGAGATGTATGCCCATAAGCGCCAGCATCTCAGCTTTGTTCAATTGTAAGTCGAGTTTTTCTGCAATAGCTATCCCTTGGTTACAATAATAAATGCCGCTATCAACGTTTACATCATCATAAAGGCTCGCCAACATTGTATAAGCACCCATACGGACAGTGTCATTCGCCGCATGCTGAAGCATAACATAGGCGCTGTCCATCTGCTTCCCTACCTGTGTTTTGCCAAATATCGGCAACAACAGAAACAACAATATTTTTAAATACTTCTTCATGCAAATAATTTATACTGATGGTAGTTGAATAATAAACTCCGTTCCTTCCCCCTACTTCGTTTAAGCAATACACGCATTTTTTTTTCTTATGAAACAAGCAGATGGTTCTTTAATCATCTTCCGTTGTGTCCTTCACTTGTACGCTTTGTTCCATGTTGAGCTAAACGTTGAAGAGTGCGACGCAACGAAAACTCAATACTTAAATTTAAGCTGGGATCATAATAATAAACTCCGTTCCTTCTCCTTCTCTACTCTCCACTTTTATTTCACCGCCATGTGCTTTTACAATATCATAACTCAAACTCAATCCCAAACCTGTTCCCTGCCCGGTGGGCTTGGTAGTAAAGAATGGTTGAAAGATTTTATCCACTACTTTTTGTGGAATACCATTGCCATTGTCTTTTACAATAATTTCAACTTTGCCATCAATTTTTTTTGTACTTATTGATACAGTTGGTTCATATCCTTCCGTTTGCTGTTTTGTTTTTTCAGCCACTGCATAAAAAGCATTATTGATCAAATTCAAAATCACTCTTCCAATATCCTGCGGAATGATATGTATGTTGCCGATGCCAGCATCAAAATCTGTTTTCATTGTTGCATTGAAAGATTTGTCTTTTGCCCGCAAACCATGATAAGCCAATCTTAAATATTCATCCGCCAGAGCATTTATGTCAGTTGGTTCTTTTGTGCCACTGCGGCGGCGGCTGTGCTGCAGCATTCCTTTTACAATGGCATCGGCACGTTTTCCATGATGGTTTATTTTTTGTTCATTGGAGGTAATGTCATCGGCTATAGCAATAGCGGTTTCATTATTGCCAGCTTGCATTTCTGTTTTCAGTTCTTCTATCAGCTCTGTATTTACATCAGAAAAATTATTGATGAAGTTCAGTGGGTTTTGTATTTCATGGGCTATGCCTGCAGTAAGCTCTCCCAGCGATGCCATCTTTTCTGACTGTACCAATTGGGACTGGGTAGCCTTCAGCGCCTCGTGTGTTTGTTCCAGTTTATAGTAAGCCTTTTCAATTTCTTTTGCCTGCTCCAGTTCTTTTGCCTTGTTCCGTTCCCGTTCTTTTTCAATCAGCCGGTAGCGTAAATAGCGGTCTGCTGCAAATCCGCCTGCAATCAATAAAAGCAGGTAAGCAGCATAAGCCAGTGGTGTTCTCCACCAGGGTGGCCTTATTGTTATTTTCAAAGTGGCGCCTGTTTCATTCCATATACCATTATTGTTGGCAGCTTTTACTTTAAACAGGTATTCACCCGGTGATAATTTTGGATAAAATGCCACATGCTGGTTGGCAACTTCCCGCCATTCGTTATCATAATTTTCCAGCTGATAAGCATATTTGTTTTTTGCAGGATTAGAAAAATGAATAGCCAGGAATTCTAATGAAATATTATTCTGATCATAGGCCAGTTCAATTTCTTTTGTTTCATCAATGGGATTTTTTAAAACAGATTTTTCACCGGGCATTACAGATTTATTGAACAACTTCAGATCTGTTAGAAAAACTTTAGGCGGTGTTGAATTCCTGTTGATATCTCCAGGGTTGAAGATGCTTATGCCATTAGAGCCTCCAAAAGCAAAAAGACCTTTCGATGTTTTTAAGGCTGCCCCATCAGCAAATAGCTGCCCTTGTATTCCATCAGCTAAAGAATAATTATTGCATTGACCTGTTGTAATATCAAAACGGCTAAGGCCCTCAAATGTACTCAGCCATAAAGTATTGTTTTTTTCATCCGCCAATATACCCTGCACACTCATAGATGCCAGGCCATTATCACGGGTATAGGATTTGATCTTTTTTGTTTCCACAGTATACCTGCTCAGCCCGCCCTGCCAGGTGCCCACCCAGGCTGTTCCATCTGCTGCTTCATAAAATGAATTGATATCCTGGGTAATAAAAATATCTCCTGCCTTTTTATCAAACCCGTGGCGCTCTATTTTATCTGTGGCATAGTTATATAAAAACAACCCATTGTTAGTGGCTAACCATAAACCATGTTTGCTGCTTTCAAAAGCACGGGTAATTTCATTGCTGCCGGCATTGCCTCCGCTGACAGTGCTTAGATCATATTTTTTGAATAACTCGGTGTTCTTCTCCTTTTTATACAGACCGGAAAAGGTACAGAGCCAAAGATTTTCCCTGCTGTCTTTATAGAAATAGTAAATGAAAATATTATCAGGCACTCCTTTCAACATTATTTTCTTTACCCGGTTAGTTGCTGTTGAAAACTGGTAAGTACCTAAACTGGTGTTCATCCATAATTCACCCGGAGTATTTTCATACAATCCATTTACTCCATAACATCCGGGTAAAATAGCAGTATAAGGGAAAGGATGCAAAATATTTGTTTGAGGATCCAGTACATTTATTCCTCCGTCATTTCTGCCTCCTGTGGTGATCCAGATTTTACCATCCTGTGTTTCATAAATATTATTGGCCCAGCCAGACGTTAAAGAGCTTTTATCTTCTTTATTAAAACTATAGGATTTAAACAGCGCTCTTTCTTCATATTTAAGTAACCCACTAGCCGTTGTACCAGCCCACAAGGTTCCAAAAGAATCAAAACTCAGGCTCACTATAGCAGGATCTTCCTGTTTATTCAGCGCTTCTTTTTTAAAAGTTTCAAACTGGCCGGTTTTCCTGATGAAACGCATTAACCCTTTATTGGTGCCCATCCAGATATTGTCGTTTTTATCAAAGACAATTTTGTTATTAATGAAATTGTCAGTAAATAAACCTTCCGGCGAATAGGTTTTAACACTGCTGTCTGCTGGATTAAAATCATACAACCTGCATTTACTGCTGATAAACCAGATATGACCAGCTTTATCACATTGAATAGCGCTGGGACCTTCCTGATTCTTATAAAATGCTGAATCCAGCCAGGGAATTTTGCTAAGCTTCCGGTTGGTATCAATTTTTATTATCCCGGTGTAACTCAATACCCAGGTATTGCCCCTGTTGTCTTTAGTAATATTATAAACATTTTGAAAGGGCTGGTTGTCTGCAGCAATCACTTTTTTTACTTTATCCTCTTTTTCATCAATGTATAAAAGCCCGTTTTGAATTGTTTCTCCATAATAGGTAGTAACGCCGAGGTATATCCTGCCTTTATTATCCTCACTGATGGCATTGATCCCAACCTCTCCATTGGCAGCATGTTTCACCAGTTTTGTATAATCGTACCGGCGAAATGATTTGGTGATGGGGTTATACACATTTAAAAAACCGGGTCCGGCACCCACCCATATTTGTCCTTTATGATCTTCAAACATGGACCATACAATCAGACCCTGCATAGAGGCCGAGTCATTGGGATTATTAAAATATCGCTTGAATTCGTATCCATCATAACGGGCCAGTCCATTGATGGTACCAATCCAGATATAACCCAACCGGTCTGTTACGATGCTGTTCACCTGCACACCCGGTACACCATCCAGTTCGGTATACTGCGTTAAATACTTTGGATTGAGTTGTGCAAAAGAAGCACTGTTTATCAGCAACAATAAACCCACCATTGCCGTAACGAGGTGTTGCTGTATTGGACGATAAGGTTTATTCATACAGGAAATTAAATATTTAAATTAATAATGAATACCGTTCCTTCTCCTTCCTTTGTTTCTACTTTGATCTCTCCACCATGTGCTTTTACAATATCATAACTTAATGATAAACCTAAACCGGTTCCCTTCCCGGTTGGCTTTGTGGTAAAGATTTGTGGTAAAGAAGGGTTGAAAAATTTTATCCAATATTTTTTGAGGGATACCATTACCGTTATCAGCAACTTTAATCTCTGCTTTACCATTTATCTTTTTTGTACTTACTGAAACAGTCGGTTCATACGGCTGACTTGCAGAGTCCTGAGCTTGCCGAAGGGCCAAAGCATTCTTTTCTGTTACGGCATAAAAAGCGTTGTTGATTAAATTAAGTATTACCCTGCCGATATCCTGCGAAATGATCTGGATATTGCCAATACTTTCATCATAATTTGTTTTTAGTGTGGCATTAAAGAATTTATCTTTTGCCCGCAGGCCATGATACGCCAGCCGTAAGTATTCATCTGTAAGCTCATTGATGTTTGTTGGTTCTTTATTGCCACCACTGCGGTTGCTATGCTGCAGCATGCCCTTTACAATCATGTCTGCTCTTTTGCCGTGGTGGTTTATTTTTTGTTCATTGGCTGCCATATCATTTACAATGGCTTTTATTTCTTCTATATTCCCTTTTTCAATTTCATCTTTCAGTTCTGCTATTAACTCTGTATTTACTTCAGAAAAATTATTAATGAAATTTAAAGGATTTTGTATTTCATGTGCAATGCCTGCAGTTAGTTCTCCCAATGAAGCCATCTTTTCAGATTGTATCAATTGAGATTGGGTTGCTTTCAATTCAGCCAGTGCTTCCTCTAATGTTTCTTTCTGCTGTATCAATGCGGCAGTTCTTTCTGCTACCTGTATTTCAAGCCCGGCTTTAATTTTTTCGGTAATTCTTTTTTCCTGTTCCAGCTCTGCTGTTCTTTTCTTTTCCTGCTCAAGTGCTTTGCGTTGTTTTCTGTTGATGAGCCACATGGCCAGTATCCATATCATGGCAAACATGATGGCGATATCAAAATAGTCATCCCACTGGTTATAAAATTTTTTATTGATCAATTCTGTCAAATTAGCCAGCAGCGAAATAATAATAAGGGGTAATACAGAATACATGATTGCCTTTGCAGGCCGGAATGCTTCAACATAGAAAATAATATAAGCCAATGCAAACACCAGTGCATGGCCTGTGAATATCAATAAAGCGTTGCTGTTGTTTAAAAAAATACCGCCAACCATTACGGCTATAGCCAATGCAATTCCCATTAACAGTACTTTATCCCATTGTGGCAATTGTGTTTTGGTTTGCAAACTGATACGGAGGTAACGGATAAGCAGCAACAGTATGAGCGGTTCTAAAAACATGTTATTTTATTTGTGTAAGGTTTACTGATAAAAAATATACGGCTGCAATGTTTACATTCACAAAGATTACAGTGGTAAGTTAATAATAAACTCCGCTCCTTCACCTTCCCTTGTTTTCACTTTCAATTCACCACCATGTGCTTTTACAATATCATAGCTTAATGATAAACCCAATCCTGTACCCTGGCCGGTGGGTTTGGTAGTGAAGAATAGTTGAAAGATTTTATGTGACATTTTAAATACTTTTTTAGTAATGCTATAGTCGCTAAGTGCCACCATGCCCTTTGAATACTATGCCCTTGCCAATTTGGGCTTCTTAAATATCAAAGTGACAATCGTTCCGTTATTGATTTCATAGGTTAATTTACCGTCCAATTGTTTTGTTAAAAGGTTCACTAATTGCGTCCCAAAGCCGGTGCCTTTTGCCACATCAGTGGCTGGTTTGCCGATGCCATCGTCTGAAATTTTTAACAGGTATTCCCCCTCAGTATTGGCGGTTGCATCCTGTTCGGTCAAACTGATTTTGATTGCCCCATTTTCTTTTTCATTAAAAGCGTATTTCAATGAGTTGGTCAATAGCTCGTTGGTTATAAGGCCAATTGAAACAGCAGTATCCACATCTAAAACCAATTTAGGCATATCACATTCCACCTTGATATGTCCCTCTGCGTTGAAAGAATCGAGAATATTCTCACTGAGATTGATAAAATAATCCCGCATTTCAATGGCTGCTAAATTTTCGCCCTGATACAATTTTTGATGAATAATACCCATTGAATGTACACGGTTTTGGCTTGCTAACATAGCCGATTGTACTGAGGGATCGTCCATTTGAGCGGATTGTAAGGCTAACAGGCTGGAGACTACTTCGAGATTATTTTTAACCCGATGATGGATCTCTTTTAATAGTAATTCATTTTCTGCATTTCTTGCAGCAAGAGATACCTGGGCAGTTTTGAGTTGTGTTACCGTTTTTTCTATTTCATCATTTTTATCTTTTAAAGCCAAATTGGCTTTAACCTTCATTTTATTGCTTTTGTATAAAATAAAGGCAATAATGGAAAACAATAGTAACCCGGTTAATAAAAGCAGTATTTGAGTTCTGCTTTTTATTTTAATTCTTTCTGCTTCAGCTTCCTTTAAACTCATCTGCTCCTTAAAGCCAATGTTTTGAAAATTGGTCAATGTTTTTATCTCTTTGTCATTAACAGAATCACTCAACATTTTAGACAATTGTAAATAATAAAAAGCGCTGTCATACTTGTTTTCATCTTTGAAACTTAATGCAAGTGCTGTGTATGCTTCTTCCATTTCTGGCACATAACTACCCAACAATCTGTATTTGACAATACCAGCTTTAGAATAATACAAACTTGAATCAACCCTGCCCAATTTTCTATAAGTGTCTGCTAATGCAAATTGGGTCAGTGCTATATAAAATGTATTTTGATTTTTTTCAAGTAGTTTTAATGCTAAGAGGTAATTGATTTTTGCATCTTCAAAATTTCCTTTTCTAAATTGTATATCACCAATAGCTTTATTGGATGCTCCGCCATAGTTTTTATTTTCCATTTTACTTTCAATAGGCAAAACAATTTGCTGAAAGTAAAGTGCAGAGTCCAATTTGCCCATATTTAAATAGGCATTGGCAATATTATTATTGATGGTCCACCTTAAATTCAAATCAGTAGTTTCTGTTTCGATTATGTTTTTTGCCTCTTTTAGTTCTGATAGTTGTTTATCAAGATTTCCCGTGCGGCCATACAACATAGCCAGGCTGTTTTTAATATAGCCTAATAATATGATCCTGTTTATTGTTGGATCATTGCTGGTAAAATACTTATTAAAAAACGGCGTGATAATAACATCTTTTGCAATGTTTTTATCTTCGATTAATTTATTGGCAATAAGTAATTTAGTAAGTGCATTTCCATAGTCTCCGTTACTCAGCAATGTAAAGCCGAGGTCACTCAGGATACTTGCCTGGTAAAATTTTTGATGTAGTTTTTCTGCAATTGAAAAAGCAATATCAGCATAATAAATAGCGCTGTCCCTATTAACTTCTGAGTATTTTAATGCCAACTCACAAAAAGTATTTAAACGAATGGTATCATTCTGTCCGAATGACGCAACTCGACAATTAAACAGGATAAACAGGAGGAATAAATATCTTTTAATCCGTTTCATTATGCTGATTTTAAAGTGTAATGATAAATGTTGTTCCTTCTCCTTCCTTCGTCTCCACCTTCAGTTCCCCGCCATGCGCTTTTACAATATCATAACTCAAACTCAAACCTAATCCCGTTCCTTGCCCGGTAGGTTTCGTGGTAAAGAATGGCTGGAAGATTTTATCTAATACTTTTTTTGGCACTCCATTTCCATTATCGCCAACACAGATCTCTATCTTATCCCCAATCTTCTTTGTGCTTACAGAAACTGTTGGTTCGTATCCCTGAGGCTGTTGGTTCTTTTTCTCATCCACTGCATAAAAAGCATTGTTGATCAAATTCAAAATCACCCTTCCAATATCCTGTGTAACGATATTGACCTTCCCAATGCTTTCATCAAAATCTGTTTTCAAGGTGGCGTTAAAAGATTTGTCTTTTGCCCGGAGGCCATGATAGGCCAGGCGCAAATATTCATCTGCCAGGGCATTGATATTGGTGGGTTCTTTTTGCCCGTTGTGATTGCGGCTGTGTTGCAGCATTCCTTTTACAATGGCATCTGCACGTTTGCCGTGATGGGCAATTTTCTCCAGGTTATTTTCCAGGTCTCTCAGGATGTCTTCTTCACTTTGCAGATCCCGGTGTTCTTTTTTTCTTTCTTCTTTTAATTCATCAATCAGTTCTTTGTTCACCTCACTAAAATTGTTGACGAAGTTTAACGGGTTTTGTATTTCATGTGCAATGCCTGCGGTGAGTTCTCCAAGGCTGGCCATTTTTTCTGACTGGATGAGTTGGGATTGCGTAGACTTTAAATCTTCTATTGATTTTCTCAACTGCTCTGTTCGGTGGGAGACTTTTTCTTCCAGTATGCGGTTCTCTTTCTTCAACAGGCGGGAGCGGTATTGTACAATGATCCATACAATACTAAAAAAACTAACGGCATATAACAACCAGGCCCACCAGGTATTCCACCACGGACGCAGGATGGTAAAACTAAATTCAGCAGGCTGGCTCCATCTTCCGCTGGTACCCCTGCTGCAAACTTTAAAGCTGTATTTACCAGCGGGGATATCCCGGTAGTTTTCGCTGAAGGTGTTGCTGGTGATGGCACTCCAGTTATTGTCAATACCTTCCAGTATATAACGGTAACGGATCTTATCCCTGTTGCTGAATTGAGAACCGGTGAACTGGAAACTCAGGTAATTTTGATTATAGGGTATCGCCAGGTTTACAGGCAGGTTAAAATTACCGGTAATGCTGTCCCAAGCAATATTATTTTTTTGAAGCCAGCCGCTGTCTGCAGGTAGTTTATCTTTCAGGTAAAAAGTATCTTTTTTTGAATTCCATATAGTATCTGTTCCCTGCAAATGCTGCTGTACCGATTTGTTGTCTGTGAAGCCTGAACGCTTATCAGAAATAGTAATGCCTGAAATATAAGTGGCAGTGCTGCTGCTGTCTTCTGTAGCTTCATTGGTAATAACAAGTACTTTGTCTTCGATTCCCCACCACAATTTATTGTTTACTGATAGCACAGCGCCGGCGTTGTAATTATTATAAAGAAACCCCTGTGCCATGCCATAAGAACTGATATCCCATTCCGGTTGATTTTTTTCTCCTGCAGGTTGATTGCTTCTTTTAGTAAAAATAGTGAGGCCATTACCGGTGCCTGCGTAAATGCGGTTTTTCAATTTAAATAGGGTGTAGGTATCCGGGGCAACAAGTCCATTACTGGTAGTAATAGTAGTAAGCAGGTTCTTTTTGGAGTCTGTTATATAGATGTTATTTCGGGTTCCTATCCAAATCCTTCCCTGGTCGTCAGTTAGCATAGCACCTCCATTATCATCACTTACTTTTCCTCCCGCTATCAAATAGCGAATGGTTTTTTCCTGCAGGTTGATGATGTTTATTCCACTGTCTGTTCCTACCCACACCTCCCCGTTATTATCCTGCAACAGCGCCCAAACAATACTGCCCAACAAGCCATCACTGTTATTAATTCTTGTAAAGGATTTTTTTTCAGGGTCAATGATTTCAATTCCTTTGTGTGCAAAACTACCGGTCCAGATACGGCCAGTATTATCGAGCAGATGACTGGATAGCACCACATTTTTAACTCCCTGTTCTTTTCCAAAGCAGGTAACCTTGCCGGTTAAAGGATCAATTATATTGACACCATTTAGTTGTGCCGCCATCAAGATCTTTCCATTAATAAATTCAAATTGAGGCGTACGCCCTGTTTTTATCAGCAGGTCCTTTTCAACAGACTGAATAGTTTGATTATTGGAATCATAAATATCTATACCCTGCCGGGACCCGATCCAGATCCGGTGTTGCCCGTCTTCTGTAAAGGTCCATACATCTGTTCCGCTGATGCCGTCCTGTGTGGTGAGATAGTCGGGCATGAATCCTTTTGCTTCCACCAGGTTAAGGCCGGAATAAGTGGCAATCCACATTTGTTCTTCCTTATCCTTCAGGATGGTTTTTATCTTATTATCGGTTAGCCCCCTGGCGGCATCCAGGTATTTTAATTTTTGGGACGCTTTGTCAAAAATATAAACGCCACTGTCGGAGGCCATCCATTGCTTACCGCTGTTATCTTCTTCAAAATGATTGATGGGGTTAAGAATTCCCTGCGCTTTTCCAAGGTGTTTAATACTTCCCTGGTTAGTGTTGATCATATAAGTGCCTGCAGCGGTACCCATCCATATATTGTTTTCCCTGTCCATACGCAGCCCCGTGATGGTGTCAGAAAGCAGCAGATTATCTCTTCCCATAAAGTGAATATTGCCGGTTTTGGAATTGATGATGCTAAGCCCATGCAGGGAGCCCACCCATATATTACCATTGTTGTCTTCCAGAATTTGTTTGGCATTCCCCAGGTCGGCTCCATGCAGGTAAGGCAGGTTCCGGATGGTTTGCATGGCGGGATCAATAATAAACATGCCGGTCCTTATTGAACCCACCCATACCTTTCCCTTACTGTCAGCGATCATTTCATAATGATTATTTACCAGGAATGCGTCTGGAGGCAGATTAAAATGACTGACCGTTCCTGCTTTGAAATCCAGAATGTAAATTCCTTTCGCATCCGTTTTAATCCAGATCCTTCCCTGTTTATCTTCCATCATTTTGGTAACACCGGCCATTGACCCAATAAAAGTGACATCAATGAAGGAATACATTTCAAGATGCTCTCCATCAAAGCGGCACAAGCTTTTATCCGTAGCGATCCACATCATTCCGTGGCTATCCTGCAGCATCGCTGTTACAAAGTAGCCCGGCAGTCCCTGGTCTTCATTAAATTCAAAAATTCCCATCGCTGCATTCTTTCTTAATTTGGGTAACCCTGCCTTTATGATCACAGGCGGAGCCAGCAAAGACACCTGCAGCTGTAAATGCCGGGCAGGGATTTTGTCCATATCAATACTGGTGTCTGGCAGGCTACTAATGTCAAACTTGCTTTCTTCCATCGGTTTGTTCAGCGGCCGGAAACCATCGGGATAAAATGGTTTGGAAGGCATTTTATTAAAGTCGATTGTCTTTATTTCCGGTGGTTTAACAGTGTCCGGTATCGTGGTAATCCAGTTTATTTTTTTAGGCTCACTGAATTTTAATGGGATGGTTACCGGTGCCGTAAATTCAGTTTCCTCTGCAGGAAAAGGCACTGCTGTTTTTTTAGTATTGCAGGATGAAAATGCAACAAGAAAAATAGCAGCAGAAAAAATGTGCCGGTTAATGTAGGTTGGGTTCATTATGTTGAATTTAAGTATGCTGGTTTAATGGTAGTATAATATTGAATATAGTGCCTTCGCCTTCTTTCGTTTCTACTTTTATTTCACCACCGTGTGCTTTTATAATATCATAACTTAAGCTCAACCCCAGTCCTGTTCCCTGACCGGTTGGTTTGGTGGTAAAGAAGGGTTGAAAGATTTTTTCAACTATTTTTTGAGGGATACCGTTGCCGTTGTCCTTTACACTTATCAACACTTTGTCGTCAACTTTTTTTGTACTCACTGAAACAATTGGTTCATAGTATTCAATACGCTGTTTACTTTTTTCATTGGTAGCATAAAACGCATTGTTGTAAAGATTAAGCAACACCCTTCCAATATCCTGCGGAATGATGTTGATATTGTCAATCGTTTCATCATAATCAGTTTTCATTGTGGCATTGAATGATTTGTCTTTTGCAAGCAAGCCATGGTAGGAGAGACGGAGATATTCATCTGCTAATTTATTAATGTCCGTTGGTTCTTTTTGTCCGGAACTGGTTTGTGAATGTTGCAACATTCCTTTTACAATCGCATCGGCACGTTTGCCATGATGGTTGATCTTCTTTTCATTTTCAGCAATGTCATTCAATAAATCATCTTCTAACTGTTCATCTCTTTCACTTTTTATTTTTGACTTTTCACTTTTTAATTCCTCAATCAACTCACTGTTCACTTCACTAAAGTTGTTGACGAAGTTTAACGGGTTTTGTATCTCATGTGCAATGCCTGCAGTTAGTTCTCCAAGGGAAGCCATCTTTTCTGATTGAATCAATTGTGATTGGGTGGACTTTAACTGAGAAAGGGTTTGTTGGATTTCTTCTTTTTGCTGATGCAATAAATTATTTGCTTTTTGTTTTTGTTTGTTGTTGCGGTAAAGTATAAAAGCAACCAGCAGTAGTATGGACAGTCCCGCCAAAAAAAGATATTGTCTCAACCGGTTTTGATACGCAATTTTTTCAGCCTCAATTTCCCTTTGCCGTTGCTGTTCATCAGAAATTATTTTTTGCAGGGCCTGTATTTTCTTTGCTCCATACAATTCATCATTTACTGACTTTTCCATTTTATGATAATACAGCGCCTGTTTGATATCGATGGGTTCATACAACAAGGCAAGCCTCCCGCTATTGATCCGGATGCCCTCTTTAAAAGCAATGACTTCCGCTTCTGCCAACCCTTTTTTTGAATAATAGATGGCTGAGTCCGGCTGTTTCATTTCTATAAAAAAACCTGACCTTGTATTAAAGCAATAAGAGCTGGTACGGTGATTGCCATCCCGGATGGATAATTGTATTGCTTCCAGGGAATAGTCCAAAGCAGCCTGCCGGTGCCCCAGTCTAAATTCAAGATCACCCAGGTGACTGGTTAATGAGCCTACTCCTTCCGATTGAACTGCCTCTGCTTTTTTATAAGCCTTTTGCAGGTAATACGCCGCTGAATCCAATTGATTTCTCTGTTTATACAGTCCCCCAATATTTGACTCTAACAGTATTCCCATTTCAATGGATTCCTTTTTATCAACGGTGGCGCTGTATATTTTATAAGCCTGCTGTAAATAATCCATGGCTTTTACATCATCGTTTAATTCCTGGTAAGTAATTCCCAGCAGGTTTAAACATTTCGCCATTTCATAAGGATAATGTCCTGCGGTGGCAAGCTGCAATCCCTTCAATGCAGTCTCCATCGCCAGGGGTATATCGCCCTGTATTCTTTCGGTGGAGGCAAGGGTATGCAGTGCTCTCGATTCACCCCTTGGAAATTTAATTTTTTGGGCTAACTGTAGCGCCTGCTCACCATACATGATGGAAGTGTCAAGGTCTGTATTCCTGTATACGTAGGATAGTGATGACAGGATGATTACCCTGCTGCTATCAGCATTGCTCTGTTGCAATTTATTTTTTAAGCTGTCAATGTTGTGCCTTATCTGGGCAGGCACATTGGTACAAACAACTACGACAAAAAGGAAAATGATAAATCGCTTTTTCATGCATTGTTTTTTGTGGGAAGCTGAATAATGAATGTTGCTCCTTCATTTTCTTTTGTCTCTGCTTTCAACTCCCCGCCATGTGCTTTGATAATATCATACGCCAGTGATAAACCCAATCCAGTTCCCTGGCCAGTTGGCTTGGTGGTAAAGAATGGTTGAAAAATTTTATCGAGTATTTTTTGTGGAATGCCGTTGCCATTATCTTTCACAGATACTTCTACTTTGTCTCCGGTCTTTTTTGTATTGATTGAAACTGTTGGCTCAAAATCTGCCCCTTGCTGTTTTGCTTTTTCTGTTACTGCATAAAATGCATTGTTGATTAAATTAAGAATCACCCTTCCAATATCCTGTGGGATAATATTGATGTTGCCAATTGTTTCATCAAAATCTGTTTTCAATGTGGCATTGAAGGATTTGTCTTTTGCTCTTAATCCATGATAAGCTAAACGCAAATATTCATCTGCCAGTTTGTTGATATCCGTTAGTTCTTTTTTTCCGGTGCTTGTTTGTGAATGTTGCAGCATACCTTTTACAATGGCATCGACACGTTTGCCATGATGGTTTATTTTTTCTAAATTTTGTTTGATGTCTAATGCAATGGTCTTTGCTTCATCAATATCGCCTTTATCCAATTCATCATTCATCTCAACAATTAATTCATTACTCACTTCAGAAAAATTATTTACAAAGTTTAACGGGTTTTGAATTTCATGCGCAATGCCTGCCGTTAGTTCACCAAGGCTCGCCATTTTTTCGGATTGGATTAACTGCGCCTGCGTTGATTTAAGTTCGTTTAAGGTGGCTTCTATTTTTTCTTTTTGCTGTTGTAATAACACATTTGCTTTTTGTTTATGCCGGTTATTGCGGTAAAGTATAAATGTAGTAACCACCAGGACTACTAATCCGGCTATAAGTCCATATAGTTTTAACTTGTTTCGATAAGATACCTGTGCGTCTTCCAGTTCCTTTTGCCTGGCTTCTTCTCTTGCTACAAGATCCTGTATGGTCTGAATATTATTGACGCCGAATAAACTGTCCTTTGTTGTGGCAGCAATTTTATAATAGGTAAGTGCTTCTGTGGGTTGAAGGGAACCATACAATTCTGAGAGTAAGTTCCCCGCAAGTATTATACCTTTTTTATAGGATACCTTTTTCCCATATTCAAATGCCTTCAGCGCATAAAAAATCGCCGAATCCCTTTTATTGGTTTTTGAAAATACAACAGAGATGCCAGCGTAGATTTTAGAAGAAACTACTAAATCATTATTCTTTTGGGCAAGGTTAATTCCTTCTTTATAAAGAGACAAAGCCTGCATATAGTTTTTTTTCTTAGCCTGGATATTTCCACGTATGTTGTATATATCCGGAGCTAACAAATCGAAAGCATCTTTTTCTTTAAACGCAATATCAATATGAAGAGCCGCTGAGTCCAATTTATTCATTCTATCATACGCTTCGCCGAGGAATACATGATCTATGGCAGCATTTCTGTTATTTGAACTTTTTTTATCAATGTCTGCTGCCTCCAGCAAATAGGCCACTGCTTTTGGAAAATTTTCTAAATCGGAATATATAATTCCTAACCTTCTGTAAGCCCTCGCTATGTCATAAGTAAAATTATTTTCCAGTGCAGTTTTTAATGATTTAAAAAGCAGGTCCATCGCTTCTGCAAACTTTCCCTGCTGGCGCAATGCAAAGCTTAAACTTGCCATAACCCGTGCTTCAGCCTGTACGTAACCATGTTTCCTTGCATAAGCCAATGCAGCAAGCGTGTATTTCATCGAAGAATCAATATTTAAGGCTTCGTAATTAAAGCCAATGCGTTCCATTATAAACAATCTGCCTGAATCATTTTTTGCAAGGATAAGTTGTTGTTTAAGGCTATCAATTTCTTTAGTTTCGACTGGATCAATCGATTGCTTCTCCTGTGATATGCAAAATGCCGGCAAGAAAATGAAAAAGGCAATATGTAAATATTTTTTCAACAATAAAACAGTCATTAAGGTTTTCAAATAATGTTTCATCATGCTGACTGATTTGGTAATTGTATAATAAATGTTGATCCTTCACCTTCTTTCGTATCTACCTTCAACTCTCCACCATGCGCTTTTACAATATCATAAGCCAATGATAAACCCAATCCGGTTCCCTGCCCTGTGGGCTTGGTGGTAAAGAAGGGTTGAAAGATTTTGTCAAGTACTTTTTGTGAAATACCATTACCGTTGTCGGCAACTCTAATTTCGGCCCCCCTGCCCCCTGCAAAGGAGTTCAAAGAAGTGCTCACGGTTACGACTGGCTCATATTTTTCACCAAGCAATTTTTTCTTTTCTGACACAGCATAAAAAGCATTATTAATTAGATTGAGAATCACCCTGCCTATATCCTGCGGAATAATGTTGATGGTACCAATGGCCTCATCATAATCTGTTAGCAATGTTGCATTGAACGATTTATCCTTTGCCCTCAATCCATGATAGGCCAAGTGTAAATATTCATCTGCCAGTTTATTGATATCAGTAGGTTCTTTTACACCTATACTGCTTTGGCTGTGTTGCAGCATTCCCTTTACAATAGCATCGGCACGTTTGCCATGATGATTAATTTTTTCTAGGTTTTGGAGGATGTCATTGGCAATTGCTTTTGCTTCTTCTAAATCTCCTTTAGCCAATTCATCATTCATCTCTGCAATTAATTCACTGCTCACCTCACTAAAATTGTTGACAAAGTTTAACGGGTTTTGTATTTCATGAGCAATGCCAGCAGTGAGTTCACCCAGGCTGGCCATCTTTTCTGACTGGATGAGTTGTTTTTGTGTAGCCTTCAATTCGGTTAATGCATCTTCTGCCTTTTGCCTGGCTTCTTTAATGGCTATCAGATCCTGCTCAGCCTGCAGGGCATGGGCTTCCGCAATTTTTAAATCATTAAAACGGGTGAAAGTGAGATTGAAGACTGCTGCAAAACGTTCCAGCAGTAACAAGGTTTCAGCCGGTTGCTCATCCGGTGAAGCAATGCCAATAAAACCTTTACTGAAATAAGCAATATCCTGCACCCTTCTTATTTGTTCCAATCCGCCTTTAAATGGAACACCTAAACTGGTAAGGTGGCGGAAGTATTTTTGCAGTTCTTCTCCCTGCATATCTATCACCAATGATTTTTGCTGCTGCTTCCATCCTTCAAACATTTTAATGAACGATGCATTCTTATTCAAATCAGCAGAAAATGCAGTACTTACTTTGGTGCCGTCTTCTTCTGTTATCCAAAATTCTGAGTGGCCTTGCACATCTTTCACGATGGCAATGTATAAGCGGTTGGGTTCAATACCCAATGCAATTAACTGCTGAAATAATACGGCGGCGGTTTCTGCCAGTTCATCAGATTTTTGCATGGCCAGTGTGCGGCTTCTTACTCTTTCCAATGCCGTTTCTATCTGTGCCTCCCTCGCCTGTGCTTCTGCTTTTTGCAGGTCGAGATAACGCCGGTAGGTTTGTCCAAACACGCCGGCAAAACGTTTAAATATTTGTGATGATTCTGATGGAATGGATTCATGTGTAAAAGCAAAAATGCCACCTTCCGCAAAAAAGAAATCCGAAAGAAAGGACCTTGAAGGAAGGGATTCCAAATCAATCTGGAACGGGTATTCAGGAGCATCGTTAATGGCCCTGAAATAGTCTTTCAGATCTTCACCAATAAATTCATAAGACACTTCCGGTAGCTTTTTTTCCCAGGCATTGTACACGCCCACAAGGGCGGGGTGAATCGTCATATCCAGTCGTCCAATAATCAACACCACTTTTTCATTGGCATCGGTAGAGGCGTTCCATACTTCCATTTGCTTTCCATCCTCAATAATGATTATTCCACAACGAACCGTTTTTTCAACACCCAGTTTTACCAGTTCATCAAACATCACAGCAACCGTATCACCCACGTCAAGACTGTTATGCATGGCGATTGTTTTGCTGCGGACCCTTTCCAATGATGCTTCTATTGTTGCCTCTCTTGCCTGTGCTTCTGCTTTTTGCAGATCGAGAAAACGGGTATAGGTTTGCTGGAAAACTTTTCCAAAACGCTTCAGCGTTGTATTTTCTTCATCTGTATAAGGAGTGCCAGAAAAGTTTTCAATGTAGAGGGAAACATTATTAAATAATACTGTTGATGCTGCAAGGCCCGGACAGTTTAAATAAAAATCTTTTGATGCTTGCGGTAACCCGGGAACATAGGATAAAAGCTCATTGTAAAATCTGTTCTTTTCTTCAAAATTTAAATCGGTGGCAAAGAAGTCTGCAGCTTTTTCTTTTGCTTCATTAAATTGATTTGCCCAAACAGACTCAAAGTATGGATGCGTTATTGTTGAAGGAATGTCCAGCTCATCTGCGATCCAAAAATGCCAATCCCCTTTTGGCGTATAATTAACAACGAAACCTGCATGATCAAGTTTAATTTTTAAATGAGTGAGTTGCTGGTAAACTAATTTGATTACTTCTTTAAGCTCTTCACTTTTTTGCATGCCCATAGTTCTGCTCCGTACTTTTTCCAATGCTGCTTCTATCTGTGCCTCTTTTGTTTGTGCTTCTGCCTGTTTTAAATCATTGAAACGGGTGTAGGTGAGATCGAAAACTTTTCCGAAGCGGCTTAGTATATCCAGGTTAGCATCTGATAATGGCGCATCTCCTACGGTTTGTAATCCGCCGAAATTGCTGAACGAGAAAGAAACAACATATTTTTCCATAGCCCTTGATGCTGCCTGTGCTGCTTCAGGAGTTCTCTTAAATTCTGTTTCAGCGAATAAATAGTCATCATAGATTCGTTTTTCATTTCCTTCCAGTGTATACACCGATTTAGTCTTTCTTTCTTTCCATCCCTTCATCATCGCATGGTGAAAAGGATAATCTTCAAACAACATGTGATAAGATTCAGGCGCCTTATTTATATCAGGATTTGCGGCCCAAACGGTATTTGACAATGAAGGCTCATCAATTATGTTAATGATGCACCATGTTAATGCAAAATCAAGTTTGGTCAATTCTTTAAAAACAGTATCCACTAATTCAGACAACTCATGAGATTTTTGCATCGCCATTGCTCCTGCTCTCACTCTTTCCAATCCTAATTCTATTTGCGCTTCCCTTGCCTGTGCTTCCGCTTTTTGTAAATCAAGAAAACGGGTATAGGTTCGTTCAAATTCAACAGCAAAGCGGCCCAGTATGTTTTTTTCATATTCCCTTAAATCGGTTGCCACCATTACACCAAAGCAGCCATATTTCATAAAGGCTTCCACATAATAAAGTCCGCCAGCGAAATATTCCGGTGTTAATTTTTCAACGCCTTCTATCAATTCCTTCCAGGCAGCAAAATAATTTTCAACTCCTTCGGGTGGCACAGCGTAGGAGTAAACAGGCTCCTTGCTTTTCCAATCACAAAGACACTGTGCTGTGGCAGGCTCATTTCTGTCGAGTGGATAATTAATTGCTTTGCTCTTAAATATCGTTGAATTTTTTTCTGCCCATGCAGCCCAGAATATATGCCTGTCTTTCTCTTCATCGGGCAGCCATAAAAATGAAAATGCTGAATTGATACCGAGCAACAGTACTTGTTCATGAAAAACCCGTAAGGTATCATCCAGCTCTTTTGAATGCTGCATGATCATGCTTTGTGTACGGGTACGTTCTAATGCTGTTTCGATCTTTGCTTCCTTTGCCTGTGCTTCTGCTTTTTGCAGATCGAGAAAACGGGTATAGGTCTGTTCAAAAACTTTTGCAAAGCGTAAAAAAATGAGATGGGCTTCAGGGATGGGTTCCAGCGTAATAAACAACAGGTAACCATATTTAAAATAGGCTACATGCACAATCTGCTGTGTGGGGAAAAAACCACCACTTGCCTTGAATTGCCGTAACCCTTCACCGGTAACAGGAAGCGAACACAAATAATCATAGAGTGCAACGCATTCTTCCCCTGCATACTCGTCAATCAACAAAGTTTCTCCCCGCTGCCCTGCTTCATAATAAGTGAGGAAGAAATTTTCTCTTGGTGTTTTATAGGCCGGCATAGCACCCAATTCGGAACTGAACCATTCGGTGGATTCCTTTTCTCCGTATATATTAAATCCGCATCCCCGGGTTTTGATTCCTAGTGAACGTACCTGGCTATCCAATAAAAATGAAGCTTCGGTCAATTCTTCGCTATGTTGCATGGCCATTGTTCTGGCTCTTACTCTTTCCAGTGCCAGTTCTATTTGAGCTTCTCTTGCCTGCTCTTCGGCCAATGCCACATCCATGTATCTGCGGTAAGCAAAATCAAAAACATTCCTGAATCGTTTGAGTACATTTTTTTTCTCTTCTGTAATAGAATGAAAAGTTGAAATACCGATTGAGCCGGTTCCAATAGAGTAGAAATAATAATACAACGCATCTGTATTCTCAATTCTTGGATCATCTTTTTCACCAATTTTTTTCCTGAATGCTTTCCAGTCATCTAAGTCTTTGCCGGTAAACGATGTTTCAGAAAATGCATCGCCGGAACTTCGGATCTGCTTTATTTGTTTTTCAATTACCGGGTGGATATTGTAGGATAAATGATTGATGCTTTTACCGATTTCATCCGAATAATCATAGTTCACAAAAGTCGTTTTCTCATCATCATGGATGTTGATCATGGCATTCCTGGTCTCATCAAAACCCAGTGTGTGCAATGCTGAAAACAGCACTTCACAAATACCGGGCAGATCATCGGGTGTCCGCATACTCATGGCCTGTGCCCTTACCCTTTCGAGAGCGGATTCAATTTCAAGGTCCCGGTTTTTCTGTTCCAGTTCAATGGTGCGGCGCTTTACTGCATCCCGGAGTTGAAGATTTTCTGCTGCAATTTTATTGATGGCTATATTCTCACCATCTTCTGCCCTTCCATCTGGAAAAGACGAATGCTGGTGGGTAATTTTCCATCCTTGTTTATTTTCCTTTAGTAAAGTGGATGCCCTGAATTTAGAATAAAAAATCCAGCCATCGTCTGCCAAAGCATACAAATCACATCGCTCATGGATCAAAATGAGTTCGCCCTGCTGCTCCATTGTTGTACTCCTGTTTCGCATTTCCAGTTTGCCTGCAACCTGGTCAATAGTATCATACAGAAATTGCACCGCATCTTTTTTATTTAAAAAAACTTCCCCCTCCGCACTGCCTACCTGTGTGTAGTCGTCATCCAGCAGCTGTTGCATTGTTTCCACATCGCCTTGCAGGTAATTATCCCAATAGGCGTTATATACTTGCATCACTTCCTTTTCCTGTAGTTTACTTAGTTTCATTTGCTTTAATTTATTACCCGGGAATAATAATGATAAAAGTGGAGCCTTCTCCTTCCTTCGTTTCTACTTTCAATTCGCCACCGTGTGCTTTTATAATGTCATAACTTAAACTCAACCCCAGGCCTGTGCCTTGGCCTGTTGGTTTGGTGGTAAAGAAGGGTTGAAAGATCTTATCTAATACTTTTTGAGGGATGCCACCCCCATTGTCAGATACTTTTATTTCAGCACTCCGACCTCCTAAAGGGGAGCTAATTGACCTGGTTGACACGGTAACAGTCGGCTCATATGGCTGGCCTGCTGAGCTTGCCGAAGCGTTCTTTTCCGTTACTGCATAAAAAGCATTGTTGATCAAATTCAACAGCACCCTGCCAATATCCTGCGGAATGATTTTGATGCTGCCAATTGATTCATCAAAATCAGTTTTCATCGTGGCATTAAAAGATTTGTCTTTGGCCCTTAGTCCGTGGTAAGCCAGCCGAAGGTATTCATCTGCCAGAGTATTTATGTTGGTGGGTTCTTTTTGTCCGGTGCTGGTACGGCTATGCTGCAACATTCCTTTTACAATGGCATCGGCTCTTTTGCCGTGGTGGTTTATTTTTTCTTCATTTGCTATCACATCGTTTGCAAGTGCGCTCACCTCTTCCATATTTCCTTTTTCCATCTCTTCTTTCATTTCCAACAATAGTTCTTTGTTCACTTCACTAAAGTTGTTCACGAAATTTAAAGGATTTTGAATTTCATGTGCAATGCCTGCGG
>JAYWII010000117.1:0-7625 GCA_043788995.1 Chitinophagaceae bacterium | reverse complement strand
GGGAAACCTGGCGTGGGCCATCCATGCACCCGGAGGTAGCTTATTGGGGCAAGCATAAAATAGAATTTGATCTGGCCAATGCTCCGGCCATTAAAACGCCTATTGGTGGTGTATTGCCACCCAGCTCTGTTGTCAATCCCGGTGATCCTGCTCCGGCACTGGATAAAAGAGTGATATTTTTTAAAACGTTCATAAAATAATTATTTAAAAAATGGCAAGCAATTTTTTAAATATCACCAATGCCCCGCTGGGTTTAAGGAATAACAATCCTGGAAACATCAGGCCCATTGGTAAAACTTCCTTATGGCTTGGTCAGATAGGCAAGCGTGGTGGTTTTGCGATGTTTAAAGATGTGAGTTATGGAATACGTGCAATGGCTAAAAACGCCATGACACAAATTAATAAATACGGAAAAAATACCGTAAAAAAATATATCACTGCATATGCGCCACCGGCTGAAAATGACACTGCTAAATATATTAATGAAGTAGCAAAGGCGCTGAATATAAAACCAAATGATCCAATACCGCTGAATTACGAAACAATAAAAAAACTCATCCGCATCCAGATGCAAACAGAGATTGGAAAATCTCACCTGTTGATTACGGATGATGATATCAACAGAGGTCTTATAAGACTAAATGAAAAATAATTATTACCATGGCAGCATCACAAGCACAAATAGCAGCTTTTAAAAATAAATATATCCCTGCAGCAATTGAAGCTGCAGCCGGCAGCAATATATTTCCGGAGGTTGTTTTATCAGCTGCAGCTTTAGAAAGTGGTTATGGCTTAAGTGGCCTGGCTGCTAACTACAATAATTTTTTTGGCATCAAAGCTGGCCCCTCCTGGAAGGGGAAAAAAATATTACTGCAGACAACAGAATACAGTACCAGGAAAGATTTAAAATTTCCTGTTATCATCAGTATAACACCAACAGCAAACGGAAAGTATCAATACATCATCAAAGATTATTTCAGGGTATATGATACAGCGGCAGATTCTTTTAGAGGCTATGTAAATCTTGTTAGTTCTAAACGCTATGCAGATTCCGGTGTTACAGTGGCCAGCACACAAGAAGAGCAATTCGCAGCAATAAAAAATGGTGGTTACGCAACTGATCCTAAATATGTGTCTAAGCTGATAAATACATTAAATACCCTGGGTAAAAACTTTTCAAATTATGCAAGTAACATGATTAAGGATATTCCTGAAACTGTTACTAAAACTATACCCAACCTGGTTAACAATAATAAACTGAGCACAGCAACCATCATGGTAGGAGTTGCCTTTTTTTTTTAATTAGAAGTGTCGTTAAAAAGTATGGAAGTAGTTAAGCCTTTTGATGAGTACAGCATTGCCTACACTGGTGGCGGTGGAGGCACCGGCACCGGCGCATTATTGTTTTTTTCTACCAATGCTGCAGGTGCACAGGCTCAGTTTCTTCCGGCCAATATCATTGTAAATTTTATAGTTGGTTTTTCTCCTGAAATAAAAGTTGCAGTAGCAATGAGCATAGTAGGTAGCGGTGATGATAATTTATTATTAGGCCCTGTAAATTTTGCAGTCAACGAAAATAAAAGTTTTACCCCCGGAGTATACTTAGCTGCAGCTACTGAAATCAGAACATTAAACACCACACCCGGAGCAGGAAATTTTAAGTTCATCATTGGATATACTGTCCTTACTGGTTATTAACATGAATGCAATACTAACAAGAAAAAAAATTTGGATAGCTGTTTTACTCAGCTGCTTATCATTACTGGCCAAAGCTCAGCAGCCACTTGAACAGGTTACAACAAAAAAACTAACTGTCATCAACAGTTTTAAATTTACACCCGGCAACCAGGCCTATGGGAAAATTTTAAAAACAGATGCACAGGGAAATGTTTATTTGGATACCGCTAATAATGCTACCATCATAATCCCCCCAGGCAGCCCCATTGACAGCATTACTTTTAACGGCAATACCTTTTGCTGGTATGAGGACACATTGAGCCACTGCTTTGATTTTAACAGGGCATACACTTCCGTAGTGGCCAATGCAGATTCAACATATTATTATGCTTACAACAATGGTGTGCTGATTGATTCGTTTCCAACTTTTTTATCTGCCATCCGCATTTATGTAAATACTGATTCATCACAATATTATATTTCAAAAAATGGAACGGTGATAGATTCTTTCCCGGTGATCCATTCATCAGGCAGCGTATATACTTACCGGTGGAGTGTCATAGATTCTTTAAGCACTCCGCCAGTTACACCCAGTGAAGGGGATATATATTTAGTAGGCACTTCGCCTACGGGAACATGGGTAGGACATGCAAATCAAATAGCAACATACTCAGGCGGCTCTTATACTTATGCAACTGCAACTGCAGGTAATCTTCTGTATAATTCTACATTAGGAATAGTTGATAAATTCAATGGTACTTCCTGGGTAAGAATTTCTCGACCTGCAAATTTCAATTGGAATTTGAGCGGTAATGTTTTAGGCACCGGTATAAATAAATTAGGAAGCATTGATAATAAAGCCTGGGATATTATGACTTTTTATAAACCAGTAATTTCTTTTCTTAACAATGCAAATCTTGACGTTGTATTGAGAAAATCAATGTTTGTAGATACCAGTTGGTCTGGCGGCAATCCTAATGATGCAGATAGTAAAAGCATTTCATTTTACGGTGGATCATTAAGGCAGGTAAAAGGTAGTTTGGGCGTGGATGGATCAGGCACAGGAGGGACAATGGTAGTAACTGGCACTACTCAGCTAAGATTATTATCCCCTGAAATTGCATTATATACAAATGCCATACAGGCATATTTAGGAGCATTAACCATTGGGTGGAATTCAACTAACAGTGGGTTAGTGTTGAAAAACATTTATACCCAGTATAGTGGTAATCAATTTGAATTACAAAGACAGTCTTATTTTAATAACACCCTGCGAAGTTTTAAAATAAGATTTGATGGCATCTCAAAAATTGGAGATAGCCTTGCAACAAATTATAATTCATCTGCTGCACTTGAAATTGAGAGCAATAACAAAGGAATGCTCATCCCCCGGATGACGCAGGCCGTAAGAAATGAAATTACCGGCGACATTACGGGAAGCATTACCAATGCAGGAACTGGATACACTCCTGGAACTTATATTGCTGGATTTACTGGTAATACTGGTACAGGATCAGTATTAAATATAACCGTTGGCGTTGGTGGCACTGTAACCGCTGTTATCATTTTAGATAAAGGAAGAGGATACACAGCCGGTACAGCATCTGCACCACTCCCTGCAGGTTCCGGGTTTGTTTATACCATCTCTGCAGTAGCTGTTCCAGCTACTGGTTTACTCATTTATCAAACAGATAATACACCCGGATTTTATTATTACAATGGATCTGCCTGGACTGCCATAGGAAGTGGAGGTGGATCACAAACAACTACATTAGAATTTATTACTGCAGCAGCAGCGCAAACAGTGTTCGCATTTACAGCAGTGCCATCAACCTTCAGCGATTATATTATTAGTAGAAATGGAATACCACAGGAGCCTACTGTACAATTTACTGTAAGCGGAAATAATGTAACCATCCCAGGTGCTCAGGCTGGTGATAAAATTAGATACCATCGAATTAAATAATTATGAAAAGGATATTAACAGCAATACTTTTTTGTTTACCTTTTTTTGCAAAGGCGCAAGATACCATTGTTACAAAAACAGGGAAAGCGATCAGTGATAAAGTTTTTTCAAAAATACCATCCGCTGCAACCGTTGGAACAATCAAAGAAGACTACTTCAGTCGTACATCTTTAGGCAGCGAGTACACTGCAACGATACCCAGCAGCACTATTGACATGACTGGAAATCGTTTTAAAATATCTGGTGGTGGAAATGCTGCAAATGATTATATAAAATATAATTGGGGTACATGTTCTGAGAACTATACAATTACGGTTGACTATGTAAACAAAGTGATAGATGCAACAACCCAGGGATTACAAATTGGTCAATATTCTGATAATACTAACGGGTATGTGCAGAGCAACAGAATGGGTTTGTATCAGAATACCGGTAACGGTAACTTAGGTAAAGCATTCTTTTATGAGCAGTCTGGAGCCTATACAGTCGTATCAACATCTGGAGCAATAGCATCTATCAGTGTTGGTGATTCAATGCGATTAGTAATAAGGAGAAATAATTATATACAGAGTTGTGTTGCAACTAACATAACAACCGGACAAAGCAGCACAGTACTTGCAACGTTTACACTTCAGTCGCCTTTGTTCTCAATCAATAATCAGAGTAAGCCATGTATATGGAATTACAACGGAACGGGGGATAGCTTAATTATTACCAGGTTCAAATATGAGTTGAACGACATTGCTAACCCGGACATGATGTGTGCAAGCAATAGTATAGGACTTGGCTCATCTGCAACATCCATATCTAACAGGTGGGCATCGCTTTTTTATAATAACACTTACCAGGTAGTTAACAGTAGTGGGGGAGCAGATGTTACTCAATCAATCGTTAATCGGCTACCTGAAATTAAGAAAGTCAACCCGAAATACTTCGTTCTGATGGACGGCTCTAATGATGTACAATTTGGAGTTACGATGGCTACCATTATGAGTAACATGCAGAAGATCCGTGATAGTTTAGTTAGCTGGGGTATTCCTGTAATTCATGCAGCGCCATTCCCCCGTAACGCTTATCCTATGTTACCGCTAAGAGATTCTATCTACAACCGATTCAGGGCGCAAGGCGACATAGTGGTAACAGAAACTTACGACAGCTGCCATACAGCAGGAAGTATTTCAGCAGCCTATAACAGCGGAGATAATGTGCATCCTAACGATGCAGGGCATGCAAGAATTGCGTACTTCATCAAACAGTATCTTCCTATCAAAGGATTGCAGCAATCTGCTTATGTCGCTGGTACAAGTTCATTGGCTGCTGGTTTAGCAAATGAGATTCAGTACAATGTTGCAGGTGTTTTAGGAACTACTCCCACATTAAAATATAACCCAACAGGTTTATTGGTTAGTACAAAAAATTACTCAGGTTTATTAGCATCTGCCACAGTTACATCTACAGCTAATACCGACACACTGGTTGGAGCAACAATTGTTCCTCCATACGTAACAGGAGCACACACAGGCGTAGTTAAACGCATAATGAAGTGGGGTAACAACACATACGCAAATTCAGATGATGTTTGGAATATTTCCATAGGCAATGGCGCATCTGCACAGCCAGCAACAGGACACACTTTTTATGTTGGGAAAGGAGCCGGAGAAGGTAATACTTCGGGACAATATCAGGTAGGGATAGGTTTTGAATCATTGAGGTATTCATCTGCTGCGACTGGAGGCATTGGTATCGGTTACATGGCGCTTGGTTATAATAATGCTTTTTCAACAAATGCCGCCTACTCAATTGGCATAGGGCATGGTGCAGGTGGCGGAACGACCAATGCAGGAGATGCAATTTGGTTAGGAAGAAATTCAGGCATTCAATCAACAGCGGCAAGCAACTCATTTGGGGCATTATTAAATGCTCTTGCATTATCACCCAACGCAAGCAATACTATTGCACTTGGGCAGTATTCTTTCTATTCAGCAGCCAATGCTAATATGTCCGTTGGTTTCGGGCCTTATGTTGGGCAATACGCCACAGGTGCAAACAAAAGTTTTTTCGGAATAAACTACGCAGGTTTTAGGGCAGCGAATGCCTATGAAACTATAGGTATCGGAGAATTTGCAATACGAGGTGCAACAGGTATGAATAATTCTATTGCGCTTGGGTATCATGTTGGCGATAGTACAAAATTCATTCTTACAGGTAACAATAACATGATATGGGGTACCAATATAACATTGCCTACAGCATCGACATCAAATACTGCTGATTTAGGTAACGTGGCATACTTTACAGGTTTATATGGTACAAGAACAGGTACACCTTCTGAAACTCCGCAAACTACAGGTAAGATGGGCATTAATACAGTACCTAACGCATCGGCAGTATTGGATTTAGGAGGTGTATTGGGTGGGCTGATTTTGAATAGAGTAACAGCCACAGAAGCAAGTGCAATTACGCCAGTAGATGGTTTGATGTTCTACGTAACAAATACAAATGGAACGTTTACAGCGATTGGATTTTGGGGGAGAGAAAATGGAGTATGGATAAAATTATAACTCTTAAAATAGACATTATGAAAAAGTGTACAGATAGAACTGTAAGAATAAGTAATAGCATAACAATCGCTTCACTCTTTGTGTCAGCTCAGTGTATCGGATTTTTGTTAACCCTCCTTTATTCTGATTCATATTTAGGACAAGGCATTATGCAACTATCAATGCTGCCATTCGCTATATGTATTATGACTGTGAAGACTATTTTACCAGTAAGAAACCCGTTTACAAATAAGATATTAACAACAACCGCACTTTTCCTTTCCCTGGCTTTGCAAAGCCAGGCGCAATACGTAACCTCTGCAAAGTATTTCAACGATGTAAAATTGCTTAAAGAGAAAATGTACAACGACAGTATTACAACTGCTAAACGATCAGCGAAATTAGAAGCTGCAGTTGCAACACTGCAGGCGCAAGCAACCAGCTTTGCAGCAGACATTGCTGTACTAAAATCACAGCCCACAATTAGCGGTTTGGATAAAAAGTACTTTGACACCACTGCAGGTGGCGTACTAACATTTAAAGATTCCGCTATCAATAAGCGTATAGATTCTGCATCAACAGAATTGGCAATAAAAAGTGCTGCACTAAAAAATCATACAACACTAATTGAAAATCTTAATACTGATCTTTCTAACATTTTCATTACTGCAGAATATTTAAAAGCCTGGGCAAAAAAGCAAGATGAAATAAAAAGAGCCATCAGCAAAACATTGTTACAATGAGATTATTAAAATACTTACTGGTGCTGTTGCTTTTTTGCACCACTGCATCAGCGCAAAAATTCAAATACAAAACATCTTTTGAAACAGGAACCATTTTACAAAACGGTTTATTCAATAGGTTTTCTTTATGCAATAAACCCTGGGATGGCCAGGTTGTAACTACTGCCAGCGCTACAGGTTCAAAAGCTGCAAGGTTTGAATGTAGATTAACCGACACCATTTGCGGCAATTCTATTCGATCTGAAATTTATGAGTACAGAACACCTGGTTATGATTTTTGGTATGCACAATCAGATTCAGTACCGGCCAGCATGGCTTATGATACTACAGACGAATGTCACGTACAGGCACATGATGATTACACGGGGGCCACAGCATTGGGGTCACCATTGTGGGGATATGGTGTACGGAATGGAAGACTTTATTTTGGCCAGGCATTTGATACTGCAGAAATAAATAAGCAAACCAATAAACGATATGATCTTGGCCCGGTACCTACAGGCTGGTTCAGAGTTATTGTCCATTCAAAATTAAGGTTAGATCCATCCGGGCAAATAGATGTATGGTTGGGTAGTGTGCGTACAGGTGTTTATAAACAAGTGCTAAGTATCAGGGGTAGTAATTTCAATAAAGTAAATGGACAATACCAGGCATTAACGTACATGAAGATGGGGCTGTACAAATGGCCATACAAAAAAT
>JAYWII010000116.1:0-31264 GCA_043788995.1 Chitinophagaceae bacterium | reverse complement strand
CAACTCTTTCAACAAACTCAATTACAATATTTCAAAGAACTAAATCATAACCAATTGAATATGTTCGACTAATAACGCTACGCTAATGACAAATTATCTTCTTTAAACTATAGCGGAACAGCAATAAACTTTGAAGTGAGTGTTGCTGATTCTGGCATTTTTCCAACTTCTGCCCAGCCGGAAGTCGATTCAATAATACAGAAATTAATAAACCTGCTGATGGAACCCAATGCACTTTTTTTAATGGAAAACTCTACTATGTTTTTACCGCCTGTAGTGGTAAGTGTTGAGAAATTCATAACATCTCCAAAACCTGCAACCGGGTTCCAGGCCCAGTCACCAGGACCTTTGCCTTTACTGTAGAAACCGCCCCGGTAAGGTCTCTTTTTTTCTGCGTATCCTAACCCACTACCATTACTCCTTCCAATCCTTTATTTTGCTGCACCAGGATTACTGAACCTGCCTGCTTAATGGTTGCTTCCTGGCTGGTGTAGCCAACTGAAGTAAACATCAGTGTATCTGTTTCAGCAGCAGCAATGGAGTACTCTCCCTTTGGATTGGTAGCGGTAAGTATTTTTGTTCCTTTCACCTGTACAGTAATATCCGGCAACGGATTTCCATCTGCATCGGTCACTTTTCCTGACACCGTTTTTTGGGCCTGCACTGCAGTACCAAAAACTATCAATGCAACGAAAAATGAAAAGATCTTTTTGAATAATTTAGGTAACATGCGATAGTAGTTTTGATAATGATAAAGTAAAATTTAACAGGTGTAAGATGATGACAATTTTTTGTAAATGTGCAAGTGCAAAAGCTGAAGAGGGCTCATTTTATCTAAGCAAACGCTTGCATTTTGTAATCAAACGTTTGTGTGATTTTTTTGTAAGGATGATTTATAATAATTTTCTGATCCCATTTTCTAAATTCAGTAAAGTTGTTTGTTGTGCCGGTATTCTTTAATGAACTTACCTTGTCTCTTTATCTTCTTCAATGCTCCTTTTTACATTTTAAAATATACAATTCAACTACCTTGCAATGATTTAAAAAATCAGTTAGATATTATCAACAGTTAACCATTCAAATAACAAAATAGATGAGCAATCTGAAAAATAAAGTAGCCTACATAACAGGCGGCAGTAAAGGAATAGGATACGGTATAGCAAAAATATTACTGGACAATGGCATGAGGGTAGCCATCACCAGCCGCACTTTAGCAGCTGCACAACAGGCTGCCACTTCTTTGAGCGCCGATAGTTCCAGGATACTGGCTTTACAATCTGATGCAGGTTCACTGGCATCAGAAACAGCCGCTGTAAAATCAGTTACAGATCATTTTGGCCAACTGGATGTGGTGGTAGCCAATGCAGGCGTTGGCCATTTTGCTTCAATAGAAGACCTGACCGAAGAGGAATGGAAAGAAATGATTGATACCAACCTTACCGGTGTGTTCAACAGTGTTAAAGCAGGTATCCCCGCTTTAAAGCAATCAAAAGGTTATATCATTACCATTGCCAGCCTGGCGGGAACCAATTTCTTTGCAAATGGTTCCGGTTATAATGCCAGTAAGTTTGGTGTGGTTGGTTTTACACAAGCAGTAATGATGGACCTGCGGAAATATGGTATCAAAGTAACTACCATTATGCCCGGTTCTGTTGCCACACATTTTGACAATCATGTGCCCAACGATGCAGATGCCTGGAAAATACAACCGGAAGATATTGGCCAAATGGTGGCAGACCTGTTGAATATGCATCCACGTACATTACCAAGTAAAATAGAAGTAAGGCCAACCATACCAGGTAAATGATATTAAGGAAACTTTGACTGAAAATAACAATGGCTGCTTTTTAAAAGCAGCCATTGTAGTGGTCCCGGCGAGAATCGAACTCACATCTAAAGTTTAGGAAACTTCTATTCTATCCATTGAACTACGGGACCAGCAATCAAACCTGATTCAGCTCAGATTTTAAAATTGGATGTCAAAAATAACGAACTACACAATAGCATCCAACATTCATTCCCATTTCAAAGGGTGAAACCCTATCTTTGCACTCCAAAAATTTGCAGCGCATGAAGTGGTTAAATACGATTATTAAATACCGGCTCTGGTTAGGAATAGCCTTGCTGGCAGTGGCGATCTTCACCAATATACAGGCTGGTTTCTGGCCATCTTTTGTATTGTACCTGGTGGCGGTGGTTTTAATCGTGGGGCATTTTGTTTTTGGTCCTATGCGGTTGATACAGGAGCATATGGAAACGGGTAACCTGGAAGGCGCCAAGCAAGTAATCGACTCTATCTGGTTTCCAGCCCTGCTGATAAAACCTATCCGTTCTGTTTATTATACTGTAAAGGGCAACCTGGATATGGCCAATCAGAATTATGACAGTGCTGAAGTGAACCTTAAAAAAAGCCAGCAACTGATGAGTGGCGGTGGCCTGATGGCCGACCAGATGAAACAGGCAGAAGGCCCCAACAAATTACAACTCGGAATGCTGGCTATGCAAAAAGGCGATTTGAAACAGGCGGAAAGTTATATCCGTGGAGCCATCCGTTCCGGACTACCCGATAAAGAAAATCAGGCAGCAGCTTTTTTACAGCTCTCTTCCATCATGATCAACAAAAGAGAATTCAGGGCCGGTAAAGAATTTTTCAGAAAAGCAAAAGCACTCAAGCCAACTACACCGCAGATAGCTGACCAGATAAAACAAATGGAAAAATACATTAGCCGCATGCCGGGCTAAAAAAATAGTTACAACAACAGAAAAGGGATTACCAGCTGGTAATCCCTTTTCTGTAATGGGTTAGACACAAGATTTTAATTAAAACGGGAGCGTTTGTAAAACGAATCCTAAGATAATTTTTTTTGTTGAGTTTTTTCTAACTAATTATTTCATAACGCCAAACAAGGTTTCCACTTTTTGAAGCCGGAAGTCAAAAATCTCTTTCAGTTGCTGCTTTACAAAAAGGGACTGTGCAATATCCCCCAGTACCCAAAAAGGTAGTTTGTAATGTACAATATCCGTCATCTCCACACCAGCATCAATCGCTTTAAAATGGTGCTGGTGGTGCCACAGGCTGTAAGGGCCAAAGCGTTGCTCATCCACAAAATACTTTCCTGCTTCCACATGGGTAATCTCCGTCATCCAGTATATAGGGATCCCCAGTACAGGACTCACTTTGTATTCAATGATTTGCCCTGGGTACATTTTTTCTCCATGATGTTGGGAGATGACGTTAAAACCAAGATTGCCGGGGGTAATATCTTTCAGGTTGGCCGGGCTGCTGAAAAAATCCCATGCTTTATCCAAAGACACTGGCATTTGCTGTATGGTTTTTAAGGAATATACTTTACTCATCTTTATATTTTCCTTACTAACAATAATCAAAGCAATTTGTTTTTCTTTGTACCAGGCAACAACAATACTATTTAGCTTCTGTGGCGTCGCACTCTTGTACATTATATCTTTATTTAGCGATATAAATCAACCAGTAAGATACCACCGGGCATTACAACACCAACCTTTTTACAGTATCATGCAAACATACCGTCAGCAACTGCAAGCAAAATTTACAGAAGAATATAAAAAACTAAATACCCAACAGCAAAAAGCGGTTGACACAATAGAAGGTCCGGTAATGGTAATTGCAGGGCCCGGTACAGGTAAGACGCAGATACTGGCTGCCAGGATTGGAAAGATTTTATTAGATACCGATGTGCTACCTGAAAATATTGTGTGCCTTACTTATACCGATGCAGGCACCATTGCCATGCGGAAACGGTTGCAACAATTCATTGGTGCCGATGCTTACAAAACAAACATCTACACCTTTCATGCTTTTTGTAATGATGTGATACAGGATAATTTGTCGCTATTCGAAAAAAAATCTCTGGATGCTATTTCCGAACTGGAGAGCATACAACTGTACAAAACACTCATTGATAGTTTCCCAAAAAATCATTTGCTTAAAAGATACCGGGGCGATGTATATTTTGAAATCAACAATTTGAGAAATCTCTTTTCATCGATGAAAAGAGAAGGCTGGCAACCTGCATTTATCAATGAACGCATTGATGTTTATATACAAAGTTTACCACTGAGAGATGAATATATTGCCAAGAGAGCGACAAAGGATTTTAAGAAAGGGGATGTCCGTACTGATAAGATTGCAGAAGAAACAGAAAAGATGGAGAAACTGAGAGCTGCGGTAAATGAATTTGAAAATTATCAAAACCTGATGCGTAAAAACAACCGCTACGATTTTGATGACATGATCAACTGGGTGATAAAGGTATTTGAAGAAAATAAAAATGTACTGGCCAGTTACCAGGAAAAATTCCAGTACATACTGGTAGATGAATTCCAGGATACGAGTGGTACACAAAACAGGCTGGTACAGTTGCTCATCAGTTACTGGGATGAGCCAAACATATTTGTGGTGGGTGATGATGACCAGAGCATTTACCGTTTTCAGGGAGCCAACGTGGAGAATATGGAAACCTTTATGAATGATTACAAAAGCCTGCTCATTGTGGTGTTGGAAAATAATTACCGCTCCACACAACCGATACTGAATATTGCAAAAATACTCATTGAAAAAAATGATGAACGCCTTATAAAAAAAAGGACCGATCTGAATCTTACAAAAAACTTAATTTCTTCCAACAGCAATATCAACACACTCACCAACGAACCAATCATCATTGAATACCTCTCAGTAAAAGATGAGATGGCAACTATTACAAACAATGTAGCAGCGCTGATTAAGCAAAAAATACCGGCAGGAAAAATTGCGGTTATTTATAAAGAGAATAAATATGGAGCTATACTGGCGCAATATTTTAAACTGAAAAATATTCCGGTGTTTAGCAAAAGAAATATCAATATCCTGGAACAGCCTTTTGCAAAAAAGATCATCCAGTTATTGCGTTACTTAAATGCAGAACATGATATACCGTATGGCGGCGATGAAATACTGTTTGAAATTTTACACTACGATTTCTATAATATTCCCCCAATAGAAATTGCAAAACTTACGGTAGAAGCCAACAGCAAAAGATACAATGATGAACAGTCTTCTATCCGGAAGTTACTGTACGACAAAGCTAATACTCCTGCAAAAAATTTATTTGATACCGGCATACATCATGGGCTGAAAACAGTAAGTGCCCTCCTTGAAAAGTTAATTGCAGATGTTGCCAATATTACGCTGCAGGGTTTATTTGAGCATATCATACAACACGCCGGCGTACTGCCTTACATTATGCAGAGCGATGATAAGATTGGGCTGATGCAATTGCTGACTGCCCTGTTCGATTTTATAAAAGAAGAAACCAGCCGCAACCCTTTACTAAAGCTGCAGGGACTGGTGGAAATAATTGACCTGATGGAAAAAGAAGGCCTGCCTTTGCCAATGGTGCAGGTAGCAGGCAGCGATAAGGGTGTGAATTTATTAACTGCACATGGCAGCAAGGGGCTGGAGTTTGAATATGTTTTTTTTGCAGGCGTAAATGCATCATCCTGGGAGAAAAAACGTAAACCGGGTGGTGGCTATAAATTTCCGGATACGATGTTTACTTCTCTGCCGCAATCATCGGACGAAGAAGAATTGCGGCGATTATTTTATGTAGCATTGACAAGAGCAGAAAAATTCCTGACCATCTCTTTTGCAAAATTTAAAACTGATGGTAAAGAGATGGAGCCATCTATGTTTATTGCAGAAATCTTGCAGGAGCATCCTTTGCCCATCAATAAAATTGCTGCACCTGCCGAAACATTGATAGAATATGAATTGCTGCACTTTACTGCACAGGCCCCGGAGATAGAAAAAGCAGAAGAAGATTTCATCACTGCCATTCTGGATAAGTTTGTAATGAATGTAACTGCATTAAGTGCTTACCTAAATTGTCCGCTGGGATTTTATTACAAGAACCTTATCCGCATTCCATCTGGTAAAAGTGAAAATTTGGAATTTGGTAGTGCAGTTCACTATGCATTGGAAAAATTATTTAGACGAATGCAGGATGGCAAGCAGGAAACCTTTCCTTCCAAAGAAGAAATGATGGCCGACTTTAACTGGTACATGCGTCGTCACCGGGAAAATTTTACCAAAGAAGCCTTTGAAAGAAGAATGGAATATGGTGATGAAGTACTGAGGAATTATTACGACAAATACAGCAGCACCTGGAATAAAGTAGTGGCAGTAGAAAGAAATATCCGTGGCGTAATTGTAAATGGCGTTCCGCTGAAAGGCAAGCTGGATAAATTGGAATTTACCGGCAAAGAAATAAATGTGGTGGATTATAAAAGTGGTGATATTGATAAAGCGATGCCTAAATTAAAAGGGCCAAACGACAAAGAACCCAATGGCGGCGATTACTGGCGCCAGGCGGTTTTTTATAAATTACTCATTGATAACTACGAACAGAAAGACTGGAAAGTGATTAGTACCGAATTTGATTTTATAGAGCCAGATAAAAAGAAAGAATACCACAAAGAAAAAATTGTGATATCTCCTGCAGATATAGAAACGGTAAAACAACAGATAAAAACGGTGTGGGATAAAATACAGGCAAGGGATTTTTACACCGGCTGTGGCAAAGAAGAATGTCACTGGTGCAATTTTGTAAAAGATAATAAGCTGGCGGTGGCATTACATGATCTGGAGGAAGACTCCGAAAATGATTGATTTAATTTTATGATTTTACAAAAGCACCAAACAGCAGAAAGCAACTAAGTTTGCATTTTAATAATGATCAATGGCAAGTAAAGGTTTTTTCTATTCGATAGCAGCGGTGGCAGTTTGTTGTATTATTTCATTGGCCATTGGTGGCTGTGCACAGGTGGGTATTCCTACCGGTGGGCCGAGAGACAGTATTCCTCCGCAACTGATATCTGCTGTTCCTAAATTATACCAAACCAATTTTACCGGTAATAAGATCACCTTCACTTTTGATGAATATATTAATGTGGATGATATACAGAAAAACATGCTGGTATCGCCCTATCCAAAAGTAAACCCACAGGTTAATTTTAAATTAAAAACAGTAACCGTTAAACTCAAGGACACTTTACTGGAAAATACCACCTATGCTATTAACTTCGGCAATGCCATCAAAGACAACAATGAGGGCAACCCTTATCGAAATTTTACCTATGTTTTTTCCACCGGCAGTACAGTTGATTCGCTTACATTCAGTGGCCAGATAATACTGGCTGAAACCGGCAAAAAAGACAGCACCATGGTGGCCCTGCTATACCGGGATGCAGACGATACCACAGTGCAACACAGGAAACCAAATTATGTCGCCAGGTGTGATTCAGCGGGGAAATTCACTTTCACCAACCTGTCGCAGGGTACCTATAAAATATATGGATTGAAAGACAATGACGGAGGGAAAACGTACAATTCAAAAATAGAAATCTTTGCTTTTTATGATCAGCCAATAACGCTGACGGACAGTGTGAGCCCGGTAACATTATATGCCTATGCGGAAGAAAAAGATAAGAAGAAAGGAACCACAACGAAAAGCCTCGCCGAAAAAAAATTAAAATACAGCACCTCACTGGGCACTTTCACCCAGGGGCTTTTAGATAACCTGCTGATTACTTTCAACAGGCCCATAAAAACTTTTGATGCACAAAAAATTATATTAACGGATTCTAACCTGGTTAAGATAGAAAGCAGTACGCTAAGCCTTGACAGCACCAAAAAGATCTTCACCATTAAAACAAAATGGACAGAAGATATTGGCTACCAGCTCATCCTGGATAAAACAGCAGTAACAGATACTTTGGGAGATCAGTTAGCCAAGTCTGACACGATCAAATTCAAATCAAAGAAAATAGCTGATTACGGAAGCATCCTGATCAGGTTTAGCAATATGGATACGGCAAAACATCCCGTGCTGCAGTTTGTAAAAGGAGAAGAAGTATTCAAATCTGTAGCCATCACCGGCAATACGTGGAGCGATCAATTATTTGAACCGGGTGAATATGAACTCCGCATTTTGTTCGACAGCAACAACAATGGCAAATGGGATCCGGGCAACTACAAACAAAAAATACAACCAGAGCAGGCTATCACTATCGATAAAAAATTAAACATCCGGGCCAACTGGGATAATGAACGGGATGTGAAATTGTAACCAGTCCAGGGTTTGAAATTTGATGTGTGATATTCGAAAAGCCAACACACAAATAGTCATCAACCTCGAACTTCAAACCTTCCTTATATTTGCCCAATGATTTTTTCTTCTTCGCTTTTAGAAAATGCTGTAAATGAATTTGCCAAACTACCCGGTATTGGTAAAAAAACTGCCCTGCGTTTGGTGTTGCACCTGGTTAAACAGGACGTAAACGAGGTAACCCATTTCAGCCAGGTAATTGCCAGCATGAGAAGCGAAATTAAATTTTGCAACCGATGCCATAATATTTCAGACACCCTTATTTGCAATATCTGCAGCAACCATTCCCGTAAACAGGATATGCTGTGTGTGGTGGAAAATATCAGGGATGTGATAGCTATTGAAAGCACCCAGCAATTCAACGGACTGTACCATGTATTGGGCGGCATTATTTCTCCATTAGATGGCATTGGCCCGGAGCAGCTTACTATCGACTCTTTAGTAAACCGTGTGGAAAAAGAAGCTATTTCAGAAATCATCTTTGCTTTAAACGCCAATATCCAGGGCGACACTACTATCTATTACATCGGCAAAAAACTAAAACAGCTGCCTGTTAAGATCACTACCATTGCAAGGGGTATTGCCTTTGGAGGAGAGTTAGAGTACGCCGATGAAATGACCCTTGCCAAAAGCATCAGTAACCGCATACCGGTAGAGAATTATATTACTACAGGCAACTAAGCGCATGATTTTCCCGTTCAGTTAATAAAAATTCCTGTTCAGCAGGTTTTTATCATCATTTAATTACCCTGGTAATACCTTAGAGCAAAGTTGAATTTATGGCTGGGAAAAAGAAGGTATTCATTACTGTTTCACTAATCATCATCGCTGCGGCTTCCATTGGCTATTATTTCTGGAACAAACCTGCGGTAAATGTGTCTGGTGCAGATGGAGTAAAAGCTGAAGCAGCGGTACTTTACAAAACATTTTCCACCGATTCTTTACTTGCAAAAACAGCATATGCCCAGCAGATCGTTGAAGTAACCGGGGTGGTGAATACCTCCTCGCTAAACCAACAAAACCAAACAGTAGTATTACTGAATACGGGAATGGAGGGAGGAAACATCAATTGTACCATGGAAGGAAAAGTGGAGCATGTAAAAACCGGGGATAGTGTAATAATAAAAGGAATTTGCAATGGGCTTGGCCAGGGAGATGCAGATTTAGGGATATTTGGGGATGTGTACCTGATCAGGTGTTACCAGATAAAATAATAAATAAAAAAGCGCATGAATTGTATGAAAAAATCATCAGGTGGATTTGCTTTATTAATTGGAATTACTTTATTGATTTCATGTAAACATGAGATCCCTCTTGATCCTAATAATCCTCCGGGTGGTGGAGCGGACACCGGCATTTGTTTTAAAAATGATATCCTGCCTATCTTTCAAACCCGTTGCGCTTTTACAGCAGGTTGTCATAATGCAACTGACAGAAGTGAGGGATACCAGTTGGATTCTTATGACAATATAGTTGCAAGAGGAATTGACAAAGGCAATGCGGCTAAAAGCAAAATTTACGAAGTAATCACAGATGACAACCCAGACAAAATAATGCCTCAGCCCCCCAACGCTCCATTAACAACTGCTCAAAAAGCTTTAATTGCAAGATGGATAAATGAAGGTGCTAAAAATACTACTACCTGTTCTGCCAGTTGCGACAGCAGCACTTTTACTTACTCTAACGGAGTTAAACCAATTCTTGAAACACATTGCCTGGGATGCCACGGCGGAACTGCTGCAAGTGGTGGTTCTATTAAGCTGGGTACTTACAGTGATGTAAAAGCACAGGTAACAGCAAACGCATTGTATCCCTCCATTACCCATACCGGCGGTGTACCCATGCCCCAAAATGGAACCAAAATAAGCGATTGTAAAATTGTTGTAATAAGAAAATGGATTGAAGCCGGTACCCCAAACAACTAAAGTTTATTTGAATTTTTATGAAGTATATGCAAAATATAAAGATCAGTCTTCCTGTTTTTTTTCTGATGGTGGTTTTGGCTACCGGCTGCTATTATGACAAAGAAGAACTACTGTACCCGGGAAGTAATCAACCCGTTGACTGTACTACTGTGGCGGCTAAATTCAATGCGGATGTGCTGCCATTGATTACCACCAAATGCGCTACATCCAATTGCCACGATGCCAGTGCTGCAGGTGGAAGAATATTCCAGACATACGCACAAATAAGCGGTGCAAAAGACAGGATCAATACCAGGGCGGTAGTTGAAAAATCGATGCCGCAAACAGGGCCACTGCTGCCGGCTGAGGTAAATATACTTAAATGCTGGATCGAAAGCGGTGCCCCTAATAATTAATCATCTATTTAACCGGTAAAAATTATCATGAAAAAAATTATTGTATCTGCCATCTTCATTACCCTTTTGAGTAATGCTGCTGTTGCCCAAAAATATTTTACCAAAAATGGTAACATTTCTTTTTTCTCAGCCACTGACCTGGAAAATATAAAAGCAGATAATAACCAGGTGATGAGTGTGCTGAATGTAACCACCGGTGACCTGCAGTTTTCGGTATTGGTAAAAAGTTTTCATTTTAAAAAAGCCCTGATGGAAGAGCATTTTAATGAAAACTATTTGGAGAGTGATAAATTTCCAAAATCAACTTTTAAAGGAGCCGTAGCAGATATCAGCAAGGTTAATTTTAGTAAAGATGGCAGCTATCCTGTTACCGTAAGTGGTGATTTATCCATGCATGGCGTTACTCAAAAAATAACAACCGCTGGCAATATCAGTATCAACGGCGGTAAGATAACGGGTAGCGCCGTTTTTAAAGTAACACTGGCAGATTATAACATATCTGTACCAAAAGTGGTGGAGAGCAATATTTCAAAAACAATTGAGATCACCATCAATTGTTTGTACGATCAAAAGATGTAAATAACTCAATGCAAATAAGTATTACTATGCTGCAAAAAAAATTATTACTGGCAGGTATTGTGTGGATGGGATTTACAGGCTATGCAACAGCACAGCAGACAGATACTACCGACCTGATGGCACAACTGGAAAAAGAAACTTCCACTACAGAAGAAACCAATTATACTATGGCCACTTTTAAAACCACCCGTTTAATAGATGGGCATACAGTAGAAAATGTGGGCAAAGGTGTGCTGGATGTAAAAATATCTCACCGGTTTGGTACGCTTAGCAATGGTGCTTATGAATTGTTTGGCCTGGATAATGCCACCATGCGTATGGGGCTTGATTATGGTATTACCAAATACCTGATGGTGGGTATTGGCAGAAGCACCTATCAAAAAACCTTTGATGCTTTTTTTAAACTCAAACTGCTCCGGCAATCAACAGGTAAAAGAAAGATACCAGTAACAATTAGTTATGTTCCTACCATTGCACTGCGTACATTAAAATGGGAAGATCCCAACAGGAAAAACTATTACAGTTCCCGTTTATCTTACACCCACCAACTGATCATAGCCAGGAAGTTTTCCGAAGGCACTTCCCTTCAGCTTATGCCCACTTATATTCACCGCAACTTAGCGATTGCTGCCAATGATCCTAATGACCTGTTAGCAATTGGCATTGGTGGAAGGCAAAAATTGACCAAACGAATTAGCCTCAATGCAGAATACTACTACCAGATACCTGGCTATCAAATTGAAGGCACTTCCAATGTTTTGTCCCTGGGCTTTGATATCGAAACAGGAGGGCATGTATTCCAACTGCACTTCACCAATTCCAGGGCTATGACAGAGAAAAATTTCATTACGGAAACCACCGGTAAATGGGAAAAAGGGGATATCTATTTCGGTTTTAATATTTCAAGAGTATTTACCATTGGCAAAAGCAGGTAAGCGATAAAGTATTTAACTGTGTCAACACAGACTCATAAAGGTTTTTTATTTACCTTAACCCAATATGAAAAAAGGTATTTATATCTCAGGAGCGATTGCGATACTGTTTGCTGTTACGGCAGCGGTACCAATGGCAGTTTACAAAGTCTCCAAAGGTTCCATACAATTCAGGTCGGATGCTCCATTAGAATTAATCAAAGCATCCAGTGATGAACTGGCGGGGCTTTTTGATTCGGATAAAAAGATGTTTGCTTTCAGGATCAAAGTAAACACTTTCACAGGTTTTAATGGGCTGCTGCAAAAAGAGCATTTTAATGAAAACTATTTGGAAACTGCTAAATATCCATATGCCAGTTTTGAAGGAAAGCTGATAGAAGATATTGATTATAGTAAACCGGGGACTTATAATGTGAGGGCCAAAGGCAATCTCACAGTTCATGGTGTGACGCAGGAAAGGATTATTAAAATAACATTGGAAGTGAAAAATAAATTAGTTTCTGCATCATCAGAATTTACTGTGCTGTTGGCCGACCACAACATTACGATACCCAAAGTAGTGCATGAAAAATTAGCTTCTGAAATTAAAGTAGCCGTATCCGCTGAATTAACAACACCCTGATCCATGCCCAAGCAAAAACATTTCTTTAAATTTTTTAATTGCCTCATCATTTTCCTGCTAACCTGTCAATGCTGCTTTGCCCAATTGCCCGGATACAAAAGTTTTAACCTGGGAGAAGCCAATAGTTCCAATAAAATTTTTACTTTATTTAAAAATAAACAAGGTTATATTTTTACCGGCTGCGATGATGGCCTGTATAAATTTGATGGTAAACAATTTAAGAAAACAGAAGTGCTGCATTCTTCTGTTACTGATACGGTAACTGCGATCTTCCAGGATAGCAAGGGGCAGCTATGGAATGGTTACCAGAGTGGAAATATTGCGGTGATGAACAACGGGAACCTGGCATATATTCAACCTGAAGAAGGCACACCAAAAAAAGGAATTACAGCATTTGCACAGGACCGCCAGGGAAATACCTGGCTGGGTACCCGAGGAGAAGGCATTTATTATTTCAGGGAAAAGAGAATGTACCTTATTAATGAAGAGGATGGTTTAAGTGATCTGAATATTCATGCGTTGGCAGTATCCTCCAGCGGAGATATTATTGCAGCCACCGATAATGGGATTAATATTTGTTCTGTAAAAGGAGCTGAAAAAAAGATCACCGTTATTACGCCGCAACAGGGCTTGCCTGATTACATTGTTACCAGCATTATCGCTGCAGGCAATGATCAGTTTTGGGTGGGGTTGCAGGATAAAGGTATTTGCCTGTATGATCACCGCACTCAGCAAATCACACAACCATCAGCCATCCATAGCTGGAACAAAGGGCAGGTAAATAGTTTACTATACAATAACGGGAACCTATGGATAGCAACACAGGATAGCGGACTCATCAACTTTACCGTTACGCAAAACAAAATAATTTCTGTCCCGGCTTTGAACAACCAGCAAAAAAGTATCACCAGTATTATTGATGATAACGAAGGAAATGTTTGGTTGGTGGCAGATAGCAAAACACTGATTCGTACAGCCGGCAATTCACTTGCTTTGTTTCCTCTTTACAACAAAGCATTGTTTGAAACCATTCACACCATTTTAGCGGATCATGAAAATAACCTGTGGGTTGGCTCTGATATGGCGGTGATAAAATACACATCACCCGATGCCCTGTCCACTTCCAAAAAATATCCTATTGCCGGGCTGGATTTAAAAACAGACATTACCAGCCTGTACCAGGATAATTTTCACAACATATGGATAGGCACAATGGGCAAGGGGATCTTTGTATTGAATCCTGCTACCGGCGAAAACCGGCAACTAAAAGAAGTACTTCCATCAGGCAGCAACAGTATTCTTTCCATAACAGGTAATAGCAATACAATTTGTGCTGCCGGCCTTGAAGGAGCACTTGTATTTGAGCTAACCAATAAAAATATTTCAATTAAAAATCCTTATGGTTTTACCAGTTATAATAATATTGAAAATATTGGCAGTACCTATATCTACAATGCATTTAAAGACAGCAGGGGAAGAACCTGGTTTGCAACAGATGGCAAAGGACTCACCATGTTGCAAAACGGCAGCTTTACACATTACAATAATAAAAATGGTATCAAAGACAATCATATTTATTCCATCACTGAAGACAAACAAGGCCGCATTTGGTTTAGCACCAGTAATGCAGGTATCTATTCTTTTGATGGAAAAACATTTACCAATTATACGCTCCGGGATGGCTTAAGTAATTTGGCAGTGTCATCCATTAAAACTGACCGGCAGGGAAATATTGTGATAGTACATCCATCCGGACTGGATATTATACATCCGCAAACAGGCAACATCTCTTATATTAACGGGGCACAGGGAATCATTGATATCAATACGGATATGGGTGCCATTTGTTCAGACAGCAGTGGCAATATTTTTGTAGCAACGCAAAATGGGATTTTAAAATATACAGCACTACCCGGAATACAGCCAATGCCGGTAACCATCATTGAAAGTGTACAGCTGTTTCTGAATGATATTGATACCAATGTGATGCAGTATTTTAAGTATGATGAAAATAATTTTACTTTTAATTTCAATGGTCTTTATTACTCTAATTCAGACAATATTTTTTATCAATATAAGCTGGATGGATTTGACAGCAGCTGGCAACTGACTACAGATGACAGTAAATCTTTTCCAAAACTTTCTCCCGGAAAATATGTATTTCGGGTAAGATCATCACTCAATAAAAATTTCAGGAATACATCCAGTGCCTCCTTTGCATTTGAAATTGCAAAGCCATTCTGGAAAACCTGGTGGTTTATTGCATTAATTACTTTAATAACAGGGGGAGTATTATATTGGTATATCCGTACAAGGGAAGGAAGACTTAAGCATGTGGAAAGGCTTCGGCAGGAAAAGATCGAGTTCCAGTTCCAGGTATTAAGGAACCAGGTAAATCCTCATTTCTTATTTAACAGTTTTAATACACTCATCTCCACCATAGAAGAAAATCCTGCGGTAGCAGTGCAATACGTGGAGCAGCTGTCAGATTTTTTCAGAAACATTGTTACCTACCGGGATAAAGACATGATCTCACTGGAAGAAGAAATTGGCCTGTTGCAAACCTATTTTTACCTGCAGCAAAGAAGATATGGCAACTATCTGCAATTGCAGATTAACCTTACAGGGCATGATGAAAAAGAAATATTTCTGCCACCGCTTACTTTGCAGTTACTGATGGAAAATGCCATTAAACACAATGCTGTTTCTAAAGAAGCTTTACTAACTGTACAACTCTATGCACAAAACGAATACCTGGTTATCAGCAATAACATCAATCATAAAACAAATAGTGAAACTGGTACTGGCATGGGTTTGCAAAACATTATCAACCGCTATGCCATGCTAACAGATAAAAAAGTGATCGTTCATAAAACCAATGAACATTTTATAGTGAGCTTACCAATTTTAAAACAAGGCTGATATGAAAATCTTAATTATTGAAGACGAGGCACCTGCCGCACAAAGGCTGGAAAAACTACTGATGGAGATAGAGCCCGGCAGCAGCATCCTGGAAAGTATTGTAAGTGTTGCAACGGCTGTTAAATGGCTGAATCAAAACCCTGTGCCGGACGTAATTATTTCCGACATACAATTAGCAGATGGGTTAAGCTTTGAAATTTTTAAAACAGTGCCAACGCTCTGCCCAATTATATTTACCACCGCCTTTGATCAGTATGCCATTGAAGCATTCAAAGTAAACAGCATTGATTATTTGCTAAAGCCAATAAAGAAAGAAGACCTTGCCATTGCCATTAATAAAATGAAACAACTGGCTGCTGCCAATCAAACGCTGCCATTGGATATCAACAAATTGTTGCAGGCACTTGCACCAACCAGTAATGTGAATTTCAAAAGCCGCTTTGCAGTAAAGTTTGGTGAGCATTTAAGAACCATTGAAACAAAAGACATCGTTTATTTTTATACAGAAGATAAGATCAATTTTCTTACCACAAAAGAAGGCCGACGTTATACCACGGATTATAATTTAGATACATTGGAAACGATGCTGGATCCAGCAATCTTTTTCAGGATCAACCGCCAGTACATCATTTGCATACATGCCATTGCAGAAATGTTTTCTTATTCCAAAAGCAGGGTGCTGATAAAATTAAATCCGCCTGCCAAACATGAAACCATTGTAAGTACAGAAAGATCTGGTGACTTTAAGTTGTGGCTGGGAGATAATAAGTAAGATTCGTCAATGGGGAATGATCAATCGTAAATTATTGCCCATTTCCCTTTCGCTAAAAAGCCCACCGGCAGCATAGGATTGTGCCAGTGGGCAAGATAATTTTATGGATAATTGGACAATTAAATTAAGCCGGTTCTGATTTTACCAATGAACCATCAGCTTTATAAGTTGCTTCCCACAACACTCCGTTATTGGTAAAATGTGCAGTATAAGTTCCATCGCTTCTCAGCTTCCATTGCGAAACTACCACATTGCCATACCCGGCTATAAATGAAGTTGCAACGGCCTGTGGCGGTGTAGCATTTCTATCTTCTGCTGAACTGCTGGAGGTAGCGTTTGTGGCTCTTTCTTTAGCACAGGAAGTAAGTACAATTGCTATTATCAATGCCAGGAAAAGTTTCATAATTGGTGATTTTTGTAGTGAAGGAATAATTACTATTCGAAAATAGTGCTGCTGGCGCCAGTTTAAAAACCTAACTATCCCACCGGGTATAAATAATAGATGAACCGGAAAATAATCACCCCGGACGGGTTTGGCATATTCCACATAGTGGCGGATATTTTGCATTACGGTTGAGTTAGTTTATTTTTGTGCTGGTTTACCAGCAGATTTGTTTATTGTTCAGCCGGTAAATATTTTTCCAATGAACTAATAAACGACCAACATCTCCAACTCACCTTCCGGATTTGACAATCGTTTAGCAGTTTTAATTTTTGGATACCCAGCTTTAGTGCTGCTATGTTACTTTGGTGGCATAGTTTACACTGAGGAACGAAGTGTACTCTTGTACGGCAATAACTATATTGAGCAACCACTTCAAATAATGAGTGGTTTAATAAAACATATAAAGATGAAAGACATCAGGGCTGAATTACAAAAACGCATTCTGATTATTGATGGAGCAATGGGCACCATGATACAGCGGCACAAGCTGCAGGAAGCAGACTATCGTGGCGAACGCTTTAAAGACTGGCACACGGATGTAAAAGGAAACAATGATCTGCTGAGTATTACACAGCCGGAAATTATTATCGGCATACACAAAGAATATTTAGAAGCCGGTGCAGATATTATTGAAACCAATACCTTCAGCAGTACTCTTATTGCACAGGCAGATTATGATATGCAATCGCTGGCGTATGAACTGAATGTAGCCTCAGCGAAATGTGCAAGAATAGCAGCCGACGAATACACCGCAAAAGATTCAACCAAACCAAGATTTGTTGCAGGTGCCATTGGCCCGTTAAATAAAACACTCAGCTTATCGCCGGATGTAAACAACCCCGGCTACCGAGCCGTATCGTTTGATGAAGTAGCCACAGCATACACAGAACAAATAAAAGGATTGGTGGATGGCGGTGTTGATGTACTATTGATTGAAACTATTTTTGACACACTCAATGCGAAAGCAGCGATCTATGCCGTTAAAAAATTCTTTAGAAACTCCCCTTCAGGGGATGGTGGCGAGTTACCTATTATGATTTCCGGCACCATTACAGATGCAAGTGGCAGAACACTCAGCGGACAAACGCTGGAAGCTTTCTACACTTCGGTGATGCATGCCAATCCATTAAGTGTTGGTTTAAATTGTGCATTGGGTGCAAAGGAAATGCGTAGCCATATTGAAGAGTTGTCACAAATAGCAGGCTGTTATGTTTCTGCTTATCCTAATGCAGGGTTACCCAATGCTTTTGGTGAATACGATGAGCAGCCGCATGAAACAGCACACATCATAGAAGAGTGGGCTGCTAATGGCTGGCTGAATATTGTAGGCGGCTGCTGCGGCACCACACCGGATCACATTAAACATATTGCTGAAGAAGTGAGCAAGTTTAAGGCGAGGGAGTTGCCTGTACTGGAAGAGGTATTATAATCTCAAAATCCGAACCAGTGGCTCGGAAATTAAGAATACAATGGGTAAAATAACCAGCATACAACTATTTAAAAATATTAAATCGCTTGTTGAACAAAGCAAACAAGAGTTGTATGCTATTGCCAATGTTACTTTAACCGAAACTTATTTTCATATAGGACGGCTAATTGTAGAATATGAACAGCAAGGAAGTAACAGGGCTATATATGCAAAAGAAACACTCATCAATTTATCGCATAAACTTACCGCTGGTTTAGGTAAAGGATTTTCTGTAGATAACCTGGAGAATATGCGGAAGTTTTATATTGTGTATAAGGAGGATTATATAAAACACATCAGTAAAAATAAAAAATCCGAGCCACTGGCTCGGAAATTAACATTATCTCCTTTTACACTTTCATGGACACATTATGTGATGCTTTTGAAAATTGAAAATACTATAGAGCGTAAGTTTTATGAGATAGAAGCCACTGCTGAAAACTGGAGTAAAAGAGAATTACAACGACAATATGAAAGTGCTTTATTTGAACGCCTCGCTTTAAGCAGGGACAAAGCGAAAGTAAAAGAACTCAGTAAAAAAGGGCACGTTATTGAAAGCCCTTCTGATGCAGTAAAAGACCCATATATACTGGAGTTTTTAGGTTTGCAGGAAAAGGATTTCTATTCAGAGAATGATTTAGAAAAAGCCATCATCAATAAATTAGAACATTTTTTATTAGAACTGGGCAAAGGATTTTTATTTGTAGACCGCCAGAAAAGAATAAAATTAGATGGCGATGATTATAAGATTGACCTGGTTTTTTATCACAGGATATTAAGGTGCTTTGTATTGATAGATTTAAAGATTGGAACACTACAGCATAAAGACCTTGGTCAAATACAGATGTATGTAAATTATTACGACGAAGAAATTAAAGCAGCAGAAGAAAATAAAACCATCGGTATTATACTTTGTAAAAACAAAAAAGAAAGTACCATAAAATATACTTTAGGAAAAGATAACAAACAAATATTTGCCAGTAAATACAAAGTGTTTTTTCCTGAAAAACAAATTTTGAAATTGTTACGGGAGCAGTAATGATTAATTGAAAATATAAAGATGAACGGAGCGTCGCCACAAATGTTTTATTTGGGTAATGCTGTTGATATCAAAAAATAAAAATGAATACAATCAAACCATATTTGCGGCTTAGTGGGCTGGAGCCCCTGGTCATTCGTCCGGAAACAAATTTTGTAAATGTTGGCGAACGCACCAATGTAACCGGCAGTAAAAAATTTGCAAGGCTTATCAAAGAAGATAAGTACGAGGAAGCATTAAGTGTGGCGAGGCAACAGGTGGAAAGTGGTGCACAGGTACTGGATGTAAACATGGACGACGCATTGCTGGAAGGTGTACAGGCCATGACCACCTTTTTAAACTTGGTTCAATCAGAACCGGATATCGCCAGGATTCCCATCATGATCGACTCTTCCAAATTTCAAATTATAGAAGCAGGTTTAAAATGTGTGCAGGGTAAGTGCATTGTGAACTCTATTTCGATGAAAGAGGGGGAAGAAAAGTTTATTGAGCAGGCTTTCACCTGCAAAAGTTATGGAGCAGCAGTAATTGTAATGGCTTTTGATGAACAAGGGCAGGCAGATACAAAAAAACGTAAAGTAGAAATTTGCCACAGGGCATATAAAATATTAACAGAGCAGGTGGGCTTTGCTCCGCAGGAAATTATTTTTGATCCCAATATTTTTGCGGTAGCTACCGGTATTGAAGAACACAACAATTATGCAGTAGATTTTATTGAAGCCACCAGGGAAATAAAACAACTGATGCCGTTGACAAAAGTGAGTGGTGGTGTAAGTAATGTGTCTTTTTCTTTTCGTGGTAACGATCATGTAAGAGAAGCGATACACAGTGTGTTCCTGTATCACGCCATTAAAGCAGGTATGGATATGGGCATTGTAAATGCAGGGCAACTGGTGGTGTATGATGAAATAGAACCAACACTAAGGAATCTTTGTGAAGATGTATTACTCAACAGAAACAACGACAGCAACGAAGCCACTGAAAAACTCATCCAGTTTGCAGAGACCGTAAAAGCAAAAGGAAAAGAAACAATCAAAGATGAAAAATGGAGAGAAGCACCTGTGGAGAAAAGACTGGCACATTCACTCGTAAATGGTATCACAGACTATATTGATGCAGATACTGAAGAAGCAAGACAAAAATATCCAAAACCATTAGATGTGATTGAAGGGCCGCTGATGGATGGTATGAATATCGTAGGTGATCTGTTTGGCGCAGGTAAAATGTTTTTGCCGCAGGTAGTTAAAAGTGCCAGGGTAATGAAGAAAGCTGTGGCAGTGCTCACTCCATTTATTGAACAGGAAAAAGAAGACAGGAAACAGGCGCATTTGGCCGCAGGCACAAAAAATGAAGAAGCTGCCGGTGCTGCTAAAATTTTACTGGCAACTGTAAAAGGTGATGTACATGATATTGGTAAAAACATAGTAGGTGTGGTGCTGGGTTGCAATGGATATGATATTATTGACCTGGGTGTGATGGTAGCAACAGATAGAATTTTAGATACAGCAATAAAAGAAAATGTTGACATCATTGGATTAAGCGGCCTCATCACACCATCGTTAGATGAGATGGTACATGTGGCGCATGAAATGAAACGCAGGGGTATGACACAACCGCTGATGATTGGTGGCGCTACTACCTCCCGTATGCACACGGCGGTAAAAATTGCACCGCAGTTTGATGAAGGTGTTATCCATGTGCTGGATGCCAGCCGCAGTGTAACCGTTGCCGGCAGTTTATTAAGCAAAGAACAAAAGACAGATTTTTTAGCCAATATCAAAAAAGAATATGACCAGTTAAAAGAAGATTTTGGCAATAAAAAATCAACCAAACAATTATTGCCTTTTGCAGATGCACAAAAAAATGGTGCTGCTATTAACTGGTCAGGCTTTAAGCCTGTGCAACCAACCTTTACCGGCACTAAGATTTTTAATGCTTATCCTTTAGAAGAAATTGCAACCTACATCGACTGGCAGCCATTCTTTATTGCATGGGAAATGCATGGCAAGTTTCCACAGATATTAAGCGATGCGGTAATTGGTAAGGAAGCTACCAAACTGTATAATGACGCAAAAAAATTACTACAGCAGATCATTGATGAAAAATGGCTAACCGCAAAAGGGACCATCGGTTTTTGGGAAGCAAATAAAACAGCAGCAGATTCTGTAGCAATAAAAAATCAAGACTCCATAATAAAGCTGGAATTTTTAAGACAGCAGGCGAAGAAAGCGGCAGGGCAACCAAATCTTTCCCTTGCTGATTTTATTTCACCTTCAGTTACTGATTATCTCGGTGCATTCTCTGTTACAATACAAGGTATCGAACCTCACATCAAGAATTTTGAAGCACAGTATGATGATTACAACAAAATCATTTTGCAGGCACTTGCAGACAGGCTGGCAGAAGCGTTTGCTGAATGTCTGCACCAGCGAACAAGAAAAGAATTTTGGGGATATGAAAAAAATGAAACCCTTAGTAATGAACAATTGATAAAAGAACAATATACCGGCATTCGTCCTGCACCTGGTTACCCTGCCTGCCCGGATCATACTGAAAAATACAAGCTATTTGATTTGCTGGGTGGAGAATCAACAACAGGCATCCATCTTACAGAATCATTGGCCATGTATCCTGCTGCATCTGTTTGCGGATGGTACTTTGCACATCCTGAAAGCAAATATTTTGGAGTAGGTAAAATAAGCGAAGATCAGCTGAATGATTATGCAACCAGAAAAGGAATGAGTATTGAAGATGCAACAAGGTGGCTTAGGCCCATATTGGAATAATTATTTAATTTGCACCCCGATGAAATGGATAACAGCAAAGCATCTGGCCACAACCTTGTGTGCTATTTGCTTATCATACAACTTTGCAACCGCACAAAGTAAAACCCACAAGGAAAGAAAGAAAGAATTTTATTTTTCCTGGGGATATAATAAAGAGTGGTACACCAGGAGTACTATTAAAGTTAAACAGCCATCTCTTGGTAATAATTACCAGTTTGTAAATATTAAGGCCCATGATCATCCCGGATGGGATGAGGGCCTGTTCAGAAAAGCATTTACCATTCCCCAGTATAACTACAGGCTAGGACTTTTTATCAATAAGAAGAAAGGGATTGCAGTGGAGATCAACTTTGATCATACCAAATATATTTTTGCCGATCAGCAGGCAACAGTAAAGGGTACGCTTGGTAACAGGCAGGTGGATACTGTTGTCAACTTTAACAGATCCAACGGCTATTATTATTTCCTGAACAATGGTGCTAATTTTTTACTTTTTAATATTGTAAAGCGCTGGCAATGGTATGCTGCTAAAAATGAAAAGGTAAAAATTGACCTGCTGGGTAAAGCTGGTATTGGCCCGGTGATTCCACATGTTGAAAACAGTTTATTTGGCCACCAAAACAAACAGGGCTTTCAGCTTGGTGGCTGGAATGTGGGAGTGGAAGCTGCATTAAGAGCAACCTTTTTTAATTATGTATACCTGGAATATTGTAATAAAATTGACTATGCCCGTTACTCCAGCTTAAAAGTATATGAAGGCAGGGCAAAACAAGCTTTCGGCACTTATGAAATGATCCTGAACCTGGGTGTTACTTTCCCGGTTGGCGGAAAAATAGAAAAATAATATTCATACTTTTATTGTTACAAAATACTCAATATGCGGATCATCTCCTACAATGTTAATGGCATACGTGCCGCCTTAAAGAAAGGTTTTATCGACTGGCTTAAAACCAATCCTGCTGATATCATCTGCCTGCAGGAAACCAAAGCCACCAAAGATGATGTGGATGTAAAATTGTTTGAAGCCCTGGGCTTTCACCATCACTGGTACAGTGCACAGAAAAAGGGCTACAGCGGCGTGGCAGTATTCTCAAAAATAAAACCAGATAATGTTGTGTTGGGTAACGGGCATAAAGTGAGTGATGATGAAGGCAGGGTGATACAATTAGACTTTGGAGATACCAGGCTGATCAATGCATACTTTCCTTCCGGCACCAGTGGAGATGAGCGGCAGCAATTTAAATACGTTTGGCTGGATGAATTTCATACTTATCTCAGCAACCTGAGAAAAAAGCACCCTAAAATAATTTTGTGCGGCGATTATAATATTGCACACAATGAAATAGATATTCATGATCCGAGAGGGAATAAAAATTCCTCTGGTTTTCTGCCACAGGAAAGAGAATGGATGACAAAGTTTTTAAATAGCGGATGGATCGACACGTTCCGTGAGTTTCACAAAGAGCCACACCGCTACAGCTGGTGGAGCCAGCGTTTCCCTACTGTGAGATTAAATAATAAGGGCTGGCGTATTGACTACATTACTGTAACAGCGCCACTAAAAAACCAACTAAAGGATGCTGATATTTATCCAGATGTAAAACACAGTGATCACTGCCCGGTGTACCTGGAAATAAAAAAGTAAAGACCATGTTTATCTACAATGTAACAATCAAAGTTCATGAATCTATCCATACTCCCTGGTTGCAGTGGTTAAAAGAAGTGCATGTGCCGGAAGTGCTGGCTACCGATTGTTTTACTAAAGCTACCATTGTAAGATTGTTGGAAATTGAAGACAGCGAAGGACCGACATACGCTGTTCAATACCTGGCAGAAAGCAAAGCATCTTACAACTTGTACATTGAAAAATATGCAGGGCTGCTCAGGCAAAAATCATTTGATCAATGGGGTAATAAATTCATCGCTTTCCGCTCTTTAATGCAGGTTGTTAACTAAATGTGCAAAAACAAATAAATTAAATTTTCTTAACGCAAAAGGTTTGTATATTACCCAAAAGCCGCGTTGGCACTGGATTCTGATTACAAAAACTTTGAAAGCCTTACCCAGTAAGCATTTCAACAGTTGCGTACTTTCTCCTCACAAAAATATTTTTGTCTAAAAATTGCCTGCATCCCTTATTGCTTACGGTTTTCAGCGTTTTGATGGGTATAATTTTTTTTCAAAATAATTTTGTTGCATTTAAAAACCTTCTATATTTGTTACATACAAAACTTTCAAAAAAAACCAACTATGAACAAAGCAGAATTAATCGCTAAGATTGCCGATGATGCTGGTATTACAAAGACCCAGGCTAACGGCACATTGGATTCTTTTGTAGAAGCAGTTACAAAAACATTAAAAGGTGGCGGTAAAGTTACTTTAGTAGGCTTTGGAACTTTTTCAGTTTCAAAAAGAGCTGCCCGTAATGGCCGCAACCCACAAACAGGTGCAGTAATTAAAATTAAAGCTAAGAAAGTAGCTAAATTTAAAGCTGGCAAAGAACTGTCTGCAAAATTGTAATAATTGCTTAACCACAGTAAAAAGCAAGATGTAATAACGTCTTGCTTTTTTAATCTTAACTAAAACAAAAAATAATACTATGGGTCGTGGAGATATCAAAACAAAAAAAGGTAAAATAGCTAAGGCGTCTTTTGGAAAATCAAGACCAGCTAAACCTGTTAAGAAGCATAAACCAACTGCTGAAAAAACGAAGTAAGAAATTAAATGGGGAGTTAGCAGCATCATTTGCTAATTCTCCATTTTTTTAATTAACCCTTCCCTCTTGTTCTGCATATAAAATTATATACGGCATTTTATTCCTTTGCCCGTAAGAAGTTTTCAATAATCGTTTCTTTTTACCTGGCACCTCCTTTTTACCATTCGCACACTACCACCAATTTAGCTTACTCAGCTCATTTATGTTAATTCTTTATTGTAAATCCATTTGCTGTTAACAAATTGGTAAGTATTTTTTATCTTTTAAGAAAGAATCAGGCAGCATATCAGCCTGTACAGTTATCTGTTAACTAAAGGGCCCTTGTAACTAACATAACCAATTTGACGGAAGAGCAATTAATAAGAGCCTGCATAAAAGAAAATGCTGCCTCTCAAAAGGAGCTTTTTATTCGCTACAGCAGTCGTATGCTGGGCGTTTGCCACCGTTATGCCCGTAATGCAGCAGATGCTGAAGATATTTTGCAGGATGCGTTTATTAAAGTGTTCGACAAAATTCACCAGTTTAAGTTTGAGGGCTCTTTCGAAGGCTGGGTACGAAAAATTGTGGTAAATACTGCCCTGAAAAAATATACCCTCAGCAGGTATGAAAAAGAAGTAAATGGATATGAAAGCAATGAAAGATATGATCGTACAGAAGATCCGGCGGCTTATAACAACCTTACCCAAAAAGATCTGCTGGCATTGATCAATAAGCTGCCAGATGGCTACAGAATGGTTTTTAATATGTATGTAATAGAAGGATACCAGCATGAAGAAATAGCCGAAATGCTGAATATACAGCCAGGCACCAGCAGGAGCCAATTAGTAAAAGCCAGGAATATGCTACAAAAACAAATTACCGAACTACAAAAAATTGCGGTATGAGTGATCTATCAAACTTTGACGATTTTGCAAGAAAGCAATTGGGCAATTATTATCCTGAAGTGCCGCCGCATGTGTGGGATAATATTGCTGCTGAGAAAGAGAAAAAAAAACCTTACCCATTTTTAATAAAATTCTTTAACAGAAAAAACCTGTTGCTGGCAGCTGGTTTAATCACCTTGTTAACCGGGTCTCTTTTGATATTAAATAATTACACAACTACAACGTTCAATAAAGATGAGATCAGTAAAAATAAAATAACAGATAAAGAAACGGAAGCAACGATCAATAATTTAAACAAACCAAAAAATGATTTGACTCAAAATAATAATAGTACGGAAGATGATATCAATAATCAAAGAACTACACAGCCTGAGAATATTTCAAATCATCCGGAAATACCAGTGGCAAAGAATAACAACAGCAGTTTAAATAACACCTCATCAACAAATTTCACCATTCCTTCTTTATTAAAAAAAGAAGAACAAAACAATTTAAGCGCTGTAACCAATAAACGGGAAAAATATATTTATAAAAAAGGAAGAACAAACATTACAAGCAGCCTTAATGCTACTGAAGAATATACTGACCAAACTATTACTACATCAACAGGTAAACAGGCAGAAAATATTACTGAGGAGCTTAGCGTATCAGTCCTGTTATATAATCCTGAAAGTATCACAGCAAAATCTGTTAAAGGAAAAACTTTAACCAAAAGTATGCTGCCAGCTATACAAATACCTCCATGCCCTGCGTTAGAAAAAAATGCTGCTGGAAATAAATATTATATCGAAGTGTATGCTGGTCCTGATTATGCTTCCAAAAGTTTTTCAGATACAGCGAATTCTACTTTGATGCAAAAAAGAAAAGAAAGTACTTCCTTCAGGTCTGCTTTTAGTGCAGGTTTCAGGTATACCCGGGTTTTTAATAATGGCGCAAGCATCAGGGCCGGAGTTAATTTTAGCCAGATCAATGAAAAATTTTCTTATGTGCAGAGTAATATTGTTCAGGTAACCTATATCACAGATCCGGTTACGGGTGACACTACAGGAACCTTTATAACAAGAGGCTCCCGTTATAAAACCACCAATAACCGGTACCAAACTATTGATGTGCCGCTGTTATTTGGTTTTGAAACAGGCAATGGAAGACTGCATGCAAATTTTAATGCCGGTGTGATATTAAATATTTATAGCTGGCAAAAGGGAGAATCGCTGGATACCAGTTTCAGACCAGTGAGTATTACTACAGGCAAAAGTGCTTCGCTTTACCAGTATAAAACCAATATTGGCGCTGGTTTTATGGGAGGCATTTCTGTTTATTATAAACTGAATGACCGGCTGCATTTATTAGCAGAGCCATACTGCAGATATAATTTTTCGCCAATGAATAAAGAGATGTTGTCGCTACAGGAGAAATTTACCACCATTGGTTTAAGGCTGGGTATCAGGCTGGATCTGTATTAGGGGGCAACGAAAATAATTGCAATAGCATCATAAGAGGGAGGATATTTTAGAAACAAGTGTATCAACAGGTAAAAATTTGCATGAAATTAAAAAAATACATACTGTTTATTATTATAAGTGGCGGGCTGATATTATCTGCTTGTCAAAAAGAGAATATTGATATTTTCTTACCGGATAATGGGCAATTTGAAGGAGCAGATACCAATTGGGTGATGAATATTGATTCGTCCATGCCAGTATCATTATTAAAATCTGATTTAGCAATAACACTTTATGCTGACAGCATTGAAATCAATAATACTGCGACTGAATTAAATTCATCTTCAGGCTTGCACTGCTCATTCCAGGCAAACAGTCTTACTGATTTCAATAATGTACCCGTAAGTGGAAAAATTACCGTGCAAAGTATATTGATGCAAAAGAAGGGGGATATGATACGGCTTAACAGACCCTCTATCAGTAATGGCTATATTGTATCATCCTCAGGTATGTTCTTTATCAACTTAAAGAAAGATGACAACTCTGTAAAATTAGTACCCCATTCAAAACTAAATATTCAATACAGGGATAGCCTTAATATTCCTTTGATAAAATTATTTTACGGAACTGATACAACAGGGCAGGGAGTTTTGAATTGGTATATCAATAATGATTCTGCAAATAATATTATACCATTCAACCAAGGCTATGAAGTAAATACGAATCGGCTGGGTTGGATCAATACAGGATATATTTTAGAAAATAACCCTTCGCAAAGCGTTGGTGTCAATATCAATCTTGCAAAACATTTTACCAATACCAATACTGTTGCCTGGCTGGTTTTTAAAAATCACCGGTCTGTTGTTAGTTTAAAAGGAGATGCTGTCAGCAGAAAATTTTCATGCGATGGTATTCCTTCTGATAAAGAAGCAACCATTATTGTAATATCAAGGCAAGTGAACGATTATTATGTGGGCAGCGAAGATATCAATACTCCAACTACAGGAAGCACTGTACTTTCAGTTACAGTAACTCCTGTAAAAACCTCATTAGATGCGTTATTACAATATTTAAATTCATTGTAAGCAGCATCCCCTGAAAACAAAAAGCTTCCGTAATTACGGAAGCCTTTTTATATAAGTTAATACTGAATTATCCCTGTACCAATGTGCCCACTTTTTCGCCCGTTACCACCTTTAATAAATTGCCAGTTTCATTCATATCAAAAACGATAATAGGTAACTCATTCTCCATACACAAAGTAAAAGCAGTCATATCCATCACTTTCAGATTTTTGCTGATGCAGTCGCTGAAAGAAATCGTGTCATATTTTTTTGCAGTTGGATCTTTCTCTGGATCAGCTGTGTAAATGCCATCCACACGGGTACCTTTTAAAATTACCTCAGCTTTTATTTCAATGGCTCTGAGTGATCCGGCAGTATCTGTAGTAAAGTATGGATTACCCGTTCCTGCACCAAAAATTACTACTCTTCCTTTCTCCAGGTGACGAATAGCCCGGCGGCGGATATAAGGTTCTGCAATTTGCTCCATTTTGATGGCACTTTGCAACCTGGTGTACACACCCGCTTTTTCCAAACCACTCTGCAATGCCATACCGTTAATTACCGTGGCGAGCATACCCATATAATCTCCCTGTGCTCTTTCTATACCTGTTTCTGCTTCGTTCATACCACGGTAGATATTTCCTCCTCCAATCACAATTGCCACCTGAACGCCCAATTCTGTAATACTCTTTATTTCCCTGGCATAACGTGCAATTACTTCACTATCCAAACCAAAATTTTTATCCCCCATTAATGATTCTCCCGAAAGTTTGAGCAGTATTCTTTTGAATTTTGGAAGCATAATTCTGTTATTTTTTGCGAAGATATATTTTTAATATTGTTTACGGTTTATTATTCAATTTACTAAATCATCTTTTCTTTACTTGGTGAAATGCCCGGCTTAAGAATATAAATTTCCGGTGGATAAAATCATTATTTTTGAAGGCCAATATTCAAGGTTATAAGAAATACCACAAATAACCATGGTATTAAAATTTTATTATAGCAAATGCAATTAGCTGATACAAATAAAGAAAAAAAAACTACCTATAAAAACCGGGCTATCCTTTACTTTTTTTTAAAACTGCTGGCACTGGTTTCTGTATGGTTTATTTTTTACGCACTCATTTTAAAGCCCGGGAGAATAATAGACAGGCCACTTACAAATTTTATTACCAGCGCCGCTACTAATATTATTAATGTCGTATCTCCAAGTACAGCCCCACTTTCATGGTATGAAGAACCGGTTAGTAAAGACAGGAATTTTATAATAAAAGAAGGTAAAAAAAATTTGGGAATAAATGACGCCTGCAATGGCATAGATCTAATGTTCATTTATATTGGTATAATAGCATTATTACCTTACCCTGCAAAGCGTAAATTTTTTTTTAGTATAGGTGGTATAGCCGCCATCATCCTGGCAAATATTATCAGGGTTTGTTCACTCTATTATATTTACAGATACCATACCGCTGCATTCGATTTCAGTCATCATTATGTCTTTACTATCCTGATGTATGTGTTGATTTTTTATGGCTGGTTATTGTTTATTAAAAAAGGTAAACCTAATGAGCAAAGCAGTTAAAGTATTTATTCTTTATATCGTTTTCCTGCTTGTTTGTTCCCTTATTTTTAATTGGTTTAATATCAGCAGTGATTTTCACAATATTTCTGGTTCATTATACCGAATCAGGCCAATTATAATTCCCACCATTATTGGAGGAATCATTGCTTTAAAATATACCGTACCTCCAAAATCCCTTAAAATTTTTCTGATTATTTATTTTGCGTTGTGGGTGGTTAGATACCTGGTTCTCTTTGCTGCTGATAACCTTGGTGAGGTACATGTATTCAACAGAACATTCAGACTTGACCTGATCATAGCTAATTATTATAAAACTGCTTCAAGATTAGAAACGCCTCTGCCTTTTGTAATCTTCTGGTTTATTTATTATTTCTACACAAGAATAGAGAAATCTATTGGGGATAATAAAGAAGCTTAATTATAATGAACAAGCAGGAGTACAAATAAAGCATCCTTTATAGAAGTTGAATTTATTTTAAGTAGTAATACTGAAAAGTGGGAATATCAAATTACCAGGTGATCTTAATTATTAAGCGCCTTTTCTTTTGTTTTAGTGGATTTGTTAGGGGCATGATTAAATTCAGGGAGCATTTTATGAAGGATTACAGGTATTCCTTCATTATTGTGAGACATGGCTATCTCATATAACTCTTTCAACAGCGTATAAAATTCAGGAGTAGTATCCGTACACTTTTTTGCTCTTAGTATTTTGGGATGATCGGTTTCGGCAAACTCTTCAGAATCTTTAAACAATTCTTCATACATTTTTTCTCCGGGCCTTAATTGAGTAAACTTAATTTCTATATCCTGGCCCGGCACCAACCCAGCTAACTGTATCATACGTTTTGCAAGGTCCAGTACTTTTACCGGCTTACCCATATCAAACAGCAATATATCACCTGAATGACCAATTTTCCCAGCTTCTAAAACAAGTTTAGCAGCCTCCGGAATGGTCATAAAATACCTGGTTATCTCGGGGTGGGTTATGGTAACAGGTCCACCTGCTGCAATTTGTTTCTTAAATGTTGCCACCACAGATCCTGCCGAACCCAACACATTGCCAAAACGGGTGGTAATGAAACTGGTATTAGATTCAAACCGGTCATTTAAAGATTGTACATAAATCTCGGATATCCTTTTTGAGGCACCCATTATATTAGTTGGATTAACAGCTTTGTCAGTAGATACTAATACAAATCTCTTAACACTAAAACTCAGTGACAGATCAGCAACCACCTTGGTTCCGAAAATATTCGTCAGAACGGCCTCACTTGAAAATTCTTCCATCAATGGCACATGCTTGTAAGCTGCCACATGAAATACAACATCGGGTTTATGCTGATTAAATACTTTCTTCATTCTTTGATAATCCCTGGCAGAGGCCACTTCTACATCCATACCCATCCCTTTAGACACGCCTATCTGCCTCAGTTCATACTCCAGGTCAAATAAACCAGATTCTGATTGATCCAGTAAAATCAATTTTTTCAGGTTCTTCTTAA
>JAYWII010000115.1:0-31398 GCA_043788995.1 Chitinophagaceae bacterium | reverse complement strand
GGGGTCAGTTTAAGCCGGTATCAGGGGGTCAATTTGAAATGGCCGAGGGGGGTTAGTTTGTTTTGGCGGGAGGGGGTCAATTTGCGTGGATTTTCCAGGGTTGTAGCATACACAAATATACAACAAATAGGTATTAATTTAAAGTCTAATTGGTATGAGTTTCGGATAGATTATACTTTACTAGATTTAACGGCTATTGTACATTTTTTAAAACATCCCATATTAAATCTGCGGTGAATTGATTGCCTTTATCATTCAAGTGAATCCCATCTCTTGTAAGCACATTTTTATCAAGGTTGGCAGTGTTGTTGGTTAGATAATAATTTTTAAAAGCCGTTCTTAAATCCACCAGCGGAAAATTTAATTCCCTTGCAATTTTCCTGATCACATCAGCATATTGATCCAGCTCTTTATCATCATTGTTTTCATTATTCTTTTTTTCTCCAATTACAGCCATGGTGCACAATACCGGTTTAATATTTTGCTGTTGCAGTTTTTTGATGATGGCCCTGTAAAAGCGTTCATATTTATCTATGTCCGTTCCAGTGTGCAGCCCGCTTTTATGCCCTACATCATTTACGCCTTCAAAGATCACAACAATATCAGGATGTTGATTCAGTACATCGTCTTCCATCCTCAGGTACAGGTCATATACTTTATCCCAGCCGACTCCTGCACCCTTAAGCGTATAACCAGTTATACCTTTTTGTTTCAGGCTATCGGCCATTCTTACAATATAGCCTCCCGGCTGGCTACCGGCATGTGTAATAGAGTCGCCAAAGAAAACTACTTTTCTTGTTTTTTGTTTTTGAAAAGACAATATCATTATAGAAATAATACAGACAAAAACGAGATTGATTTTTTTCATTGTTATAATAATTTTTAGTGCTAAATAAATGTCCTCGTTCCGGCAAAGTTTTCCCTGAACTCTTTTGGCGTACAGCTTTTCTTCTTTTTAAACAGGCGGTTGAAATTAGAGATGTTATTAAAGCCACAGCTGTATGAAACTTCCGCAATTGAATTGGTAGTGTCAATCAAAATCCTGGAAGCATGACCTAGCCGTATTTCATTCAGGCTGTCAATAAATGAAATGCCGGTACGCTTTTTAATAAACCTGCTAAATGAAACTTCTGTCATATTTACCAACTTGGCCATATCCTTCAAAGTGATCTGCTTGTCATAATTTTTATTCATGTATTCAAAAGCCTTTTCTATTCTCCTGCTGTTAAAGTTAAATTGCATTTCACTGTTGGAACTGGCCTCAGAAAGCGTTGTTAAATTACGGGAAGCAGAAAGGTCGTGCAGGATATTGATGAGTGCCATCACAGAATCAAACCCGCTTTTTTGATTGAGCGTTACAATCCGGGGATAAATTGTTTGAATAGCTTCCTTGGAAAAAAGTATTCCCTTGGAAGAAAGCTCAAACATCTTCCTGATAAAGCTCAGCTGGTTACGGCGTAAAAATTTTTCATCAAAAAGATCCTTGTGCCATTGAATGGTTATCTCTTTTATTTCTCCACTTTTACAGTTGTGCGTAAACCAGGCGTGGGATAAATTTGGTCCAATCAATACCAGCTCCAGGTCATCAATCTGATCAATGTGATCGCCTACAATACGCCTGGCACCTTTTGCATTAATAATTAAATTCAATTCAAATTCATCATGGTAATGAAGTGGAAAGTTGAACTCCTTTTTCACCCTCGAAAAAATTGTAAAGCAATCATTTTGTGTTAGAGGAGTAATCTCTCTTACAATATTTTTATTCATTTTTTACAGGTTGTATAAATATATTTAATTAAGCAAATTTAAAATAATCTATAAAGGTTGATTAAAATAGTATCAAAATTAAAAGTAAAAAAAGCTTCTGATAAAATTTGATATTACTACTGCAACTAAGCTTCTAAAAATAAGCAATAAGTATCTCTTATTCGAATAGATCAAATATAAGATAATATAGTATTAGTATTGGGAAAATCGATATCGTTACTTTTGTTTATTAGTTAACTATCCCGTAAGTACATTAAAAAAATAGGCTGTTGAAAAACAAAAAAAATTGTTTGTGTATTATTTCATGCTTTATTATGTACAGTATTTCCACTGCCCAGATAGTAGATCAAAAGTCAACAAAGGAAACTCGTAATTTATACAAAAATTTACAGGCATCATTGCAAAAAGGTATTCTTTTCGGTCACCAGGATGATATGGCATATGGTGTTAACTGGAAATACCAGGAAGGAAGAAGTGATATTAAAGATGTTACAGGAGAGTACCCTGGAATTTTTGGATGGGAATTAGGGCGTTTAGAAATAGATGCTCCTGTAAATTTAGACAGTATCCCCTTTGATAAAATGAAACAGTATATCTGCAACGCATATAACAATGGTGCCGCGGTTACTATCAGCTGGCATTTGAACAATCCGCTTACCGGAAAGTCAGCATGGGACCCAGCACCTTCTAATACAGTACAATCCATATTGCCCGGTGGGGAAAAGAATGAATTGTATAAAAGCTGGCTGGATAAAGTAGCCATATTTCTGCAAAGCCTGAAAGGAAAAAAAGGAGAGTATGTGCCAGTTATATTCCGGCCTTTTCATGAGTTAAATGGCAGTTGGTTTTGGTGGGGTGGAAAGAATTGTAAACCAGGAGAATTGATTCAATTATGGAAATTCACAGTTTCTTATTTAAGAGATACAAAAGATATCCATCATCTTTTATACGCTTATAATACCGACCGGTTTTCTTCAGAACAGGAATACCTGGAAAGATACCCGGGTGATGAGTGGGTGGATATTATTGGATTTGACATTTACCAGAAAGCTGATATTTTGTCTAATGATAAGTTTATTGCTGAACTGGATAAAACCCTCACCCTGCTTGAAAAAATTGCACAATCAAAAAATAAAATACCAGCCTTAACTGAATTTGGATATAACACTATTCCGGATGCAGGCTGGTGGACAAATGTTTTTTTTAAAGCAATAGAAAAACATAAGATTGCTTTTGCACTGGCATGGCGAAATGCAGGAAGGAAGTCAAAAGATGAGATAGAATTTTATGTGCCTTACAAAGACCAGCTTTCTGCAGATGATTTTAAAGTTTTCAGTAAGCTGCCAACGATATTTTTTGAAACAAAAACCAAACAGCAAAAATTATATCATTAAAATAAAGGATCAGCATTCCCGTTTTAAAATCCATTCATGTATTACTTCTTAAATTCACCATTATTCAAACAGCTATTTATCAGCAACAATAAAATGTTGCCTGCTTGCCAAATATGAAACTGCAATTAATTGATATACTCATCTTGCTGTCTTATCTCCTCACTATGATCCTGGTTGGATTTTGGATGAGAAAAAAAGCAAAACAAAACAAAGAAAGCTACCTGATGGGTGGCAAGTCTCTTCCTTGGTACATGCTTGGCCTAAGTGATGCATCCGATATGTTTGATATCAGTGGCACCATGTGGATGGTGGCATTGTGTTTTGTGTATGGATTAAAAAGTATCTGGATACCCTGGCTGTGGCCTGTGTTTAACCAGGTGTTTATGATGATGTTTTTAAGTAAATGGCTGAGAAGAAGCAATGCTAACACAGGCGCAGAATGGCTGCTCACAAGATTTGGTACAAAAGGTAAAGGCGTTAAGGGGTCTCATATTATTGTAATTGCATTCGCATTAATAGGTTGTCTTGGTTTTTTGGCTTACGGTTTTGTTGGCTTAGGGAAATTTATGGAAATATTTATTCCATGGGATGTTATTAAAGGGTATGTACCATTTGATGTATCTCCTAAATATGTACCACATTTTTATGGAATTGTGTTTACGCTGTTTGCTATGTTCTATTCCATTTTAGGAGGCATGCATAGTATTGTTTTAGGTGATGTTATAAAATATATTATCATGACCATTGGTTGTCTTGCAATCGCAGTGATCGCCATGCAGCATTTACGTGGTCAAACTCTGATAGTGCCTGAAGGCTGGAGTAATCCGTTCTTTGAATGGAAATTAAATTTAGACTGGAGTAAGATAGCGGCGGATGCCAACAAAAAAATTGCAGATGATGGATTTAGTTTGTTTGGAATGTTTTTTATGATGATGTTGTTAAAAGGAGTGTTTGCATCTCTGGCAGGGCCAGCTCCCAATTATGATATGCAAAAAGTGTTGAGTACCCGTAGCCCAAAAGATGCCAGTAAAATGACGGGCTTTGTAAGCATCATTTTATTACCCATTCGTTATTCAATGATAACCGGGCTCACTGTATTGGCCTTGCTGTATTACAATCAACTCTATTTAAAAGGACCGGATGGCGTTACAGATTTTGAAAGAATATTACCTGCAACAATTAATAATTTTTTACCTGTTGGAGTATTGGGTATTGTATTAACGGGATTGCTCGGTGCTTTTATGGGAACATTCAGCGGAACGTTAAACGCAGCGCAGGCCTATATTACAAACGATATCTATTTAAAATATATTAACCCCGGTGCAAGCAATAAGAAAGTAATCACTGTGAGTTATATAGTAGGTATACTGGTAGTGGTGGTGGGTGTTTTTTTTGGTTTTTTGGCAAATAATGTAAATGATATTTTACAATGGATCGTAGGCGGATTGTATGGTGGTTATGTGGCAGCCAATTGTTTGAAATGGTATTGGTGGCGCTTTAATGCCAATGGATTTTTCTGGGGAATGGCAGTTGGTGTTGCAGGTGCGTTAGTAATGCCAAAGGCAATTGAATGGGGTATTGAGCATCATTATATTACAGTGGGCTTGCCTTTATACTGGTGGCCTTTGCTGTTTGTATTGTCTCTGGCAGGGTGTTTTATCGGTACTTATGCAGCACCTCCAACAGACGAAGCAGTATTAAAATCTTTTTATAAAAATGTAAGACCCTGGGGATTTTGGAAACCCGTTCATGAAAAGGTGCTGGCTGAAGATCCTTCATTTATCGGTAACAATAATTTTAAACTGGATATGTTTAATGTAGTGGTAGGCATCATAGGCCAGCTATGTTTTACACTGCTTCCGATGTATTTTATCCTGAATATGCAAATACCCCTGTGGATAACGATCGCATGTATTGCTGCAATCGTATTTATTTTAAAAAGAACCTGGTGGAATAAACTGGAGAATTAAATTTTATTTTATGCAAAATGAATTTCAGAAAAGGGCTTCGTTGTTAAGAGAACAGCAGCATCAATTAATAATAAAAAAGAATGAGCCGGTTACCGAAAGTAATGCTGTATTTATCCGGTATAAAAATCCGGTGCTTACTGCAGATCATGCACCATTAAACTGGCGGTATGATTTTAACTTTTTAAGCAACCCATTTTTGATGGAAAGGTTCGGTATTAATGCCACATTGAATGCAGGTGCTATTAAATGGAATGGAAAATATATTTTGGTGGCAAGGGTGGAAGGCCGGGATAGAAAAAGTTTTTTTGCAATTGCCGAAAGCGATAACGGAGTTGATAATTTTATATTTTGGGACTACCCTGTTAATATGCCTGAAACAGAAGTGCCGGATACCAATATTTACGATATGCGTTTGGTGGATCATGAAGATGGATTTATATACGGCCTCTTTTGCACAGAAAGAAAAGATCCCAATGCTCCTCCCGGAGATGAATCTTCTGCCATTGCACAATGTGGTATTGCCCATACAAAAAACCTGGTAGACTGGGAAAGATTGCCTGATTTAAAAACACCTTCTCCTCAACAAAGAAATGTGGTATTGCATCCTGAATTTGTTGATGGGCAATATGCGTTTTATACCAGGCCCCAGGATAGTTTTATTGAAGCAGGTAAAGGCGGCGGCATTGGTTTTGGTTTGGCAAAAGACATTACCAATGCTGTGGTGAATGAAGAAATAGTAATTGATCCACGTATCTATCATACCATATCCGAAATGAAAAACGGATTAGGCCCAGCGCCAATAAAAACTGCTGAAGGCTGGCTGCACCTGGCTCATGGTGTTCGCAATACTGCTGCAGGCCTGCGTTATGTGTTGTATTTATTTATGACAGAGCTCAGTGACATTACAAAAATAAAACACAAACCTGGCGGGTATTTCCTGGCGCCGGAAGGAGATGAAAGAGTTGGTGATGTTTCGAATGTTGTATTTAGCAATGGCTGGATCGCTGATGAGGACGGTAAAATATTTATTTATTACGCATCTTCAGATACAAGGATGCATGTGGCCGTTAGTAGTATTGGCAGGTTGATAGATTATGTACAAAACACTCCGGAAGATGGATTGAATTCAGCAGCTTCTGTACAAACGATCTGCCATATCATTGATAAGAATTTGCAGCTGATTGAAAAAGGAGTTGACCAAAACTTAATGGAAAAAATGCAGATAAATAATCTGTAAAAAATTAGATAAAAAAATACTGTAATTGTAAATATAATGCCGCCCAATGGTACTTTTTTTTGATTCATTTTTTTTATACGCAGCTTTTTTAATTCAGTTATTGTCAATATCTGCATCTGCTACTCCGTAAAATTACTTACCAACTTGCTGAGTCAATATCAGTAAGTATCTGTCTCTTTTTGCATAATATCTGTTTAAAAAGTATTGATAGGTATGTTCTACTTATTGAATGCTTATTTCGATAACACTTCCCGCCAGTATTAGGTTTGAGCAGATGGTCTTATTTTAAAATTATAAAAGAAGTAATTTAAATACTGCTATTAGATAAGAAAGTATCAACTATCTTATTACTTACTTTTTACCTTTGGGCAAACAAACTTGCTTATATGAAATGTAAACTCTTTGTGTGCATGATACTATCCTGCATACTCTTTTCCTCAGCATTTTCTCAAACAAAAGAAATCAGTGGTATCATCTCCGATAAAAATGGAACTCCGCTTGAAAAAGCAACCATATCTGTAAAGGGAGAAAACACAGCAACCACTTCAAATCCGAATGGAACTTTTAAAATTTCCGTTAACTCACCCACTGCTATTTTGCTTATTTCTTACCTGGGCTCAAAGCCGGTAGAATTTTCGGTAGCCGGAAAAGCAACCATACTGGCATCAATAAATGTAGAGACAAAGTTGGGGGAGGTTGTTGTTATTGGTTATGGTAAAGCCAGGCGTGCAAATCTTACCAGTGCACAAACCACTGTTTCAGCAAAAGATATAGAAAAGACGGTAAACACTACAGTAGAGCAGGCTATACAGGGAAGATCACCTGGTGTGTATGTTACCCAAAACTCAGGCCAGCCAGGCGGTGGCATGTCAGTAACCATCAGGGGTATCAGTTCTATTACTGGAAATACAGAACCTCTGTATGTTATTGATGGGGTACAAATTCAGGGGCAGCCGGTTTCTTTTGGGGCACAAAGTTCTTCTAATCCATTAGCCGGTCTCAATCCAGCTGATATTGATGATATACAAATATTACAAGGCCCTTCAGCAACTGCCATCTATGGATCAAGAGCTGCAAATGGTGTTTTATTAATTACAACAAAACGTGGTAAAACAGGCGATGCTAAAATAACATACGGCCTTCAATATAATCTCCAGATGCCACCAGAACATTTGAAGGTGATGGATTTGACACAGTATGCTCAAATGGTAAAACAATTCCATGCAGTTGCAGGAGGACAAACTCCTGTAGAGTTCTTAGATTCTTCATTGCTGGGAAAAGGAACCGACTGGCAGGATGAGTTATTTAAAAGAACACCTATGACCAAACATCAGCTGAGTGTGAGTGGTGGAAATGATAAAACTACCTACTACTTCTCTGGTGAATATTTAGATCAGAAGGGTATTGCTTTAGGTTCTGGATTTAAAAGATACAGTGCAAGGTTGAACATGGATAATAAGCTCCGTGATTGGGCCACTTTGGGAGTTAACCTTAGCTTTAATCAAACCCAGGAAGATCTAACCACCAGCCAGGAGAATGTGATTTCAGATGCGTTGCAATTAACACCACAGGTGCCAGTAAAAAACCTGGATGGCTCATGGGGCGGTGGTGATCTTATTAATGGAGCCAATCAATATGCACCGGTAAATCCTATTGCAATTGCTAATTTAAAAACCAATACTAATACACGAAGAGAGTTTTTAGGTGGTGTAAATCTTGGTATAAAAATTACTAAAGACCTAACTTTCAGATCGTCATTTAATACAAGCGTTGGATATTCTAATTCGCTCTATTATCAACCCACCTATGCTATTGGATGGGCAATAAATGCAACCGCTTCTTTAGATGATGGTACCAGCAAAAGTACTTACTGGAACCTTAATCAGTTATTAGAGTACAGCAAACAATTTGGAAAACATAATATTAGTGCGATGGCAAGTCATGAGGCGCAGAGTGGTTCATGGAAATATGTAAATTCAAGAAAGACGGGTTTTCTTACCAATGATATTTTTGATCTTAACGCAGGAGATCCTGCTACTGCAGCCATCAACAGTAATTCAAGTGAATGGGCTATTGAATCTTACTTGGGCAGGTTAAGTTATAACTATGATAACAGGTATCTTTTGGTAGGTACTATCAGGAGAGATGGTTCCAGTAATTTTGGTTCTGAAAATAAATGGGGAAATTTTCCATCTGTATCTGCAGCATGGAGGGTTTCACAAGAGAAATTTTTTGATGTTTCCTTCATTAGCGAATTAAAATTAAGATTTGAAAAAGGAATCACCGGTAACCAGGGTTATGGAGGAATTTACTCTCCATTATCAACGGGTGCCACACCAAGCGGTACAGGATTTTTACCCGGCAGGGTGGGCAATCCCGGAATTAAATGGGAAGAAACCAATACCAATAACTTTGGTATTAATATGGGATTGTTAAAAAACCGTATACAATTAGAATTTGATTATTACATAAAAAATACCAACAACCTTTTATTAGATGCACCGCTGCCATGGTACCTTGGTACTAATGGAACAGGAGCACCAACTTCTCCAGTTATCAATCTCGGGTCCATGCAAACCAAAGGATGGAGTCTTGCAATCAATACTACCAATATTGTTAACAAGGATTTTAAATGGGAAACAAATCTGAACTTTTCAGTTTTTAAAACCAAAGTAACAAAGTTTAATTCTGACAGCAGGTTCGTAAGCCGTACATCCTGGTGGTTAGATGACTGGACCCAGCGTTCTTCTGTAGGTGAAGCACCCTGGATGTTCAGAGGATACATTGAGGAAGGATTATTTCAATCGTTAGAAGAAATAAACAGCAGCGCTGTTCCTGTTGATAACAGTGGTAACAGGCTTCCAACCGAACAACTGAATGGAGTTTGGGTTGGTGATGTTAAGTTTAAAGATATCAGCGGACCGGCAGGTGTGCCAGACGGTAAAATCGATACTTATGATGAAACCAATATTGGTAACCCCTGGCCAAAAATGTTTGCAGGGTTTACCAACTCCTTCTCTTACAAAAATTTTGATCTCAGCATTTTGATCACAGGCACATTTGGAAATGATATCTACAATTACCTGGCAAAGAGAAATACCAATCCCAACAATATTAATATCAGCAGGAACTTGTTGATACAGGCGATGGATTATGCAAGGCCCATTATTAATAAGGAAGGACAACCAGCACTTGAAAACCCAGGTACTAACGTTGCAAGAATATCTTACGGACCGAATGGTAATTATACAAGGCCTACCAACAAATGGGTGGAAGACGGAACGTTTGTAAGAATTAAGAATATCTCTCTATCCTATAATGTGCCGGTAACTTTTCTTGCAAAACAAAAACTGATCAAAGGAGTAAGGGTTACTGTAGGTGCACAAAATATTGCAACCTTCACTAATTATTCCGGATTCGATCCTGAAGTGGGTTCTTATGTAGGCAGGGACTCTGGCCCCGGCAACCAGGCGATAGGCCTTGATTTTGGCCGCTATCCATTGACTCCAATTTATACATTTAACCTGGGTGTTAATTTCTAAACTAATTGAAAATGAAAAATATTAAACGTACATATTATTGGATCGCTGCCATCATCTCTGTCAGCCTCTTTGGTTGTTCAAAAGAGTTTCTTGAAAAACCACCAATTGATACGATTGTGGATGCCAGTTTTTATAAAACCAATGAACAGGTATTAGCCGCCACCGGATTACTATACAGTAAAGTATGGTTTGATTACAATGACAAGGCATCTTATAACCTGGGCGATTTCAGGGCAGGTACCGCATACTCTGCTTATAACGACAGGGGAAATGTTCTCTTTAATACAACTGGCAACACACCGGAAAATGGTTCCGCATGGCGCTCCTTTTTTATTGTAGTAAATCAATCCAATCTTACAATAGTAAATATCAATACTTACGCCGGTGCTGAGGTTTCACCAACAGTAAAAAAAGCGGCTATTGCAGAAGCAAGATTTATGAGGGCACTGGCATATCGTTTCCTGGTAATGAACTGGGGACCCGTTCCTATCATAGAAAATAATTTGGAATTACTTACCGATACTTCTATCAGCAGAAATACGGTAGCAAGTGTTTGGAAATTTATTACAAAAGAAATGCGTGAAGTAGCTGCTGATTTGCCAGAAACTCCATTGCGTCCGGGAAGATTGACTAAATGGTCAGCTGAAGGGATGCTGGCCCGCTTTTATCTTAACAGAGCCGGTGTGGAAGCAGATGGCGCTGGCACAAGGAACCAGACTTTTTTAGACAGTGCAAAATATTATGCAGAAAGAGTAATTAAAAACAGCGGGGCTGCTTTATTAAAAAACTACTCAGATCTTTTTCTCTTTCCTTACGATAATAATGCTGAATCTTTATTTTCTCTGCAGTGGGTTTATTCTCCAGGTGCATGGGGAACACAAAATTCTGCACCTGCATACCTGGCATACAGTCCTGATATTGCCAATGGTGATGGCTGGGGTGGAGATAAAGGTGCTACTTTTTGGATGATGAAACAATATGAAGGCTTTACGGCATCTCCTAATGGTGATACCCTTAAAGGCAGAACAGTTGATCAAAGACTGAAGGCTACTTTTATGTTGCCCGGAACCAGGTATGCTGAAATAACACAGACAATACCTGGTGGAAAACAAAAATTGGTATATCCATCCTCAGCCACTACAGGTGATGATGGTAATTTTTTAGCTATAAAAAAATACATAACTGGCAAAGCGGAAGATGTAGGTGGCCAGGCTGCCCAGCAGTATTATGGTAATGATACCTATATGATGCGGTTAGCAGAAATGTACCTGGTGTATGCAGAAGCTACATTGGGAAACAACGCCTCTACAACAGATCCACTGGCGCTGGAATATTTTAACAAAGTTCACATGAGGTCTGGCTTGCCTGAATATGCTTTACCACTTACAGAAGACGTGATCTTGAAAGAAAGATTTGTTGAATTTGCAATGGAAGGAATGGGCTGGTACGATTTGGTAAGCCTGCATTATTACAATAAAGCAAAAGCGTATTCCATTTTAAATTCTCAAGACAGGGGATTGTTTGCCACCATTCCAGACAGGTTTCCTGATCCTACAAGCTGGACTATCATCAAAACAATTTGGGCCACTACAGACAGAACAATTAATGCGAATGATGGAAACTTTCAGCTGCCCATACCGTCTGCAGAGTTGGCCCAGGCTCCCAATCTTTTAAAACCACCAGTGGATTATTAAACAAACCATCATTATTTTTTTAAAATAAAGTGATATGAAAAAAATATTAAAACCAATAATACTGCTTACGATGGCTATTGCTGTAGCGGGTATTTATTCATCCTGTTCAAAAAAAGACGACTTGCCAAATGGCGGCGAACCAAGAATCAGGTATGTACGTATAACTGATCCGGTATCTTCTGATTCATTATTAGTAGGTGCCTTCCAGGGGCAGTTAATAGCTATTGTGGGAGAGAACCTGCAGCAAGCAACAGAGCTTTGGTTCAACGATCAAAAAGCTTCTTTAACACCAACCTATATAACCAGCAGCGCTATCCTGGTTACCGTTCCTGCCCCAATTCCAACAGTAATTACGGATAAAATAAAAATAATATTCTCTAATGGTAAAACACTGGAATATGATTTTAAGGTATTGATAAGTGAACCCATTGTTCAGGGAATGAATTGTGAATATGTACTGGCAGGTGAAGAAGCTGTAATAAGGGGAGACTTTTTTTATGAACCACTTACTGTAACGTTTACAGGTGGCGTAACGGGAGAATTAATTTCAGTAGAAGCTAATATGATTAAGGTGAGGGTACCTGCGGGTGCAGAGCCTGGCCAGGTAACGGTGAAAACAAATTTTGGTGAAACCAAATCAGATTTCTGGTTCAGAGATAACAGGAATATCTATATCAGCAGCGATCCATTTACCGGATGGTGGAATGCTTCTTATGTTGTTATAGCACCGGGTGCAGGAGATCCTCCTGCCATCAACGGAAATTATATACGTGTAAATAAAGCAATTGGTGGGTGGGCCTGGACAGAAGTTGCTGGAGGTCCTGCAGATGCTATGGGGTCTATCAGCATGAATATTCCTGATGAAGCCATAACCAAACCCAGTGATTATAACCTCAAGTTTGAGCTCAATACCATGAAGCCTTACAATAATAATGTGCTGAAAATAAATGTAGCATTGCTGAGAGAAAACAATGATGCTTATCAATGGATGCCACCTTACGACACCAAGGGATTGTGGGAAACAGTAACGATTCCATTTGAAGAAATAGCGGATAGTTATGGTGCACCTCTTACTGTAAGTCCATCAGGGTATTGGTGCAGATTGTTGTTTCATGGCCCGGGAGACCTGGATTGTGATATGAGTTTTGATAATTTCAGGGTAGTGCCTAAGGTTATTAAAAAATAAGAATAAGCAATTGATAAATGTTACTTAAAAAAATACCACAATGACAAAAATATTATATAACACAAAGTTGCTTTCATTCTTGTGCTTTGTTTTGGCATTAGGATTTGTAAGCTCGTGTAAAAAAGATTCAGACACCGTTTCAGGAGTAGTGAAATTGGAAAGCTTTGGCCCAACCGGCGCAAAGCATGGAGAAAATATCATTTTCATCGGGAGTAATTTGAACAAGGTTACATCGATAGAACTGGCTGGTGCCACAGTGCCGTCATCCTCATTTACTGAGCATACTTTTGAAAAGATCGTATTCCTGATACCAGCATCAGCCGAAGAGGGATATGCTACACTTAAAACACCGGAAGGAGATGTTACTTCAAAAACAAAAATAAATTTTGATGTTCCTTTTATAATAACCTCTATGACGAAGCAGGCCCGGCCAGGTGAAAACATCACTATTAAAGGCGAATTTTTGAACTGGATAACAGAAGTGAAATTTGCCAACGATTTAGCAGAAACCACTTTTGTAAGCCAGACATTAAATGAACTGGTGGTTACCATTCCATTAAATGCTCAAACCGGAAAATTGCTTCTTTCTGGCGCAGGAACAAAACCATTAACCATTGAGACAGACAGTACACTTATTGTAACCTTACCATCCGTAACCGCATTGTCCCCCAACCCTGTTTTGCATGCAGCCAATCTTACTATTACAGGTACTGACCTTGATTTAACTAAGCAAATTTTATTTTCTGGAGTTACTGATCCTGTAACCACTTTTGTAAGCCAGTCTGCAACACAAATTGTAGTGAAGATTCCGGGTGGTACACAAAAAGGGAAAATAAAATTAGCTGCCGCTTCAGGGGTTAAAGTAGAGACAAGCCAGGAGTTAGATGTGGTGTTGCCATCTATTTCGGCGTTAGCTCCCAATCCAATTGACCCTTTGACCAATCTTACTATTACAGGGCTTAATCTGAATCTTGTAAAAGGCGTTTCTTTTACAGGTATTACAGCGCCAGTTACAACCTTTGTAAGTCAGTCTGCCACAAAATTGGTAGTACAAGTTCCGGATGGAACATTGAAAGGAAAAATAATTTTATCTGTAGTTAATTCCTCCCTCACGGTTGAATCAAGTCAGGTATTAGATATCATCGGGGGCCTTCCACCACTTGCTGATTTTGCTTATGCGATTTATACAGATGGTCTTCAAAACGGATTTCAGAACTGGTCATGGGCAGGTAATGACTTTGGCAGTACAGCAGTTGTACGACAAGGCGATAAATCAATAAAAGCTACTTATGGCACTGGTGGTTATGAAGGCATCACGTTCCACAATGATGGCGGACCTTCAACAGCTGCATATACGAAATTTGAATTTTCTGTATTTGGAGAAGCCGGAACAGCAGGCAAAAATTTAAACGTGGTTATTAATGGAGGATGGGGTACGCCTTATGTTGTAACGATAGTAGGAGGCGAATGGACTACTTATAGCATTAATATATCAAGCCTTACCAGTCCTGATCCATTAAAAGAAATCGTTCTTCAGTCGGCAGGGTTTTCTGGCGTACTTCATATAGACCATGTAGGTTTGAGGTGATTATAATTTGTTTTGAAAGTGAAAAGAAAATTTATACATCCACTGGCTTCAATAATTTTATTGAGTTAGTGGATGTATTCTTTTTTATAATAAAGGGAAAAGAGAATTATATAAATCTGTTATGAACATAAAATTGAATCACTGCCTTTTGTGCGTTTCGTTAATTATAGGTTTCATTGCCTGTCAAAAATCAAAGCCAGGTACACCCCCGCCTCCACCTCCGCCGCCTGTTGATACAACACTTGATCCAGCAGAAGATCCGGCTGTAGCAAATACCATCGGCTTTTTTTTAGATGACTGGCAAGGCCGTACATTTACCGCACCTGCATATAACGAGACTGCAATAGCAACCGCAGCAGCAGTTACCGTAACAATAAATGCATCTGAAATTATTACCAAAATTCCGTTGTCATCATTTGGAAACAATGCAGTGTGGTGGATGGGATCAATGACAGCCCAGGCAACTACGGATGTTAAAAATCTTCATCCTCATATTATCCGTTTTCCTGGTGGTAATGCTTCTAATAATTATTTTTGGAATGCATTGCAGGATCAAAAACCTGCTGATGTTCCGGATACTTATGTTGATAAAGATGGGGCCACTCATCCTGCTGGTTACAATTATGGAAAAACGGATCACAACTGGGAGTTTACCCTGGAACATTATTATACTATGCTGCAGCAAACAAATAACCAGGGTATCATCACAGTAAATTATGGATATGCCAGGTACAGTACAGCAACCGACCCCGTAGCTGCCGCAGCCCATTTAGCTGCGGACTGGGTGCGTTATGATAATGGCCGTACAAAGTATTGGGAAGTTGGCAATGAACATTTCGGCGATTGGCAGCCCGGTTACAGGATAGATATTTCAAACAATAAAGATGGACAACCCGAAATTATTACAGGTAATTTATATGGCCGTCATTTTAAAATATTTGCAGATTCTATGAAAAAGGCAGCTGCTGAAATTGGTAAAACTATTTACATCGGTGCAGTGATTTACGACTCGCCAACAGAAGCATGGCAAACCAATACTACCAAAACATGGAATGCCGGCGTAATGACAGCCTCTGAAAATAAAGCAGACTTTTATGTTGTCCATAATTACATCACACCCTACGATCAAAATTCAAATGCAGCTCAAATATTCGAACCTGCATTATCCACGCCATCCAAAATGATGAGTTTTGTTAAGCAGGAATTGCAGGCAAATGGTGCAGCAGTTAAACCAATTGCGTTTGATGAATGGAATATGTGGGCCAAAGATTCCAAACAGCAGGTATCAAATGCCAGCGGTGTTTTTGCATTACTTGTTTTAGGCGAATCTATAAAAAACAAATATGGCATGACGGCCCGTTGGGACATGCTAAACGGCTGGGATAATGGAAACGATCATGGGATGTTTAGTCCGGGCAATGAACCGGGCATTGCAAAATGGAGTCCCCGGCCTTCTTTTTATTACATGTATTACTTCCAAAAATTACTGGGCGACAGGTTGGTGTCTAACACCGTTGTTGGTGCAGCCAATGTAGTGGCATATTCATCCACTTATACTTCAGGACAGGCTGGTGTTACATTGCTGAATACTTCTGGTGCTGCACAAACGGTGGAAGTAAAAATGAATAACTTCAAACTGGGCGGCCGCTTTTACTGGTACAGTTTACAGGGCGGTACAGATAATGGCGAATTCTCCCGTAAGGTGATCATTAATGGCAGCACCACCACAGCTGAGGCTGGTGGCCCGGCAGATTATGCCGCATTAAAAGCATATTCAACTGTAACTTCCAATGGTATTAGAGTAACGGTGCCGGCAAGAGGAGCTGTGATGCTTGTAATTGATAAAAGATAGGTTTAAATTAACGGGTAATGTCAGATAGAAAAGCACTTAAAGAATATAGTACAGACTTAGCAGCTGAACTGCAAAATATTCTTCAGTACTGGATGCAGTATTCTATTGATGAAACCAATGGCGGATTTACAGGAAGAATTGATGATAACAATAAGATTGATACAACAGCTCCGAAAGGAGCAGTACTCAATGCCAGGATTCTATGGACTTTTGCAGCAGCTTATAATCAAACCGGGCAGGCAATTTATCTTGCCATTGCAGACAGGGCTTATGGCTATCTTCAGCAACATTTTATTGATAAAGAATTCGGAGGCGTTTATTGGTCTGTCAATTACAAAGGCGAACCACTCGATACTAAAAAACAAATTTATGCGCTGGCATTTTTGCAATATGCATGCAGCGAATATTACCAGTGCAACCAGTTACCCGAAGCAAAGGACCTGGCAATTGAGTTATATGAATTGATAGAAAAGTACAGCTTCGATAAAGTGAGTGGAGGTTATTTTGAAGCATTCTCCCGTGATTGGAAAATGATTGGAGATGTACGCTTAAGTGCTAAGGATGCCAATGAAAAAAAAACAATGAATACGCACTTGCATCTGCTGGAATCTTACACTAACCTTTACCGCATCTGGCCTGGTGAAAACCTTAAAAAAAGTATTGAATTGTTAATTGGAAATTTCCTTAGTTATATATTTAATACTTCAACCAATCACCTGGATCTGTTCTTTGATGAGCAATGGGTATCAAAAAATAATATTATTTCTTATGGGCATGATATAGAAGCAGCATGGTTAATCCTGGAAGCAGCAGAAGTAATACACGATGAAGTATTGATTACAAAAGCAAAAGCGGCTGCAATTAAATTAGCCGTTGCAGCTGAAGAAGGGCTTGGTGATGATGGCGGGCTTTGGTATGAAAAAGAAAATGGGCATTTAATAAAGCAAAAGCATTGGTGGCCACAGGCAGAAGCAATGGTAGGGTTTTTCAACACCTGGCAGGTGAGCAAAGAGGAAAGGTTTCTGCAGCGTTCATTAGAAAGCTGGGCATTTGTAAAAAACAAGATCATTGATAAAGTAAATGGTGAATGGCTGTGGGGTATTGATGAAAATGATAAGGCAATGATAGGAGAAGATAAAGCAGGTTTATGGAAATGCCCTTACCACAATGCAAGGGCATGCATGGAAATTATGAAACGTATACATTCATCATAAAACAGGAAATAAATCTTTTAAAAAAGTAAGATCAGACATTTACTTCGCAAAGCGATATTGTTTAGCATAATGATTGCATTATCTGTTTACTTTCACCAGTAACTGGATAAGCCGCCTCTTTTGGTTCGGTAACGCCGGAGGCGGGATTGAAAAAAATGCGAAGCATATTTTTTTCAAAGAAGCAAAAGGAGCGGCATTCCAGTTACGCAGCCCGCCGGCTGTGGAGGCGAAAGCCAGTAAATTTATAAAGCTAGCCATTCAACAAAATGGTTGCAAACTAAATGCTTGATTTTAAAAAACCCAAAATATATGATAAAGCAAATCACTGTTTTTTTTATTGCCTTTGCAATTTGCATAGCAACCACAGCCCAGCAAAGTAAGACCGATCTTCAAAAAGCAACCGCTATTTTAAAACAGATGACACTGGAAGAAAAAGTTGGACAAATGACGCAGGTAACCCTTGCTGTATTTGCTAAAGGCGGTTGGGCAAACCAGGATGGAGAAATGGATCCTGCTTTGCTGAAGAAAGCGATTGTTGATTATAAAGTTGGTTCCATGTTAAATACGACCGCTCATGCGTTGAGTGTGGATACGTGGATAAAACTGATAACACAAATTCAGGATGAGACAAAAAACACCCGGTTGAAAATTCCTGTTATTTATGGACTGGATGGAATACACGGCCAGACGTACACGTTAGGCTCCACTTTATTTCCTCAGAATATTGGAATGGCTGCCACAAGAAACCCGGAACTGGCAATTGCGGTTACTAAAGTGGCTGCAATGGAATTAAGAGCATCAGGTGTTCGCTGGAACTTTGCACCGGTTCTGGATATCGGCCGCCAGCCTTTATGGTCCCGTTTTCCCGAGACTTATGGTGAAGATGTTTACATTGGCAAAACAATGGGTGCTGCAGTAATCAAATCTTATGAAGAAGATGGCCTGCGAAATCCAACTGCGGTGGCCAGCTGCATGAAACATTATCTTGGTTACTCTGCATCCAGAACGGGTAAGGATAGAACGCCAATATATTTACCGGAGATAGAAATGAGAGAATATTATTTGCCGCAATTCAGAGAAGCAGTGAAAGCTGGTTCTTCCACTATCATGATCAACTCAAGCGAAATAAATGGCGAACCAGTACACAGCAATAAATATTTATTGACCGATGTGTTGCGTAAAGAATTGGGTTTTGAAGGAGTAATTGTAACAGACTGGGAAGACATTAAAAGACTGTATGCATGGCACCATGTTGCAGCCTCTCCAAGAGAAGCAGTTGCAATGGGTGTGAATGCAGGTATTGATATGAGCATGGTACCCGGTGATTTTTCTTTCTATGATCTGTTGATTGAAGCAGTGAAAAAGGGCGAAGTGAAAATGACCCGTATTGATGATGCAGTGAAAAGAATATTGTTATTGAAAATGAAAACAGGGTTGTTTGATAATCCATATCCTGAACCTGCTGCTGCAGCAAATTTCGGTAAGGCTGAATATCAAACGCTGGCATTGGAAGCAGCACATGAAGCAATGACATTGCTGAAGAATGATAACAACACTTTGCCATTGGCTAAGAATAAAAAAATATTAGTGGCTGGTCCATCAGCACAAAGTATTGCCGCATTAAATGGTTGCTGGAGTTATACCTGGCAGGGTAAAGAAGAGCAATGGTATCCGGCAGATAGCAAAACAATTTTCCAGGCAATTGCAGATAAAGTGGGAGCAGCCAATGTAATCACCACCACAGGAAAAGGATTTGATAACCCGATGAATTTTGATGTGAGTGCTTTATCGAATGCAGCTGCAACTGTGGATGTGGTTGTATTGTGTATTGGAGAGAATGCTTACGCTGAAAGCCCCGGCAACACCACTGAACTGGCATTGGATAACAACCAGGTGGCATTGGCCAATGCAGCTTATTTAAGTGGCAAGCCTGTAATACTGGTGTTAACAGAAGGCCGTCCAAGATTCATTACAAATATAGAGCCACCAGCCAAAGGAATTTTGATGACTTACTGGAGTGGAAAGAAGACAGCGGAAGCGGTTGCGGATGTATTGTTTGGTGATTATAATCCAAATGGAATATTGCCATTCAGTTATCCACGCAGTATGGGAGAATTTGTTTTGTATGACCGCAAACCATCTGAAGATATCAGGGAAGTTTTTAATGATGATATTCATACCGGTTATAATCCTTTATATCCTTTTGGCCACGGGTTGAGTTATACCACATTTGAATATGGTGATATACAATTAAGCACTCTAAATTTAAAAGGAGATGAAAAATTATCCGTGAACATTACCGTAAAAAATACAGGAAGTAAAGATGGTAAGCATACTGTTGAATTGTATTCTCATGATATCTATGCAAGCATTACTCCAAACATGAAGAGATTGAGGGCCTTCAAAAAAATATTCTTAAAAGCAGGTGAAATGCAAACGGTGAATTTCACCATAGACAGGAATGACCTTGCTTTTGTGAACGCACAATTAAAAACCGTAACAGAGCCTGGAGAATTTGAAGTGATCATCGGAAAGAAGAAAGTAACTTTTAATTATCAGCAACAATAGATGCATGAAAAAATGTTTGGTGTTTGTATGGTTGTTTTTAATTGGTCATCAGCTGAGGGCGCAGGACAATGCATTGAAATTTTTTGCAGCAAATAATGCAAATATTCAATATACCGGGAGAATTGATTTTTCTGATCCGTTGCTTCCTCGGTTTTGGCAACCCGGTGTTTACATTAATCTAACATTTGCAGGAACAAGATGTGAGGTGATCCTGAATGACCAGGTGCTCTGGGGAAAGAATCATAATTACCTGGAAGTGGTAGTGGATGGTGTTGCAAAAAGAATACAAACCAAATCTGCACATGATACGATTGTTGTTGCTGATGGTTTGTCTGCAGGCATACATTCATTGCTTATTTGTAAAAATACAGAAGCCAATATCGGCTATCTTGAATTGGTTGGCATCCGTTGTAAACAACTGTTGCGGCCATCACCAAAGCCTGTAAGAAAAATAGAATTCCTGGGTAATTCCATTACTTGTGGCACCGGTAGCGACCAGTCTGAAATTGCTTGTGGAAAAGGTGTTTGGCAGGACCAGCACAATGCATATTTAAGTTATGGCCCCACAGTGGCAAGACAATTGAAAGCACAATGGAGTTTAAGTGCAGTATCTGGAATTGGATTGATACACAGTTGTTGCAATATGGATGTATTGATGCCGCAGGTATTCGATAATATTGACATGAGGGGTGATTCATTGCAATGGAATTTTGCAAACTACCAGCCGGATGTGGTTACAGTTTGTTTAGGTCAAAACGATGGTATACAGGATTCCGTAAAATTCTGCAGTGCGTACATCAATTTTATAAAGAGCCTGAGAGGTTATTATCCAGCTGCACAGATCATTTTACTCAACAGCCCTATGGCAGATGAAACACTGACGGTGGTATTGAAAAAATATTTGTCAGCGATAAAAAAATCAGTTAACAAAATTGATAAAAAAGTGGATACTTATTTTTACTCAAAACGATATTACAATGGCTGCGATACGCATCCGGACCTGGCAGAGCACCAAATGATGGCGAAGGAATTGGGAGCATTTATTAAGAAAAAAATGAACTGGTAATTTTCAATCTTTAAAAGAACAATATGGGTAAATATTTCTTTTTTATTTTTCTGTTGGCAGAATCAACTTTTTGTATCAGCCAAACTGTACAATTGATTGATGTAAATGCAACACCCGAAACAAAAGCACTGTATTATAATCTTCATCAACTTTCCAAAGATCATGTTCTGTTTGGTCATCAGCATGCAACAGAATATGGACATGGATGGAGTGGAGAAGACAACCGGTCGGATGTAAAATCGGTAACTGGTTCTCACCCTGCGGTGATTGGTGTTGATTTCAGTGGATTGTCCGGCAGGCCTGAAGATGAGGTTGAAAAAAATAAAACAGAGCTGAAGAAAAATATTGTAGCTACTTATGATCGTGGCGGCGTTACCACTGTCTCCTGGCATTTTAATAACCCTGCTTCTGCCGGTGGTTTTTATTGGAAGGATTCTGTGTCTGCCACTGCTGTTAAATACATCATTCCCGGTGGTAGTCATCATGAAAAGTATAAATTGATTTTACAAACTATTGGCAACCTTGCAAAAGAGATCAGAGGAAAAGATGGTAAGCAAGTTCCCATGATCTTCAGGCCTTATCATGAATTTGATGGCGACTGGTTTTGGTGGGGCAGATCGCATTGTACAAAAGAAGAGTTTACAACGCTGTGGAAATTCACCCTGAGTTATTTAAGAGACAGCTTGGGGGTGCATAATTTTATTTATGCTTTTTCTCCTGATAATAAATTCAACACAGAAACTCAGTATTTGGAGCGTTACCCGGGAGATGAGTGGGTGGATATGTTAGGCATGGATAATTATGGAGATTGGGGGAGAGATGGAAAATATGATGTGGAAGCAGGTATAAAAAAGTTGCATATCATTTCTGATTATGCTGTCAAAAAAAATAAGGTTGCTGCTTTTACTGAAACGGGATTGGAATCAATACCCAACAATACCTGGTGGATGGAGACGTTATTGAAGGCCTTAAAATTGAATAACTTGAAACTGGCATATGTGCTGGTGTGGCGCAATGATACCAGGAGCCCTACTCATTACTACGCACCATTTCCCGGGCACAGCAGCGTGCCGGATTTTCTAAATTTTTATAATGATCCTTTTACGCTCTTTGAAAATGATCTGCCAAAAATGTATACGAAAGAAAAATAAAATCTATAATAATGATGACAAGATCAATTACTGTTTTTTTACTTAGTTGCTGTTTGCTTCATAACGGCAATGCACAGCCGGTAAAAAAGCATGGCAAGCTGCATGTGCAGGGAACGCAACTTACAGATGAGCACAACCAGCCAGTGGTGTTGAATGGAGTGAGTTTTGGATGGAGCTGTTTTCATCCACGATTTTACACAGCAGGTGCAGTAAACACTTTGGTTAAGGACTGGAACTGTAATGTGATCAGGGCGGCTTTGGGTGTGGAACCCAATAATGGCTATTTAAAAGACTCTGCAAGATCCATGGCATTGATCACAACGGTGGTTGATGCTGCCATCAAAGAAGGTGTGTATGTTATTATCGACTGGCATAGCCACAATATCAATCTGAATGAGGCAAGGGCTTTCTTTAAAACAATAGCAACTAAATATCATGGCTACCCCAATATTATTTATGAAATATTCAATGAACCGGATTACGAAACATGGCCAGAAGTAAAAGCATATTCTATCGACTTGATCAGCACCATCCGTGCAATTGATCCTGTAAATATTATTTTAGTTGGCTCCCCACGCTGGGACCAGGATGTTAATTTGCCAGCAGCAGATCCGATTAAAGGTTACGGTAATTTAATGTACACCATGCACTTTTATGCCGGTACACATAAGCAATGGCTGAGAGATAAAACAGATGCAGCCATCGCAAGTGGCTTACCAATTTTTGTTTCGGAATCAGCAGGCATGGAAGCAACTGGTGATGGAAAAATTGATTACGAAGAGTGGAATAAATTTATCAACTGGATGGAAGAAAAAAAGCTGAGCTGGGTTACCTGGTCGGTATCTGATAAAAATGAAAGTTGTTCTGTTTTGAATGGCTCAGCTTCAAGCGATGGAGACTGGCAGGATAAAGACCTGAAAGAATCCGGGTTAAAGACAAGAGAATTTTTGAGAAAGAAAAATCCTCAATAATATTTTAACCCCATCGTATCTGCGTAAAAAAAGCGTTGTACCAATTTGGCATAGATGAGCCAAAAGAATTTGTTACAGATAATACAGCAGGTGTGGTGGTTGAGAAAAAATTATTCTTTTAACAGAATATATTTACTGTTAAGAATGACCGAATTAAAAATTACTCATACTGCTGTTAAAAATTTATTGCTGTTTTATTTTATTGTATTATTAATGAACCAGGCACTACGATATTCTTTCCTGCATTTACAATAATGCTGGAGCCGGTTGCAAGATTTTGCGATACATTTAATAAACATTGCCCGCCTTCAATATGATCAATGATAATAATGCTGAATACAGGCAGGGTGGTAGGAGGGATTTTATTATTGCTCCAGTTGGCAGCATCGTCCCAGTTACCATTACCTGTAAAAGTATAAGTGATACTTTGAGCAGTAGCTCCGCTGATGGTTACAGTAGCATCGTCAATAAAATTTTCCAGCGTTGCTGATTTTGCTTTAACTCTGGCAACATTGATAACAGGTGGTGCAATGCCATTTGCCACCGGATTAAAAGTTACTTTAAACTCTATCTCAAAAGAATCAGCGGGGGCCATACTACCTCCGGTAGAGCTGCTTGCATTATTACCTAATCTGAAATTAATCATTTTGTTCACCCCTGTATACTCAGCAATATCATCGCCTCCGGCATCTGTTTTTATGCCTGCGGAAATCCCAGGGCAATAGTTTACTTTTAAAGAATTGGCTACAAAATTCATTGTAGAAGGGAGTGAATCAGTAACCGTTACGTTGCTAATATCGGTTAAAGAAAAATTTGTTCCTTTTATTGTATAAGTTAATACTTCTCCCGCCTCTGCAATTTGATTGTTATTGGCATCCGCAACGGTTTTAGTAATCTTTATTTCCGACTCTCTCATTTTTATAACGGCTGCAATTACGCCACTAAAATATTGATCCTGGTTAGTACCGAATCTTAGAACAACGCTTGAATCGCCAGGAAGAATGTTATAGCCGGTGCCTAAATAAAATTGGTCTATATCAATCCCCATCTGGTCTGTATAATTAGGATTTTTGGTAGTTACGTGTGCGCCATTAATGGTTATGGTTCCATTCCAGGGATTGTTTGACTGGTTAAGGGCGTCACTTAAAAGAATATTATTGACCCTGAAAAGATCGCCATTGAATCTTGCATCTCCTTCCCAGGTCATTATACCTAGTTGTGCCTCCTCTGCAGATAAACCGCTTTGGGGTATGTTTAGTCCTGTTATTACAATTGGAGCGGTGGTAACACTACCTCCGCTATATACTTCCTGAAAGCCATCAATAACCCTTACACTATTATAACTTAATGCGGTGTTTTCATACACCACTACAATACTCCATGCACCGTAATTTCCAAAATCTCCGCCTGTTCCGGTAGAAAAAGCGCCATTGCCTGCTGTATAAGTACCGGCGCCCTCTGCTTTTATCAAATCGGTAATGTCAGCAAAAGCCTGATAACGGGAATATTCAGTACTGGTGCCAACCTCCAAAAAAGATCTGTCGATTTGTGCTGCCGGGTATTCTATGTAAGCACCACTGGTTCCTTTTCTAATTTTAATTTTTTGATTTGCCAGATCTGTCATATTAAACTCTGAGGCTTTGGCTCTTCCACCCCAGTATAACCTTGCAAATTTGATGGTGTTGGTACCGGCAGGCAAAATCAGATCAGCTGAAGAAGAGTTCCTGGTAGCTGTACCTTCTCCGGTACTGCCATCAATATCTATATAAAGCATCTTGGTAGCCCCATAATTACCATTGTCGTATAAACTGTTACCGTTTACGCTATTTCCGTTCATGGCCTCTGTATTTACAGAACTATCAGCATTGGCTGAATACATTAAAGTGTTCCCAAAAAGAACAGCACCTCCTTTAATATTTTCTGAATAAACAAAACCCAGCTTGCGGAATTGAGCCAGTGAGATGGAGGACAGCAAACAAGAAAGAACAAATAAAAATACTATTGATTTTTTTTGTTTCAGGCAGGTAAAAGCATAAATTTTTTTCATAAATTCAGAAGTAGCAGAGTGTAAAATATATTCCTAAGCAATTATAACTTATAACAATATAACAAAAATTAAGCCTGTTTTGTCACATCCTTTAAAGTTAAATGAATCTCCGAAAACAGAAAAAATAATTTAGAATATATAATAATTACCTGCTCAGCATGTTTTCTATTTAACTGTTATAAGCCCATGATATCAAGGTCGCTCCCCAGGTAAATCCACCACCAAAAGCAGCCAGCACTATTTTATCTCCCTTGTGTAATTGCTTTTCCCATTCCCATAAACAAAGCGGAATAGTGGCAGCTGTGGTATTACCAAAGCGCTGTATGTTCAGCATCACCTTTTCATGATTTAATCCCATACGGTTAGCAGTAGCGTCGATGATCCTTTTATTAGCCTGGTGAGGTACCAGCCATGCAATATCATCGCCTGTTAAATTATTTCTTTGCAACAGCTCGTAAGCAGCATCAGCCATTCCTTTTACGGCGGCTTTAAAAACAGGCTGTCCATCCTGGAATATATAATGTTCTTTGGCAGCCACCGTTTCTGCACTGGCGGGTTTTAAAGAACCACCGGCTTTCATGTGCAGGTAAGCCTTTCCACTTCCATCACTTTTTAATAAACTGTCCAGTACCCCGTTTTCATCAGCGGATGGTTCCAGCAAAACCGCAGCAGCACCATCTCCAAAAATGATACAAGTGGATCTGTCAGTATAATCTACAATAGCGCTCATTTTATCTGCACCCACTATTACTACTTTTTTATAGCGGCCGCTTTCTATTAAAGCCGCACCGGTGGTAAGGCTGTATAAAAAGCCAGAGCAGGCTGCACTCAGGTCGTATCCCCAGGCATTTACTGCACCTATTTTATCACAAATAATATTAGCTGTTGCAGGAAACACCATGTCCGGAGTAACTGTACCACAAATCAAACAGTCTATTTCTGTTGGATCAATTCCTCTTTTTTTACAAAGCTCCAGCACCGCCGGCACCGCCATATCAGAAGTAGCCAAACCTTCGCCTTTTTGTATTCTTCTTTCTTCCACACCCGTTCTGCTTTTGATCCATTCATCATTGGTATCTACCATGGTTTCCAGGATTGCATTGGTTAGCCGGTATTCAGGAACATATCCACCCACTGAGGTGATTGCTGCCGTAATTTTTTGCATCGTTGGTTAAATTTTCGTTATCTAATTTTTAATTTTATTACTGGTTTGCTGGCAAAAGTACAGGAAATATGGCAAGCATCATTTTACTGGTTCTGAAGCTTTTTTTTCCTTATTTTCGCTCTTTAGTTAATTATGTACGCTTATCTCCAGGGAAAATTTACTTTTAAAAACCCGGCACAGGTTTATGTGGATGTAAACGGCGTGGGATACGAAGTAAATATCAGCCTGAATACTTACGCTGCTGTTCAAAACCTTACTGATGGCAGGCTTTATACTCATCTTCAGATAAAAGAAGATGGGCATACGCTGTTTGGTTTTTTTGATAAAGTGGAAAAAGAAATCTTTATACAGTTAATCAGCGTATCTGGTATTGGTGCAGCTACTGCAAGGATGATGTTGTCTCACATGAAACCGGATGAAGTTTGCCGGGCATTGGTGCAGGGCAACGTAAAGTTGCTGGAAAGCATCAAAGGAATTGGCAGGAAAACGGCTGAAAGACTGGTGCTGGAGCTGAGAGACAAAGTGGGAAAAGTGGCACCAGATATTAATGCACCTGTAATGGTGGGCAATAGTTTGCAACAGGATGCGTTAAATGCTTTAGTAGCACTGGGAATTTCAAAACCTCAGGCAGAATCAGCATTACAAAAAATAAATAACACCCAACCCGGCATCAATAATTTAGAAGAACTGATTAAAAAAGCCCTCAAGTCTATTTGATAGAAATCTACGCTAACTGATTTACGGATGTTTTGTAAAAGAAAATTGTCACCAAATTGGGCTGGCATTTTATTGCTTCATGTTTTATTGGTATTCGCAAATTATCTGCCCGCCAGGGCAAATAATGGTCCGTTTAACCAATCTGACAAAAATGCCGGAGATACAACGGGACCAGCCTCCGGTCAGTTGCTGTTTCCTATACATGACCGCCGGGCCGATTTTATCCAGGATGGCCCACGGAGCACTTTTGATTTTAATAAACCTTCAAATATTAAAGACTCTGTAGCTTACGATTTTGCCACACAGCGGTATTATGTGTATGAAAAGATCGGGAATAAATATTACCGCACCCCTACATTTTATACTTCTGAAGAATATTGGGCGCTAAGAGGCCGTCAGTCAGAAATAGAATATTTCAGAAAAAGAGCCAACACCTTAAGCCTGCTGAACAGGAAACTGGTAAAACCTAAGTTTTCTCTCACCGATAATTTATTTAACCGGTTATTTGGAAATGGTAAAATTGAAATTGCTCCTCAGGGCAATGTGGATATTATGGCAGGCTACCAGGGGCAAAATACCAAAAACCCCACGTTACCTGAAAGAGCAAGGAAAAATGGAGGGTTTGACTTTAACATGAACGCCCAGGTAAATGTAAATGCCAATATTGGAGACAAATTAAAATTCCCGATCAACTACAACACCCTTGCCAACTTTGGACAGGAGAATCAGCTAAAATTAGATTATACAGGCCTGGACGATGAAATCATTAAAAGGGTGGAGGCAGGCGTGGTTCAGTTTAATTCCAGGAGCCAGTTTATTCCGGGTTCTCAGCAGTTGTTTGGATTGAAAACGCAATTGCAGTTTGGTAAATTAAATATCACCAGTGTATTGGCCATTCAAAAATCACAACGCCAGAGTGTAAACCTACAGGGCGGTGCTGCAGCGCAGGTATTTGAATTTAAAGCTGATGAATACGAGGAGAACCGTCACTTTTTACTGGGCCAGTATTTTAAAGAAAATTATAATAAAGTGCTGGAGCGGATACCAGCAGTTACTTCTTCTGTTCAAATTCTCAGGTTAGAGGTTTGGGTTACCAACCGGAATGGCAGTACCACCAATACAAGGGATATTGTGGGTTTGATGGACCTGGCTGAAAAAAATCCTTTCCGTGCGGATATCATTAACCCGGTATCAACATATTCTGGTGTTCCTTCTAACGATATCAATGATCTGTACAGCAGGATCATTGGTAATGGCAACAACAGGAATCCATCTTTAGTGGTAAGCAACCTGCAAAACCTGGGCCTGGCACCAGTGCAGGATTTTGAGAAAACTTTTGCAAGAAAATTGGATTCCACTCAATATTATTTTAACCGCCAGGCTGGATATATTTCATTGAGTCAGCCGCTGCAACCCGATGAAGTATTGGGTGTGGCTTACCAGTATTCTTATAATGGAAGAACCTACCAGGTGGGGGAATTTTCACAAGACCTTCCCCCGGATAGTTTGGTGGCTACTCAAAAAGTGTTATTCCTTAAATTATTAAAAGCCACATCACAGCGTACCAAATTACCTATTTGGGGGTTGATGATGAAGAATGTTTATTCTGTAGGATATGGTTCACTTACGCCAACAGATTTCAAACTTAACTTACTGTACCAGGAACCGGGACAAGGCTGGAAAAGATATGTTCCTTTTGGTGATAAAAACGAGGGAGCTCCAATCATTTCATTGGTTAACCTTGACCGGTTGAATAACCAGCTTGATCCGCAACCCGATGGTGTGTTTGATTATGTAGAAGGCTATACGGTGATTTCTCAATACAGCCGGATTGTGTTCCCGGTGCTGGAACCCTTTGGCCGGGATCTTGCAAAACAAATATATAATACCATACCGGCGAATGCAAAAGACACCTTGTATTACGCCTTATACGATTCCATTAAAGCCGTTGCACAGCAATATCCTAACCTTAACAGGTTTGTGATAAAAGGTTCTGCCCGTACCAGCGGATCATCGGATATCAGTATTGGTTATAACATCCCCAGGGGAAGTGTGACGGTAACTGCTGGAGGGCAATCACTGATTGAAGGAACGGATTATGATATCAACTACGACCTGGGTACCATTAAAGTAACCAACCAGGCGGTATTAAATGCAGGGCTTCCGGTGCAGGTAAATTTTGAAAACAATGCTGCTTTTGGCTTACAGCAAAGAAACTACTTAGGCCTTCGGTTAGACTATCTGGCAAAGAATAAACTCAATGAGCAGCTGGCGTTTGGTGGTACCATCGCAAGGTTGGGTGAACGGCCTTTTTTCACCAAGAATAATTTGGGTGAAGAGCCCATCAGGAATACCATGTATGGCCTTGATGTAAACTACAGGAAGGAACTGCCAAGGCTTACTAAATTATTAGATAAACTTCCATTTTATTCCACCACTGCACCATCTTCCATTAATATTTATGCAGAAGGCGCCATGCTGCAGCCGGGCCATGCACCGCAGATAGGTAAGGGAGGTGCAGGTACGGTATATATTGATGATTTTGAAGGCAGCCGATCTGGTCTCGATCTTCGTTTCCCTGCTATCAGCTGGACATTAGCATCTACTCCCAAAGGAGCTACTAATGGGCTAAATGACCAGGAACTTTTCCCGGAAGCAGCTGTGGCCACACTGGAGTATGGAAAGAGCAGGGCTAAACTGGCATGGTACCAAATTGAACCTGCATTACAGCAATTTAAAGGCACAAACAATCCATTGGGAGATAACAGGGAAGAATTGAGTGACCCACGGACCAGGCTGGTTAAACAGAGTGAAATATTCCCACAAAGAACAACTGATTTTGGCCAGAACCAGTTAACCACTTTTGACCTTGCATTTTATCCTTCAGAGAAAGGACCCTATAACTATGATAATACCCAGGCAGGAATAGATGCTAACAACCACCTGAGAAATCCGCAGCGGAGGTGGGGTGGTATCATGCGTAATATTGATCAGACAGATTTTGAAACAGCCAATATAGAATTTATTGAATTTTGGGTGCAGGACCCATTTGTGAAAAATCCTGCCGCACCAGGTGGTAAATTGTATTTCAACCTCGGTACTATTTCTGAAGATGTTCTGAAGGATGGTAAGCGGTTTTACGAAAACGGATTGCCCACACCCACCCAGCGCCAGCCGACAGATACCTCCGTATGGGGCAGGGTGCCGCTGAATCCAATACAGGTAACCAATGCTTTTAGCAACGATCCGGCAGAGCGGCCTTACCAGGACGTAGGTTTTGACGGGCTGGATGATGATTCTGAAAGAGTGAAATTTTCACCTTACCTGGCATCACTTGCCAGTATTATAAATTCCCCAGCCCTACAGCAAGTTCAGAATGACCCTGCACAGGATGATTATGTATGGTACAGGGATCCAAACTTTACTGGCAATGACGGGATATTAAAGCGTTATAAAAACTTTAATGGTCCGCAGGGTAACACTAAAATTAATGACGGATCTGAGTTTTCATCAGCCGCTACGCTGTACCCCGATGGAGAAGACATCAACCGGGATAACACCATGAATGAAACGGAGGAATATTTTCAATACATCGTAAACATTGAAAATGCTTCCAGTAACCAAATGCAGATTGGTACCAACTATATTGTTGACCGGAAAGAAGTGGCCATTAACGGTTTACCCAATGGCACCAGCCGTACAGAAACCTGGTACCAGTTCAGGGTGCCGATTGGGTCATTTAATAAAAGGGTGGGTAACATTCCAGATTTTAAATCGATCCGTTTTATCAGGATGTTCTTAACGGACTTTGATGATAGTGTGGTGATGCGTTTTGGTAAACTGGAACTAACCAGGAATATCTGGCGCAAGTTTCCTTTCGTGATAGATTCAACCGGGAGATATAATCCTTTGGTTACTGATGTAAATTTTAATGTGAACGGGGTAAACATTGAAGAAAATGATAAGCGTTCACCATTGCCGTACCGTACTCCAAAAGATATAGAAAGGCAGCAGGTGCAAAGTAATAATGGTGTGAACCTGTTGCAAAATGAGCAAAGTATGTCTTTGAGTTTTTGCAACCTGGGCCAGGGGGATGCAAGAGGTGTACAGCAAACATTTGCCAACAGCTCTTGCGCGCGGCACCGCCGGAGTACGCCACACGCGACGCCTTCACGGCCCACTTCGTGGGGCAAGGGCTCGATGCGGGAGTCACCGCATGGCTTTCCATGAACCTCGCCGCGACGAAGACCGACACGTTCGCCTTCAAGC
>JAYWII010000114.1:0-31727 GCA_043788995.1 Chitinophagaceae bacterium | reverse complement strand
TAATGTGAATTGTAAAAGAAAAAAAGTAGCAAAAAAAGAAAAGTAATAGTAGTAGCTTTATTCTTTTATTAATTAATAAAACAAAGCTAAAGGACGTTGTTATCATCGGCTGTAGTTGTTCTATGAATAGACCATCAATCCCATTAAAATTAAAGCGAGAAGTTCCTTAGCCTTTGTTGGTATCAGCCCGAAGCCCACTCCCGCCGTTGTTGCGTATGCAGGGCAGGCAAAACAGCATGGCGTACCAACAACCTGCAGGCGCTTCGTTTCATTAAACTTCCATAATAAAATTTCACATTGCACAACTGCCGTTTCGCAGTTTTACACAATCATCATCCATCGTTCAGGTCGCTTAAAGCGCCCCGACCGGGTTGCGGCCTCACAATTAAATATTGCATTAAAGCATTCTGATTAAATCAAAAATAATTTTTTGAATTTTGAAATTAAACTGTACCCTTACATTTCACCCGGTTAAACAATTAAAATGAACAAAGAAATTAAAACAACGATGCTTCAAAAAATAATGAGGATCATTTTAGGGGCATTTATGATAGCTGCTGCCGTTGGGCACTTAACCATTCAAAGAGCGGAATTTCAGGCCCAGGTTCCAAACTGGCTACCGCTAAGCAAAGATTTAGTAGTGATATTATCAGGCATAGTAGAACTTGTTTTGGGCCTGAGTATGATATTTTGGAAAAGGGAAAGGGTAAGGATAGGCATTGCTTTAGCTATATTTTATGTACTAATTTTTCCGGGTAATATTGCTCAGTATTTGAATGGTACCAATGCTTTTAATCTCAACAGTGAGAGGGCAAGGTTAATCCGGCTTTTTTTTCAACCAGTGCTCATTCTTTGGGCCTTATGGTCAACTGGCGCTTTAAAGGCATTACTTCAAAAAGAAAAGAATATACCTTCTTAGCCTCATTTGGTGTTAGCACTGAAGCCCACTTGTCGCCGTTGTTGCGAATGCAGCACAGGCAAGCAGCACAGCGTACCAACAACCAAGCAGGCACTAACCAATTATTAATCTTTCCTGCAAATCTTTAGCTTTATACTAATGTCAAAAGTTTATAAACTAAGAAATGCTTTTACGCTTAATGCCACTGGAGCTAAAGTGAATGTCATTGCTTCCCCTGCATTCAAACAGGAAATAAACAGGCATCAGCAATATTTTAATTTTGATTTCAGTAACCTATTGAAAGATTTTATCGTTTACAAATTCACAGTAGCAGAACAACCCGGTTTTATACAGGCATTGGTTGCATTCAGGGGTACGCCAGGTGTGCTTGATTGTGCCAACATGGAAACTAACCGGCATAACCGAAAGCCTGCACCCGTATATGGAAATACAGGAAAAGCTATTGTTGCCTTTTGCTGTAAATATTCTATTGATAATGGCATGGATGGCTATATAACATTTGAAAGCAAGGGCAGGTTAAGAGGATATTACCTGAGGCTTGGTGCAAACTTTATATCGCCTGTTAAAATGTACATTGATACAAAAGGCGCTCAAAAATTGATTGGCTTATACTTTTGAAAATCGTAAATTTACAGTATGAAAAAAGCAAAAACTGTCATTGTAGATGAAACTGACATCAACGGGCCAATGATGGTGTACAGAGAAAAAACTACAGAACAACTACAGAAGCAAAGTGAATTTTTTCTTACCCTGAAAAAGAAAACTGAACAAAAGAAAGGGAATAAAAAAACAAATAAAACTGCGGCTTAGTCCCACTGACCCGATTCGATTCGTTACCAATCAATTCTTAGACCTTGTTGATATCAGCCCGAAGCCACCCTGTGCCGTTATTATATATGCAGAGCAGGTAAGCAGCGTAGCATACCAACCACCAGCAGGTATTAAAAGTCATTAAACGGCAACTTTTTTCCTCTTTTCTTTATCATTCCGGCCATAAACCCAATCAATCCACCCATAACTTCTATCTGCCGCCCTGTAACCTTCATCCTTTGCCTTTGTTTGTATCGGCCCGAAACCCATTGTCGTCGTTGATTTCTATGGAGCGCAGGCAAAGTAGCATGGTGCACCAACAACCAGCAGGCACCAAAAATAAAAAGTCAGGTTACTTACCCCCTTTCATGCTTCAATATTTTCAACTATTGCAACAATCACCCTGGTTTGGCACTATTCGCCCTATTGGTTAGATTTGAATGACGCAAACACAATACCTGACTTCAAATTTTAGATCAATGAATCATTCATAAAATTATTGCTCATGAAAAAATTCTTTCTCGTATTACTGTTTTGCAGTTGTAAGTATTTTGCAGGATCACAAAGCCATCCAAGAATAATAATATTGGCAACAGGTGGTACCATTTCAGGCCAGGGAAGTAATGTTGACCGTGCAGGCTATATTCCCGGGAAACTTTCAGCAGATGAAATTCTCAGTGCTATCCCCTCTGTAAAAAAATTTGCAAATGTTAAAGGCGAACAAATAGCTTCCATTGGAAGTTATGATATGACTTTAGCCATCTGGCTAAAACTTGCAAAACGTATCAATGAAATTTTTGCAAATGATGAAGCTGATGGAATAGTTGTTACACATGGTACAGACACCCAGGAAGAGACTGCATATTTCCTGTCGCTTACGGTTAATGCAAACAGGCCGGTTGTTATTACCGGCGCCATGAGACCTGCAACAGCAATCAGTGCAGACGGGCCTAAAAATCTTTATGATGCCATCCTCGTTGCCTGCGATTCACAAAGCAAAGGAAAAGGCGTTATCCTTTCTTTCAATGAAACATTGTTTGATGCCAGGAATGTGGTTAAAGTTAACACCACCCATCTCAACGCATTTAATTCCCCGAATGCTGGCCCCATTGGCCAGGTGTACGATAGAAAAGTATTGTACTACAGCCAGCCTGTACAAAAGAAACATGCACCATTTGACATCAATAAACTGGAAACTTTACCAAAAGTTGAAATAGCATATATGTACGTGGATGCTTCCGCTGCTGCAGTAAACGCTTTTGTAAATGACAGGATTGACGGGCTGATCATTGCTGGTGCAGGTAATGGTTCGCTTAACAAAGCTATTCTTACAGGTGTGGATACCGCAGTTAAAAAAGGAATTATGGTAGTTCGTTCATCAAGGGTGGCTTCAGGAAGGGTTACTCAGTTTAACCAGGTGTTTGATGATGAGAAACTTGGTACAATTGTATCTGATGATCTTAATCCCCAAAAGGCACGTATATTATTAATGCTGGCACTTACTGTCACAAAAGACAGAAGAAAAATACAGGATATGTTTCTCAATTATTAGCAGCATGTGCAATGAATTATTCGGTATTAATTATTCCTTAGCGATTGTTGCGTATGCAGGGCAGGCAAAGCAGCATGGCGTATCAACAACCAGCAGGCAATTCCCTTTATTCACCTTAGTTCTCTAAATTTAAAACACTCCATAACAGGATACATTTTTATACAATCCCCATCAATCGTTCAGGTCGCATAAAGCGCCCCGACCGGATGGAATGAGCCGAATACAAATCCTAATCGGCTCACAATTTTGCCTATATTTGAGCCGAATAAGAAACCTAATCGGCTCATGGCAGACTATAACTGGCAGCAACAAGACTGGCCCAACTTTAAATATGACGCTGTAAAAGCAGACGACTGGCTGTTTGCATGGGCTGAAAAAACAGGCCATTTTACCGGCATGTTAAAAGCACTGCCTGCTGCCACACAAATGGAAGCGGTAATTGATGTGATGACTGCGGAAGCCATCAAGACATCTGAAATAGAAGGAGAATTTTTAAGCCGGAAAGATGTAATGTCTTCCATCAAAAAAAACTTAGGACTGCTCACTGATAAAATAAACATCAAAGACAAAAAAGCCAAAGGCATCAGCGAACTGATGGTGGATGTGAGAAAAAGTTTTAATGAACCACTCACAAAAGAAAAATTATTTACATGGCATACCATGCTGCTCAGCAATGACCCAACAATGGAAGTGGGTAGGTGGCGTACCCACAAAGAACCTATGCAGGTGGTGAGTGGAGCCATGGGAAAACAAAAGATACATTTTGAAGCACCACCTTCTGCCAAAGTACCCAAAGAAATGGGACAGTTTATTAAATGGTTCAATGATACTGCACCTGGTGGTGTAAAAGAAATTAAAAAAGCGCCGCTTCGTTCGGCCATAGCGCATTTATATTTTGAAAGCATACATCCTTTTGAAGATGGTAATGGAAGAATAGGAAGAGCCCTTGCTGAAAAAGCATTATCACAGGGTTTGGGACGGCCTGTAATGTTAAGCTTATCCAGAACAATTGAAGCAAATAAAAATGATTATTACACGGCACTGTCTAAAGCACAGCAATCAAACAAGATCACTTACTGGATAAATTATTTCATTAAAACAATCCTGGATGCCCAGACGGAGGCTGAAGAGCAAATTGATTTCACCTTAAAAAAAGTAAAATTTTTCGATCACTACAGGAACGAACTGAACCAGCGTCAGCTTACGATTATCAATCGTATGCTGGAAGAAGGTCCAAAAGGTTTTGAAGGCGGTATGAATGCCCGGAAATACAGCAGTCTTACTAAGACATCTAAAGCTACAGCTACAAGAGATTTGCAAGACCTTGCAGAAAAAAAAGTATTGATTGCCACCGGTGGGGGAAGAAGTACCAGTTACCAGGTGAATCTTTAGTTTGAAATTCTGTCAATACAAATCGTTCAGGTCGCTAAGAGCGCCCCGACCGGTTACAAAAACTTACCTGTATAACTTGCCGCCACTTTTTTCAAATCCATTGGCTTGCCTGCAAACACCACTTCTCCTCCTCCGTCTCCTGCTTCGGGTCCCAGGTCAATGATCCAGTCTGCACTTTTAATTACATCGGTGTTATGCTCTATCACCAAAATGGTATGCCCCTGTTCAATCAGTGCATTAAAAGAAGCCAGCAGTTTTTTAATATCATGAAAATGCAAACCCGTGGTAGGTTCATCAAAAATAAATAAGATACTTCCCTGGCTTTTGCCTTTACCTAAAAACGAAGCCAGCTTTACCCTTTGTGCTTCCCCACCAGAAAGTGTATTGCTGCTTTGCCCCAGTTTTACATACCCCAATCCCACATCACTCAGCGGCTGAATTTTTTTAGCTACATCCGCTGATGCTGATTCTTTACCCTTTCCATCCGACACTGCAAAAAATGCGATGGCTTCATCTACACTCATCTCCAGTACATCATGAATATTCTTGTCTTTGTAAGTAACTTCCAGTACTTCCTCTTTAAAACGCTTGCCACCACACACTTCGCAGGTTAAATGCACATCAGCCAAAAATTGCATCTCTACAACCTGTTCCCCTTCACCACTGCAGGCATCGCAGCGGCCACCATCCACATTAAAAGAAAAATGCTTTGGCTGAAAACCTCTCATTTTGCTCAGCGGTTGTTTACTGAACAGTTCTCTTATCTCATCATATGCTTTTATATAAGTAACCGGATTACTACGGGAAGATTTACCAATCGGGTTTTGATCAACCATTTCTATTTGTGTGATGGAATCAACATCACCGGTAATTTTTTTATGTATGCCTGCTTTATCAGTACCCTCGCCTTTTAGCTTCTGCAATGCAGGATATAAAATTTGTTTTACCAATGTTGTCTTTCCACTTCCACTAACTCCACTTACCACACACAATACATTCAGCGGAAATTCTACAGTAACATTCTTTAAATTATTTTGCCTTGCTCCTTCCACTGTAATGCTCTGCTTCCATTTGCGTAAGTTCTTTGGTGGATCAATACTTAATTTACCAGAAAGATATTTTCCCGTAAGGCTGTTGGGATCTTTTATTAAAGTATCATAATCACCAGCCGCCACCACTTCGCCACCCAAATGACTTGCAAGCGGTCCCATATCAATAATATGATCGGCTTCCCTCATCATCATTTCATCATGTTCCACCACCACTACGGTATTACCAAGGTCTCTTAATTCTTTTAATACACGGATCAACCTTACCGTATCACGGCTATGCAAACCAATAGAAGGTTCATCTAATATATATAAGGAGTTGGTCAAATTGCTGCCCAGGCTTCGTGTTAATTGTATACGCTGGCTTTCTCCACCACTTAAGGAATTGGCCAGCCTGTTTAAAGTAAGATAACCAAGACCAACATCCATCAATGTTTTTATGCGGTGGTGGATCTCTAATAAAATTCTTTTAGCAATTTGTTCTTCATGCTTGTTTAACTCCAATTCATCAAACCATACTTTCAGGTATTTAATAGGCATATCACATAACTGTCCAATATGATTATCATTTACTTTTATATACAACGCTTCCTTACGTAAACGATAGCCCTTACAATCGGGACAGAGTGTACGGCCACGGTAGCGGCTTAACAACACCCGGTACTGAACCTTGTACAGATTCTGTTCTACTTCTTTAAAAAAATCATTGATACCCTGCGTAGCGCCATTTCCTTCCCACAAATAATTTAATTGTTCCTCATTCAGATCAATGATGGGTTTGTGTACAGGAAAATTAAAATGCTTTGCACCTTTAATAAACTGCTCTCTCCACCAACCTAATTTTTCACCTTTCCACGGAGCCACTGCGGCTTCGTACACACTTAATTGTTTGTTGGGAATTACGAGGTCGGCGTCAATACCCAGTACTTGTGAAAAACCTTCACAGGTGGGGCAAGCTCCAAACGGATTATTAAAAGAAAATAAATTAGGAACCGGTTCTTCAAATACAATTCCATCCAGCTCAAACTTATTGCTGAACTGGCGTACTTGCTTACCATTTACTTCCATAATCATTTCCCCCTCGCCTTCATAAAAAGCAGTACCAACAGAATCTGATATCCGGTGAATATCATCCTCGTCAAAATCTTTTACCACCAGCCTGTCAACCAGCAGGTACATTTTATCAGGCATTGCATTTTTATCTGCCTCTAAAAGATCTTCAATACGTGTAGGCTCCAGAGAACCTCCGGCATTAGGAATGGCCACTCTTGAAAAACCTTTCTGCAATAATATATTCAGCTCTTCTTTGGTGTTTCTTTTTGCATGATGCTTAAATGGTACAACAATTAATACCTTATCGCCTTCTTTTAATTTTTTAATTGCATTCACCACATCTGCCACATCATCTTTCTTCACTTCATTACCACTAACCGGAGAAATAGTTTTTCCGATTCTTGCAAACAACAATTTCATGTAATCATAAATTTCCGTCATGCTGCCTACGGTGCTTCGTGGTGTACGGGTAATTACTTTTTGTTCTATGGCAATGGCCGGGCATAAACCTTTTATATAATCTACATCAGGTTTATTCATGCGCTGCATAAACTGCCTTGCATAGGCACTCAGGCTTTCTGCATAGCGCCGTTGCCCTTCTGCAAATAACGTATCTATTGTTAAAGAAGATTTTCCGGAACCGGATACACCTGTCACCACCACTAATTCATTTCGTGGTATGGTTACTGTTACGTTCTTTAAATTATGAACCCTTGCACCTTTAATAAAAATTCCATCAGAAGGATTGGAGGATACTATTCTTTCTTTTTTGTTGATTGCTTTTGTTGCCATGATTGTAATACAAAAATACTTACTTAGGAGTTTGCGAAATTAAAAAAGAAAATACACTTAGTAATACTACGACAAACCCGAAACAGTAAATACCACTGGAATAAAAGTACTAACACCCTATTTTGATTTTAGGCCAAAAAAACGTTAAAATAAATTTGCTGCAATACAATTTCTCTCTACTTTTAGTGAACCAATATCTTATTAAAGTGAAAAGCCGGAAAGCCTTTCTATCAGTCTCCCACGCTTTAATTCTCTTCTAATTTTTTATTGGCATTTATCCAAATCTATCTCAAAACCAAAAACCGTTTAAGTTATGAAATGCCTGACTAATCTAACCGACCAACAATTAGTGCACCTGTACATCGATGGTAACACTGAAGCCCTTTCCACACTCGTTACCCGGTACAAAGACAAGATTTACACCTCTATTTACTTACTAGTGAAAGACAAGTATTTAGCAGAAGACCTTTTCCAGGATGTATTCATTCGTATAATTGATACGCTGAGAGGCGGACGTTATACCGATGAAGGAAAATTCTTACCATGGGCTTTGCGTATTGCACATAATATGTGTGTAGATCATTTTAGAAAAGTAAAACGCAGTCCAAGTATTAAAACAAGCGACGACCGTGACATTTTTGAAGTACTGAATTTTAGCGAAGCCAGTGCTGAACAAAAAATGATGCAGGGCCAAAGCCATGAAAGGGTACGTAAGATGATTGATATGCTGCCGGAAGACCAGCGTGAAGTGATCATCCTGCGCCACTATGCAGAATTAAGCTTTAAAGAAATTGCAGAATTGACCAAGTGCAGCATCAATACCGCTTTAGGCAGGATGCGTTACGGCCTGATCAATATGCGTAAAATGATGACCGAAAAACAAATAGCATTATAAGAAGAACTCTACCCTATTTAATATATTACAACACTGTAACCCCTTCATAACACTAAACCCTCCAATTGGAGGGTTTTTATTTGCCCCCCATCCCCTAAAGGGGAGCAAGGCAAGAGTTCTAAAATTGGAACGCTTAAGTTTTAATACTACCTGTCTTTTTTCTCAAAGGCATCCAAACCGCAATAGAGCCATTTTTTAAATTCTTCAGGATCAGGTGTATAGAATTTTGTTTTGGTTAAAGCCACTTCATCTGCATTGATGATGGCGTATTGTGGCTGAGAAGTGGCCCCAAAATTCTCTGTTTGAAAAGTTGCCCACCGGTCGCCAACAGTAATGATGGACTTTTCGTTACCACTGCTGGTTTTAAAAACAGTTTGTTCTGTTACAGGCAGCTTTGTTTTTTCATCTACATATAATGATACCACTACAAATTTAGTCCTCATCAAACTGTCCACGCCTTTATCAGTCCACACTTTTTCTTCCATACGGCGGCAGTTTACACAGGCCCATCCGGTAAAATCAATCAGTAAAGGTTTGTGTTCTTTCCTGGCTAACGCTAATGCTTTTTCATATTCATTGTGTATGGGCTCAATGCCTTCGGTGATTAATACATGATGCTTATACAAACTATAAGATAGCGGTGGTGGAAATCCACTCAACAAACCAAGATTTGCCAAGCGGCTGTTGGTAACTCCGGGAATTAAATACAGGGTAGTAGCGCCAAATAAAACAATAAATGCAATCCTTGTAAGTGAGAATTTCTTTACCGGGCCGCTGTGACCAATTTTTAACCAGCCTAGCAAATACAAAACAATCAATGCACCAATGATGATCCAAAGCCCTACAAAAATTTCTCTTTTTAAAATATTCCATTGCATCACATTGTCAGCATTGGCTAAAAACTTAACAGCCAGCGCCAGTTCCACAAAACCCAATACCACTTTTACATCCGTCATCCATCCACCTGATTTTGGTAAGGACTGCAGCCAGTGTGGAAACATAGCAAACAATGCAAAGGGCAATCCTAATGCAATTCCAAAACCAGCGGCCCCTGCTGTAAGCGGCCACGGGCCTTCATTTGCCACGTTTGCTAACAGGGTTCCTAATATTGGGCCGGTGCAGGAGAATGAAACAATGGCTAAGGTGGTAGCCATAAAAAATATACCTGCAATATTTCCCAATCCCGATTTTGAATCTGCTTTATTTGCAATGGAGGATGGTAATACTATTTCAAACAAACCAAAAAAGGACAATGCAAAAAATACAAACACTGCAAAGAAGATGAGGTTGAGCCAAACATTGGTAGAAATATTATTAAAGATCTCCGGGCTGATTGTTTTGCTGGCAATATGAAATGGGATAGTGATAGCCACATAGATCAGGAAAATAAACAGGCCATAAAAAACAGCATTGGATATTCCCTTTGCCCTGGTTTGTGATCTTTTTGTAAAGAAAGTTACCGTTACTGGTATCATCGGGAACACACAGGGTGTTATTAAAGCAATCAGCCCACCTAAGAATCCCAATAAAAAAATAGCAGCAATACTTTTATTCTGCGTTCCATCATCACCACAATTATTAACCGGGTTTTTGATATCAATGGCAGCTGATTTTATTTTTATTCCGCTGGCCACACCACCTTCCAGTGTAGCATTAAAATCAAAAGGCAGGTCGGGAGAAAACTCATCCCCCCTGTTAAAAAAAACAGCAAGTTTACCAAGTAACCGGGCTGGGACTGAATTTTTAAATTGCAATACTGCTTTCCATTCTGCATTGCCTTCGGTAATGGTTAACTGTTTATTGGTAAAAATAGTGGAGGTGATATTTGTAGTATTGCCAGTTGCAGTAAAACTTTCAATGGTAATGCTGCTGTCAATAAAAATTAATTCTGCTGATGGCGTTCCATCAAGATCCTGTGATGGAGCATATAATTGAGTACCTGCTGCACCTGGTGAAGAAAAGATCAGCTCATATTTATTATCCGATAACTTATTTGTTTTTACAGTCCATTTAAAAACCGGCGCAGTGGTGGAGTCTTGTGAAAAAGCAACGAGTTGCATCAACAAAAAAGAGAGCAATAAAAATTTAATTTTCATACTATTGTTCATTTACAAAAAACGAGTTCTTTAAGAGAACCCGTTTTCTGTTGGTATAAACCCCATTTATTTTAATGCTATTGTAAAATCTATTTTTTTTGGCGGGAGACACTTTTTATCATCACAGGTTTGGTATTCCACACTGCCCACCAAATTTGTTTTTGTATTTGATTTCAATTTTATCTTTTGTACAAAATCAACTTTGTCTGCATACTGGTTAGCAGATATTTTCAATTTCTCATCTTTAAACAACTCCATTTTACCTACCTCTTTGATATTACCATCCAGCATAATCAAAGGATTTTTCTTAAAAAGAATTTCTGTGGGCTGTACAATGGCATTTGTTGGCTGTGATTGTGAATACAGGTGCCAGGTATTTTGAATGCTGGCTGTTAAATGAACTTCGTAAGTTTTATCAGCAATTTTTTTAGCTGTGTAGGTCCATTGTATAGGATTCAGCATTTGTGCATTGGTTACTCCAACTACTGAAAGAAAAAATAAAGTAAAAAATATTCTCATCATGATTATTTTGAATTTTCAGACAAAGTTACAAATGAAGTGCCGCGACTATTGTAACATATGTCACACAGCAACCTTTTAACATTAGTTTAGCTGAAACAAATGGGCAAATACCTTTCTTCCGTCTTCATTACTCAATGCCGGACTACAGGCCCTTTCCGGGTGCGGCATCATTCCAAATACATTTCTTGCCTTATTGCAAATGCCAGCTATATTATGAATGGCCCCATTGGGATTAGCTGCAGAAACAATACTTCCCTTTTCATCACAGTACCGGTAAATGATCTGGCGGTGCAATTCCAGTTCTTCCAGCGTTTTATCATCTGCAAAATACCTGCCTTCCCCATGTGCCACCGGAATTTTTAATGGCTGGCTGCCTTCTGTTGCCGCTTCTTTTATAAAAACATTTTTACAAACAAATTGTTGCCTTTCATTTCTTAATAATATTCCGGGGAGCAGGCCGCTTTCGCATAATATCTGGAATCCGTTGCAAATGCCCAGTACCTTTCCGCCTTTGTTAGCAAACTCAATTACCTGCTGCATCATGGGGCTGAACTTGGCAATGGCACCACAGCGCAGGTAATCGCCAAAACTAAAACCACCCGGCAATACGATACAATCATCGGTGGTAAACATGCTGATGTCATTGTCTTTATGCCACAATTCAATCACTACCTGGTTCAAATCGTTCCGGAGGGTTTCTATCATATCCCTGTCGCAATTACTGCCTGGAAAAATTACTACGCCAAATTTCATTTAATCTGTTTTTTTAATTCATTAAAAAGTTCAATAGTAGTTGTGCCGACGAAAGTATCCCGATAGCTATCGGAAAGAGGTCACAACAGGGAATCTATTGCCGGTATCAACAATAACGCAAAAATACAGTTACCGGGGCATTATTTTACAAAGTAACTGAAGGCAATTACAAAAGCTACCATGAGCCAGTGGAGAAATTGGGGAAACCACCTTCGTTCCGGGTATAAAAAAGCGCTGCCAACAAATGCTGATAATGGAATGGCACACAAAATCCAGTAAGCGAAACTGCTGGTGGCGTTGATAAACGGAATACTGACCGCCACAAAAAAATACAGGAATACCAGGTTCCAGCTATTTCGTGTTTGCACCAGCTGCCGTAAAAAATTTTTACGGATGAAAAAGAATCCAATAAGGCTTACCATTAACACCATGACGATTGCCGCAAGTGCCCATCTTGATTCGTAAAATCGTGGCAGGCTAAAAACAATACCAGGAAATTTATACCCTTTCCATTTATCGGTTAGAAAAACGTAAGACAGTAAAAAATAATAAGGTGCTATGATACCGAGCAGGGCAATAAGCCATTCAGAGAGTTTAAATGGCCGTATCAATACCAATCCAAAAATAATGAGCCCTGCAAAAGTAATAGACGGAAAATAAAAAAAGGTGGAAACGCCAATGGCAATACCGATATTAAACAATGCCCCCATAGCATTTTGTATGTTATTAAGGCTGCTCATACGTGCCCACACCCACACCAGCAGTGTGTTTACAATTAAAGGCGCCGATAACACATTCCATTCACTAAAGAGTGAAGTGATGAGCAGGTAAGACATACCTACCAAATAATTGGGCTTTTGCATTAACCGCTGGGTATTGGCCATCTGGTTAAAAGTAATTGCCTGTGTGTATAATAAAATAAAAGCTATCAGGGGATAAACAGCCGGCAATTTGGTTCCAACAGGATTTAGCTGAATTAATACCTGTCTGAATAAAAAACCATCTGTTATCTGCGGCTCAGGTTTTACCGGATGAAGGAACATGGGCAGTTTCAGGAATATCCCGTATACCAGCAGTAAAAAAGTATTGTATGGGTTATTGGCTTTAAATGTGCCTGTCACAGGTTGGTTGCATTTTTTGTGATGCAAAAATGGGTAATAATTATTGCTTAAAAAAACAATATTATCCCTGCTGTTGCAGCATTATAAAAATTACCGGTTATAATATTAAAAATACACTTTGGCAAAACAGATCTGGCCACGATAAGTACAGGGAATAATAATTTGCCGGGCAGCAATTTGCTTGGCGAACCTTGGCATAAATTCATAATCCCGTTCATTTGTTTTTAGTGTGGGATTGCGCCTTGCAGTACCATCAGCAGTAATGATACTTTCTGCCAGCAGTTTATCTCTTTTAGAAATATCATTGAAAATAAAATGAATTTCGCCGCCGGTATTAAAGGTGTTAAATGAAAGATAATTGTCATTACCATCAGCAAATTGCTGTTTATGTATCACATTGCTCCATTCAGGAATTCCTTTTGGAGATAAGTTCAGTACTAAAACATTGTCGTAATAATAGCGTACGCTCTGATTAAAAGATCCAAAAGGCCTGTAGTAATAACCATAAGCCGGGTTGTACGCATAATAATCGTAAGAGTTGAGATAGGGTGAGCCATACAGGTAATCATACCGGTTCCAGCTATTGCTACCGCTACTCTGACTGGTAAAGTCTTCAGCAGTAATAATGAGACTACCGTCTTTTTTTAAAATCATGTTACGGATAAAAAAATCATTGAAAGCAAATTTTGAATTGCCTGTTGTTTTTACCATCGCTCTTAATTCGTCACTGAATTCAGTAAACACTTTAGCATGCATTGTGTCGCCGGCCGCATCCCAGATATTGCACAAAAGCCCCTGGATATTATCACTTCTGTCCTTATAATAAAAGGCTGTTACGATATACTTTTTATTCAGGTTATCGATCTTAATTTTTAAATCATCCACATAATTTTTATTGAGTTCAAGCTCGTGGATTCTAAAAGTATCCTGCAAGGATTCCTTTGTTACCAGGATAACTGAAGAAGGGTGCTCCCTGGTACTTTTTTGTTTGGCGATATTAAAAATAAAATTACCACTGTTATCCAGGTAAAAATCACTCAACACGTCTTTACGATCGTTGTACTCAATAGCGCTTTTTGTTTTATGTATCAGCTTCAGGTCATTATCAAAAAGCTGGGTTACAAAATGCAGGCGGTCATCCCGTCGCTGTATTTTGAAGACCATGATCTTTTTTTTATCCTCACTGTTGATGGCTGAATAGATTTTATTATCTCCCATCATTCCCATACTGGTGGTATCCAACTCTACCGGTTCTCCCACCTTCTGTCCATTGGGATTCATCTTTACAGCCATACAGTAAAGCACTCCCCTTTTTTGATATTGATAAATCAAATAAAAATAATCAGGGTAGGCTACGTAATCTACATTGAATGTTTTAGTTGGCAGAAACTCAAGATCCACTTTTTCTTTCAACTCCATACTGTCATTATAAATATTGAGTGCGTAGCGGGAACGCATATTTTTAAACACTACAATATTCCGGTTCATACGGCCAATAATATCAAAATTCATATCCCGGTCATCTTCTTTCAATGGCTCAGAAAATATGATCTGCTGTGCCTCTAAAAAAACAGGCGCAAACAACAATATGTAAAGCAACAGGCAACGTCCTTTCATTCAATTAAATTTTTATACTATAAAATTAAGGTATAATGACAAATGGAAAACTTAAAAATAAACCAGATCAACTTTTGAAATGTATAAAATGTCTCCTGCAAAAATCAATTGTGATACATAACAAATAAGAACAATTAATTAATGAGAGATGTTGTTACCAGGGAATTTACATAACAACATTCAAATAAATTATTCTTCACAAGAATTTGAGATGGGATGCTAAAATTCATTGGTAGTTTATTAATTTATTTAACTTGTAGCTAAATATGGGAACAGTTTTAATAACAGGCGGAACAGGGTTGGTAGGCAGGGCACTTACACAACAACTGATTAAAAAAGGCTACAAGGTGATTATTCTTACCAGGAAGTTGCCTATAGGCAATACTCCTGCCAATACGAGCTATGCACTGTGGAATATAAATGAGAAGACAATTGACAGCAAGGCTGTTCAACAAGCCGATCATATTATTCACCTGGCAGGTGCCGGTGTGGTGGACAAAAGATGGAGCAAGGCATATAAAAAAGAAATACAAGATAGCAGAACCCAAAGCAGTGCTTTACTGATACAGGCAATACAGCAACATGATAATAAAATAAAAACGATCGTGAGTGCTTCTGCCATTGGATGGTATGGTGCAGATAGTGAAGCTCAACAAAAAGGGCAAGGATTTACTGAATCAGCATCATCAGCACCCGGTTTTTTAGGTGAGACCTGCCTCCAGTGGGAACAAAGTATTGAACCGGCTGTACAAATGGGTAAAAGAGTGGTAAAGCTGAGAACAGGTATCGTACTGAGCAACGATGGAGGTGCACTGGCAGAATTTAAGAAGCCGCTGCAATTTGGGATTGCCGGCATATTGAGTAAAGGCACACAAATAGTAAGCTGGATTCATATTGATGACCTTTGCCGGATGTTTGTGGAAGCGATACAAAATGAGCAGCTCAGTGGTGCTTACAATGCGGTGGCGCCTGCACCTGTTAGCAACAAAACATTAACACTGGAACTGGCATCCATAGTAAAAGGCAAGTCGTTTATCCCCATTCATGTGCCGGCGATTGTTTTAAAAATGATGCTGGGAGAAAGCAGTGTTGAAGTGCTGAAAAGCTGCACAGTGAGTTGTGAAAAAATTAAACAGGCTGGCTTTACTTTTTTATATCCTTCTATAGAAGCTGCATTGAATCAGCTTTGTAACAAGTAAATAAAACACCCGGCATTGCATAAATACCGGGTGTTCAAAAAATTCAAATAAACTATTAACCTTTCTTTTTCGTCGTCACTTTTGATTTAGGCAACACGGGTGTTGTAACCTTTGTTGCCGTAAATAATTTGGCATCAGCTTTTGCAGGATCCCCCTGGTAAACCCACACCAATTTATTCATATACTTGTTGAAGATGGCATTCATCTCCGGCAGCGATATTTTTTTCATATCATCACTGATGGTTAAAGCCCTCTTCCAATTGTTATGCAGCACTTCGTTTGATACTAAAAAATTTGCCTGTGCATTGTTGGTTTCCTGTCCATAAAAAAAACCTGTTAGGTACCCGGTTTTAATATTTCTTAATTCATCTTCAGTAAAGCCCTCCTTTTTTGTTTTGTCAATCAGCTTATCCAATACCCCTATATATTTATCAGGGTCTGTTGTGGAAACAGTAATATTTGCAGAAGGTGAAGCACCTCCATCAAACCGGCTGCCGGGTGCATAAGACAACCCGTTATTTGTTCTTACTTCCAAAAAATGGCGCTGACGAAAAATACGCATGGCAAGGGTAAATGCATTAAAGTCTGCCGTGCCGGGCAATGGGGCGCTGGTTACACCCTGCAGGTAGTTGGTTGCATAATCCTTTTTCTCAGTAGTAAAAGTATTTTTTACAGGAGTAACAGTTTGCTTTTTTAATATAAAAGGAGCGCCTGCCGGAACACCTGCCAGCATTGCCGCAACTTTTTCTTCAATCACATTTTTTTCCAATTCCGCAACCACCACTATTACCATTCTCGATTTTGTAAGTATGGATTGATAATAATCTTTTGTTTCCGCAGCAGTAAGCTTTGTTACAGTTTCCACAGTACCGTCGGGTATTTTAGCATAATCCTTTCCTGCAAAAGCAGTTTTTTTAGCCAAATTACCAATGGCATAATCGGGCTGTGATTCCTGCGACCTTAAAAAATTAATGGCATCTTGCCTGATACGGTCAAATTCTTTTGCATCAAACAATGGTGTGGTAATGGTATTTACATATAAAGGCCATACTGCTTCAAAATCACCTTTGATACAATTCATACTGATAGTGGCAAAATCCATCCCGGTGCCGGCATACACCTGTGCACTCACTTTGTCAAGCTTGTTTTTAAATGAATTTTTATCATCCACCTTATTTCCACATTCTGTTAATCCGTTCATAGCAAGTGCTTCAATACCCTGCTTATCTGCACTATAATTTTGCACCCCCCCCTTTGATAATGGTTTGTATTTCTACAATTTCATTGTTACTCGGCTGCACAATTACTTTTACACCACTTACCGTCATTTCGTAAGCATCCTTTTTTTGTGCTGTTGCAAAACTGATCTGTATCAATGCCACTGCAACCAGCCAACTATATCTTGTGTTAAAAAAAATCTTTTTCATTGTATGATGATTATGGAATTAAAGATTGGGTTTAAAGAACGATGCAGTGTTAGCTGCTTTATTCATTTGCTCATTGATAATGATGCCTGCAACATAATTTTTGCCAGTAATATATTTATTGATGTATTTTTTGATGTCGTCCCTCGTTACATTCGTACAAGCCTGCTCGTAATCTGTAAAATATTCAAGCGAAGTGCTGCACCATTGATAAGTTAGCTGGCTGGCCAGCGAAGAAGGCTTCTCCGACTGGCGGATAAAATTACGCAGCATAATTTGTTTGGCAGTTGCCAGTTGTTCATCAGTAAAATAATCATCATTGGCCCACATGTTTATTTGCTTCATCATTTCTTCGTGGCATTCTTTCATTTTTAAAGGATTGGGCACCAGGAAAATACTGATGGGGCCCACATATCTTGCTGTCTGATAATTAACGCCTGCATAAGTTGCCAGGCCTTTATCCACCAGGGCTTGCTGCCATTTTGAAGCATTCAACCCAAGTATTGTACTAAAAATATCTGCGGTAATGGTCGCCACAGAATCATTTCTGAAATCCGGCCCCTGCCAGTAAATATTCTCATAAGGGGTTTGGGCAATAGAAGATTCTTTTACAAAATATTTTGTACTCTCTAAAGGAGGAAATTCCGGTATGGGGTATTTTTCATGGGGATTAAATCCACTGCTTTTCCAATCACTATAAATTTTTTGTGCTTTTGCAAAAGCTTCTTCATGTTTCACATCACCACATATTACCAGCAAAGAATTATTAGGAAAATAATATTTGTCTTTGATGATCATCATTTTTTCAGGGGTAGCTGTATTGATCACATTGTGATCGCCAATGGCATTTTTTCTTGTAACCAGGTCGCCCCATAATTTCTTCTGGCATTCATACCATATTTGAAAACCCGGATCACTTTCTGCCCGTTGAAATTCACCATCCACCACAGGCCTTTCTTTCTGCATATCTTCAGTACGGTAGATGGGGAAACGGATGGCCGCATTCATAAACTCCAGGCCTGCATCCAGGCTGTCTTTATCAAAAGTGAAAAAGTAGTTCACTCTTTCTATATTGGTAGTGCCGTTCCAGATAGCGCCTAACTCCTGTGTACGTTTCAAAAACTTTTCCTGGTCAGGGTAATCTTTGTTGGCTTTAAAAAACATGTGTTCAAACAAATGGCTCAGGCCGCTGTATTCCGGGCCTTCGGTATAAGCCCCATTCTTTACTGCAATCTCAATAGTGGCAAGTGGTACTTTACTGTTTTCTATTACCACCACTTCCAGGCCATTATCTAATTTTTTCCAGAAGTAATCTTTAGGCAACCGAGGTTGCGCCAATGCTGAAAACATGGTTGCAAACAAGAAACCTGTCATGCAAATCTTTTTCATAAATGCTGTTTTTTTATTTGTATTAAATTGGGAAGAAAGAATTTTCATAAATCTGTTTTGATGATCCTGTTTTTACTCCAAACAAAAAATATCACCAGGTATACCAATGCCAGCATTAAACTTACGTACATATAATCATGCGGCATTATTTTAGCGTTGTTCGCCATATTGGTAATGGTATTTTCCGGAAAGTGCAACAACCCATCCGCAGCATTCATGGGCAGGTAATCACCCATATTGCCAATATCAAAACCAGAGTCTGCCTTTAATTTCATAGACAATCCCTGCAGCATAGCAGACAGTATATTTTCAAAACCCATATAAATAAAATACAGGCCGATGGCAAATCCTGTTTTTCTTACCAGCACAGCAAACAGCAATGCGATCATATTATATGAAACCGCTTTCAGAAAAAAGTAGCCCACACTGTCAAACCGTTCCAGTGAAAAAGAAGTGTCGGACGCAAAACCAAATATTAAACCGGTGATAATGACACTTATGGTAGCTCCAACAGCGGCAATCAATGCCATCAATATTTTCACATTGATAAAATCTTCCCTGCTGGTACCATCCAAAATATTTTGACGGTGGGTTCGGAAAGTAAATTCATTTGTGATCAGCAATATCAGCAGCAAGCCCGGTAACAGCAACAGGAAACCGCTTACATAGCTGGTGGTTTGCCAGGTGTGTGAAAAATCGTATGGCGATGAACCGGAGATCAACCCAGTTGGGTCCGCTTTATCAATTACATTTTTCTTGGTATAATAAACTGAATAATTAGCAACCAGTATACCCAACAGGAAAAACAGGCTGAGCACTGTAAACGCTGAATAGTTTTTTACTTTCAGCCATTCTATTTTTAATAATCTTACCACGTTATGATTAGTTTGTCAATTCAAAAAATTTGGATTCAAGGCTTTTCTTTTTCAACTGCAGGTGATTCAGCACAATGTCATTTTGAAAGAAATGACGATTGATATTTTCTACGTTGGCAGTACCTACGGGATAAAATAGCTGTACATAGCTGCCATGCATTTTTAAACTGCTGTAACCATTCATTTGCTTTGCCACTGCTTCCAGCCTGCTGCTATCAGACGCCCCTATTTCCACAATATCTTCATTGGCCAGTATTTCATCCACACTACCAGTTGCCACCAGTTCTCCTTTTTTCAATATCGCCACATGAGTGCAAACTTTTTCCACTTCATCCAGCAGGTGACTTGCCATAATAATGGTTTTACCCTGCAGGCGTAATTTTTTTATCAGTTCCCTTGTTTCTGCTATGCCCACCGGATCAAGGCCATTGGTGGGTTCATCTAATATCAATACATCCGGATCTCCCAGCAAACAGGAAGCGATAGCCAGTCTTTGCTTCATCCCTAATGAGTATGTGCTAAAACGGGAATCCTTTCTTTGGGTAAGATTTACCATTTCTAACACCCTCGGAATATCTTCAAAGCCCCTTTGTTTATAAGCTGCTGATATTTTTAAGTTTTTTTCTGCGGAGAGATAATGATAAAAATTAGGGGTTTCTAAAAAGGTGCCGATCTTTTGGCGATGCGATTTATCCGGCACCTCATCAAATAATTTATAGGAACCGGATGTGGGTTTTAAAATATCCATGATAATACCCAGCAGCGTGGTTTTTCCACTTCCATTGGGGCCCAATATTCCAAATACACAGCCTTTTGGTACGCTAAAACTCACACCCCGAAGTGCCTGCACCCGGCCATAATCTTTCCGGAGGTTTTCAATTGTTAGAATTGACATAGATCAACTTGAATAGTAATTATATATAAACAGAAAGGTAAGTGTTTTTGCCTTGCAGCTATTGCAGAAATTTGACAAGCGGTTAATTTACAGCACATGCGCCTCATGCCATACAGATGAAAATTCACCCAGCACCGCAAAACCTTCATTACTAAACCGGAGCCGGTTTATGCGGAGTGCTTCTATGTCTTTTTGTAATACTTTTCTTGTAAATGGATTGATGGTACCGCCGGGTTCTAATGGTCTTGCTACGGGGCTGTATTGAAAGGGCGGATCAACAATGGTACCTCTTGGATACATGATACCCGGCACCCCCCCGCCCCTTATGTCTAATATTTCCGGGTGATCCAAACCAAGGGTATGCCCATACTCATGTGCTGCAGTGGTGGAATGATTCAGCAGGTTGTCCAATTTAAAATAACCGGTATTGCTACCCAACCCATCTACAAAAGAGATATTCCCCCCGGCAAATGCCTCTATTCTGAAATAGTTATTTCTTGGATTGGTATTTTCAAAAACCATTTCTGGTGTGAGTGAGCTTGCCCAAATACCTTCAATATCAAAATACACATTGCAGTTTCTGCCACGGATAGTGATCATTGCGCCAGGTTCATTCCAATGATCAGCGATGTCTTTTGCAATTTCAAAGCTTAATGCATCTGTGGCTGCACCTCCGTAAAAAAATATTACAGAGTGAATGATGACGCTGTGTTGTTTTATTTCCACTTCACCCATATGCCTGTTTGTTAAATGATTTTGTGTTCACCAAAACCTGTTGCTGCCTGCTTGCTTTGACGGCTATTTGAATAATAGTTTCTTTACGCCAATTATAATAGGGTTCTTAATTATCGCTTAAGTAATCACCATTTTGGCCAGGGAAAACTTTAATTTAACCAAGCCGTGGAAACTATACCGTCTTGTATTTTCTCAATGCAATTTTTCTTTGAATCATTCCGCCAATAAGTGAAAAAATTATCACCTCTATCCCTGATAATAATCCCGGCAAGTTAAAGCCCGCCTGTTGATAAAAAGAGAAACATATAACCAATACAAAACTTATTACCCCAGTTATAAGTGAATAAAAAATATTTCTACCCGGTACTGCAAAGGCCGTAACAAGACCGCCAAAAAAAGAGGAAACAGCAACCCATAAAAAAGAAGAACCATAGATTACAAAATCATTAAGTGCGGAAGATTTTTCAAAAAGATGAAGATTCTTAATAATAATCCATTTTAAAGCCGGGAATAAAATTAACCCCACCAGGCACATCGTAATTACCCCTGCTAATATTGCAAAAAAAGTTTGCTGTTTTTTATTCATTCTTTACCTGCTTCTAATTTTTTAATCCACCGTTTACAAATAAACAATGGAACAATACCAATCACTCCAAAGCTACAATCGATTAAAACATGATAATAAGGAATGTGCCGGATGGGTGCAGCAATAAATGCCAATGGTATTACTGCAATACAGGCCAGCATTGCCCAATCAATGATCCAAACATTTCTTACCGGATTGCTGAACGGCCCAATAAATGCCATGGCAATAACAATGTGTGCAAAGGCCAGCCAGTCGTAACCATAGGCCAGCATAGGATATTTAACATTGGTCTCCACCAGTGCATTATATACATTTTGCAACCAGCCCTCTGCAAAAGCCGGAACCAAAGACGGATGCCCCAGCAACCATTTCAATTCAGTTTCAACCGGGAAAGCAGTAACGCCACTCAATATCAGTGCTATCATAAAAAACAGGATCATCAGACGGACTTTTGTAAGCAATTTCATAGGTATTTTTTGTGCTTCTTAATTATTTGTAATGGGTTTGCCAGGTTTAAAACTTCCGACAGGCGAAGTATACCAGGGATACAGTTCATACGCCAGGCGACCTGAGGCGATTGCCGGATCGGTATTCAGCAATTGTTCTACTTCTTCTTTTGTTTCACAATCAAAAATAAAGATGCCCCGCCAGATGCCATCATCGCCAAATAGCCCGGCCACTTTCAGTTTACCATCAGCATACAGCCGCCTGATATTGGCCATGTGGCCATCCTGTATTTTAACAGCAGTGGCAGAATCCTGTGTACGATTCTCTCCTTTCAACAACATTACAAACCAGTATTGCCGGATAGTATTCTCAAGCTTTTCCTTTGCTTTAGTAGGTTTCAATTTATTTTGGGCAATACTTGAAAAACCTACAGCAAAAAAGCATCCTGATAAGATAAGAAAACGTTTCATGTTGATATATTTTAGCAATCAAAAATTTGCTGTTGAAAAGTACAACAATTTTCTATTGCAGCAGGCCAATGGATTATATTTGCAGCGCTTTTGTCTGAACAGGGATTTTGAAAGATTAGAAGGATTAAAAAGATTTTCAAATCGCATAAATCTTATCAATCCACCCAAATCATAGTTCAGACAAAATATGTTGCAAAATGGTATGCGGTATAAGTGAGATTATTCTTTCTTTTTAGTAAAAAGAAAGAATAACAGAACAAGTTCACAACGATGTTGAAAGAGGATATAAAGCTTGTTAAAAAAAATATTTAATCATTATTCTAATTCCCCTTCAGGGGATAGGGGTACAAAAAATAAACGTTTGCTATGGCTGCTAAAACCGACAATTTTCAAAGTCCAGATTATTTCAATGTAGATGAGTTGCTAACGGAAGAGCACAAACTGATCCGGGAAAGTGTACGTGCCTATGTGAAAAAAGAAATTTCTCCTATCATTGAAGACTATGCTCAAAGAGCGGAATTCCCTGTTCAGATTGTAAAACAACTGGGTGAGCTGGGTTGCTTTGGTCCAACAGTGCCGGAGCAATATGGCGGCGGCGGGCTGGATTATATCAGCTACGGACTGATGATGCAGGAACTGGAACGTGGCGACAGCGGTGTAAGAAGTACTGCATCGGTGCAGGGTTCGCTGGTGATGTTCCCGATCTATCAATATGGCAACGAAGCTCAACGCAATAAATATTTACCTAAACTGGCCAGCGGTGAATGGCTGGGCTGTTTTGGTTTAACAGAACCCAATCATGGAAGCGATCCCAGCAGTATGCTCACCAATATTAAAGATGCAGGTGATCATGTGATTTTAAATGGGGCTAAAATGTGGATCAGCAATGCACCCTTTGCGCAGGTAGCGGTGGTGTGGGCAAGAAATGAGGAAGATGTAATACAAGGTGTGATAGTAGAAAGAGGAATGGAAGGATTTACCACCCCCACCACACATGGCAAATGGAGCCTGAGGGCCAGTGCCACTGGTGAGCTGGTTTTTGACAATGTAAAAGTTCCAAAAGAAAATATTTTACCGAATGTAAAAGGATTAAAGGGGCCACTGGGTTGTTTGACAAAAGCCCGTTATGGTATTGCCTGGGGTGCTGTAGGTGCTGCTATGGATTGCTATGACATTGCTTTGAATTATTCAAAAGAAAGAGTGCAGTTTGGAAGGCCTATTGGAGGTTTTCAACTGCAACAAAAAAAGCTGGCAGAAATGGTAACCGAAATCACTAAAGCACAACTACTCAACTGGCGCTTAGGTGTTTTAATGAATGAAGGAAAAGTAACACCACAACAAGTAAGCATGGCCAAGCGTAATGCTTGCGAAATTGCGACCAACATTGCAAGAGATGCCAGGCAGATGCTGGGTGGCATGGGTATCACCGGTGAGTACCCTGTTATGCGCCACATGATGAACCTGGAAAGTGTGATCACTTACGAGGGTACGCATGATATTCATTTACTGATAACGGGCATGGATGTAACCGGGTTGAATGCGTTTAAGTAACCCCCCTCCGCCCCCTAAATGGGGGAACCAGAAAATAGGCTGATGAATAGGCGGCGGTAATCAAATTAGTAATTTTTTTGGAACTGGCTTTTGTAATTCTGTTGATCATCGTTGTGTCACTCACTTGTGCGTTTAGTTCTTTCTTGAGCGCATTAAATTCAATAAGTTTTTCTATAATCAAATAGCATTAACACAAATACATCTATACTATCTATTTTGTATTTGTAGTAGAAAAAAAAGTAAAACAGTAAACACTTTAATCAATGAACACATCTTCAAATACTAGTACTTTTCCGGTTCCCCCTTTAGGGGGCGGAGGGGGCATTATTGCAGTAATTGGTGCAGGAACAATGGGAAACGGCATTGCACATGTATTTGCACAAAGTGGTTTTGCGGTTACGTTAATTGATGTGAATGCCGCCCAGTTAGAAAAAGCCATTATCACCATTACCAAAAACTTCGACCGGCAAATTGCCAAGGGCACTATCACTGAAGAGGTGAAAACAACAGCATTGGCAAACATTAGCACCGAAACAGCTATTGCCAAAGGAGTGAAGAATGCAAACCTGGTAGTAGAAGCAGCTACAGAAAATACAGACTTAAAATTAAAGATCTTTAAATCGATAGATGAGGCTGCTCCGCCTGGTTGTATCCTTGCGTCCAACACATCCTCCATTTCCATTACAAAGATTGCAGCTGTTACTAAAAGACCTGACCTGGTTATTGGTATGCACTTCATGAATCCGGTACCGATGATGAAACTGGTGGAAATCATTAATGGGTATGCAACAAAAAAAGAAGTAACGGATACCATTGTTGAACTAAGCAGGCAGCTAGGTAAAGTTCCCTGTGTAGTGAATGATTATCCCGGCTTTATTGCCAACCGCATTTTAATGCCGATGATCAACGAAGCCATTTACAGTTTATACGAAGGCGTGGCAGGAGTAGAAGCGATCGATACGGTTATGAAATTGGGTATGGCCCATCCAATGGGGCCATTGCAGCTTGCAGACTTTATCGGGCTGGATGTTTGCCTGAGCATTTTAAAAGTATTGCAGGATGGCTTTGGCAATCCAAAATATGCCCCCTGTCCATTGCTGGTGAATATGGTGATGGCTGGTAAGCTGGGTGTGAAAAGCGGAGAAGGGTTTTATGTGTACACACAAGGCAGCAAAGAATTAGTAGTGAGTGGCCGTTTAAATTGAACGGAACGATATTTGTTTTTAAATTTCACATGAAAGAGTTACTCAATAAACTGAACGGCCTTGATAACGGCACCTGGCAAAGTATAGCACTGATATATGCCATCAAAATAATTACAGCGCTTGTAATATTGATGATAGGCTTCTGGATCATCAACAGGATAACTAAAATTATCAACTCTTTTTTTGATGCCCGTAAAATAGACATCACAGTAGGCAGCTTTTTCAAGACGCTTATCGGCACCGTTCTCAAGATTGTACTCATCATTATCATCCTTAATTTTATCGGCATACAAACCACTTCTATTGTAGCATTAATTGGCGCCGCAGGGTTAGCTGTGGGATTAGCATTACAGGGAACACTAACCAATTTGCCGGTGGCGTAATGTTGCTGATGTTTAAGCCATTTAAAGTGGGAGATATTATTGAGGCACAAGGCAAAAAAGGAAAAGTAAGAGATATACAGATATTCAATACGGTGCTCATATCTGAAAATGATAAAATAATCATTATACCCAACAGTATACTCTCCAACGAAATTATTGAAAATTCCGGCAGCAATCCTAAGTCATCTGCAGAAAAAACAGAAGCAACCTTAAAAAAGTAGTTGCCCTGTTTATTGCATTTGATTGATAACATTTTTACATTAGCAAAAAAAAATTGCTATGGCTGCAAAGAATAAATTAATTGATGCCTACATCGCTAAATCAGCAGATTTTGCACAACCTATTTTAAATCATTTAAGAGAACTGGTTCATCAAGCCTGCCCCGAAGTGGAAGAAAAAATGAAATGGAGTTTTCCTCATTTTGATTACAAGGGTGAAATGATGTGCAGCATGGCAGCCTTTAAACAACATGCTGTATTTGGTTTTTGGAAAGCGGCATTGATGAAAGACAAGGTGCTGCTTGAAACAGCTAAATCAGAAGTAGCCATGGGACATGTTGGAAAACTGACTTCACTGAAAGATTTACCTGCTGATAAAAAAATAATGGCGTGGATAAAAGAAGCAATGCTGTTAAATGAAAAAGGAATCAAACTGCCATCGGAAAATAAATCAACAGAGAAAAAAGAAATTGTTGTACCGGAGTATTTTGAAAAAGTATTGGCAAAAAATAAAAAAGCAGCAGCTACATTCAATGCCTTTTCCTACTCACACAAAAAAGAATACGTTGAATGGATCACGGAAGCTAAAACAGATGAAACCAGGAACAAACGAATGACACAGGCAGTAGAAATGATAGCAGCAGGTAAAAGTCGTAACTGGAAATATGCTGCTAAATAAACATTACCATTTAAAGCCCGGCATCACAAAATAAAATACACTCCATTCGTTGTACTCCATCTGCATATACAATTTGTAAGGTCCTTCAAAATGGATCATTTCATTGTTGTCAATTTCTGCATCATACTTAAGCATCCCTTCTGCAAAGCCCATCCCCCGGTCATTTTCCTGCTGCATTTCAAAACCGGTATTGTCTATATTGTACCCATCATTAGCAAAATTTAAAAACGCATCAAAGAATAACCGCAGTTTATCCAGCAGTTCGTCTTGTGGCATTTGCACTCCATCTGCAGTAATAATATCCTGGCTTAAAACAAATTCATTATCTGTAAAAGAACGGGTGAACCATTCTTTTAAAAATTGATGTGTGCAGCGTTCGATTGCCGCTTTGTGATTGGGATGAAATTCTTCATAAATATAACCCATGATCATGCCATCCACCGGATCTTTCTCCACTTCCTGGTTAAACAATTCTTCTGTAATAAAACGATAGACCGTGGCATCATCATAAGGACCGTCAGTAAAATCGAGATTGATCTGGTGCTGGTTTAACAGCTCCAGCAATTGCTGTACACTTTCTTTTAATTCATCCGCCTCCATTTCTCCCATCGATTTGTAATCAGGTTTTCCTATACGGTCGTACACCGTTATAAAATCTCCTTTATTATAAGACTCCTCAAAAGCAAGGATGTTCTTTAAAAACTGGTTCTCCACATCCGGCGGCAATGCTTCACTGCTGTCCATCTGGAAAGCATCGCCATATTGCGCCTTCAGTTTGATCTTCATCAATTCATTTTCTATCCGAAGATTTTCTTGTGGATCATCTGAAAATTTTTCATCCTGTTCCATACAAATAGTTTTATGGTTTGGCTTTTTTATTTACAAGATTATAGGAATCATCGATCATTTGCAACAATTGTTTCCGTGTTAGTGTTCCATCTGCTATCACCGTATTCCAATGCTTTTTATTCATGTGATAACCTGGCAGTACGGAAGTGGGGTACTGTTCCCTTAGTTCGATTGCCAATTCAGGATCGCATTTGGCGTTGAACTGAACCGGTTGGGTATCTAAAGGCATTAATAAAAACATCTTGCCATTTACTTTATATACAATCACTGTATCTCCAAAAGGAAAACCTTCTGTTACATCAGCTTTTAATAAAACATATTCTCTCAATATTTCAATATCCATTACTGAAAAATAGTTAATTTATTTTATCCAGGTGCAGACCCTGAATATCATTTAGCTTAAACAACACTTCATCCAGGCGGTTAAGCGGTATCCCTGTTTTCATGATGCAAAACAACTGCAGTTCCTGGCTGATGACACTACAGCTAAATTGCTTCAGCACCATCATTACATCGTTCATCTGTGTATAATCAAACTGCAGCTGATACATCACTTCAATTTGCTTTTGTATAATCGGCACCACCTGCAATGCTAAAGAAGCAGCCGTTTTATACGCATTGATCAAACCGGGAACACCTAATAAACTACCACCAAAATACCTTACTACTATCACTGCGATATTGGTCACTTCTTTGCTGTCTATCTGTCCAAGAATTGGTCTGCCTGCAGAACCGGAGGGCTCACCATCATCACTCACCCTGAAATTATTTCCATCCGTACCGATGCGGTATGCAAAACAATGATGCACTGCTTTTGGATGTTCCTTTTTTAGTGCCTGCAGGTATTGCTTAAAGTCTTCTGCAGTACTTACCGGGTAAGCATAAGCAATGAACTTACTGCCCCTGTCTTTAAATTCTGCAACCGATGACTTATCAATCGTACAATAAAAATGCGGTTCCTTCTCTGCCTGTTTAGTCATTTAGTTTGTTGTAGCCTTGGCCTGTTTGTAATAGTTGATCGTATCTAAAAAATAATGTTCTGTTTTTAAAAGCCGCTGCCCTTTTAGCGCCGGTGCATGAATGCCATCGCCAATAATCAATTGGTCGTTGGTAATTACCCTGGCTTCATCCCAACAACCTTCATCAATAAATGACTGCAATAATGTTGCACCGCCTTCCACTAATACACTTTGAATTTTAAACTGGTGTAATTTTTTTAGTATTGAAGGAATTAAAAATTCTCCTACAGCCATTTTACAGTAAACAATATTTTCCTCTTCCTCATCCCTTTTATTATTAAAAATAATTGTCTTCACTTTTTTATCCAGCAAATGATGGGATGCCGGTGTTCGCAGATCTTTATCAAGTAAGATTCTCACCGGGTCTTTTCCTTTCCAGAGCCGGGTTGTCAATGATGGGTTATCATACAAAGCAGTATTGGTACCCACCATAATGGCAGCTTCTTCACTGCGCCATTTATGTACCAACCGGTTACTTATTTCATTACTTATTGCAATTTTCGTAAACCCGGGCATCGCAATTTTACGGTCACTGCTTTGGGCCCATTTTAAAATAACGTAAGGTCTTTCCTTCTGGTGAAAAGTAAAGAACCGTTTATTCAACGCAACAGCTTCTTTCTCAAGCACCGCTTCTATTACCTCTATCCCCGCTGAACGTAGTTTTTCTATTCCCCTTCCGTTTACTTCTACGTAATTATCCTTACATCCAATCACCACTTTTGGTATCCTATTTGCAATGATAAGATCGGCACAGGGTGGAGTTTTTCCAAAATGAGCACAGGGCTCTAAGGATACATAGATCGTACTCTTTTCAATCAACGGTCTGTTGTGATCACTAACACTGTCTATGCAATTGACTTCAGCATGTGCCTCACCGTACCGCTTATGATAACCCTCGCCGATTACGATATCGTCATGCACCAAAACAGCTCCTACCATAGGATTGGGAGCTACATTACCTGCACCCAGCAAAGCCAGTTGCAGGCACCGTTGCATGTATGTATCATGAGAAGCCATCGGGCAAAAATAAGCAGCAATCAGCTAAAAAATAAACTAAGTTTGCGCCAATGACCATCAAAGAATATTACCGCCATTATCTGCGAAAATTACAAACCATTTATGATCTGGATGAGGCGTCTGTAATGGCTGGATGGGTATTTGAGGCTCACGCCGGGTTAAAAAGATCCGATATATTGAAAGACCCCAACCTGTCGTTACATTCTGATACCATTGCAAAACTAAATTACTCCCTGCACCGGTTATTGCTTCATGAACCGGTGCAATATATTTTGGGAGAAACTTGGTTTTGCAACCTGCGGTTCAAAGTGAATAAACACGTATTGATACCAAGGCCTGAAACAGAAGAACTGGTGGATTGGATGATTGAAGATGCAAAAAAAGAAAACAATGAGCAGCATCTTTCTATCCTTGATATTGGTACAGGCAGCGGATGTATTGCTATTGCATTAAAGAAAAAATTATCAGCAACGCATATCGCCGCAATAGATGTTAGCAAAGATGCCCTTACCACAGCAAAAGAAAATGCCATTGACAATGATGTAAAGATTGATTTTATACAACTGGATTTCCTGGATGAATCTTCCTGGGAAGGATTACAGCAGTTTGATATTATTGTAAGCAACCCTCCTTATATACCGGTAAATGAAAAAGAAAAACTGGATAAAAATGTAGCTCTTTTCGAACCGCATACTGCATTGTTTGTGCCGGATCATTCTCCTTTGTTATTCTATGAGAAGATCGCTTTGTTTGCAAAAAAGCACTTAAAGGAAAATGGAAAGATCTATGCCGAAACACATGAAGAATTTGCCAATGCCACGGCACATGTATTTTCAAAACAATTTCAGCAGGTGGAATTAAAACAAGATTTGCAGGGAAAGAACCGGATGGTAAAAGCTACTCATTTCCGCTAACGGTAGCGGATGTGGTTGCGCCTAAACGACGGGCCACTTTCATGATCCTTACCACTTCGCCCCACTGTGCAGAAGAATCTGCATTGATCACCACAGCGGGTTTGATGCTGTCGCCTTCATTGATATATTTTCTTAAAGCAGATTCTAATGAATCAGGAATGATCTTTTTTGCACCCACATAAAAATTCTTTTGCTTGTCCACACTTACCACCACACTTTGTTTTGTTTTGGTATCACTCTTTGCTTTGGGCACACTCATCTTGATCACATTCGGATTGGCCAGTGTTGAGATCATTAAAAAGAACATCAGCAGTATAAATAAAATATCATTCAGCGGACCTGCATCCACTTCACTGTGACCATCTCTTAATTTATTTTTCCGAAGACCCATTGTTGAGTTATGAATGATGAGTTATGAATGATGAGTTAGCTGTTGTTTACAGCTCATCATTATTTTGTTGGCTCCTGCAGAATGTCAATAAACTCACTGCTGGCTGATTCCATCCTGTTGGCTGTTCTGTTGATCTGTGTATCCAGGTAGCTGTAACCAAGATACGCTAACATACCAATGATCAAACCACTGGCAGAGGTAATGAGTTTTACATACATCGCATCGGCGATCTGGCTAACAGAAGGATTGCTTATAGCAGCAAATTCTTTGAGCAGCAACACCAACCCTACGATGGTTCCAACAAAACCAAAAAGCGGCGCTATTCGGGCAATCACGCCAAGTATAGAAAGGTTCTTTTCCATTTTATACAACTCCAGTTTGCCCACATTGTCCATACTTTTCTCTATCGCATCAATAGGCTTACCAATACGCTGAATCCCTTTATCAATCATTCTTGCAACAGGATTATCGGTATTCTTTGCAAGACTTCTTGCAGCACTTACGTTACTGTTCACAATATTATCACGTATAATACTCATGAAATTATCTTCTATCCTGGAAACCTTACGGACTACCAGTAAACGTTCAATAAAAACATATACTGCAATGGCAAACAAAATTCCTAACGGAATCATTAAAGGACCACCCTTTGTCAGCAAACTCCAAACAGATTCTACCTGTGCGTTTGTTGCTGCTGCTTTACTAAGTGTGTCTGCCTGTAATAAGATATCGAACATTGGTTAAATGATTTAGGGCAAATGTAATTTTTTATTTTTTTGTTATGCTATAATTATGCCAACAGCTGTGCAATATTACCTGACTGTGGCTTATATCTGGCGTAAAAAAATGTTAATTGTTGCGACAGGAGATTATAACAAAAATTCAGAAATGTACTGAAGCGGATGGTAAA
>JAYWII010000113.1:0-7800 GCA_043788995.1 Chitinophagaceae bacterium | reverse complement strand
AAAACAGTAAAATAAACTGGCAGTTTACTAACAAGGATGCAAGAATTAAATTGAAAAAATTGTATCCGTCATTACACGATTAACATAACACTAGTTTATTTTTTAGAAAATTGCTCCGTATTAACTAACGCAAGTTTGTTTAGGTTTTGTATCGCAATTTCTCAGTCAGCTCACTTGGTAGCACCGGCAGCTTATTTTTATTGATTAAAAAACTATTTAGCTGGGCAATCTCTTTAAAAATAAAATGCTTTGCCATAGCAGCGCTCAGGTAGTCGGCACCGCCACTGCCACCGGTTCCGGGCCTTGCACCAATCATCCGCTGCACCATATTGATATGACGGTAACGCCAGTTGCCCATCTGGTTATCAATTTCAAGTAAGGTATCTAACAATTGGAATGGCAGTTCCAGTAAAGGATATTCCCTGTACAAAATAATAAACAGGGCAGACCGGCATGCCATGGCACTTAACTGCCTGCTGTCATCAGCCGGTTCATCATTAAATATTTTTTTGAAGTAATCCTTTATGGAAGCGTCAGATTCCAGTAAGTTTTGATGAAATAAAAATTCATAATCGCTCCAGAATTTTGGTGTACCAGCAATGTCTGATAAAGGCTGGTAGTTTTCCCAGAATTTTTCATCATTGATAAAAGGCATTCTTTCCAGCCATTTATTAACTCTTTCAATTACGGAGACGGCACTTTCAGCTTCTTTAATGATCGCTATTTCTTTAGGCTCCAGTTGGGAAGTATAAAAATGTTGTCCAAATCTTTTTTCAAATTTAAGGCCCAGGCAGGCTTCTATTTTTTTAAACTGCCAGCTTTGAAAACCAGAGGCAGGCCTTATTTCATCCCTGAAAGAAAGAAACTGTGTTGACGACATTGTCTCCAGGATATCTACCTGGCTAACCAGTGTTTTTAAAATAATACTGATTCGTTTCAGGCGCTGTACTACATTGGAGATTTCTGATGTATTATCATTTACTGTATCCTGGCCCATAATATCCAGGATAGAATCTATTTCAAACTGGATCTGCTTAAACCATAATTCATAGGTTTGATGAATGATGATAAACAGCATCTCTTCATGAGCAGGTTGTCTGCCATCTTTAAAAGTTTCGGGTTGCTGTGCATCCAGAATTTTGTTTAACTGCAGGTAGCCTTTGTAATCCACTGACATATACGAGCAAGCTTTATGATTGAAAATATTTGAACAGGCTACCGCATCATTATTTTATTGCTGCTCCTGAATTACAAACATACAATGCCGCTGTATATTATTGGGGAATAAAAGGCTGTATTTTTAATGTCCCCTTTTCACATAAAGGGTTGCCAATCTTTTGAATAGATTTTTAGTGGAAAAGAACCTGTCAAAGGTTGGCAACCCTGCCACCATTTTATCTTATCAAAACAGTGCTGCCTCTCAAATTAAATCGCTGCCCGCTGTCAATATTAGTGTACACCAATGTCCATACGTAGGTACCGGGATCTTGTGGCTGGCCTTTAAAAGTGCCGTCCCATTTATTTGTCCAGTTGGTGGTTTCAAAAATCTTTTGCCCTCCACGGTTATACACACTGAATCTCAGGTCCCTTGCTTTGTAAGCATTGGTTGGATAGAGATAATCATTCAGGCCATCGTTGTTTGGGGTAAATGCTTTTGGTATGGCAATGTAACAGTTGCCCACCACATGGATTTTATTGATGGCGGTATCCTTACAACCAATATCGTTCTGCACAATTAATCTTACGGGTATGTCTCTTGAAATATTATTATTAGACGAAACATAAAATTGCGGTACAGGTGCTTTTAAAGTGCTGGTAAGGCCATTTCCAAAATCCCAGTTCCATGCAACGATCCTGTTAAAACTTTTATCAGCAAATATTGCCGGGTCGCCGGGGCAAACATCCGAGGTAGATTCAAAAGCCGCATTCAGTTCATTATCTAAAAGAATGTCTGATACAGAATAAGTCTGCCTGCACCTGCCATTACTTACCGTAAGTGTGGCATTTTTATTTCCAAAAACAGGGTAGGTGATACTGGTGTCTTTTTGATTGCTTGTAATTGCTCCATCAAAAACCCATTGCCAACTGTTTATGCCATTTCTTCCATCATGCGTAAAATCAATAGTATCCACTTTGCAGCCCCATTTTATTTTATAATTAAAAACTGCAGAAACTGTATCAGCAACATAAAAATCTACAAAAGATCCTGCAGGTGTTTCTTTACCACACTCATTAAATACTGTGTTGCCATCAGTTCCTGTATTAAGAGTAATTCGGTAAGTACCGCCTGACTGAATAGGGGCAGATAGCTTTACCTTAATAACATTGCTGAGCCCGCCTGCATCACATGTACCAGTTGCACCAATTACCGAAACCGGAGTGGGACCAGTAATAGTAAACTCACTTCCATTGTCTGTAATACTGTTGCACTGCATAGGTTTTGAAAATACAAGCTCCAGCATATCTGGCGCACAGTCAGGTCTTGTTAAACTATCCATAGGAGTGGGGAATAATGGATAAACAGTTACTGGCAAAGACTGCCCATCGGGAATGCTCCTGTTGCAGTTATCTAATACATTAATTCCACTGGTATCGCTCTTTATTGAAATAGTATAATTGCCGGGTGGGATAGGACTTGCCAATGTCAATACAATAGAATCCATATCAAAACCATTATTGCAGTTAACACCTTCTGCTGCAATAATCGGAGTTACGGCAGGCGTAACAGTAAAATCACTTCCATCTGCATTCAGACTGCTGCATTTCATTTTTTTATTCAGTTTCACTGTCATTTTTACCCCATCACAGATTGCTCTGGCAGAAACCATGGCAGGTTCTTTCGGATCTATAATGCTTGCTGTGCCACCTCCTCCAAAAGACAATCCGTAACCACTTTGAGAACGGGAAAAATTACTTATAAGAAGGATATATTCATGCCCTTCAATCAAAGTTGGCATGGAACTAAAAGGATTAAATAGTGGCTCCCCTCCTGTATTACCGCATACTATTTCTGAAGTGCCTGCTGAGGATGTACCTGTTATTCCGTGTTGACCAGACCAGTTACATGCTACAAATAAAGTATTGTCCGTAAAGACTAAGTTGGGGTTTTTACCAGTGATGTCAAATAATTGCCAGTCATAATCATCTGCCAAATCAGTTGGCGCTATAATAAACCCTAAGGTACCGGTTGAATAACAAGTAAACCTGTACCAAAATGGGTTAACATCCTGAAGGATACCGCAACCCGGGGCAGGCACAGTGCTTCCTCCACAAAAAGGCACTGTCTCCTGAAAAAAAGTATCTGTTGCACAAACTGGAAATGCAGTTGCAGGCGATTGCCCCAAAGTAGTACAAATTGTCTGGTTAAAACCTTTGATACCAACACAACTCAATAAAAGCAGAATAGTAAACTTTCTTATAAACATAATATGCTGCAAATCTACTTAATGATGCCTTAAAAATGATTTTGGTTGCATTGCAGCCTTACTTTTTTAACATGCCGTTTACGGGAGTGATCAAAAAAAATGAAATTATTTGTAAACAACAAGCCTGTTATATTTGCACCTGAAATTTTATGCAGACAATCACAGGCACCGATATAGAAAAAGCAAAACAGTTTTTGATCAATGGGGAGCTGGTTGCTATTCCAACTGAAACGGTGTATGGGCTTGCCGCCAATGCGTTGAATGAGGAGGCTGTGATCAAAATATTTGAAGTAAAGAACCGGCCATCATTTAATCCGCTCATTGTGCATTGCGCCAGCTGGCAGGCGGCTCAGCAATATGTTCAGCAGGTTCCGGAGAAAGCTTATTTGCTGGCAGAAAAATTTACACCCGGTCCGCTTACATTTTTACTTAATAAAAAAGATAGTATCCCTGATTTAGTTACGGCCGGAAGTGAAAAGGTAGCCATCCGGATTCCCAATCATCCATTAACGCTAGCCTTACTGCAATCACTTCACTTTCCTTTAGCGGCTCCCAGTGCCAACCCGTTTGGCTACATTAGTCCAACTACTGCAGCACATGTGCAGGAAAGTTTGGATGGGAAAATTCCTTACATACTGGATGGAGGTGCTGCCAAAGTTGGGCTGGAATCTACCATTATTGGTTTTGATGAAAATGATAAAGTAATGCTCTACCGTTCAGGCGGCATCAGCACCGAAGAAATAGAAAAAGTGATCAAAGAAAAACTAATACCAGCAACATCATCACCACAAAAAAATCCCGAAACTTCAGGCCAGCTAAAATCTCATTATGCTCCGCATACGCCTTTGTATATCGGAGATATCGATCAAATGAAAAAAGATTTTAAAGGAAAAAAAATAGCCACTATCAGTTTTACAAAAAAGATACTTGGTATTGATAGTAATTATGAATTCATACTTTCTCCCAAAGGAAATTTGCACGAAGCTGCCAGTAATTTATTCGCTGCATTGAGAAAAATTGATCAACTATATGCAGATATAATTCTTACAGAACCTTTTCCAAATGAAGGTATTGGCCGGGCTATTAATGACCGGTTAAACCGGGCTAAAGCCGAAAATAAAGAATAGGCTTTAAACCCCCGTATAATTAAACGGCGTAATCGCTTTCAATTCTTTTTTCACTGCAGCAGAAACTTTCAGCGTACCAATAAATTCCTGGATGGCTTTTTTATCGATGGCAGCTTTGCCACGGGTAAGTTCTTTCAAAGCCTCATATGGTTGTGGGTAATTTTCTCTTCTTAAAATAGTTTGTATAGCTTCTGCCACCACAGCCCAGTTATTATCCAGGTCCTGTTTTATTTTGGCTTCGTTCAATAATAATTTGCCAATCCCTTTTTCAATTGATTTTATTGCTAAAATTGTATGGGCAACAGGCAGACCAATATTTCTTAATACGGTTGAATCAGTAAGATCACGCTGCAATCTTGATACTGGCAGTTTGGAGGAGAAGTGCTCCAGCAAGGCATTGGCAATACCCAGGTTGCCTTCTGCATTTTCAAAATCTATCGGGTTTACTTTGTGCGGCATTGCACTGCTGCCTACTTCACCCTTCTTTGTTTTTTGTTTAAAATAATCGGAGCTGATATATGCCCACATATCCCGGCAAAAATCTATCAATATATTGTTGATCCTTTTGATTGCATCAAAATGAGCAGCCAGTACATCGTAGTGTTCTATCTGTGTGGTGTATTGCTGGCGCTGAAGGCCCAGTTTATTTTCTGTAAAATCGTTGGCAAACTTTACCCAGTTGTATTTGGGGTATGCCACCTGGTGAGCATTAAAATTTCCGGTGGCTCCACCAAATTTTGCAGTAAAAGGAATATAGCTGAACAACTGTACCTGGTTTTCCAATCTTTCTACAAACACCATCATTTCTTTTCCAAGTCGGGTAGGGGAAGCTGGCTGGCCATGCGTTCTTGCCAGCATCGGAACATCCTTGTATTCCTCAGCCAGGCCGTGAATGGCAGACTGCAGATTTATAAGAGCGGGGAGGTATTCATGTTCCACCGCATGTTTCCAACTTAAGGGAATGGAAGTATTATTAATATCCTGGGAGGTAAGCCCAAAATGTATCCATTCTTTCAAGTCTGCTCCGTTACAATCATCCAGTTGTTGTTTCAAAAAATATTCAACTGCCTTTACATCATGGTTGGTAACTTTTTCTATATCCTTTATTTTTTGAGCATCAGCCAAAGAGAACTCCGTTGCTGCTTTTACAAGATGTTTTTTTACTGCCGCAGGAAGTTTAAAAAACTTCTTTTCACCCAGGTAGATGAAATATTCCACTTCCACCAATACCCTGTATTTGATCAGCGCAAATTCACTGAAGTATGCGTCCAGTTGTTGAAGTTGATTCCTGTAGCGACCGTCAATAGGGCCAATAGCTGTAAGTGCAGATAGTTCCATATACAATATTAAGGCGGCAAAGATAGTGTCCTGCTTTTGAAAAAGCATTGTGTACCTGTATCTTTGTGCCCATGAATTTGAACAGTGCTACTGCCGGCGGCAGAAAAGTTAGAATTGGCTCCGTAAGCTATTTAAACAGCAAACCCCTGATATACGGACTGGAGAATGGAATGATGATGGAGGAAGCGGAACTGGTAATTGATTATCCCAGCAATATTGCCAGCGCATTGCTTGATGATACCATTGATATTGGCCTGGTGCCGGTGGCCATCATTCCCGAATTAAACGAATCTCACATTATTACAGATTACTGCATCAGTTGCGAAGGTGCAGTGGAAAGTGTTTGCATCTTCAGCGATGTGCCCATGGAAGAAATTGAAACCGTGATGCTGGACTACCAAAGCCGTACCTCTGTTTTGCTGGCGCAGATACTGCTGAAGGAATACTGGAAAAAAATACCGGTGTTTGAAAAAGCACCCGAAGATTTTATACAAAACATAAAAGGCACCACTGCTGCCGTCATCATTGGCGACCGAACTTTTACACAGCGCAGGTTATCTAAGTACAGTTACGATCTTGGCCTTGCATGGCAACAGCATACCGGCATGCCCTTTGTATTTGCTGCATGGATCAGCAATAAACCCATGAGCAAAACTTTCATTGATTCATTTAATGCCGCCAATGAATATGGCCTGCAAAAACTGGATGAAGTGGTTGAAAAATATAGAACCGATGCCGTGGACCTGCAGGAATATTATACCCATTTGATCAAGTACCGGTTAACAGATGAAAAAAGAGCAGCACTGCAGTTGTTCCTGCAAAAATGCAGTGAGATCAACAATGTACTGGTAGCAGCAGAGTGATCTTTTTGAAGTGGTGTATCTGCAATATCTCAGCAATTTTAGGTTGTAATGAAACAATCACTTTTATTATTAACCACTATTGCACTATTCTCTTCATTTTTATTTATCACAACACCTGCTCCCCAATTATTTTATGCCGTATGAAAATATACGATTTGTAAAACGGCAGTAATAAAGGTTGGTATTTGCGTTACTCCTGATCAGTAGCATTTTTTAATACTTATTACTATGGGTGGGGTTGAAAAATTGTATAGTATATTTTGTAGCGTATATTAGCTAAATACAAAAGTTAGCGGTAAGCAATAACCCACCTTATATGGACTATCAATTGACAAGCAACTTAATTTACATAGGAACTTATATTGCTTATATTATTTGGACAATCTTGGTAATTGTTTTATTAATTTCTATAATTAAACGTAATTGGAACTTAACAAAACGAACTTTAAAATTCGTCTTAAATACGTCTGTATTTATAATCGCTTTAATGTTCATTTTTGAATTGGCTTTAATAGTTAGACCAGCTATTTATGAAACTAAGCAAGCATCTTCTGTTGCATTAAAATTATGGATTAAGGAGTACCAAATCAAAGACGCATACATTGCTTTAATTGTTCTTACAATATTGTTTGGAATTAACTTACTGTTTCATTTCAAAATAGAGAAAAAACAGAATAAGATGGACTTATTTATATTAACGGTTTTTGACACCTTAGTTTTATCATTTGGTATTTGGCTTACAGGACAAAGTGCGTATTTTGGACTTATGCAGGAAATAAATCGGCATTTTGGTTGACAGACTTTTAACCCTCGTTGGTGTTCCGAAGCCCTCCATTGCCGTTGTTGCGTATCCAGGGCGGATATGCAGCCAGGCGTACCAACAACCAGCCTGCTGCTGAATCAATGCTTAAGCTTCTTTCATTTTCTCCAGTTTTACCTAAAGGGTTATCGACTGTAAATCCCAGCTAAACTGACCCCCTCTCGCCATTTCAAATTGACCCCCTAAAAAACGATTTCAAAAAGGTCCTAAAAAAAAGCCTGCTAAAG
>JAYWII010000112.1:0-32046 GCA_043788995.1 Chitinophagaceae bacterium | reverse complement strand
GTGATTGATAGTTTTTACTCAACCTTCAATTTACACTTTTACAGGACCCTTCTTTAATTTAAAGGTATCATTCTCATACATGAGACCTTGTACTGTTGAATTCTTTATTCAGCTTTACTTATACTTTATACCCTTTGAAACAATTTCGTAACCCTCTGTTTATAAATCATTTTCAGCAAATTATCCCCAATTCAATTGCATTCATCACAGTGCAGCCCAGTTATCCCAATCCATTTCAAATTTTATTTCTCCTTTTCCATGAATACCTGCTTCTTTCCATCCCTGCATCCTGTAAAACTTTTCTGCTTTTGTTTTGGGACTTGTAACCAGCCAAACTGTTTCTTTGGTCTGATCAAAATACCAGTCCAGCATCATATTATGCAATTTCTTTCCAATCCCCTTTCCTGCATGATCCGGATGAACAAATAATGCCCATATATTTTTATCTTTCAAATCAACAATAGAAAATCCAACAACAGTATTATCTATTTCACAAACCCAACCTTTGCCACGATTAAATAAGTATTCTTCAACATCTTCATCAGGCACCAGGTTCGGATCAGACAAAGTGTTTTCTGTTACAGCATTTCTTACAACCTGTATTTGTTTTATATCCGCTATTGCTGCTTCTCTGAAAATCATTTTTTAATCCTTCCCTTAAATAAATATTTCATGCTTAGCATTCTCCAAAAGCCCCTTTTAGGGTTTGGGACAACTCTATTTCAAAATCCTTTTTATCTTATTTGCATTCGTCATCAACTCTGTCAAATATTCCAAATTCTCTTTCTCTAAACTCGCCTTAAATTTTCTTAACTGGCTGATGTGTTCATTCAAAACGTCCAGCACATTTTCCCTGTTCTGCATAAAGATGGGAGCCCACATGGCCGGGTTACTTTTTGCCAACCTTACGGTGCTTTCAAAACCACCACCTGCCAGTTCAAAAATGGCATCTTCCTCTCTTTCTTTTTCCAATACCGTATTTGCCAAAGCAAAGGAAGTAATGTGTGATATATGACTTACATAAGCAGCATGTATATCATGGTTATAAGGGTCCATGTACACAATGTGCATTCCAAGGTCCTTATATATTCCTTCCACCTTTTCCACTGCATCCATATCACTTTTTTCCTTCTCACAAATCACACAGGCTCTTCCTGCAAAAGCCCCTCTCACCGCGGCTTCCGGCCCGCTATATTCTGTACCCCACATGGGATGTGTTGCTACAAAACGTTTACGCATCGGGTGATCTTTCAATGCATCACACAAAGCAAATTTTGTTGATCCGGCATCTGCCACAATTTGCTGGTCGTTCACCAGGTCCATTATTTGCAGCATGGTCGGAATAGTTACATCCACTGGTATTGATACATAAATAAAATCACTTTGTTTCACCGCTTCCGCCAGGGGCAATGCTTCATCAATAATTCCAAGTTCTTTGGCCCTGCTCAGGCTTGCTTCTGAACGGCCAACGCCAATAATTTTTTTTGCAAATCCTTTCTCCTTCAGCGCCAGTGCCAAAGAACCTCCAATCAATCCAACACCCACTATGGTAACTTTATCGAACATGCTTTTTAATTCTTACTGCTTTTAATTCTGTTAATTGCTTCTTCAAATTTTTGCTCCGGGCTGCAGAGGCTTACCCTGACAAATCCATTTCCTGCACTACCAAAAATTCCACCAGGAGTTATGAATACATTTGCACCATACAACACTTCATCACTCAGTTCAAAACCATCTTTATATTTAGCCGGAATAGCAGCCCACACAAACATGCCTGCCTGGTTGGTATCAAATTCACAATCCAGCAATTTTAATAATTCAAATACTTTTTCCCTTCTTGCTTTGTACACTTTGTTTACTTCATCGTGCCAGTCCTGTTCCAGTTCCAACGCTTTTGCTGCAGCCAGTTGCAATGGCAAAAACATTCCGCTATCCATATTACTTTTAAACCGCAGCACTTCATCAATCCTATTCTTAGCGCCTACCATCATACCCACTCTCCAGCCCGCCATATTGTGTGATTTGCTAAGAGAGTTTAATTCAATGGCCACCTCTTTTGCACCTTCCACACTTAGCAAACTCATTGGGTTATCATTCAAAATAAAACTATACGGATTATCATGCACCAATAGAATATTGTGTTGTTTCGCAAATGCCACTAATTGTTCAAACAACTCTTTTGTAGGCAACTGACCTGTTGGCATTTGAGGATAGTTAACAAACAAAATCTTTACTCCTTTATCGTATAATTTTGAACCCTCATTTACCAGTTCTTCTAACTGATCAAAATCTGGATAGTAATTATTCTCTTTTTTCAGATCATAGAACAACGGCGTGGCACCTGAAATTTTTAATGCCGAAGAATAAGTTGGATAACCGGGATTGGGCACCAGCACTGCTGCACCTTCTTCCAAATACGTCATGCAAATATGCATGATGCCTTCCTTGCTCCCGATCAACGGTAAAATTTCAGTATCAGGATTCAGCTCCACCTTGTACCATTTTTTATACCAATTTGCAATGGCCTTCCTTAACACCGGGCTTCCTTTGTAATTCTGGTAGGCATGCTGGTTTGGTTTTAATGCTTCTTCATGTAATGTTTTAATAACTTCCGGGTGCGGTGGCAGATCAGGGCTTCCTATTCCTAAATTAATTACATTTTTTCCAGCCTTATTGAGTTCATCTATTTCTCTCAGCTTTTGAGAAAAATAATATTCACCAATTCCTTCTAATCTTTTTGCTGTCTGCATTTATCTTTTATTTTATTCCACTAATTTTTACTAATTACACGAATTGTTTTTATGAGATTCAATACCTTTTAATTAGTGTAATTCTTCCAAATTCGTGAAATCAAAAAACTATTTTATTTTACCATTTTTATAAACCCCTAATACCTGCAGCTCTTCCGTTAATCCTTTTACATCTTTCAATGCATCCTTCAGTTGATCCTTTGAGTTAAACTCCAGGTCTGCATGAAAGGAATATTTAAAATCACTTCCGGGTATAGGCATGGATTGCAGTTTGCTCAAATTGATACCAGCTTCTGCAATATTGGTTAAAACCCTTGCCAGGCTTCCTTTAGAATGATCTGTATGGAAATTTATGGATGCTTTATTGGCTCCTTCCACTTCTTGTGCAGCTTCTGCTCTTTGTAACACCAAAAACCGGGTGTAATTATTTTTCAGCGTATGAATATTGGGTGCAATCATATCCAGTTCATATATCTCTGCTGCCAGTTTGCTGGCGATTGCTGCTATGTGTTTGCTGTGATGCTTATGGATATGTTTTGCACTAAGGGCTGTATCCTCTGTCTCCACCAATTTCCAGTTATACTTATCTAAAAAACCAAAACACTGCTGTATAGCCATCGGGTGACTGTGTACCTCTTTAATATCTTCCAGCTTTACACCGGGGTTCACTAATAAATTCTGTTTTATCTGCAGGTACACTTCACCAATTATTTTCAGGTTGCTTTTTTGTAACAGGTTGTAGTTTGGCAAAATACTGCCCGCTATGGAATTTTCAATCGCCATCAGGCCACCGTTGCTTTCTTTTTTGTTAGCAGCAATTTTAATAACTTCTCTAAAGGTGGCACAGCAGATCACTTCCACAGTTTTTCCATAAAACTGCCGGGCAGCTTCCTGGTGAAAACTCCCTTCAAATCCCTGGATAGAAACTTTAACGGGCTGCGGTTTCACAACTGAATCTGCATTCCGGCCTGATATTTCATTTTGAGCAATCTTCATTTATATATTTTTGTTTCCTTTGAAGCTTAATGGCAAAAAAAATTCCCAGCTTTTTAGCCGGGAACCTCGTATGTTAATTTCTTTTTTGTGTAAATGGATTAACAAAAGACTCCCGGTCTATTTCTAAAATAATAGCTAAAATAAAATCGGGTATATTTTGTTGCGTTTGTCATATTGTGGGCCGAAATTAGGAAAGAAAAATATATCTGCCAATATTATTTTCAATTAATTATGAAAATAATTGAAAATAATTCACCATAACTTGTATTTAGATGAATTTTTAGAAAGATTATGGCTATAAATAAAACAGAGACGCCCCTAAGAATAGGGGCGTCATTTAACGATTGCTTGCCATATGAAAAATCCTTATATAGAACCGGTTATTTTCTGCAAGCAACTAACCGGTTTTAATTATTTCTTCAGAGAATCAACTTTCTTAGCTAATGAATCAATTACAACTTTAGCAGAATCAGTAACAGCAGTAACTGTAGAATCAGCTTTAGCAACTACAGAGTCCATAGTAGCAACAACTGAATCAACTTTTGGAGCTTCAGAAGTAGCAGAATCATTACAAGCTGCGAAAGCGGCAGCGATAGCGAATACAAAAAGTACTTTTTTCATTTTTTGAGTTTTTTAAATTTGTGATTTATGATGATTAATACCCTGCTCCAAAAAAAGTAACCCAAGTTTTTCAAAAATTTTTTTTTTCGTTGTTTTGGGTTACTATTACACTTATAAACGTATTAATACAAGACTGGTGAATAATTTAGAGAATCTAGAGAAAGATCAATTATTATTAAAAGGATTGGCCGGTAACGATAAAGCAGCTGTAGAGGCCATTTATCGGGAAAATTATACCATGATCCAATCATTTATATTGAACAACAGTGGTTCAGTGGATGAGGCCCGGGATATTTTTCAGGAAGCGATGGTTGTGCTGTATGAGAAATCAAAAGACACAACATTTTCGTTAAACTGTAAAATTAAGACTTATGTATACTCCGTATGCAGGCGTTTATGGCTTAAAAGATTACAACAGCTTAATAGATATAATACACAAGTTGAAAGCATTGAAGAGGTTGTTCCTGTAGAAGAAGAGATTGGTGAGCATGAAAAAAGAAATGCAGATTTTCTTTTAATGGAACATGCACTTGGAAAAATTGGGGAACCCTGTAAAAGTTTGCTGGATGCCTACTACCTTCAAAAAAAGAGTATGCAGGATATAGCAGAAGAATTTGGATACACTAATGCAGACAATGCAAAAACACAGAAGTATAAATGTTTGGTAAGGCTGAAGAAATTATTTTTTGCACAATATAAAAATGCTTAAGGATGGATGAGATAATATTACTGGAAACAATTGAGCGCTACCTGGGAGGACAAATGACTCCCCAGGAAAGAGCTTTTTTTGAAGACCTCCGCAAAAGCAATCCTGAAATTGATCAAACCGTGGTGGAACATACTTATTTTCTGCATGGCCTTGAAAAATATGGTGCTGCCAAATCATTTAAACATACACTGCTGGAGGTAGAAGCCCGGTTAATGGAAGAAGGTATTATAAGCGAACCCAAACTAACTGGTAAAGCCAGGGTGGTTCAGTTATGGGGTAAGTACAAGCGTAACATGGCTGTTGCGGCTTCTATTGCTGGTTTTATTTCACTACTTACACTTGGGCTTACATTTACTTTTACAAAAAAATATAGTAATAATATTGAGTACCTGGTTAAAGAGATCAATAAAACAAACCAGAACCTTAATAAGTTAAAAAATAAGTCATCGGGTCTTTCTGCCTTGCCTGTAAATGTAAAGGTGGAGCCAAAGGTTGATTTTAGAGGTACTGGTTTTTTAATTGACGGAAAAGGATATTTAGTTACCAATGCACATGTTATCAGCAAAATGAAAAATATTTATGTTGAAAATAATAAAGGTGATTATTTTACTGCTTCTTCAATTTATACAGATAACAATGTGGATTTAGCAATACTCAAGATCAACGATACATCTTATAAAACAATCACTAATCTTCCCTATTCCATTAAAAGAGCCAACTCCGATTTAGGAGAGCAATTTTTTACATTGGGTTTCCCACGTAATGAAATTGTGTACGGCGAAGGCTATGTAAGTGCCAAGTCTGGTAAAGATGGTGATTCCACTGCTTACCAGTTAACTGTTTCAGCTAATCCTGGTAACAGCGGCGGACCGGTTGTTAATCGTAATGGTGAAATCATTGGTATCATCACTGCAAAGGATTCAAAAGCAGATGGCGTTGTGTATGCTACTAAATCAAGAAATATATTTAAACTTCTTGACGAGATAAAGAAATTAGACGATAAAGAACAATCAATTAAAATACCTTCCAGTAATGCATTGAAAGGAATTGACAGGGTGCAGCAGGTAAAAAAGATGGAAGAATTTGTTTTTGTGGTGGTGGGTAATTAAATAATTATAGCTTAAAATATAACCTAATGAAAAAGGTTGCACTGATATTGTGCAACCTTTTTTACTTTTAAAACTTTATTGGTTATACTACAACCGATAAACTACTTACAATACTTATTAATTTTAACTCCAGAGTTTTTCAGGATATTCTCCATCAGCAACCAGTTTGTTAATACTTTCCTGTACTTCCGGAGCATCCTCTTTATAGGTAACTCCAAACCATTGTGACGAAGTAGGAATCACCTTTACATCAGCCTGGCCATTTTTTACTACTTTATCCACAACAAGGGGTATAAAAAATTCACCTTTGGGATTATTGATCTCTTTATCTAAAAACTCACCAAAATATTTTTCGCAATGATCAATAAAGTTGGGTGCAAATGCAAAGAAATTCATACTTACACTGGAATCTTCGCTTACTTCATGTAAACCGCTTTCATCCTCGTAAGTGATTATCCCGTTTTCATTGCGGTAAATTTTTGTGCGTTCATTTATATCAATCAAATTACCTGCTGCATCCACATTACAAACCCCACGGCTTACGCTTCCATTATCGCTGAGTGTTTTCTTTAATTCATACCCTATAATTGCATACTGTTTTTCACTGGCGCCATTTGTTAAAAAATTATATGCTTTTATAAAACCGTCTCTTCCGTAAAAATCATCTGCATTGATCACAGCAAAAGGTTCATTCACTTGTCCTTTACAACAAAGCACCGCATGTGCTGTACCCCATGGTTTTTTTCTTTCGTCTGGTACAGTACGGTTTGTAAATTTTGATAACTCCTGGAATACATAGTCTACTTTAATTCTGGATGACAGTTTATTACCAAATGATTCCCTGAACATGTCAGCAAATTCTTCCCTGATAATAAAAACCACTTTGCCAAATCCTGCATGTATGGCATCATAAATAGAATACTCCATAATTGTTTCACCGCCGGGGCCAAATCCCTGCGTTTGTTTCATACTACCATAGCGACTTGCCATGCCGGCCGCTAATACTACCAATGTGGGTTGCATATAAAAAATTTAATTTGTCAATAAAGTTCGAAATTGCCGCAGCGAAAATAATGCAAACGCACAACTAAGAAAAAAAATTGCTGCTTGATAACTTAAATATTACCACTGATACCTTACACAATCGATTGCTTAAAGAAAAGCAGGTAAGCCTATCCGTATTGAGGCTGGATAAAATACACCCGGTAATATCCGGCAACAAATTATTTAAGTTGTACTATTTTTTAGAAGCGTCAAAGATGGATAAAACAAGGCCGGTGGTAACTTTTGGCGGGGCATATTCCAATCACCTGGTGGCTACAGCCTATGCATGTAAATTGTACCAGGTTCCCTGCACCGGTATAGTAAGGGGAGAAAGACCTGCAAAACTTTCTCATACATTGCTGGATTGCATTAATTATGGTATGCTGTTACAATTTATCAGCAGGCAGGATTATGATCTAAAGGACACAGCTGATTTTAAGAATTCAATTGAAAAAAAGATCGGCGATTGTATAATGATACCTGAAGGTGGTTATCATTCATTGGGGGCAAAAGGAGCATCTTTAATTATGAATTATGTAAAAGATACCAGCACACATATTTGTTGTGCAACTGGTACAGCCACCACCATGGCAGGTTTGTTGCTGGGTAAAAAGGAACATCAGCAGGTAATCGGTATTCCAGTATTGAAAGGAATGGCAGATATTGAAGACAGTATTGAATATTTAACGGGAAGGAAATTTGAAAATAAAGACCTGCATATTGAATATGGATATCATTTTGGCGGATATGCAAAGAAGAATACAGCACTGCTCAGTTTTATGAATAATATCTATGAACAATTTCAATTGCCTTCAGACTTTGTATATACAGGCAAAATGCTATACGCCATATTTGATTTGATCAGCAACAATTTTTTTGCAAAAGGCAGTAAAATTGTTTGTATACACACCGGGGGATTGCAGGGCAACCTTTCTTTACCAAAAACTGCTTTAACTTTTTAAATAATAAACGATGCCATTATCTTTGCTTCAAACAGTATAACCATTCACCTGCGTTCAAATATGATAAGGTTGCAGTATATTTTTTTTATTTTTTTTATTTCATTCAGCAACGGATTGCTTGCACAGGATACACTCCCGAAAATAACTGTTAGGAATATCAGTAATAAAATTATTGTTAGCTGGAAGAATACTTATGGTGCAAATATCAGCAACATTAATATTCAGCGGTCATACGACAGCATAAAAAATTTTACCACCATTGGGTCGGTATTAGAGCCGATGAACAGGGAAAATGGTTTTGTTGACAACAAAGCACCAACTGAATATGTGTTCTACCGTGTGTTTGTTGCGTTTGAAGGAGGACGGTATGTTTTTTCCAAATCTTCCAGGCCTGTTAAAGATTCTACTGTGATGATATCCAACCCTGTAATTGTTGAAGATAAAACAGGGGATAATCCGGCTCAGCCTCAAATTGCTATACCTGCTCCCAGCACTGCTCCTGTACTGGTACCCGGAACAAAAATTGGAATAAGGCTTTTAAGGGTGCCGGCTCCATTACCACTTCCGCCACCACCCACACCAAAAAATATTTTTATACCCAGTAAATTTATTTATACTGGGAAAGACAATAATATCATCATTGAACTACCAGTATCTTCGGCCAGCCGTTTTTCAGCAAAATTTTATGATGAAGAAGATAACCCGATTTTTGAAATTAAAAAAATAACAGAGGCATTCCTGATCATTGAAAAAGTCAACTTCAAACATGCCGGCTGGTTTTATTTTAAGCTGTTTGATAATGGTATACTGAAAGAAAAAAATAGATTTTATATTCCCAAAGATGGCAGAACAGGTATTCCGCCAAATGAAATACACAGGTCAAATAAATAGGCAGCAAATAAAAATTTTATCTTAAAAGCCTTGCATTAAAAACCTGTTCAAAATTTCTGCAAAGTTTTTCTTTTACTTCATCGATATCTGCTTTGCAATTTAATTCTTTTTCTATTGAAGTTACCTGCTTGTTAAAAATGCCACAGGGTATAATATTATCAAAATAAGAAAGGTCTGTATTAACATTCAACGCAAAACCATGCATGGTTATCCAGCGGCTGCATCTTACACCCATTGCACAAATTTTTCTTTCCTTTCCAGGCTTGCCAGCATCTATCCATACCCCCGTTTCACCTTTACTCCTGTCTCCCTTAATACCATATTCTGCAATGGTGAGTATGATCACTTCTTCCAGTTCTCTGAGGTACCTGCCAATATCTGTGTAAAATTTTTCAAGATCTAATATCGGGTAACCAACAACCTGTTCCGGTCCATGAAATGTAATATCCCCGCCCCTGTTGGTTTTGTAAAATTCAATTTGTCTTTTTTGCATCTCCTCTTCACTGATAAGAATATTATCAGTATCACCACTTTTGCCTAACGTGTATACAGGTGGATGTTCACAAAGCAGGAAATGATTGTTGGTATCTGCAACGGCTGTACTGGATAAATTCCCGGCGCTCAAATGGTCATCCTTCAATTTCCCAGCAGCAGATTCTGCTATCATTCTTTTATTATTCATCAGCACCGACTTGGCTTTTACATTTACCTGCAGCAGTGCTTCCTGGTAATCCCAAGCTTCTTTATAGCTTATCTTGCCCAAATCTTTGTATGTTACTGTCTGCTTATCCAATCCAATTGATTTATTTTGCAAAGATAAGGAGGCTGCCTGTTTGAAGTAAGAGGTTTGAAGTTTGAGTTTTTTTACGAGACATGGCAAAAGAGTGGTAATAAAATTTGATTTAAAATAATTTACAGCATTCAATGAATACAGAAAGAGCAATAATAAACGAAGAAGAAATTGCAGAAAGCGAAGAACTTTTTGAAAGACTAACACTTGAAATACCCAGGGGGCAAGAGCCTTTGCGTATAGATAAATTTTTAATGACCCGTATTGAAGGTGCTACCAGAAATAAAATTCAGCAGGGTATAGAGAACGAAATGGTGTTGGTAAATGATAAACCCATAAAGGCCAATTATAAAATAAAACCTTACGATAAAATCGTGGTTTTTGATAACCGCAACCCCGAAAGCAATGAGATCATTCCTGAAAATATCCCATTAAACATTATCTATGAGGATGATGACATTCTTATAATTGACAAGCCGGCAGGTCTGGTGGTGCATCCCGGCAGCGGTAACCCCAGTGGCACTTTAATTAACGGTGTTGCCTGGTATCTCAAACAACAAAATCCTTCAGTAAATGAAAATGAATTAACCAGGTTTGGAATGGTGCACCGGATCGATAAAAATACTTCTGGCTTATTGGTGTTGGCAAAATCACCTAAAGCCATGACGGATCTGGCAAAACAATTTTTTAATCATACCGTTCACCGCAGGTATGTTGCATTGGTATGGGGCGATTTTGAAAATGAAGAGGGTACTATTACCGGGCATGTGGGCAGGCACCAGCGGTTCAGAAAATTATTTACCACTTATCCCGAGGGGGAACATGGAAAAGAAGCCATCACCCATTACAAAGTACTGGAGCGTTTTAATTATGTAACCCTGGTGGAATGCCGGCTTGAAACTGGGCGTACTCACCAGATAAGAGTACACATGCAATACATTGGCCATCCTTTATTCAATGATGATTTTTATGGCGGTGAAAAAATTGTAAAAGGCACCATCTTTACTAAATACAAACAATTTGTAGATAATTGTTTTGCCATTTGCAAAAGGCAGGCATTGCATGCAAAAGAACTCGGTTTTATTCATCCCACCACAAGAGAGCCTGTACATTTTGAAAGTAATATGCCGGATGATATGGAAAAAGTAATTGAGAAATGGAGAAAGTACAGTCAAAACCGAAACGACATCAGTTAGCAGTGGATGTATACAGAACAAAAAGACATAAAATAAAAAATCCAGTTGAACTCAACTGGATTTTTTATTTTATTATAAATTTTTAAATGCCTGTTCTTCCAGCCACTTTCCCCGACCCCAGCCTGCTATCACATGCTTTTCGCTATGGTAAGAGGAACGTACCAGCGGGCCGCTTTCAACGTAATCATATCCCATCTGGTAGCCAATTTCACGGAGTTCTTTAAACTCATCCGGGTGTACAAAACGGTCAACTGGCAAGTGGTTTTTAGTGGGCTGCAGGTACTGCCCTATGGTTATCACATCTACAAAGCTATCCCTCAGATCCTGCATGGTCTGTATCACTTCTTCTTTAGTTTCTCCTAAGCCTAACATAATACCACTCTTTGTTCGCATACCGCCTTGTTTCAGCATACGCAGTGTTTCCATACTGCGCCAGTATTTGGCCTGTATCCTTACCTGGCGGGTAAGCCTTTCCACCGTTTCAATATTGTGACTCACCACTTCTGGTGCTGCTTCAATGATGCGTTTTACAGCACCGGCATCTGCCCGAAAATCTGGCACCAACGTTTCTAATGTGGTGCCTGGGTTTAACGCTTTTACAGCCTTCACTGTATTGAACCAAATAATACTTCCCTGGTCTTCCAGTTCATCCCTGTCTACAGAAGTAATCACGGCATGTTTTACTTTCATCAGGTGAATGGCTTCTGCCACACGTTGTGGTTCATCCCAATCCACCGGGTCTGGCTTGCCGGTGGCTACCGCACAAAAGCCACAGCTACGGGTACATATATTGCCAAGTATCATAAAAGTGGCCGTACCTTCCCCCCAGCACTCACCCATATTAGGGCAGTTACCGCTTTCGCAAATGGTGTGTAATTTATGCTGATCAACTAAATTGCGGACATGCTTATACTCTTCTCCTGTAGGCAGTTTTACACGAAGCCAGTTTGGTTTCTTAGGCTTCTGTTCTACTACGCCGTCTATTACCGGTAATTCTATCATTTTATTTGGTTAATGGTAAATGGTGAATGAGAGATGGGGAAGCTTTGATTTGAACTTTCAATCATCAATTTTCAATTTTATTACTTTCGTTTTCCAAACAGTATAGCAACATACACGTTGAAAAAAAGTTTCTTTTGATCGATAAAAATCAGTTGCGGAATATCTTTTGAATAGTATTCCACCGTTCCCCCTACTTCAATAGCGCTTATCGCTTCGTTATACCGGCCATAATCAAACCGGATAGCGGTTTTTGCATACAGCCCTGGAGTTAATTTCATATTGCCCCACCCTTTTCCAAAACCTGCAGATGTCACAGCTACTTCGGGTTCTAAAAGCTTATTGGCAGAAGAAAACAATATACTGTCAGGGCTATCGTATTTTATAGCTCGTCTGCTACCATTTGTAGAATCATTTATTTCCAAATAATAAGGTCTTAAAAATCCTAAAGAAATACCACCTCCAAAGTTGGCGGTAACCGACACCCCGTTCTTATTAGTTTTATTTCCCAATAATATTTGCTGCTGCACGCCTAGTTTTAATGGATAGAAATAATTTATTTTGCCAAATATTATCGGCGAGCCTGGAGCCCAATAAAGTGTCTGTTTTTCTTCTTTGGGATGCTTTCGTTCTGCAAAATCGAGTTGAAACAATAAGGACTTTCGTACAGATTGCGCTTTGCCAAATTCATAAAAACCACCATAGCCATCACTGGTAAGTTTAAAACCAAACACACTGTGCTTGCGGTAAGCAATCACCCCTTCTTCTTCTTGCTTGATGAGTGCATTGATCCTTTGCCTGCGTTCATCTTTCTTTTCCTGTTTGGTCTTTTGTGCTACCACCGGTAATGCAGCAGCAATTGCGATACAGATAAATATTATTTTACGCATGTTCTATTTTTATACCGTTTGGCTTTTAAAATGATTTCTTTTGACTGGCACGCTGCCAGCAACAAATTTACAGCATTATCCTTTGTACGCTTTTCAAACTGAATTAATAATACTTCAGTAAATTTATGCAAAAATAGTACAATGACTGCTTCAATTAGTTACGAAGGAAATTTAAGATGCAATGCCACGCATTTACAAAGTGGTTCACCCATAGAAACCGATGCCCCTACGGATAACCAGGGCAAGGGTGAGCGCTTTTCCCCTACAGACCTAGTCTGTACTGCATTGGCCACCTGCATGATAACCACCATGGCTATCAAGGTGGCTGGTACCGGTATTGAATTAAAAGGCACTAAAGTAAATGTTAAAAAACATATGCTCAGTGAGCCGAGAAGGATTAGCAGGATTGATGTGGAAGTTTTGTACCCCGAAAGCCTGGTGCTGGAGTCTGGAAAATGGGAATTATTAAAAAGCATTGGAGATAACTGCCCGGTGATGAAAAGCATTCACCCTGAAATTGAAGTAAATGCAGTTTACAGAAAAGCATCTGAAACTGTCACAGCTTAATCACCCTTTCAAAATTTTATTTCCAACAGCACATTCCAAACAGCGCTTCTGATTGCAGTAATTATTTTTTAACTGTATCAGCGCCTGGGAATCCTGTGCTGTTTTAACTTTCACACCCAGGGCGGTATAGCCTTTAGTGATGGAGTTTTTTTCTGCTGCAATCTGCTCCAGCCATTGCAGGGCTTTATCCTTATACTGGTTTTCACGGGTATGCTGTGCATAAGCAAACAGTACAGGAGCAATGGTATTGATCATGATATTTTCCACCATTTGTGCCCCCACTCTTTTTTCATTATACTCACTTGCTTCACCGGGTACATAATGATAATGCCAAAAATCATTGGCGGTGATATCCAGCAGGTATCTTAATTCTTTTACATTTTCCAATGCAATAATTTTTGAAAATAAATGACTGCTGTTGTGTACCAGCATGGCCAGTTGTGCCAGCCGTACAGCAGGAAAATTAGATGGCCGCATCCGCAACTGGTGAACAGGTATATTGATTGGCGTGAGCTGATATTTCTTTTGCAAAAAAGCATATTCTTTCTGCAGCATTATTACATACGTATCTGCAAAATTTCCCTGCAGCATTCCTGCCTGTCCCAAAAGCAACGCTTCTAATTGCTGCACCTGGTTCTTGTGTTTTGCAAGTATGTTCACCGGTATGCTACGGGCTATTTTCTCAAAGGCCTCACTGTTCACTTTCATACCAAAATTTCTTGCCAGCAGCCACCAGAAAATTTCTTCCCAGTGATTGGTACTTTCTGCCAGGTATTGTAATACGATGGCGGATTTTTCCTGCAGTCTTTCCACCAACAGGCGTTCTTTCCATGCCATCCAGGTTAGCTGGCCGGCCTGCTGGATATTTTTTTCGCAGGGAATAAAAGTGCCTGCTTTCATCAGCTCATTGTACCTGCCCAGTAATAATTTTGAAACCCTGCTTTGCAGTTCCAGCACAGGGAAAGGCAGGTCTAATTTTTTATCATTCTTCCATACCACATGCAGAATAATATTCTTGTAATTTTTATCGCCACTGTGCCGGTGATCCACCCATTGGGAAGCATTGGTGTGGAGCTCTACATTTCCAACCCAGGTAGTATCCGCTATTTTGATACTGGCTTTCAAAAAATCAGGTCCCTGGTTTTTGTTGTGTGTACCACGGTTAATAATTATAACCCGTTCACCTTCGGTAGTGGTAAGGTCATTCAGATTAAAATACTGAAACTGCCAGATGTATTGAAGCAATTGTTCGGTCATAGCGGCTTAAGAAATTATCAGGGTGCTGAAAAATTTATTATACCAAGTTACAAATACAAAGCGCAAGAAAAATATTTTAATACACAACCAACAGTTCATTCTTTAGAAGCTGCCGGTTAACTCACCTGCAAAAGAAGCAGTCTGCAGTTAAAGCACCTCCATTGACGTCTTTGGGAATAAATACACAGCAATTAGCAAAGCACCTGCTACCGGTAGTTTTCTGTACATAGGGTTAGATTACCCAGCGTTTTTACCGAAGATTAAATTGATTTATTATAATGATTCAAAAATCGAACAATATCATCTTCCTTTTTTAAATTTATACCATTTTCTTTGATCCAGCTTTCAAAATTAGATGATGTTGGAAGAAACAGCAATATATTTTCTTTGTTCAATTTTCTGATATATTCTACTTTATTCTGGGACTTTATAAAATAAAAAATTTCATTAGCAAAATGATATGTCTTGGCAGTACGTGATGGCGTTTCTACTGAAACCACCACTCGTTTTACATACTTTATCAATTGGTATTTCCCGCTGGTTAGCACCTGTACAAATGCATCGATCCGTTTATTACTCAGCATCAGGTTAGGTACATGGCCGATGAATACAGCAGAATCAATGGGCAGTTTAACCACAACTCTTGTAACTAACTTATCCGTTAATACCAGTTCCTCTGCTGCTTTTGTAAAGTATATTTCATTAGTGGCAAAATTGATCCTTACCGGGTAAACACCAAAAGAACCAGCATTACCATACAACCGGGCGTATTGGATTGAGTCATTCCAAAACGGGCTTCCGGTAATCTGATCATAAGGAATGCTAACGTTTTGTAACCGTTGTTCAGGGTCAGGTATATTTATTGTCGTAGATCTTGGCGGGAATAAAAATCCCTGACGCTCTATTCCCTCCTGTGCTGATAATGAATCAGCAATCAAAACAAACAGTATGAAAAAAAATATTTTATATAGTTTCATAAAAATTGACAGTTGAATTTTTAAAATATTGTTCGGTTTGTTATTTTATGTAAGATAATTAAACAACCGGCCGATATCATTACTAAAGCAAGACAAATATATACCATAAAGAATAAAATGAACAGGCTACAGGTTGCCAAGTACCTGCACCACCCTGCTCACCGGCAATCCCATCACGTTGTAAAAATCTCCTTTTACTGATTTGATGCCCACCACGCCAATCCACTCTTGTATGGCATATGCACCAGCCTTATCATAGGGCTTGTATTTATCTACATAAAAGCTTATTTGGTTTTCATCCAGTTCATGAAACTCCACTTCAGTAGTGTCAGCAAAAGCTATTTCTTTTGTTGCTGAAAGTATTACTACCCCTGTTACCACATGATGCTTTTGCCCAGACAGGCTACTTAATATTTGTATGGCATGTTCCCGGTCTGTTGGCTTTCCTATTACCTGGTTATTGAGTACTACAATAGTATCTGCGGCCACTATTGTTTTGTGTAAATTATTCTGATCCTTATTATTAATAATCTGTTCTTTAACTGCCAATGCTTTGTTTCTTGCAATGTGAATAGCAATTGCATCCTTTGATAAATCCTCCGGGTAAGATTCATCTGTCTCTTTAACCATTACTTCAAATGGTACCTCTGCCCATTCCAGCAATTGCTTACGCCTTGGTGATTGAGAGGCTAAAATAATGGATGATTGATTGGGTTGCTGGTTCATGATACTGATTTATTATTTATAATACAGGGTAATATAAATATTATTGAGAACGATTCTTTTTAACCTTACCCTTCTATATTTTTGACTTTTTATTAAAAGATGCTATAAGTTTTATACGCTGCTTTAGTTCCCCCTTTAGCAGGCAAAGGGAATTTTAATGCATATAAATCCTCAACACCAGCAATGATAAAATTCCTGAGAGCATGATCATTTTTAACCGGCTGCTGATGGCGTGGTAATCTGCTACGGATTGTGCTTTGTAAAACTTCCAGAGCAATAATATTAATGGGATGATGAGCAGCAACATGGAATACAAGGCACTCCACCACCAGCCAGAATGCAATACATATAACTGAACCAATGTAATACCTGCGATCAACACCACCAGCCATACACCCACAAATACTTTAGCTGCCGGTATTCCCCAAACAATGGGCATGGTTTTGCAATCATATTTGCTGTCGCCTTCCATATCTTCAATATCTTTCACCACTTCCCTTACCAATGAAATGATGAATGCAAAACCTGCATACAGGCTGGCAAATTTAAAGATCCGCTTCATTGCTTCCATAATATCTTTATGCTGGTTCAGGGTGATGATTGAACTGTTATTGACAGCAAAATACAATACCATCACCGTCCAGGCAGTAAGTGCTGAAATAATAATATTACCGGATAATAATTTTTTCTTGAATGTGGTGGAATAAAACCATAACAGTAAGGAACATGCAATATTTGCCAGTACAATACTGAAATTAGTTTTCCAGGAAACGTAGAGGCTGATGGCAATACCTGCTGTAGTAATAACAAAGTGCATAAGAATGGCCCACCGCCTGCTGATAATTTTTTCCACCACCATCTTGCCCGGCTTATTCACCTGGTCAATATTGATGTCAAAATAATCATTGATGATATAACCGGCAGCGGCTATTAACACCGAAGACAATACCAGCAAGTACAACAGCGGTACGGTTAGTTTATCCTGCAGCAGAAAGTATTGCGGCGGTAAAGCAGGTACAATAATGCAATAGTAAAACAGCAATTGAGTGAGTACAATAAATAACAGGTTAGGCCAGCGTATTAATCGAAAAAATGCGGTTACTAATCTCATAGATGCTATCTGGCGATAATGTAAATATTGTACAGGCAAAAATCAAACCGCAATAAAGCATATAGCTTTTAAAACCGGCCTGGCTCACTGTTACTGCTATTTCTGGTTATCCCGCCATTCGTACACCCAGGTACTCTGGATCATTTCCAGGTGGCCTTCATTACTCTCTTCTGCCTTTCCGGCAAAGTTGGGAATCTCCAGCACCCACTTGTGTAAATCTGTAAAACGGATACGGTAAATTTTGCCTTCATTGAAATCATCACCAAAACGTTCGTATAATTTCATGGCGATATCTTCATAATCTCTCCAGTGAATAGGCGGTTCAAAAGTCATGGTAATAATGTGCTGATGTGCAAATATGCAAATGTGCAAATTGGCGTTTGAAAAAATTAAATGTATTCAAAATTATTATACCCCGATAATAGAAATATGGAATTTGCAAATCTGCACATTTGTAAATTTTGCATATTTGCCTTATTCCCCCAAAAATTGCGTCTGGTCTGGTAAAGTAACAACAATATTTCCATCGCCTTCCAGCAACACACACTGGCAACCCAGCCGGCTGTTCAGCCTTGGGTTAATAGCCCGGTCGATAAAGTCTTCTTCTTTATCACTCAGTTCTTCCAGAAAATCTTCCCCCTGTTCCACGTACAGGTGGCAGGTACTGCAGGCGCATACGCCACCACAATTGTGATGAAGGTCGATATCATTCATTAATGCCACTTCCAGCAGCGATTGGCCATCTTCCACTTTGCTGATGGTAATTGGGTGCAACCCTTTTTGCTCAAATTTATAAGTAACTGTAAACATATTTTGCGAAGTTCGGGGTGCAAACCTACTTTAGAATTACCAATTTTGGAAAACTTATATCAACAGGCAAATTTTACCTGTAATCTCAAACACATAAAAGATTACTTTCTGAAATTTTAGCCTGCTTTTTGCAAGTATTAACAAAACTCATGCTTGTACAAAAGGAATATTTTGAGTTTGAAAATGAAATGACTACTTTAACAACAACTAAAACAACAAGCGCTGTATGAAAAAATATTATTCTGTATTGATTACTTTACCGTACCTGATTTTTTTGATTTCCTTATCTGCCTGCAGCAATGATGCTGGTGAAAAGAATACATCACCAGAAGCTACAAACGTAAAAAAAGACTCCCCCACTGTGGAGAAGAAAATTGAAATCCCTGCCAAACGGCCACCCATTATCAATATAACGGATACCGTGTCGGTTAAACGTACTGTGCTGTGCATAAAAGACAGCGCTGCTACTTTTGAACGCATCAGCCTTAAATTAGGAGAGATATATGGATTTAAATTAGCCGCCATCATAAAAAAAACGAAAATGAAAGTCGTTGGTCAGCCAATGGCCTGGTACAATACACAAAAAGCCCCCTACTATTTTGAAGCCGGTATTCCCGTTGAAAAAAAAATAGGCAAACTGCCATCAAATGTATTTATAAAAGAGATTGGTGTGGATAGTGTAACAGTAGCACATTTTTATGGTCCTTACGATTTATTACCAGAAGCCTATGACGCATTAAAGGATATTATGAAAGATCGTAAAAGGAAGGCTAAACAAAAAATATACGAGATCTATGTTGGCGACCCGATGGATAAAGATGGTAAAATGAAAGACCCTTACAAAGTACAGACAGACATAGTGTTTAGCTGGAAATAAAATTCACACGGCCTTTATCCATTCATAATACTATCGGTCATTTTTAAGTAAACACTCCGCAACTGTGGATGAGTATTTAATACTCTCAGGTGTTTGTCTAAAGTAATGATGTCTTTTCGTTTAGCCGGGCCCGTTTGCATTTCTGCTGGAGCATGCTTTTTCAAACGTAACGCAGTTTCCTCTATCAATGGCTGCAGCATCTCAAAATCAATCCCTTCCTTTTTACAGAAATCATATGCCAGGCTGTACAGGTGATTGGTAAAATTATTGGTAACTACGGCAGCCACATGCAGTTTAAGTCTGCCTTCATCCTCCATAATATTCACCATGGAGGAGATGCAATCAGCAAGCTCCTTCAACATGTTTATGGTAAATTCATTATTGCCATCAATCAGCAATGGTATTTTGATATCTCCGTTAGGGTTATCCTTGCTGAGGCTTTGTAATGGATACATCACACCATAATTTGCAGACACACCTTTCAATACATCCTTAGAAATGGACCCGGCAGTATGTACGATCACCTTATCACCCAGGCTGATATTTTCTTTTATTTCATTTAGCGCTGCATCAGACATGGCTGCGATGTACATGTCTGCATCTTTATTCATTTTTGCAAAACTGGCTGCAGCACTGCATCCGAGCTCTGCTGCCAACACACCTGCATTATCCATACTGCGGCTCACCACCTGAACAATCTCATGACCGCCAGCCTTTACCAACCTGCCCAATACCGTAGCTACATTTCCTGCACCAATGATTAATACCTTCATATCATTATATTTGTCTCAATGAAAATAAAGCAATTTTTAGCAATAAGATATATCAGGGCAAAAATTAAACTGCTTTCTTTACTTTCCAACCGAAGGGCAGCTGAAGAAGCATTCCGGTTATTTTCCACACCACTAAAGCAGCCACCTGCAAGCATACCGGCTGCTTTTAATTATGCAGAACCACTGTATATAAAATTGTATGGATTAAAAGTGAAAGGCTTTCGTTGGAATAAAGACAAACCGGTAAAAGTGCTGATACTGCATGGATTCTCCTCGTCTGCTTATAAGTTTCATCACTATGTGGCCCCGTTGATAGAAAAAGGATACGAAGTACTTGCTTTTGATGCACCGGCACATGGCGGTAGTGCAGGAAAAACAATCAATGCACTGGAATATGGTAAACTGATAGAGGTTATTATAAGGACATTTGGCCCAGTTAATGGATTCATTGCTCACTCCTTTGGTGGCATCGCTTTAAGCCTGGCCCTGGAAAAATCACCGCATGATCAAAATACAAAAGTGGTTTTAATTGCACCGGCCACCGAAACCACCAGTGCCATTGATGCTGCTTTTAAAATGCTGGATATTGAAAATAAAAATGTAAGGGAAGCTTTTGAAAATATCATAAAAGAAAAAAGCGGGCATCCATCCAAATGGTTTTCCATTAAAAGAGCCATGCAGCATATTAAAGCCTCCACACTTTGGATACACGATGAAGAGGATGACATTACTCCCTTAAGCGATGCATTAAAAGTAAAAGAACTTAACTTACCCAATGTTCAGTTTTACATCACCCAAGGGCTTGGTCACCGAAGAATTTACAGAGACAAAACAGTTAAAAAAAGGGTGATTGATTTTTTATAAACCGCCTTCTGTTTATTTGCCCGGCCGGTTTAATTATTTTGATTTTTCAATTTTGAAGTAATATTGCAGCAGAATGCCGGCTGCGGAATTAACAGTAATGCGTTAATATAAACCGCACTGATATTGGAGTGAAACAAATAAAAATCCGGAAAGCAAACATTGCAGAAACACTGTACCAGTCAATGTTGCAAAGCAATTAAATAATAATTATGGCGAAGAATTTATTGATAGTGGAGTCCCCTGCGAAAGCAAAAACAATTGAAGGAATCCTGGGAAAAGATTTTGAAGTAAAGAGTTGTTACGGGCATATCCGTGACCTGGAGAAGAATGATATGGGTATTGATCTCAACAATAATTTTGAGCCCAAATACATTATTTCTCCTGAAAAAACAAAGGTGGTAAATGAACTAAAAGCGCTTGCAAAAAAAAGTGATGAAGTATGGCTGGCATCGGATGAGGACCGTGAAGGAGAAAGTATCAGTTGGCATTTGGCAGAGGTGTTAAAATTGGATCCCAAAACTACCAAGCGAATTGTTTTTCATGAGATCACTAAACCTGCTATTGACAGGGCGGTAAAAAATCCACGTACCATTAACATGGACCTGGTAAATGCACAGCAGGCAAGAAGGGTGCTGGACAGAATTGTAGGTTTTGAACTGAGCCCGGTATTGTGGAGAAAAATTGGCCAAGGAAGCGGATTGAGTGCAGGCCGTGTACAAAGTGTGGCAGTAAAATTAATTGTAGAAAGAGAAAGAGAGATCAACCAGTTTAAGTCAGTAAGCAGTTTTAAAGTAGATGCTTCTTTAGCAGCAAAAGATATCAATGAAAGAGTTGTTGCATTCAAAGCAGAAGGAAATAAATTTTCCAATGCAGATGATGCAGATAAATTTTTACAAAGTTGTATTGGCGCTAAATACACTGTAAAAGACATACAGGTAAAACCTGGCAAACGTACACCCGCCGCACCATTCACCACCTCCACCTTACAACAGGAAGCCAGCCGAAAATTAGGTTACGGTGTAAGCAAGACGATGTTACTTGCACAAAAATTATATGAAAGTGGAAAGATCAGTTACATGCGTACCGATAGTGTAAGCCTGAGCGATACTGCCATGGATGATATTAAAGCTGCCATCAATAATAATTACGGTCAGCAATACCTGCAGGTACGCAAGTATAAAAATAAAAATGAAAGTGCACAGGAAGCGCATGAAGCGATAAGACCTACTTACATGCAAAACGCATCGGTGAATGATCCTGAAACAGCAAGGCTTTATGAACTGATCTGGAAGCGTACCATTGCCAGCCAGATGAGTGATGCAGAATTAGAGAAAACCATTGCTAAAATAAACATCAGCACCAATAATGAAGAACTGACAGCAAGTGGTGAAGTGATAAAATTTGATGGGTTTTTGAAAGTGTACATGGAAAGCTCTGATGATGATGAAACTGAAAAAGAAGAAGGCGATGAAAGCCGCTTGCCAACACTTACCGTTGGACAGCCACTGGAGTTTAAACAAATGACCGCAACGGAAAGATTTACCCGTGCTTCAGCAAGATATACAGAAGCATCCCTGGTAAAGAAAATGGAAGAGCTGGGTATTGGAAGGCCGAGTACTTATGCACCCACTATTTCTACCATTATTAAAAGAACCTACGTAGAGAAAAAAGATAAGGAAGGTGTAAAGCGGGCTTACCAGGTATTGCGGTTAAAAGATGATGTGGTAAAAAAAGTAACCGAAGAAGAAATTACCGGTACAGAGAAAAGTAAATTATTCCCATCCGATCTCGGACTGGTGGTAACTGATTTTTTGAACCAGCATTTTGATAAAGTAATGGACTACGGTTTTACTGCGGAGATAGAAAAAGAGTTTGATGAAATTGCAGATGGCAAGATCGTATGGAATGATATGGTGAGAGATTTTTATGCCCCGTTTCACAGTGGTGTGGAGCATACATTGGAGAATGCAGAAAGAGCTGTGGGGGAAAGAATGCTGGGAGTGGATGAAGCAGGTAAACCCATCATTGCAAGAATGGGCAGGTATGGCCCGATGGTGCAGGTAGGCAGCCAGGGTGATGAAGAAAAACCAAGATTTGCCAAGCTGAAATCCAGCCAGAGTATTGAAACGATTTCTTTGGAAGAGGCGATGGAATTATTTAAGTTGCCACTGATGCTCGGTGAACATGATGGACAGGAAGTATCTGTAAATGTTGGCCGCTTTGGACCGTATGTAAAATTTGGTGAACAGTTTATTTCTATACCAAAAGGCGAGGATCTTTTTGAAGTTGATTTGGCGAGGGCTGTTGAGATCATCGGCGCCAAACAGGTGGAAGATGCACCGATTGGTTTTTATGAAGACAAACCGATCACCAAGGGCAAAGGAAGATTTGGTCCTTTTATTAAATGGAACGACCTGTTTATTAATATTCCAAGGGCTTACAATTTTGATACGCTGACACAAAAAGATTGTGATGAGCTGATTGTAAAAAAATTAGACAAAGAAGCCAATCGTTTTATACAGCAATGGCCGGAAGAAAAGATAGCGCTGGAAAATGGCCGATGGGGACCATTCATCCGCTTTGGTAAAAAAATGCTGAAACTGTTTTCTAAAGAAGATAAAACTAAATACACCCCGGAAGAACTGGCCACCATTGACCTGGAATCAATCAAGAAAATGATTGAGGTGCAGGAGCCGGGGGCATTTGAAAAGAAGGTGGCGAAGAAAAAAGCAGCGCCAAAGAAGGCGGTGAAGAAAAAATAGTTTGTTTTTATTTCACGAATTATTTCGAATTACACGAATTAAAATATGCTACAATAGAAATTCGTGTAATTCGTTTTTATTAATGTGACCGAAAAAAATCTACCCACTTCAATTGTATAGCGATGATTCTAAAGTATGCTGTAACAAAGGAAGATTATATTGAATACTACACCTATGTTTCATGGGATGCCCCTGAGCAAAAGAAAAAGAAAATAAATTACTACCTGCGGCAGGTGCTTATTAACGGCGGGTTGATTGCCCTCATCTTTTATACCGGTGTTTTTAGTTTTCATTCCTGGTACATGTATCTCTATCTTGGCATTCTGCTGTTTACTACTGCGGTACAAATTTTTTCTGGCAGGAACAATGTATCCAAACATGCAGAAAAGGTTACGGATGATGCCAGTAACGCCAGCATCTTCTCTGAAAAAACAATCGAAATAGACGATAGCGGTATTGCATTAAAAGATGCACTGACTGAAAGCCGGTTTCGCTGGGCAGCATTTATTAAAAAACAGGAAAATAAAAACTATTATTATTTGTTCACCAGCTCTATTGAGGCCATCATTATACCCAAACGTATTTTCAAATTACCGGAAGAAAAAATCAGGTTTGAAAAATTATTGACGCAGCATCTTTCCCTGGATGCAGAAGTGGGGCATTTGGTAAAAGATTAAGAAGTACCCTGGTTGGCACCAAAGGTCAAAGCAGTAAACACTATTTGTATTGAATAAGAAAAAGCGGTTGTATTTGTAAGTTTGATACAGCAACTGTCAATGTAAAACTTGTATCACTTTTGTTTTAGAAATTTGTTTGATTTCACTCTTAAGATTAAAACTCCAGATAATCAAAATATTCCCTTTTGTATAGTATTCATCTGGCTCAGATTTTGTTGGTTTCGATCCTTGTCCCCATAAAAGCCCGTCCAGGAAACCCTGCCCCTGGAATTCTTTTTCAAACTCAAAATAAAGTATGGAGCCCTTATCACCCTTTTTACTGAAAGATTGAAATTCTTTTTTAACCACCTTACCTAAAAAAGTTTCATATAAATCAGTTTGAACATAAAATGAATGAGCATGAGGTGTTACACAATTCATTTCATCCGATTTTGAATAGACTGCAGGAATTTCTGTGTCACTAAGTTTGAGGCTATCAATTATTTGTCCAAAAGAAATTGCGGTTATGGATGTAAATAGAAAAAAGAATAATATTTTCCTGATCATAATTTAAAGCGTTTTTTAAAATGGCATAAATCTTTCTTATTCATGAAATTTAAAACAATTCGATTAGAATGCGACACCCAAAACAGTTAGTCATCAAAAGTACTTAAAAGGACTTTTCTATAAAATATCTTTCAGTTTTCAATCAAGGCATACATTTTTATAGCCAGAAAATTTTAATAAAACATCAAAGGAGCTATAAAGGGCTGTATTTGACACAAAACCTCTTTTCACAGATTGCCACTTTCTTATTTCATGACTAAACCTATCTTTTACTACGCCTTGAACATCCAGTTGATCAGGATCGCAACACCCTATAATTACAAATCTTTCCAATCCCCAAAAATCAGCGAACTCAATAGACTTTTCAAAATTATCCCAATTGACTGATGTCAGTTTCTTACTATACATTTTATGAACCGCCTTTACTTCAGAATTTCTTATCACTTTGTAGATCACAGTGAGTAAAATAATCTCTTCTCCAAGTTTACTTATTGTGATGTTAATACCAAATGGACAAAACGGTGCTGAATAATAATATTGATATGCTTCATCAACTTTCATTGTATCAATCCGGGGATGATGAGTGGTGGTATCTGATAATTTCTTTTGATCATTTAGCTTACTCGACTTTATCATCCTTTCAGTTATATTAAAAAAAGATTTATCATTCAAATAGTAAGCCTTTAAAAATTGATACTCATAATTGGTTATATCATAAAAAGGTAATGAAGAAGTATAAGTAAGATATTCTTTCAATGCGGAATCCTTTATTGAAATTTCAGAAACCTGTTTGCTTTTTTCCTTGCAGGAGTTTAGAAAAAGGAGTGCAATAGAAAATAGGGAGATTAATTTCATGTAGCAATTTTAAAAGGAAAGGTGAAAATAAATTCTGCTATAATTTTACCTGTTCAATAAAGATATTCTGCAAAAGAGTGCGACGCCACTACAGCTTAATAATAATTCAAAAGCTCAGTACAAAAAACCTACTCCTTATCATACACAAACTTCAACCCACTCAAATCAGCTTCAATTTTCTTTTCCCTTTTTGTTTCATACTCATAGATCACCTGCCCTAAATGTTTCATAAATGGAAAGCCGATGGTATCGTAATCATATTTATCATCATTCAAAATACCATCACTGTTGCAATAGATAACGGCGGATAAAAAGAACTCGATCTTTTTATCAAAGTCCACGATATAGGCCACATCCAGTAACTGCCCATAAGCATCTCCTACTTTGTTGAATACCCGGATGTTGTTTGGCAGCGGCCCTTTTTCTGCACCATACAACAAGAACTTGCAGTAGGCAGGATAGTAATTCGTGGTATCGTCTGCGTAAGGCGGGTAAGTACTTTCTGTTGGCAACTGGCTCATATATTTCAAAATAAAATTCCTGTCTTCATCTGTAAGATTGATCCGTTTGGATGCTGTGACTTTACTTGGAAAAACCAGGCTGATAAGAATGGTATGCAGGTCTTCGATACTAATCCGGTTCTTGATAGAAAAATTCATTGGGTTGTTGATAAGCTGCTCACCTGAATAGTATCCCTTGCCAATAGAATCATTCCGCAATGCATATTTGGTAGTATCAAATTGAATTGGTTGCTGGTACAGCACTTCATTATTTTTTCCTAAAAACTGAATGGGGTTAGTATGCCGGTTCTCGTCTTCTGACAATGCAATCTGCAGCCGGTGCCTGAGTTGAATATCACTATATCCTTTTTGGTAAAACTGTTGATTGATATAACGGGGTCCTAAAAATTCATACAGCCTGTTGTAAGCATCATTATCACTTACCATCAATATTTTTTTAATGTACTGTGCAATGGCTGGTTTGCCGTCAATGGTGGTGGGATCATTCAATACCGCTGTTTGCCCGCTGTAAGCCTGCTGGGTAAGCATGGTAGTATTTTTGTCAACGCCCTTATCTTTTAATTCATTCAGCCGCTGCAGCGCAAGCAGGCTTACAGGAAATTTTACGGTGGAAGCAGGATAGAAATAATTATCCCGGTTCACATTAAAATAATGCTGCTTTAATGCAGGGATACCATTTGCCCCCCTGTCAACCTGTGTGTAAATGATCTGAACGTTGTATGCTTTCGGGTTGGTAAGAATGGAATCAAAATATTGAGGATACTGTTTCAGCAGGCTTTCCAGAAATTGATCTGTATGGGTGCTGTCAGCATTAATTTCAGCCGGTATAGTAACAGCAATTTCAGCAACAGGAGCCATATAATTGGGAGATGATTGCAAGGTTTGTTTGGATGCAGTACAACTTAGTAATGAGCTGAATGCTGCCAAAACCACAAATGAACGGAGATATCTGATTTGCATAAGGTTAATTTACGCTGCAAAATGCGGAAAATTCTAAATAAACGGGGCCATATCTTCAAAGGGTTTTTCCCCTATCTTTGCAAACTTCTTAAAAATACAAAATAAAAGCTACTAAAAGTAACGATTATGAAACTGAAAGGTTTAGTGTGGTTCTTCGCCATTGCGCTGATTCTTATTTCTCTTTGGGAGCTGTCTTACACATTTGTTGTACGCAGCTACGAAGCTAAAGTTAAGACCCAGGCTGAAAGAATTGTAAAATCCCAAAATCCAAACATCAACACCAAAACTGACGACTATGACCTGCAGGTTAAAAGCAGGATGCAGCATATTCTTGACAGTACCAGGGACAAAGAAATTTACCCTGTAATTGGCAGCAGTTATCAAAAGTGTAAAGAGAACGAACTAAACCTTGGCCTGGATCTGCAGGGTGGTATGAGCGTTACGATGGATGTGAGCCTGGAGGGTTTGATCAAATCCATGAGTAACAACCCAAAAGATCCTGCACTGCTGAAAGCCTTACAAACAGCCACTGCACAAAAAGTGAACAGCAATGCTGATTACATTTCTTTATTCCGCACTGCTTACACCCAACAAAACCCCGGTGCTAAACTGGCTGGTATATTTTCCGGTGCAGGCAAGCAGGTAAAAGTTACTGATAGTGATGCCCAGGTAATTGACCAGGTAAGAACAGTAGCCCAGGGTGCCATTAAAGAAACTTACAAGATATTATTAAAGCGTATTGATAAATTCGGTGTGGCACAACCAAACATCAATTTGGATGAATCTAAAGGTATCATCCAGGTGGAACTGGCCGGTGTTACTGATAAAGAAAGGGTAAGAAAATATTTGCAGGCAAGCGCCAACCTCCAGTTTTGGGAAGTGTACAATATTGGTGAACTGAGTACGCCGTTGCAAACCGCAGATAAAGCTGTTAGCACCATCATTAGTGGCGGAGATACCAGCAGCACATCTGCCAGCGCCAATGCTTTCTTTAAAGTAATTAACCCCATCAATCCGCAGGAAGATAAAAGCGGCAGACCAATTTTTGCTCCGTCAATCGGCAGCATTATGCTGAAAGATACAGGCACTTTTAACAGCTATATGAACATGGAAGTAGTGAAAGCTGCTTTCCCTGCTGATATGAAGTTTTTACTGGGTGTGGAAGAAAAAGTTGAAAAAACTGGTCAGCGTTACTATCCTTTATATGCCATTAAAATGGTACCCGGCAGTGAAAAAGCCAAGTTAGAAGGTGAAGGCGTGGAAGAATCTGGTCAGAGTTATGATGACAAAGGCCGTCCATCTATTAAAATGCAAATGACTCCAATTGGTTCTAAAACATGGGCCAGGATGACTGCTGATAATGTAAACAAACCAATCGCCATTACACTGGATGATATTGTTTACTCTGCTCCTAATGTAAACGGAGCAATAGAAGGTGGTAACTCTGAAATATCAGGCAACTTCACTATTGAACAGGCGCAGGATTTGGCCAACATCTTAAAATCAGGCAAAACCAATGCTCCTGCTAAAATTGTAGCAGAGCAGGTGGTAGGCCCTACCCTTGGAAAAGAATCGGTGAATGGTGGTGCAATGGCATTTGGGATTTCCTTCCTGGTAATTTTTGCTTTAATGCTAGTTTACTATAACACTGGTGGATGGGTAGCTAATATTTCATTGATCTTAAACTTACTGTTTACAGTGGGTGTATTGATCGCAATGGGCTTTACATTAACAGCTGCTGGTATTGCAGGTTTGGTACTAACAGTAGGTTTAGCGGTGGATACCAACGTAATTATTTTTGAAAGGATCAAAGAAGAATTAACCAAGGGCAAATCTTATCCTCAGGCGGTTAACGATGGTTACAGGCGCTCATTGGCACCAGTGATTGATGCCCACGTTACTACTTTCTTAACTGCAGCCATCCTCTTCATTTTTGGATTGGGACCTGTACTAGGTTTTGCCACTACGCAAATGCTGGGTATCGTGTTGTCTTTGTTCTGCGGTATTTTAGTTTCAAGGCTGATCACTGATTTCTGGACAAATAAAAACCGTCACTTTAATTATTTTACCCCGATATCAAAGAAGATCTTCAAACATGCCAATTTTAAATTTATTGAGTACAGGAAGGTAGCTTACGGTATTTCAATAGTAGTGGCATTGCTGGGTATTGGTTCTTATTTTAATGGTTTTCACGAAGGCGTAGAGTTTAAAGGAGGCCGCAGTTATACTGTAAAGTTTGACAAGGCTGTAAAAAATTCAGATGTACAGGATGACCTTAGAGTAGCTTTTGAAGGAGATTTTCCGGTAATTAAAACGGTAGGTGATAACAAGCATTTAAACATTACCACTTCTTATAAAAAAGGTGTAGACAATGCTGACGCCCAGGTTCAGCAAAAGTTATACGAAGGTTTGAAAAAAGTATTACCAGCCAACATTACTTACGAAGAGTTTTCAAGGAATAATATTCAGAGTTCACAAACGGTACAACCTACTATTTCTGAAGACCTGAAAAAAGGCGCTATCAAAGCAACCATCTTTGCAATACTGATCATCTTCATTTATATCCTGATCCGTTTCCGTGACTGGAGATACTCATTTGGTACCATTGTGGCTTTGCTGCATGACGTATTTATTACACTGGCGGTATTCTCTTTCTTAAAAAATATCGTACCGTTCCCGTTAGAGATCGATCAGCATTTTATTGCTGCGGTATTAACGGTAATTGGTTTTAGTATGAACGATACGGTAATTGTATTTGACCGTATCAGGGAGTACAGCAAAGGCTCTAAAGCAAGCGACAAAGGCACTATCATTAACAGGGCCATTAACGATACGCTGAGCCGTACCATTATGACCTCTTTAACGGTGTTCCTGACGATTCTTATCTTATTCATCTTTGGTGGAGAGGTTACAAGAGGATTTGCTTTTGCGATGCTGATCGGTGTGGTTACCGGTACTTATTCCTCCATTTTTGTGGCAGCACCAATACTGGTTGATTTTGCAAAAGATAAGCCACTGGGAGAAGCAGAGATCATTACTTCAGAAGTTAAGGAGTCTGCTAAACCTGCTTTAGCTAAAAAAGCTTAAATCATTTCAACTATATTAAAAAATCCGCCAGTTGATACCTGGCGGATTTTTTATTTTACTGCTATCTTTGGAACCAATGAAAAAAGCGCTGCTGCAATTACATATCGCCGTTTTCTTAGCAGGTTTCACCGCCATTTTAGGAAAGCTGATTGGGCTAAACGAGATCATCCTGGTATGGTACCGTTTGTTGATTACAGTACTTACGCTTGGGGTAATCTTATTTTTTAAAGGGAAATTAAGACTGATACCAGGTAAAGAAATGATGAAGATTTTTGGCGTGGGAGCCCTGGTGGCACTGCATTGGGTGGCGTTTTACGGCAGTGTGAAATATGGCAATGTATCCATTGCGGTGGTTTGTATTTCTGGCGCAGGATTTTTCACCGCTCTTTTAGATCCATTGATATCCAGGCGAAAAATTTCTTTGGTGGAAATATTACTGGGTGCCATTGCCATTGCCGGTATTTATATTATTTTCGATTTCCACCCTCAATTTAAACTCGGTATTTTATTTGGAATTGTTTCAGCGGTACTCTGTGCTTTGTTTCCCATTTACAATAAAAAATTATTGGCCCGGCATACCCCGGAAATATTGACCCTGTACGAATTAGGAGGTGGTTTACTTACACTTAGTTTTGCAGCTCCATTCTATTTGCATTTTTTCCCTGCCACCTATTATTTACCAACATCCAGTGATTGGTTATGGTTGTTGATCATGGCATGGTTCTGTACGGTGCTCACGTTTGATCTGCAGTTAAATGCCCTTACCAGGCTATCTGCCTTTACAACGAATCTTGCCTATAACCTGGAGCCGGTTTACGGGATAGTACTTGCTTTTGTCATTTTCAATGAGAACAAGGCGCTGAATGTAAATTTTTACCTTGGCGTTGGATTGATTATTATGGCTGTGGCGCTGCAGATGTGGAGGGTTTGGTATATCCGGCGGAGACTCTCTGTGGTTTGATTTGAATTTATTTTATCACAAATTGTTGATAAGCCAAAAAAAAATCCAAATCAAACCAGAAAATCAAAAATGTTTACTTACCTTCGCCGTCCAAAAATTTAGCATTATGGCAAGAGTATGTCAGGTTACGGGTAAAAAACCAATAACAGGAAATAAGGTATCACATTCAAATATTAAAACCAAACGCAGGTTCTTACCAAACCTGCAAACAAAACGTTTTTTCCTGGCTGAGGAAGACAAATGGATCACTTTAAAAGTTTCTTCTGAAGCGATCCGTACCATTAACAAAAATGGTTTGCTTTCAGTAGTAAAAGGCTTAAGAGCAGCGGGTGAAAAAATCTAAATAATTAGCTAATTAGCTAATTCGATAATGTGCTAATAAAATAAATGCATTTTTGAATTAATGAAATTAGCACATTAGCACATTAGCATATTATCACATTATCAAATTAAATTACAATGGCAAAGAAAGGTAACAGGGTTCAGGTTATTTTGGAATGTACAGAGCATAAGTCCAGCGGTAAAGCAGGTACAAGTCGCTACATCACCAAAAAGAACAAAAAAAATACCCCTGAAAGACTGGAGTTGAAAAAATTCAACCCAATTTTAAAGAAAGTAACCGTACACAAGGAAATCAAATAATTAGCTAATTGGCTAATTCGATAATGTGCTAACGAATTAAAGTGCATTGCGGATAATTAGCAAATTAGCATATTAGCAAATTAGCACATCAAAATTATATAGTCATGGCAAAAGCA
>JAYWII010000111.1:0-100224 GCA_043788995.1 Chitinophagaceae bacterium | reverse complement strand
AAATTTCTTCATCGTATAAATGAAGGTTTTTGAAAACCTTAATAAATCCGTCACACACAAGGTCATTAACCTCAATTTTGCTGGAAGCATACCGAAAGCAGATATTGGCCGCAAATACTTTGAGCCATTCAAAGAATAACTTTTCCTGGTAACGGTCGTTATTCCGGCACCCATTAATTAAATGCTGCAGCTCCAGGTTTGAAAATGCCAAATACTGATGTTTTCTTTTACGTTATTATGATATGATACAAGAGTTTTAGATAAATGGTTGCCTGTATTTATTAAACAATTATAAATAGATGATTATGAAGCAATTTTAGCAATCTTTTCCAATATATGATGGCTTTCGCCAAACTTACATAGTGCATCGCAATGGCTGCGTAATTCTGAAAACAGGATGTATTTGATTGCCACATTATTTTGCTTTATGGCGGGGCGGCATAACTGCATACAAACATCTTTCTCTCTTTTATCCGGTACAATCAAATAAAACACTTCATCGCCGTTTGCAATGGAATAACTCAAATCTGTTAAGCGTAAAATACCGGAATAAATACTGGTACTCTTCTCTACTTCAAAAGCAGCAATCACATTATTCGTTGCTTTTTGAAACCATAGTACATCAATTAGTTTTACTGTATTCAAAGTTTCTTTGTCCAAATTTATTTCAGGAAACTGTTGTAAACTCATAAATGAAAAACTATTGCCACCATGCGACCTTGAACGGTCATTTGATGCTGCTATTACATCGTAACCCAAAGCATTACCAATCTTCAATAAATGATATTGCATTTCGGTATGCAGGTTTTCTTCCTCTTTTTCCTGTTGCACACTTTCCTGCCGTTTCTCAATTAATTTTTCTAATTTTTTTCGTTCCGGTTCTGATAGATATACATCGCTGCCTAATATCAATTTCTGTGTCCCTATTTCAAACAATAATCCTGCAATTGCTCCCATATCAGATGACAACTCAGAACGATGCTGAATATTGGTGTCAATCATTACCTCTCTCAATTTTAAATATTCGCTCCAACTTCCTAATTTCTTTTTGTCTTTAAATAGAAAATTAAAGCCGTTGATAATTGCTGTATTAAATGGAGGAATAATGGTAGGGTGAAGAAAATATAAAATACTTGCCACCGATGGGCCAAGTCCTTTAATTTTTAAACTATCCAGCCTGATTATTTCTTTAATTATTTGTTCTTCTGTTTTTGCATTCAAACAATTTTCTAAAAATTGTCCGAAAGCCTGCTTATTATTTTCGTTCTCGTAAATGTCAGGAATCCTCAGCTTTGGTTTCCAGTAAAAAGGATGAGAAGCACCTTCAAACACTTGCTTCTGTTCTGTAATGCAGCTAAGTACAAACTCTAAAGAAGAACCTTTAAAATCATTAGGGAATTTTTTGTTCTTAATATCATCAATCACCTGCATTACACCCCGGCGGATGGAACGAAATGCTTTTAGCCGTTCTTCATTATTGATGAACCAGGTATTGTAAACAGATTGTTTATCTTGCTTGTATTGAAGGATGATTTGGGAAAGGTTTTCAGACATTTGGTTACTTAGTAAGTTAACAATTAAAAAAATACCGCTGCTTTAAACAACGGTAATTTAAGTAAATCTTTTGTATCAGTTGTAAATAGCAACTCAACCGAATGTTACAAATCTTGAACTTCTGATAATACAACACTGATGCTCATCTAACTGGTCTGATGTGCCACCGGGCTGGTCTGTCATTACATTATTTGGGTCAGATGAGTGTGCAAATAAATCGCATAAATGCCCTATTTCCTGCACAATGGTATTTCCTGCTTTTATAGCCGATCCCCCACTGTTAGCTGGGTTATTAGTAATTATCCAGTCCGTGCCGGGAAATGCACATCCACCAGCGTTAGTCATTTTTTCAACCACATAAACTGTTATTACAGGAAATAACTTTTTTGGTGAACAGGCTTCTCTGCTGAATGTGACCCAGAAACTGGAAAATGTGTTACCAAAATCGCAAGTTGTAGTCCGTAAAAATTCTGGATGCCCAATTATATCAATACTATCTACGATAATATTGATATTACATTGCCTGAAAACTGCTGATGCCTGGTTGAGCATAGCGTTTAACTCGGCATTGGTAGCAGCCGGTTGAATAGTTACTGCACCTTTTTTTTTATTGGTAATGTTTTCGCTCAATACTTTTACACATACCCGTATATTTTTACTTATTTCAATACCAGCCCTGCAAAGTAAATATTCAATCCACCTAACTGTTATCCATGTAATGAGCCAGCAAACCCACCGGGCAATGTAGTAGATATATTCCATTACAACCTGAACCCATTCAAAAATCCTATCAATTACTTCACGGCATACCCATTCTGTTATGTTTTCAATTACTTCAATCACCTTGGTAACAAAGTTGCATAAAAGGCTAAGTGGCCAGGGAAGCGACTTGCAAATTTTTTCCACTACTTCTCTAACAGTACGGATAGTTCTGGTAACAAATTCGCAAACTGTTCTTGCTATATCCCTGGCTACCTGAATGAATGTTTTTATTATGAGAATTATCGGTTCTAAAATTAGTCTGCACATATTAAGTGATTTTAAAAGCTAAAAATTAAGCGTACACATATCCCAAGCCCAACGTACTCCATACTTGTGCATTTGTTCTTGTCATAATTGGTGATGGCTTTAATATTTCTGCAGGATTAGGATGTACAGCAGCCGAATTTATAATCTGCCAGTCTGCAAATAGCTTATCAATAAAACCATGATGCAGCCAGAATATAGGGTCGGCAGGTGACGAAGCTGTTCCCATAGTACCGGCTACCAGCCCATGAAGCCTGTTGTGAAAAGGTGATGCCTCTAACTGTGTTGAAAAATTCGTAAAATTTGTATTTGCCATCAGTGTGGCATGTTGTGCCGCAGTAGGTAGTAAAGTATCATTGAAGGAACCTCCTCTAGTAATTCCCCAACGGGTAAAGTCGGCACTGTTATTTAATTGCGGCGGTATATACCTGTCTTCAATCCAATTCCAGTAAGGAATGGTAACTAAAGGATTGATGGCAATTAATCTGGCTTCAAATTTTGCCAAATATTCCCTATGCCATGTTAAAAAATTTATACCTCCATGTGCACCCCACATGTGTCCTGCAGGAGTTGTCATCGCCTGCACATGTATTTGTACAAACTCCTGATAATTTGGTGCAGGTGTATCGGTATCTGCTAACGCTTCAATAGCATAAATAAAACGACTCCATTCTAACGGAGTAAGATTTTTTTGATTTTTTCGACGACGGTATAGTGGCTTGCAAAAGTATTTATGCCAAAACCAGTGTGGGTCAAGCAAATCTTTAAGCAAAAATTTTTCCGGAATAAAACGTAACTCTTCAGTGTTGATTTTTAACTCAGGCGATTTAATTTTTTGTTTAGTAATTTCTTTCGGTGCTTCTTTTAAAAGCTGTTTCATTTGTAATGGACTAATCGTCCATTCTTTTACACTTTTTGTTTTACCAGAGAATAATTTGCCATGTGCCATGATGTGAAGATTTAAGGTTTGCTTGCTCTTTACGCTGAGAAAGCATAAACGCCCTGTATTACCTATAACAAGGAAAGGGAATCAATGGCATTGAATTGTTTTGAGAGTAAAAGTAGCGGGTGTGAATGACGATGTCAATACCACAAAGTGGTAACTTTTATAGAAAGTAAAGAAGTGATGAAGATTCAGAGTGGATTATTTAGAGCAGTCTGAATTTTGCTGAATTGGCGGGCAGGGTATATTTCCGTAACTACAAAAAACACAACAATCCCCTTGCTTGGGTTTAAGCATTGTTTTGCAATTTTTACATTCGTAGAAAAAAAGCAAGCATCTGAAGGCATAATTTCTTCCACACTCTAACTGCAAACAGGACAGTTAATGGTTGATTGAAATTGTAGTATCATTTGCAGCAATCCTTTTGCCTTACAAAAATTGTCTTGAAGATTTTCCAGAAAAAATGCCTTATTGATTTTATTGCCGTCATTATAACATAGTTGATAACATAATTCCACTCATACCAATCATCAACAAATCTTCAATAATGGTGATGGTACTCATGGGTAAATTAAACACTGCACCCAAACAGGCACATTTTATTTTACGTTTATTAGCCACACTTTGTAATACCCCAATTATACTAACTGCCATTACCACAAAGGTAATAACATTCGTAAGCATGGGATTGAATCCGGTTAAGAAAGCTAACCCTAAAGCCAATTCAATAAAGGCATAAACATAGCCCCAGCCGTTCCATTTTTTTGCTACAATATCATACATGCTGTAGCTTTCTGAAAATCCTTTTAGATTAAGCAATTTAAAAAATGAAAACACCAAAAAGAAACCTGCCATAAAATGATTCATCCACCGCATCCACGAAAATGCTCCATTCATATATTCCACCAATAAAGTAATACCTATGATGTATCCAAAAATTAACAGGATAGGTTTATAGATTGCTATCCATGATTTTGTTTCCTCTTCAGCAATATTGGTAGTAACAATTTGTTGCTGATATATAGCTTCTGATAACTGATATTTTGGATAATCCTTCAATGCTTCTTTTAAATAATTTGTTGCAATGTGTTTATCCATCTCAATGGCCGCTTCCCCTTTTGCTAAATCAATATTTACATTTTTTACGCCTGTAACTTTTAATAATAATCCTTGCACTTTTGCCTGGCACCCGCCGCATGTCATTCCTGAAACTTTATAAGTATGTATCATAAAATAGTTTTAGGCTACAAAGTTACCATACACCCAGCCCGGCCATTTACAGAATTGTGGAAAGGGTTTATACAATTTTGGTTTTAGCAATACTAAAAAAAAGATTGGCTTTGTTTATGGCTAATATTTATATGATTTTGGTGACTTTAGATTGAATCTATACTTTTCCTGAGTGAGCCACCTACGTTTTTAAAATGACTCGGTGTAAGCCCTGTTACCTTTTTAAATTGCGCTGAAAGGTGCGCCACACTGCTGTAGCCTAAATGATATGCAATTTCACTGAAGTTCATTTCATTATAGATAATCAGTTCTTTTACCTTCTCAATCTTTTGATTGATAATATACTTTTCAATTGTTATGCCTACAACCTCAGAAAAAAGACCGCTTAAATAGCTATAATCTTTATTGATTTTTTTGGATAGTATTTCAGAAAAGTTATGCTGTTCATCTATAGTGCTGTGATGCACCTGGTGCACAATAATGTTCTTAATTTTCTCTATCAGTTTTTTCTTATTGTTGTCCAGTACTTCAAACCCCAAAACAGCTAGATTTTTTTTTAGCTGTATAAAGACTTTTTCAGTTGGCTCTTTGGTTAACTGCACTTCTCCCAATACAATAAAGCTGGCTTGTAATTTTAATTTATCCAACTCCTGTTTTATAACCAAGATACATCGGTTGCAAACCATGTTTTTAATATACAAATTCATAAGTGTTACTGCTTAGTGATGACAAGAAATAAGAATTTAAATGATAAACTTAAAGGTACAATATGTGAACCAACTGATTTTATAAGCCCAATTGGGGTGTTTGTTTAAAGAAAATACACCTGAAGAGAACTAATCTTAAGCAACCCTTAATCGGTACAAAAATTGATACTTTATATGTGGTGTAAAACATGCAGCTATGCTTAGGGCCCAACATTCTGATAAAGAATTAATAGTAGCTATTTTACTTGATTCGTTCGGTGAAAATAAAAGTGTAAACTACATCATAAAACAGGATGCAAGCCGGTTGACCCGGATAAAAAAACTATTGGAATATTCTTTTGAAATTTGCTATTTATCCGGTGAAATTTACCTGTCTGATGATAAAAATGCCTGTGCTCTGGTAATGCTTCCCGAAAACAAAAAAACAACAATAAAGTCTGTTTGTCTTGATGCAAAATTTGCTTTATTCTGCCTCGGATTAGCTAATAGCAAAAAAGCCATTGCAAGAGAAGAAAAAATTAAAGCAGTCCATCCTGCTTTACCGATGTACTATTTGTGGTTTATTGGTGTTCATCATTCGCAGCAGAAAAAAGGTATTGGAAGTAAATTATTAAACGAAATAATTAATGCTGCTGAGAAACGAAATAAAATTATCTGCCTTGAGACTTCTACACTGAGAAATATTCCGTGGTATAAAAAATTCGGTTTTACTATTTACAATGAACTTGATTTTGGATACAGGCTATTTTGCCTGAAAAGAGAATAAGTTAACTATTGGTTTTATGCTGTTACCTGGTACCCAAATGCACCTGATTACCTTTGCGTTCGTCTGCATCGAACTGATAATTCTTTTTTATCTTTTCATTCATCACCTGGCAAGGCCACATGATAAAATAAGCTACCTCGATATTTTTCTTTTACTATTACTGATAGTGTATAATATTACTGGCGGCTTATTACCTGACCCAACCTTGCCTGGTTCTTATTTTTGGCAAAATAGTATTGCGTATGCCACGGGGTTTATTACACCATGCTATTTTCCTTACTACGTTTATCATGCTTTTGGCCTTGCTAAAATGAAATTTCATGCTTACCGTGGCGTATTCTTTTTCTTAATGCTGCCTTATTTACTGTTTATGCTGGTATTTGGCATTACCGGAAAACTTGCGGATGCAAAGAATTTACTGATTGTGCCTGTTGCTTATGCCTTATGGGTTATCGTTACACTGGCAGCAGCAGCAAAAAATGAATCTGCTGAAGACAAAATTGTGCTCTTTTTAAGTCTTACACCCTGGGTATGCCTGCCTGTAATTGATTTTTTTAATATCGGGCAGGCAGTAGAAGCATCTATTACCAATACGGGTTTTCTCTTATTACTAACCCAACACATGAGGAGAAATATACGGCAGTTAAAAGATGAACACCAGCGGCTGGTGGCATCCGAAAATCAACTTCTAAACTGGAATGAACATTTACAGGAGGAGGTGAATAAAAGGACATTGGAATTGGAAGGGATTAGCCGGGAGCAAAGATTTAGTGAAAACTGCAAACAGTACAACCTTACCGCCAGGGAGAAAGAAATAGCGTTGCTTCTTTACCGGGGGCAAACCCACAAACAAATTGCTGAACTGTTGTTTATAGCTGAAAGAACCGTAGCCAAACATACCCAAAACATATTCGATAAAGTAAAGGTTTCCAACCGGGTAGAGCTGGTACATAAGCTGGGTGCATAAAATGCGTAGTTTGGTGCTTGTTGCTTTTTCCCTTACAAATAGTCATTTCCACGTAGGTAAATAGTACAATTTGCGTATAATTAAGGTCTCAAAATTGTAAAAGTCTTTAGTTGATAAAAGCTGTAAAATTTAATAAATGCAGTGTTTTTTGAAGACTTAAATGACATTGTCGATGAAAAACGCAATTGAACAACCTGCCCGGCAATTGCCCATACTGTTTACCCCCGTTAATGGGCAAAGTAAAACAGGTATCGGTGGGGCTGTGACTATCCTGGTGAAATGGGATGCAGAACTGACGAACAAAATAGATGCGTCCAAAACGGATTGGGATGACCTAAACTTCCGTATCCAGGAATCAGAACAGGAACACCAATATTTCAGGTCTTTATTATTGGAAGAAATGATAAGCCGGGAAAGTTCTTTAGATAAACAACAGTTAATTGAAACTGTTTTTATCTATTTTGTTCGGTTGATGGATACAATGTTTGCATACACAATTGCTAAAGATGCAACGAATAATATAAAGCTAGCTGCTGAAAAAATTTGTCAGCAGTTTTATCAAACCTATCAGTTTATAGAAGAATTTTTCGGAAGCTATATTAATAAGGAAAGGAAAGCACCGGCTGCTTTTGCTGAAATAGACAAAGTAGAAATCATTAAAAAATTAAAAAAAGTAAAAGCATCATTTATCCCTCCATCAGAAACCAGAAATTCTTTAATGAATATAATCTTTACCGTAATTACAGATAAGTTATCGGACAGTGACGCAATTAGCATAAACAGCATTAGCTATATGCGACAGCTTTCCAAAGAAATTGAAAGGCAAAGCAAACCAATTTTGGAAGAAAATTTGAGGGAAGTTTTATACTGCCTGAATTTCAATGATGAAAATTTTGTATTGGCAGAATATGAAAGGTTTGCTGCCCTTACACCTGATACGTTAGGAAAGAACGAACGGATACGTTTGCTGAAACAGGAACAGAAAAGGATTAACCAACTTACTGTAAGGTTAAACTGTTATTGGGATAATACAGTACCATCGCTGAAAGAACAAATCAATGGCTGGATAAATGAAGAAATACAATTTATTGAATTGGGAACAAGTGCAGCGCTTAATCAAAATGGAATTGCTGAAAATTTCGATAAGATTCAAACGTCTTTAACTGTGGCAAAGCTGGCAGTTATTGTACGTTTACTTGTTGTAGATAAAATTATTATCAACAGGCAAATTGCCCCGGCATTAAGAACGGTTGCAAAAATTTTTACTACACTTCAAAAAGATGAAATTTCTTTCGGCAGTTTAGAAACTAAATACCATGCGCCGGATAAAACTACTATTACTAGCGTAAGAGATATGTTATTTAAATGGATTAATATTTTGGGTAAATTGTAACCTTCTTCACAAAGCCAGGCAAATTATTATTCTTAAAATATTTTAGCAATTCTTCATAGATATGATAAGTAAATCCTTCATGCATTAGCAGAACATCCACCGGCCAGTTCAATATTTCTTCAAGGGTTCTGAAATGCTGTTCTTGTGCCATTATCCTAAATTCATCTGATAATGGCAGAGAATCAATCGGAAAGCTTAGTATGTTGTCAGAATTGTTCATGAAATAACGATTTGCGGACTTATTAGACCGCAATATTTATGCCTGATTACTTCATCTTGCCAATGAATGATCAGGCAAAGCGATAAAGCAAATCTTAAGAAGCTGGGAGCTAATATTAAAAGACTGAGAGAAATAAAAAATCTGAGCCTGCGGGAGCTATCTTATGAGTGTGATATTGACAATAGTAAAATCTCCAAGATTGAAAAAGGTCAGGTGAATATAACTGTAACTACTATCCTTCAACTAGCAAAAGCTTTGGAGGTTCATCCAACCGAACTTCTAAAGACTGACTTTGATTAGTTTTCTTCAATTAAATCTTTCATTTCCAATTTAATTAGCCGGGGTTGTCCTACCCACTTTACCCCTCACCTGGCATAGTCTGGAAAAGTTTTTGCAACATATTTTATCCATTGCTTTTGAGAAGTGAATTTGATTTGTGAACAAGAAAATAAAAGCGTTATGTTTAACTCAATTACCTGGGGACAGTACTTATCTGCCGTTGTTCTATTGTTAGTTTTCTATTATGCATTTGTAGGGTTTAAATATTTCCGGTGGGAAATATTAAGTCTCATTGGCATAAAAAAAGTAGATAATGATACCATTGTTATTCCACCGGTAACAAGCACAAGGCCAGAGGAAAACCACGAAGACTATCTCCCTAAACTTCCGCAGAAAACTGATACTTCTCCAATGGCGCAGCCATTTACTGACGAAGTACAGGCATACCTTAATCAAACGAATAACGGTATTTCAAAACATGAACTAACAGATGCTCTGCAGCAGCTAATTGAAAAATATCCTGCGGCACAAAATGCTGAATACAGAAATGAATTAGTATATTTTATTGCATCCGCAGTAAATGAAAAATACCCTCAACTATTCCGGGCAAGTGATATTAGTCAATTATGGAAATGACTTAAAAAACTAATGCTTCATTGTTTCCGTGCAGGAGAAACAAGTGCGTTTGAATGAAACAATGGAGCATTCTTTAAAATCTTCATCATCTAAAAATAAATGTGTGTTATGAAAAGTGAGAAAGCAATTATCCAAACAAAAAAAATACTGTTTGCCTTATCAGTAACTATTTTTCTTATGCTTGCCAGCATATATGCAATGGCACAGGATGGCAATGCCGGTATTAACGAAGCCAATACCAAAGTGAGAAGTTACTTCGCTGCCGGAACAAACCTGATGTATGCTGTAGGTGCGATTGTAGGTTTGATTGGCGCTGTAAAAGTATATCAGAAATGGAACAGCGGCGACCCTGATACTGGTAAGGTTGCAGCAGCCTGGTTTGGCAGTTGCGTATTCCTGGTTATTGTTGCCACCGTTATCCGTTCATTCTTTGGTGTATAATATTAATCTTAAAACTTACTGCAATGCAAGGAACATTAATCAATAATCTATATCAATATATCAGGGCTAATAACCCTGATATATTGCTGGATTTAGAAGAAACAGGCAGCGTAACAACTTACCTGAGTAACAAAGTAAGCAGTGTAGATTATTTGTATAAGCAATTAAACACAGAAGGCAAGCCTGCATACATTATTGAAGAACTATGCATGAATTTTCTTACGCAAGATTTAAAACCATCCAGGTACAACTACATACACAATCTTCTTGAAACAGAATTTGAAATAAAATACAATCAGATTATTGAATCAGGTTTATTGCTTTACGAAGTAAGCAATATGATAAAATATTGCCAATCGGTATTTGACGACTTGAATTTTTCAGAAGAGAATGAGGATAATAGATTTTTGAGGTATGCTATTACTGGTGTAGTAAAAGAATACTTAGAAAATGTGGTAAGTGAAAACCTGCTTGTCGGCAGACAGGTGTGAAAGTGATGAGTTACAACAGTCAACAGAAACTGAAAGATAATCTTGCGGCCATTCGTATTGCGTTAGAATGGAAGGAAGGGAAAATGCTTTTACCCGAAGAGGTAGAAGCATTGAAGCGTTATGCTGGCTTTGGTGGTTTAAAAGCTGTACTATATCCCAACGGACCAAAAGAAGAATGGATAAAATTAAAAGCATCTAAAGAAGATCTACGGCTCTATCCGCAAATAACAGAACTGCATCAATTATTGCAGCAGCATTTTAATGATGCTGATTATAAGCAGGTTGTTGATTCAATTAAGAACAGTATTCTCACTGCGTTTTATACTCCTGAAATAATTCCTCAAACCTTATTTGCAGTTTTAAAAGAACAAGGCATTGAGCCTAAAAGTATGTACGAGCCCAGCAGTGGTGCCGGTGTATTTGTTACAGAGGCTGCGTCTGCATTTCCTTCAATGGAAAATATTAATGCAGTAGAGAAAGATTTATTATCGGGACGGGTATTGACTGCTTTGGGTAGTTCGATACCCGTTCCTGTTTCTATTCAGGTTAAGGCTTTTGAAACTACTTCTAACAATGAAAATGGAAAGTTTGATTTAATTGTAAGCAATATTCCTTTTGGAAATTTCCGTGTATATGATGAAGCCTTTAAGGATGAGTCACTAACTGGTAAGATCCACAATTACTTTTTTGCAAAAGGACTGGACAAAATAAAAGATGGCGGCTTGCTGGCTTATATTACTACAGATGCTTTTCTAAACAGCCTATCCAATCAAACAGCAAGAGAGTATTTATTTAATAAAACTGATTTCATCAGCGTGAATGTAATGCCTGATAATTTGATGAAGGAAACAGGCAATACAGAAGCACCCAGTCATTTACTTATTGTTCAAAAGAACGAAAACAAACAATCTCTTTCGCAAAATGAAGAATTATTAGTTAGTACGATTGAGCAGGAAAATGAGTTTGGTAAATACTCTTTAAATCAATACGTTTCCCTTAACCCAGAAATTATTTTAGGTAATCAAATTAAGCCGGGCAAAGACCAATATGGTAAAGCACATGAAACAATCTGGCAGACAGGCGACATCAGTTTAATTGCACCACAATTAGCAGATACAATCAGTAAAGGAGTTGATGAACATTTTAATGCAACAGCATTTGCTGTAAAGCCAGTTCAGGTAAATATTGATAAAGGCAAACAGCTTACTTATCTGCCTATGCCGGAAAACAATCCCGACAACAGTTCTGTGCAATTGGGGCTATTTGATATTGCACCTGCTGCCAATATTAACAGGGCATCAGCATACATTAATAGATTGGACACTACAGTTATTGATAGAAAGACAGCCCGGATTGCAAATATTATTAAAACTTCCGACAAGCCAGAACATGAAGCAGTTGTTTTGGTTTCCGCCAAATCAACTGCTTTTAAACAATACGTTTATAAACTCTATTCCAATACAGAAGAAATAAACTTCCCTGCAAACTGGATGAATGCTTCTGCTATTCATCTTGAATTAAATGGTCTCTCAAATAAATTACAGGAATACAATCACCAGTTTTATAATGAAGGTGAAAGTGTATTTCATATCACTTTTGATAATAAAAATGGAGGATTAGATGAGTTAAAAGACATCAATCCGTATCATAAAGAAGGAACATTGATTGTACATAACAACAGGGTTGGTTTTGTTTCTTATATCGCCGGTGAAAATGACAAACCCGTTTTCCTGCCAAGCCTTTATGAAAAAAAGGATATTGGCTTTTACGAACAGTACTCCGCTGTACGGGATGAATATTTAATGCTTGCAGATAAAGAAGCGAATGAAAATATTGAATACCCGGAATTAAGAAAGCAATTAAGCGAATCTTACGATGCCTTGGTAAAAGGCTATGGCATTTTAAATTCATCTACCAATAAACAAAGAATATTAAAAGATGAAGCATTTGGCTTTATTGTCCTGGCATCATTAGAAAGAAAAGATGGCGACCAGTACTTTAAAGCCGATATTCTTACCAAATCGCTGATACAAAAACAGGAAGCTTTTCATACTGATAATCCTGTGGAGGCTTTGGCAAAAAGCCTTAATGATAAAGGCTTTGTTGATGTTGAATTTATTGCTGCGGCTACTGATAGCACGGAAGCTGATACCATAAATTCTTTAGGAAATCATATTTACATAAACCCGTCCAATAATAGTTGGGAAACTGCCGACCAATTTTTAAGCGGTAATGTGGTGCGTAAGCTAAATATTGCAAAAGCAGTAGCAAATGAGTCGCCTGAGAATGTACAATTACAAAGAAGTTTATCAGCATTAGAGAAAATTCAGCCAGAAAAAATACCTTTTGAGCTATTGGATTTTAATTTAGGTGAAAGATGGATACCTAAAGACTATTACGACCGTTTTGCTTCTCATTTATTTGAACTGCCTACTGAGGTAAACTATTTTCAATCCTTAGATACTTTTAAAGTAAAGGCAAGCAGCAGCAATGCAAAAATTAATCAGGAATATGCTGTTACTACAAAAGCTGGCAAAACTTCATACGGGAATACGCTGCTGGAAAATGCTTTGGAAAACACCACTCCATTTTACACTTATGAAATCAGTATTGGCGATAAAACTATCCGTGTTCCGGATAATGATGCGATACAGTTGGCCCACCAAAAGATAGAATCTATTCGCAACAATTTTAATGATTGGCTGAAAGAGTTACCTGCGAATGAAAAGAAAGAACTCGAAGAACTATACAATGATACTTTCAATTGCTATATACTTCGGGAATACGATGGCACCCATTTACAGTTTCCGGGATTAGACAGGAAACGTTTGGGCATAGAAGATTTATACAGCTCCCAAAAAAACGCTGCATGGCGCATTATTCAAAACCGTGGAGCGTTAGTTGACCATGAAGTAGGACTTGGCAAAACGCTTACCATGATTGTGGCTGCACATGAAATGAAGCGGTTGCATATTGTAAACAAACCTATGATACTGGCTTTAAAAGCCAATGTGAACCAGATAAAAGATACTTACAGGAAAGCTTATCCCAATGCAAAAATCCTGGCTCCTGGTGAAAATGATTTTACCCCTTCTAAAAGAATCAGGCTATCACATGAAATAAAAAATAACGATTGGGATTGCATTATTTTAACGCATGACCAGTTTGGTAAAATTCCTCAAAGTCCGGAAATACAAAGAGAGATTTTTCAAACAGAATTGGATAATGTGGAGAAAGACCTTTTCACCATAAAAGATATGGGTGGCGAAATATCCCGGCGCATGTTGAAAGGTTTAGAGATACGTAAAACAAACCTCGGTATAAAACTACAAGGCATTCAAAAAGATATTGAAGCAAAGAAAGATGCTGGTATCAACTTTAAAGATTTAGGCATTGACCATTTGTTTGTTGACGAATCCCATAAATACAAGAACCTTACTTTTACTACAAGGCACGATAGGGTTGCAGGTTTGGGAAATATGATAGGCAGCCAGAAAGCGTTGAATATGCTTTTTGCTGTAAGAACTCTACAGGAAAAATTCAACAGTGATTTATGTGTGACTTTTTTATCAGGTACACCAATATCCAACAGTCTCACAGAAATGTACCTGCTCTTTAAATACCTGCGGCCAAAAGAAATGGAAAGGCAGCAGATAGAAAATTTTGATGCCTGGGCTGCAGTGTTTGCAAGAAAGACGACAGACTTTGAATTTTCTGTTACCAACGAAATAATTGCCAAAGAACGTTTCCGTCATTTTATTAAAGTGCCGGAACTGGCTTTATTTTATAACGAGATTACGGACTACAAAACAGCCAAACATATCAACCTTGATAAGCCTGAATTGGATGAACTATTAGTAAATATTGCACCTACGCCAGACCAGCAGGAGTTTATAAAAAAGCTGATGGCGTTTGCTAAAACTGGTGATGGTGAATTAATAGGCAGGCAACCATTAACCAAAGAAGAAGATAAAGGCAGGATGTTGATTGCAACTAACTATGCTAAAAAGATGGCGGCAGATATGCGGTTGATTAATCCTCATCAATATGAAGACCACCCCAATCATAAAGTAAATGTTTGCGCCAGAAATGTGGCGGAACTCTATAAGCAAAGTAATGAGCAAAGAGGAACGCAAATTGTATTTAGCGATATTGGTACACCCAAGCCGGATGCGTTTAATATTTATGATGCACTGAAAGAAAAGTTAGTTACCGATTTTAATATCCCTTCTCACCACATCACTTTTATACATGACTGGACAGACAGGCAAAAGCCTGAATTATTTCGTAAAATGAATAATGGTGAGATAAGGATTTTATTAGGCAGTACAGAAAAGGCTGGTACTGGCTTAAATGTACAACGCAATGTTGTTGGAATGCATCATTTGGATATTCCCTGGAAGCCTTCAGAACTGGAGCAACGCAATGGCCGTGGTGCAAGGCAAGGTAATATTTTAGCAAAGGAAGAATATGGCAACAAAGTAAAAAACTATATCTATGCAGTTGAGCAATCATTAGATAATTACAAATTCAACCTGTTGAAGAATAAACAGACCTTCATCAGCCAGATGAAGAATTGTGAATTGAATATAAGAACGCTGGATGAAGGCTCCATTGATGAAAAAAGTGGAATGAATTTTTCTGAATATATCGCCATACTTTCTGGCGATACGACACTATTGGAAAAATCTAAAATGGAAAAGAAGATAGCTGTTTTAGAAAGTTTGAGGAATGCACATCATAAAGAAGCAATACGGTCAAGGTTTCAGTTAGAGAATTTGCAAAGTGATAAAGAAAAAGCATTGAAAACATTAGATAAGCTAACACTGGATGAAACCGGTTACAAAAAAAAATTGCAATTTGATAAAGATGGAACAAAACTGAATCCGATTCAACTGGAGAGTTTTAATTCTGCCGATGCTGAAGCTATCGGTATTTACCTTATTCGTTTATCTACAAATTGGAAGCCTAATCTTGGAGAAGATGGTTTGATGAAAATAGGTAGCCTCTATGGCTTTGATTTATACATCCGCAGGCAAAAAGAAACCTATGAAGAAAAGGCAATGTTTGAATACCGCTATCAAAATATTTTTTATGCTGAAGGAAAAGATTCCGGTATTAAATATTCCTGGAACCAGGGCCATATCAATATTGATAACCCAAAACTTGCTGCCCGGTATTTTCTGAATGCCATTGACCGGGTGGATTCACTAAAAGAAAAATATCAAAAGAATTTACAGGAACTGGAACAAAACATTCCAATGCTGCAGCAGTTGGTGGCCAAGCCTTTTGAAAAAGAAAATGAATTGGCGCAATTGAAAAAAGATGTTTCAAAATTGGAAAGGGAAATTTCTATTAAGATTCAGGAGAACCAGATGAAGCAACATAGTAATACAGAAGAAAAAAGTATGGAGGTTAAAGAGACACCAGTGGTTAAGATAGAAAAATCATTACTGCCAAAAAAAGAAATTGCTGGTAGGAAAGTAAAGGGTATGAGAATTTGAGCTATTTATGTCATTTAATCATTTCATCTTCAATACTGTTATCCGGGGTTGTCCTACCCCGTTTACCCCTTTACTTATCACTCTTGGAAAACTTTTTGTTACAGTTTACATCTACAGTTTTATAAATGTGAAGAGTGACAATGAGCAACAGTGTATATCAAATCAACAAAGGCATCAACAAGCCAATAGAGTTTAAGGGCTTAAAGGCACAGTACATCTGGTACCTGGGCGGTGGGCTTGTAATACTGTTAATATTCTTCGCAGTCATTTATATCATCGGCATAAATGTATTCATCTGCCTTGCAGTAATTATTTCTTTGGCAACAACCTTATTCATGTATGTATATAAACTCAGCCGCACTTATGGTGAGTATGGGTTAATGAAAAAAGTCGCCAAAAAGGCTGTACCAAAAGTTGTGAAAAGTTATTCCATCATTCGTTTGAAAAAACTATTACTCCATGAGAAATCTGTTTGATATACTGCCGGTGTATGGCGTGGAGCATAATGCTATACTTTCAAAAATGGGTGATGTAACAGTTGCCTTTAAGGTAGAATTACCAGAATTGTTTACTATGAGCAATGATGAATATGAAGCCTTTCATCATGCCTGGATAAAAGCAATCAAAGTGTTACCGGTAAATGCGATCCTACATAAGCAAGATTGGTTTACCGAAGCAAAATACAAACCTGAATTTGGGAAGGAGGACAATAGTTTTTTAAGCCGTAGTAGTGAACGGTTCTTTAATGAACGGCCTTACTTAGACCATCAATGTTATATCCTGCTGACAAAAAAACCTACCAACAGAAAATTATCATCTTCTGTATTTTCCAGCTTGCTGCGTAAAACAATAGTGCCAGAAGAAACAATCAATCCAAAACATTATCATGATTTTATGAATCATGTAGGACAGTTTCAAAAAATACTGAGTGATAGTGGTTTTATAACATTGAAAGAATTGGGTGATGATGAGTTAGTGGATTTAATCTTGAAATACCTCAATCTTGGCAATGATTCTGTCGCCATCAGAGATATTGAATTTAAACCCGAATGGAAGATTGGCGAAAACCATTGCCAGCTATACACCATGGCAGATGCTAAATTTGTTCCGGCGCTGTGTGGTTCAAGAATTAACTATGATAAATACTCTACCGATAAAACAAAATTCAGCGTGGGGTTTGCATCTCCCATTGGGCAATTGCTTAGCTGCAACCATATTTACAATCAGTATGTGTTTATTGAAGATGTACAAAAGACAATTCAGAAATTAGAAAGTAAAAGATTGCGGCTGCAATCTTTATCTGCATACAGTCGTGAAAACTTTATCTCAAAAGAATCAACCGATGCTTTTTTAAATGAAGCTATTAGCGAACAAAGATTGCCAGTAAAGGCACATTTTAATTTATTGGCATGGACAGATAATAAAGATGAATTAAAAAATCTTAGAAATCTTTGCTCCTCTGCCCTTACTCAGATGGATGCCACACCCAAAATAGAAACAGAAGGTTCGGCACAAATCTTCTGGGCTGGTATTCCCGGCAATGCTGCAGACTTTCCCATGAACGATACATTTGATACTTTCTCTCCGCAAGCCTCTTGCTTCTTTAATTTAGAAACTAACTACCGTTCTTCTATAAGTCCAATAGGTATTAGGCTTGGAGACAGGCTCACTGGCAGGCCTGTGCATGTGGACATTTCAGATGAGCCGATGGACAAAGGCATTTGTACCAACCGCAATAAATTTATCCTCGGCCCATCCGGCAGCGGAAAATCTTTTTTTACCAACCACATGGTGAGGAGCTACTATGAAAAAGGCACACATATTGTACTGGTAGATGTGGGTCATTCCTACAAAGGATTGTGCGATATGGTGAATGGCTACTATTTTACTTACTCTGAAACAAACCCAATTAAGTTCAACCCGTTTTATATTGGTGACGGCGATATTTTAGATACTGAAAAAAAAGAAAGCATTAAAACCCTGTTGCTTGCCCTTTGGAAAAAAGATAATGAAACCTTTAACCGCAGCGAATATGTTGCCCTTTCAAATGCCTTGCAGCTCTATTTTGATAAAGTAAGTAAAGAATCATCTTTATTTCCATGCTTTAATACTTTTTATGATTTTCTGAAAGATGAATTTGTAGCAATATTGAAAGGCGATAATGTAAAAGATAAGGATTTCGATGTCTCAAATTTTCTCTATGTACTACGGCCATATTACAGAGGTGGAGAGTTTGATTATTTATTAAACGCAACCGAAAACCTTGATTTATTGCAGCAACGGTTTATTGTATTTGAACTGGATAATATTAAAGACCATCCAATTCTTTTTCCGGTGGTTACAATTATTATCATGGAAGTATTCATCAGTAAAATGAGAAAACTGAAAGGCATTCGTAAAATGATTTTGATTGAAGAAGCCTGGAAAGCCATTGCAAAGGAAGGTATGGCAGAATACATCAAATATTTATTTAAAACAGTAAGGAAATTTTTTGGCGAAGCCATCGTTGTTACACAGGAAGTAGAAGACATTATTTCATCACCAGTTGTAAAACAGGCCATCATCAACAACAGTGATTGTAAAATATTATTAGACCAAAGTAAGTATCAAAATAAGTTCGACCAAATACAGGAACTATTGGGATTAACAGAAAAAGAAAAGGCCTTGGTGCTTTCAATCAACAAAGCCAATGACCCAACAAAAAAATATAAGGAAGTGTTTATTTCGTTAGGTGGTGTATTGAGTAAAGTTTATAGAACCGAGGTTTCACCCGAAGAATATCTGGCTTATACAACAGAGGAAAAAGAAAAGATGAAAGTGCAGGCAGCAGCATTAAAGTTTGGAAGTATCGAAAAAGGAATTGCATCACTAACAACTTAAAATAATAACTATGAAGTACACTATTTTTTGTTTCTTATTACTGGCTGCCGCCTGCACAACTTCCAACAACGACACATCACTTGAAGGTATTTACACTGCCGCCTATGAGCATGAGTTTGGCAGAAGTACTGACACCCTCATTTTAAAAAAAGCAAACGATGGCAATGGCGTTTATCAGATAACCCGGCATACAGGGTTAATTAAAAAAATGGACGGCAAAGAATTTCCTAAAGAAGTGCTTATCAGCACCTGGGTTTTAAACTATAATGCTGATACAAAAACGTTAACGGAACAAAGAGAAGGAAAAACTCTAGTATGGGATGGCAACAGGCTCACCTTGCAATTGGGTGACAGGTCGTACAAAAAACTCAGCGATTTAAAATAACGTTGGACTACTGGTAATTTATTTGTGAAAATGAAAATGTGAAGTATGAAAAAATTATTAATCCTTGCAGGTATTATCCTGTCCGTAAATGTTGCTTCTGTACAACAGGCAAAGGCACAAATCCCCATTATTGATATAATTAAAGCGGCGGTTAAAAAAGTAATCATAGCTGCCGATTTAAAAATTCAACGGCTGCAAAACAAAACCATCTGGCTACAGAATGCACAAAAGACATTGGAAAATAAAATGTCGAAGCTAAAGCTCACAGAAATTAGCGACTGGAGTAAAAAGCAAAAAGAACTCTATACAAAATACTTTGATGAATTGTGGAAGGTAAAAAATGCCATTGTATCTTACCAGGCAGTAAGGGATATCATCAAAAAACAAATCCAGTTAGTACAAGAATATTCCAAAGCCTTCAATCTTGCAAAACAGGATAAGAATTTTACGCCGGAAGAAATAAATTACATGCAGCAGGTTTATACAGGCATACTGGATGAAAGCCTGAAAAATATTGACCAGGTACAAATGGTCATTAATGCCTTTGCCACTCAAATGTCGGATGCAAGGCGCTTAGATATCATTCATGCAGCAGGAAATAATATTGAACAAAATATTACAGACCTGCGGCAGTTCAATCAGCAGAATATTAAAATCAGCTTGCAAAGGTCGAAAGAAAGGAATGATATTGCTGTGGTGAAGAAGCTCTACGGATTAGAGTAATATTTATTGTGAAAATGTAAATGTGCGGTTATGAAAAAGATATTGATAATATCCATTGCGATATTTTGTGCAGGCAATCTTTCTGCACAAACATGGGGCGAATGGTTCAGCCAAAACTCCACCCAAAGAAAATACCTGCTGCAACAAATAGCAGCGTTTAAAGTTTACACCGGCTATCTTTCCAAAGGGTATTCCATTGCCAAAAATGGGCTTAATACTATAAAGGGTTTTAAAAATGGCGACTTAACACAGCATACTAATTATTTCACCTCATTAGTTAAGGTCAATCCTAAAATAAAACGTTACAGCAGAGTTGCAGAAATTATTGCCCTGCAAATAAACATAGCCAAGCAAGCAGCTTCTGCTATAAAAAGCTTCAAACGCAACCGGCATTTTACGCAAGCAGAAATCACTTATTTACAACGAGTGCTAAATTCAATGCTATCAGATTGTGCAAAGAATCTGGATGAATTATTCAACCTTATCACAAATGGAAATTTGCAAATGAAAGATGATGAACGCATCAGGGCTATAGATAAACTTTATGCTGATATGCAGGATAAGCAACAGTTCACCCGTTCTTTCTGCAGCAGTGCCACAGGCTTATCCATACAGCGTAGTAATGAAGCTAATGACATAATTATTTCTAAAAAACTAAATGATTTACAATGAAAAAGCTATTGATAATAGTGGGTGTTATTATTCTTGCTGCACCGGTTAAAGCCACAGCACAATCTGCCGAAGTGCAGCAATTATTGCTGAATGTTCAAAAACTGGCACAGTTAAAAAAGATACTGAGCAACATGAAGAGCGGCTACCAGATTGTAAGTGGTGGTTATAATACCATTAAAGATATTTCTAAGGGTAATTTCAATTTACACCAAACATTTTTAGATGGTTTAATGCAGGTTAGCCCGGCAGTAAGAAAATATAAAAGAATTGGAGAAATTATTTCCATGCAAAGCCAGTTAGTTAAAGAATATAAATCAGCCTTCAAACGATTTGAGGCATCCAATCTTTTCAATACAAATGAAATGATTTACATGAAAAATGTATATGCCAATCTATTTAATAAAAGCCTGCAAAATTTAGAAGAGCTGGCAATGATAGTAACAGCAGGCAAGCTAAGAATGAGTGATGATGAAAGACTGAATGCTATTGACAAAATATTTAATGATGCAGGTGATAAGCTTGTTTTCCTGCGGACATTCAATAAAGAAAATAATGTGCTTGCCATACAAAGAGGCAGGGAAATGGTGGATACGGAAGTTTCCAAAAAATTGAATGGTTTGTAGTGTTAATGCAATTAAACAGTGAGTATGAAAAAGTGTGTAGGATTAATTGCTGTAATGGCAATGGCAGTGGTAATGCCCAATTTTTTGTTTGCCCAAAATGGCGGCTTTGCTAATGATATTAAAAGCCTTCACCAGGTGCTGGAGCAATTATATACAGATATGCTGCCACTCTGCAGTAAACTGATTGGTGTTGGCCGGGGCATTGCAGGGTTTGCGGCCACCTGGTATATTGCAAGCCGTGTATGGCGGCATATTGCTAACGCAGAGCCAATAGATTTTTATCCTTTATTCCGGCCTTTTGTATTGGGCTTTGCAGTAATCATTTTCCCTTCTGTGATGCCATGATCAATGGTGTTATGAGTCCAACAGTTACCGGCACCTCAGCAATGGTGGCAGATTCTAACAAAGCCATCGCAGTACTGCTGCAAAAGAAAGAAGAAGCCATCAAAAAAACAGATGTATGGAAAATGTATGTTGGCGAAACCGGCAGCGGCGACAGGGATAAATGGTATAAATACACTCACCCCGATGATGACCCAAATGATGAAGGCTTTTTTGCAAGCGTAGGTAATGACATAAAGTTTGCCTTTGCAAAAGCCTCATATAATTTTCGTAATTCTATTAAGCAATGGATGAGTGAAGTATTAAGGGTGTTATTTGAAGCTGCCTCACTTTGCATCAATACTATCCGAACGTTTTATCTAATTGTGCTGGCTATTTTAGGGCCACTCGTTTTTGGCATTGCCGTCTTCGATGGCTTTCAGCATACGCTCACTGTATGGATTGCCCGTTACATCAACATTTTTCTTTGGTTACCTGTTGCAAATATCTTCGGCAGCATAATTGGCAAAATACAAGAGAATATGTTGAAGGTTGACATTGCACAGGTGCAGGATTATGGCGATACATTTTTTTCTCCAACAGATACGGCGTACTTAATCTTTATGATTATTGGTATTGTCGGCTACTTCACGGTGCCAAGTGTAGCCAATTATATTGTTCATGCAGGTGGCGGAAATACACTGCTCTACAAGGTTACCAGTCTTACCTCAAGCAGTTCCCGTAGCGTTGTTAACTCAGTTTCATCTGGTGCTGGGATGGTAGCAGATTCCTTCGGCAATGCAAGGTCAACTGTTGCTGGCAGCATGGCATCTAATGGTGCTAGTGGAGGATATTTTAATGATAAAAAAGATAATGGTGGTTATATGAAAGATAAGCTGAGTGGGAAGGCGTAGGTATAAGTTGCAACCAGGTTTATTTGCCATTGGAGTGTATGTCTTGCTTACTAATTGGCAAAATCATCTTGAAGAGCTGTATGAATCTAAAGGTTCACGTACGGTTCTGTGAGGAGCAAGGGGCGAAAATTCCCTTGCTTACTCGACTACAATCAGCCGTTTAAATTATAGTTTTCGCTTGTTACTTTCAATCGTAATGAATTCAGGTAAATATTCTGGAGTACATCCTTTTGATACCATCTTACCTTTGTAAAGACCTGTTTTTTCTCCAAGTGCAATACAACGGTTCCGATACTTTTTATCATAAACGCCAATCCAGCCTGCTGTAAAATTCATTGCCCATTGAACTTCCGGATCCTCTTTTTCAATTTGGTTTTCAATTTTAGATAATAAGTCTTCAGTGTTAGGAGGAGGAGTTTGTCCCACCCAACGTAAGCGACCTTGATAATACCAATATGTCCGCCTTTGTAATGATGATGAGCTGTTTTCCCATGATTCCATCAGTGCAATAGTTTTCTTATCTTTAGAAAGTTGGTTTGCCATCAACCAGTCTATTAGTTGATTTCGCTCATCAAATGAGTGAGCCTGCATGTCCTTGTCAAGTTTATTAATCAAATCTTGTGAAAGAAGCTTATTGTCCATAATCAAGATAGCCAATTGCCTGAGCAAAAATTTTCTGGTTGACCATAGTTCAATAGCCAGATCGTGTTGCTTTTTGATTTCCTTAGCAATTTTCCGTAAGTCACCTAACTTAGTTTTAGTATTGATTTTAGCCGAGATGTTTTCTGCTTGTGAAGAGAGTTTCATATCAATTTTTTGTTTTCGTGACGAATAAATAATTCTGCCCTCAAAAATAGTCCGCTTGTCCACATTGCTGATGCCGAAGATTACATTGTCTAGCCCTGCTTTTGCAGAGCCTTTTTAGCGGTAGTTGCTTTCGTGTTTAATGGTCATTTCAAAAAGTTTAGAATACTCAACCACCAATCCTTGTTCGTCAATTCTTATGTCGGCTTTAAAACTTTTGTCGTAATTCTCGTAGAGGTAATGGTCGGCTGCAAGTCTTGTATAAATCTGTTTAACCGGTTTAGTTTTTTTCAAGGATATCGAAATACAATACATCTATTACATGTCGTTCGCTGTCTTTTAATTGCAGTCGGTTAATTGGTAATGTATTTGTAAAAGGCGTTAGTGAAATGTCAATGTCAAAAATGTTTTTTAGTTCATCATTCGGCTTATCATTCAAAAAACATATTCCATCTTTCTTTTCTAAAGTCACTAATTCAATTGAATTGTCAAACTGTGCCTTTGAAGTTACAAATGTTGTTTCCCAATTTTCATTTGTCTTAATGTGATATTCGACTTTGTAAATTTGATTTTCATAACTTCCGATAATTGTAGAATTTATTTCATTTCCGTCAATGGTCTTTGTCAATAGACAATTCTCTATTGAATGATATAGTTTCCCTGTCCAAATTACATTTGTCTGCATAAATGTGCGTTGCAATTGCCACTTCGTTGTTCTTCTCGTCAATCAGTTTTAGCAAGTCTTGTCAATAAGTTTTGAATTTTATAATGAAATTTCAATAAGTCAATTTGTCTATACCTTTTCAGTCGTAATTACAGGCTGGTCAATAAACCAACGCCAACTTCCGTCTTTTTGTTTTCTTGCCACTTCTGCAGTAACGAAGCCATTGATTAATCGTGATGATGTCAAGGCAATATCTCCGTTTATTATAGCCTTTCGTTGCTGTCCTTTCGCAAATTTTGGTTTGGTTAATAACATTTTTGAATAAAACTCCTTAATCTCATTTCTCCCATTAGCAATTTCATTTTCAGAGTTCAGTATGAGAATAGCATTGTCTTCATAAATAGAAATCAATCCTTCAATATTACCTGAATTTATATATTCTAAAAAAAGGTCTGTAATATCTTCTGGTTTGTATGCTACTTTGATATTCTTGTCCATTTAATGAGTTTTTTGTTTTAAATAGTGCCGTGTTAGCGGTTCGTTGTTCTTCTCGTCAGTCGTTCAGTCGTCACAAGAATTATAGATTTCGTTTAGTGCTTTCAATGGCAATGAACTCTGGCAAATATTCAGGAGTACAACCTTTTGAAACCATTTTGCCTTTGTAAAGACCCGTTTTTTCACCAAGTGCAATACAGCGATTTCGATACTTTTTTTCGTAAACACCAATCCAACCTGTTGTAAAGTTCATTGCCCATTGAACCTCGGCTTCTTCTTTTTCTATTTTTTTTTCAATGACAGTTAATAACTCCTCGCTGTCTGGCATAGTTTGTCCCATCCAACGCAAACGACCTTGATAGTACCAATAAGTTCGTCTTTTAAGCGAGGATTGACTGGCTTCCCAACTCTCTATTAAGGCAATTGTCTTTTTGTCTTTGGTCAGTTGGTTTGCCATTAACCAATCAATTAATTGAAGTTTTTCATTTTGGTTATGTTTGTTAATGTCGCTGACTAAATTGTCAATCACTTCTTCGGTAAGAAGTTTCTTGTCCATAATGAGGATTGCTAATTGTCGGGCAAAAAAATGTTTAGTTGACCAAAGTTCCATTGCCAATTGGTGGTCCTTTTTTATGTCTTTTGCAATATTTCGTAAGTCGCCAAGTTTGGTATTCTTGTTGCTGATTTGTGTCAGTATTTTTTCAGCTTTCGTTGAAAGTTTCATTTTAATATATTTATTTGTTTAACGGGGTGTCGCTTTACAATGACCGCTAACTTTCTTATTTCCGAAAATACGAACAAAAACTTTCGTAGATACGGCTTAGGGCTGATTTACGAAACTCTATTTTAAAACATGATATATAAATTTAAAACTCCAATATCATTCAGTATCAATCCTGTTATCAGGGTAGTCCTACCTCGTTCACCCTATCGCAATGCGTTATTGGAAAAACATTTGCATATATAAATAATTGTGTGAAAGTAAATGTGTGAGTGATGTTTCAGAAAAAAAATATTTACTCAGTCTTCCGGAAGTATGGCATCGAATGGTCTTAGTGGTGGATACTTTAATGATAAAAAAGGTAATGGTGATTATATGAAGGATAAGCTGAGTGGGAAGACTTAGAGTAAAGTTTCTTTACACAGTTCATGTTAGCGGTTCGTTGTTCTTCTCGTCTATCAATTATTTTATTGGTCAAACAAACCCATGTTGTCTTTGGCTGCGTTCTATTTACTTTTTAATTTTGTCAATCGCTTGTTGCAAAAGTAAATTAAAGTCATTTGCTTTTTCAAGCATAGGATAGTGTCCTGTTGAACCAATATTGAATAAATCATAGTCAATATTATCTTTCTTAAATCCTAATGTGTCTGTTGGCATAAGGTCGCTGTTAATTAAATACAGAGTTCTTTTAAGCAATTTAAGTTTTTCGTTAATCGGGTATTTATCACCTTGTTCCATACAGTTAACTCCAATAGTAGAATCGGTGTTGGTCATATCATTCAAAACTCTTTTCCTAATTATTGTGTCAGTAGATGGTGCAAATAATGCCTGATTTACATATTCAGAAATCGTTTTTTTAAAGTCTGTCCTTGCGGCTTTGTAAATGTTAGCTTGTTGTTCTTTTAATTGAGGTGTTACAACCATTCCAAAGTTTTTGAAATTGTCAACGCCAACAACTCCGATTATTCTGGTTGGATTATTTAATGCAGTTTCAAGAGTAATTGCACCACTCATAGAATGTCCAATAAGAATTACGTTTTCTAAATCTAATTGGGTCAGAACGGCAGAAACATCTTTACTAAAATCTTCAACTGCCCAACTGTTCCTATTTTTTCCTGATTGTCCAAAACCTGGCAAGTCAAGAGCTATTACTCTATATTTTTTTGAAAAAAAAGTTGCTTGATTTGCCCAATAGCTTTTGTCAATACCAAAACCATGAATAAATAATAAAACTGTGTCGCCAATTTTGCTATCGTCATACTCAATATTAACACCTTGATTTTCTATTTTAATATTTTCCATGACTCTCGTTTTGTTATTTGTGTCAGAGTTATTACAAGAAAATTGTAATGCTAATGAAACTCCAATTAAAATCTTTGTCATTTTGTTCATAGGTATGAATGGATTTGGTAACAGTTAGGTCAATCATTGGAAAGCTGATATTGTAGCATAATATTCCCATTGCCAAAAGTCTTAGAATCCAAGTATTTCAGTTTAGCTTTTGCTTCCTCACTTTTAAATATGGGTGTCCCTTTGCCTAAAAAAATTGGATTCATTAAAAATTTATATTCATCTATCAGTCCCAATTTAGTAAGTTGAGATACTATACTACCACTACCAAAAATTACAATATCCTTGCCTGACCCTTTTTTGATTTTATTTATTTCTGCTGGAATAATATCCTCCATTAAGACTGAATTATTCCATTCCACTTTTTTTAGCGACTTTGAAAAAACGACTTTTTGAGAGTTGTTCATAAAGTCAATAAGTTCTTTTGGATTGGGGTCAGATGGATTTGGTTTTGGCCAATAAGCTGCAAACATTTCGTAAGTAACCTTGCCTAATACAATCGTATCAAAAGACGTAAACAATTTTAATAAGTATTTCCATGTTTCCTCATCAGAAACAAACCAATCTGTTCCATTATTGGAATCTGAAAAATAGCCATCAAGTGATAGCCATTCAATTGCAATTATTTTTTTCATGTTCTTTGTTTTTTAAATAGGGTACAATTACCGCTCCGTAAAGGTTAAGGCTTAAATTTTAAGAAGTGTTACACAATTTGGGGAAAGAATTACATGATTCACACCTTGCGTTCGTGGAGTGTCGCAATACAATGACCGCTAACTTTCTTATTTACGAAAGTACGAACAAAAACTTTCGTAAATACGGCCCCTTTGGACTGATTTACGAAGCTCTATTTTTAAACAGGACATATAAATTTAAAACTCCTACGTCATTCACTATCAATTCTGTTACCAGGATAGTCCTACCTCGTTTACCCCATCATAATGTGTTATTGGAAAAACATTTGCATACATATTTAATTGTGTGAAAGTAAATGTGTGAGTGATGTTTCAGAAAACAAAAAATATTGATACTGCCTTCCGGCATATAAAAGCATTTTCCCTTTTATTGGTAACAGGCTGCTTTCTCCTAAGCGGTTTTGTGCTATACAAAAGCTACGAATTATCTGCAAGGGTACAAGATAAAATTTACATCCTCGCCGGCGACCAGGCAATGGAAGCATACGCCTCCAAAAGAAAAGACAATGTGCTGGTGGAAGCTAAGAGCCATATCAGTCTCTTTCATACCTACTTCTTCACACTCGATCCCGATGAAAAAGTGATAGAAAGAAATATCCTAAAAGCACTGTACATGGCAGATGGTTCTGCCAAAACACAGTATGATAATTTTAAAGAAACAGGCTATTACTCCAACATTATTGCTGGCAATATCAGCCAGCAGATTTCTACTGACAGTATTACCGTAAACATTAAATCAGAACCCTATTTTTTTAACTATTACGGCACAGAGAAGATAATAAGACCAAACAGCATCGTAACAAGAAACCTGATTACAAAAGGCTACCTCAGAAATGTTTCCCGGTCAGAACATAATCCTCATGGCTTCTTAATTGAACGCTGGGAAACAATTGAAAATAAAGATATCAAAACTGAGAACCGATGAAACTCTTTAAGAAAAATATCAGCCAAACAAATTTACCGGATAAAGCAGCTACAGGTATTGCAAATGGCATTCTAAAATCGCAACGATGGTTTGCAAGCGGCTTAGAAGGCTTAACTAAAAAATGGAAGCAAAAACAGCAGTGGTTTTTTCTTTCTGGTGTTTGCATTCTATTTGGTGGATTGAGTATTGCTGCAATCGTTAACGCCTTTAAACAGTCAGTTAACTCAAGTGTAGTGGTACCAAAAGCAATCAGTATTCCTAAATCTATTCCGGATAATGTAAACCCTTATTTGATAACAGAGGAAGAATTTGGACAGGTTCAAAAATATAAACAACAACATCCCAATTTACTCAAAGAAAGACCTGGCCTGTTTGACAGCCTTACACTAATTGAGCAATCTTATTATTCACAAAAAAATAAATAACATGAAAGAAAATCATTCTCCGAAATTTTTGCGGCAAAGAAAAATGATGCTGGTGCTTCCGATACTTGTTATTCCATTTGTTACAATGGCGTTTTGGGCATTAGGTGGCGGGCAAGGAAATGCAAATGCTAATCTTGCCGAAAATAAGCAAGGCTTAAACCTGCAGTTGCCCGATGCTAATTTAAAAGATGATAAAAATGCAGACAAGCTTGCCTTTTATAATGAAGCTGATGCAGACTCTTTAAAAAGAGAAGAACATTTACGCAATGACCCTTACTACAAAGATTCTCTTTCAGCAAGGCAGAATTTAATAATACCTGATACAGGAAATTTATTAGTCACCGCACCTTCTTACAAGGGCATAAATTATTCACCCTACAAACAAAGTACCGATGCTAATGAGCAACGGATTTATAAAAAAATAAATGAAATCAATAAGCAGATTAACCAACCGGAAATCCCAATTGCCACGTCAAATATTTCAAATCAGTTACCCGAAGGAGATGAACAGTTCGCCAATGAAGTTGACAGGCTGCAGCAAATGATGTTGCAGATGAATGACAATCCCCAAACAGATCCTGAAATGGATCAGCTAAATGGTACGCTGGAAAAAATATTAGACATACAACATCCGGACAGGGTAAAAAATAAACTGAAAGAAAAATCATTGAAGAATAAAGAACAGGTTTTCATCATCAGTAAACAGCCGGTAAAAAACAATGTCAGCTTACTCGATACCAGTAAAAGTAAAAAGCCAATTGAAAATAAATTCTATGGTATAGAAAAGGATTTAGACACTGAAGAACAAAATACTATTGAGGCCGTGGTTCATCAAACACAAACTTTAGTAAATGGTGCTGTAGTAAAAATGCGCCTGCTCAATGATATTTATCTAAACGGTTCATTGGTGCCAAAAGGAAATTTTGTTTTTGGGATTGCTGAATTAAATGATGAAAGACTTGAAATAAACATCAACTCCGTTAGAAATAACAATTCCTTGTTTCCCGTAAAGCTGGAAGTATTTGATATGGATGGTCTTCCGGGCATATATATTCCTGGTGCTATTTCACGGGATGTTGCCAAACAATCTGCTGATAACAGTTTAAAGTTAATGGAACTTACTTCAATGGATCCGTCTTTTAAAGCACAGGCTGCTGCCACAGGTATTAACGCTGCTAAATCTTTACTAAGTAAAAGAGTAAAACAAGTAAAAGTATTAGTGAAAGCAGGTTATAAAGTGTTGCTAAGAGATAAAAATATTCAACAATAATTATTAAACATTTAAAACAAATTTTATGAAACGATTAGTGTGTTTGATTTGCAGTTGCTGGTTATTCGTTTCGGCAATGGCTCAAACTTCTTTATGCATTTCAACGAACAAAACGACAAGCCTGGTTTTCCCTTTCCCCATCTTGCATGTTGACCGTGGCACAAAAGATATTTTAGTGCAGCCAGTGCAGGAAGCGGAAAATATTTTATTGGTGAAAGCAGGGTTAAAAGATTTCCCGGAAACCAATCTCAGCGTATTTACATCCGATGGCAGTGTATATACATTTCAGGTTTGCTATCAACCGGTGCTTACTACATGGACTTATTATTTACCTGCAAATAAAAAGGCATCGATGGCTACTTATGCCAACGGTATTTTAAATAACAAGCGAACATTAAAAGGCATAAGGGATAATAGCTGGGATATAGATGCGGCCATTATCGGTGCTTATATAAAGGATGATGTGATGTACTACCAACTAAGAATCATCAATAACAGCCCTGTTGATTATGATATTGAAGTATTGCGTTTTTATATCCGTGATAAAAGGAAAAGTAAGCGGACGGCCGTACAGGAAAATGAAATGAAGCCATTGCAAATTTCAGGTAATACAAAACAGGTAAAAGCACACAGCCGCACTGTAGCAGTGGTGGCGTTACAAAAATTTACCATCCCCGATAAGAAATTTATGGGCATACAAATAATGGAAAAAAATGGCGGCAGGCATTTGAGTATGAAGCTGGGTAATAAGGATATTCTGAAAGCAATTCCATTACCGGATTTAAAGTAAATAAAAAATGCCCGTTAACGATAACATACCGTTAGAAGAACAGTTAAGGCAACTTGGCTTTAAAAACAGTATCAGGGAAGTGAAAATGTACATCAAGGCAGGCAGCTATAATTTCATTATACCTCAAAGCAAATTAATAAACGATGACTCACTAATGTATCTACTGGAGTTTGAAAATTCAGGGGACGAAACAAAATTAAAAAAGTATGGACTTACGCTTCAATCAATTAAAATTCCAAAGGCTGTTATAAAAGGTATTAATACTGTCAAACTTGAAAAGCAGCTTATAAAAATTGACAAATTTTACAATGATTATTACTCAAAAGATAAGCCGGTAACAAAAGAACAAACGGAAATAATAGAATCGGCTAACAGGGATATTCATCAGCTTTTTGATAATGGAGGAGTTGCAAAAGAAATAGCAAAGTTGATGATGTTTAAATACTGGCCGGAAGAAAATTATAAACAATACATCCCCGACCTGGAAAGGCTTAAAGAAAATTATCAGGCTGAAATAACTGAAGATTGGAGTAATGGGAAAATCATTTCTGCTGATGAGGCTTATAAAAAAGCGAAAGAAATTTTTCATGTACCTAAAGTAAAAGAAATGATGGAAGAGCATGTAATATCCGATGCACTTTTTGAAAAGGCGCAATTTGAAATTTCTTTTGGAAGGGAATGGGTGGCGTATAATACCGTACCATATTTTCTTGACAAAGGAGATGTAGAATTTTTTAAAAATAAGGATGAAGCAGAAGAATTTTCAGCGAATAATATTAGCGAATATGATGACTATAGGATTATAAATGTTACATCCATTCAGGACTTTCTTGTACAGATACCCTATGGAAGGTTTGAAGAAAACAGGTTACTTAATTATTCAAATAAAAATGTATCAATCATGAACGAAAAAAATTATGACTATCTGAAAGACCAGTTAAAATATACTGGCTTCGGCGAAGGCCTTCAAAATGAATTGAAGGAAAAAATGGAAAAGCAAACTCCGGATTTTCAATTAAACCATACTCAGAAGTTTGGTAAAGATGAAGTATCAGCAACACTTCACTTTAAAAAATCCAATGATTCAGAAATGTATTTTTTTAACAAGTATGATGCTGCACTTAAACCTGAAAAGGAGGCTGATGCAATACAGCAAACTTTCTATATTAATAAAGAAAGCAACATCACTTTAAAAGAAGGATACAACCTGATGAATGGAAGGGCAGTGAATAAAGACCTTACCACCAAAGAAGGGCAAAAGTACAACGCCTGGGTACAAATGGATTTTAAAGAAACGGATAATAACGGCAACTTTAAGATGAAGCAGTTTCATCAGAATTATGGTTACAATATAGAACAGGCATTGGCAAAGCTGCCTATTAAAGAATTAGCAACTGACACAGATAAAGCAGCACTGATACAATCATTGGAGAAAGGCAACCGGCAGGCTGTAACATTTGTACAGGAAGGAAAAGAGCAACGCCATTTTATTGAAGCCAATCCGCAGTACAAAAACATTACGGTGTATGATGGCAATATGCAACGGGTAATAAACAGCCAGGCACAAAAAGAAAAGGAATCGCAGGGCCAGTCAGTAAAGCAGGATTCAAAGAAGGAAGTAAAGGCCGGCGATGATGAAAGTGATGCGGCGCCTAAGAACGGTCAGAAGTCAAAGAAAAAAAGAGGGGTTTCAGTTTCTTAAAATGAAATGGAGTTTGTGATGGATGATAAAGTGTTGCTGGTGGATTTTTTTAAAGCCATTGAAGATGACCCACGGGTTAATAGCAGGCATATAAGCCTCTATGTATCCTTATTTCAATTTTGGATAAATAAAGATGCAAAAAATCCATTGGAGCTATTCAGTAAGGAAGTAATGGGGCTTTGTAAGATTTCTGCCAGCAGCACTTATCATAAAACCATTCGGGAACTGCATGAATTTGGGTATATCAATTACGACCCATCATTTAATCACAATAAAAGAAGCCTGATTTGTTTAACAAAAATTGAAACCCATGAAAAAAAGTAAAGCCCGAAGAGGGCTTTTTTAAATTATTTATTTCACTGTAAAGAAAAGGAGGTGTGAAATGGAAATGTGTGAAAGTGGAAAACTAACTCCCGAAAAGGCAATTGAAATACTGAATAAAAAGGGTAAAGTAGTAACTTTGGAAGAGGCAAAAGCAATGATGGAATTCCTTCAGCTTTTAGCCGTTATTATAGTCAACCAATATTTACGCAGATGACACAAGTTGCAGATTTATATATTAGGGTAAGCACCGATGAACAAGCGGACAAAGGTTACTCACAAAGAAATCAGGATGAGATGCTGCGGAAATTTTGCAGCATTAATAATATTGAGGTTCGAAAAGCAATATTTGAAGACCATTCTGCAAAAACATTCAATCGGCCACGTTGGAAGGAATTACTGCTTGATTTAAAAAAAGCAAAGCAAACGCCTGATATAATCTTATTTACCAAATGGGATAGGTTTAGCAGGAATGCTGGTGATGCCTACCAGATGATTAATATGCTGAGAAAATTGGGCGTAGAACCACAAGCAATTGAACAGCCACTCGATTTATCAATCCCGGAAAACAAGATGATGTTGGCGTTTTATCTGGCTGCGCCAGAAGTGGAGAACGACCGCCGGGCTTTAAATGTATTTTTTGGTATGAGAAGGGCAAGGAAGGAAGGTCGTTATATGGGATTGGCTCCTTATGGCTATATTAATAAAACAGATGACGGCGGAAGAAAATATATTTCTCCCTTTGATATTGAAGCCGATATTTTAAAATGGGCTTTCAGGGAAATTTCAAAAGGTATTTACAATACTGAACAGGTTTATAAAGAAGCAAAATTAAAAGGCTTAAAAATTTCTAAAGCAGTTTTCTGGACTTGCATAAGAAACCCTTTGTATTGCGGTAAAATATTTTTACCCAAACATAAGGATGAAGAAAGCAGGTTTGTGCGGGGGCTTCATGAGCCAATTATTACAGAGGAACTGTTTTATGAAGTTCAGGATGTATTGGACGGCAGGGGAAGAAAATACCGGTTGAAGATCGTAGCCAATGAATCTTTGCCTTTAAGAGGTTTTCTAACTTGTCCCAAATGCGGCAAATTATTAACTGGTAGTGCTTCAAAAGGCAAAACTAAATATTACACTTACTACCATTGTTTTGGCGGCTGCACCCACAGATTTAGGGCAGATATGGTAAATAATCTTTTAGGGCAGGAACTTAAGAAATTTATACCAAGAGAAGAAGTGACTGAATTATTTCGTTTGCTAATCCTCAATACCTACAACGAAAAAACAAAAGTGGTAACCCAGGAGAAAAAGCAAGCCTTAGCACAAATAAAAGAATTTGAAGGCCGCCTTTCCAAAGCCAGGGAATTAGTGTTATCGGAACAGATAGAGCCTTCAGATTACCGGGAAATGAAGTCAGACTACGAAGAGAAGATAAGCCGTTTAGAAGCCAAAATAAGCTCCATTTCTAATAATGTTGAGAACATTGAACCATTGCTAAATAAAGGCTTAGAAAACCTTCTAATGCTGGATAAAATTTATGAAAATGGCACAAGTGAAGAACAAAGAAAGGTAATAAGTTCGATGTACCCCGAAAAATTGACTTTTGACGGATTCTTACTTCGAACTCCCAGAATGAACGAAGCCATTCAGCTAATATACAGTATGGATAAGGGTTTGAGCGAAAATAAAAACAGGACAAGTGGAAACAATTCCAACTTGTCCTGTGAGGTCGGGATGGCAGGATTCGAACCTGCGACCTCCTGGTCCCAAACCAGGCGCGATACCGGGCTACGCTACATCCCGTAATTTCCAAATTGCTGGAAACTAAAAATTTTTATTAAAGAACTTTTGCGGAGAGGGTGGGATTCGAACCCACGGTACAGTGTTACCCGTACGACGATTTAGCAAACCGTTCCTTTCGGCCACTCAGGCACCTCTCCTACCTGCCCTGTTTATTAAGGGGTGGCAAAAATACAATTCAACACTGTAATACCCAAAACAAATTGAAAAAAAGCACAGATAATTTTAAAATACTTACAAATATGCAATTAAACCCAATAAAGAACTGATCATAATAAAATCGGGCATAATAATTATGCCCGATTTTATTTATTTGAATGATGTTGTATAAAGTTACATAGCAGCCAATTGAACTTTCTGCTGCAATTCTAATACACTCTCTTTAAAGAGTGAATCTGTATCCATCAGGTCTTTAACTGTTTGACAGCTGTGAATTACGGTGGTATGATCTCTTCCGCCAAAATGTTCACCAATTGTTTTAAGTGAATTCTTAGTAAAAGACTTGGATAAAAACATCGTTATTTGTCTTGCTTGCACTATTTCTCTCTTCCGTGTCTTCTGAAGCAACTTGTCATATGGAACATCAAAGTAATCACATACCATCTTTTGAATGGCATCTATGGTGATTTCTTTACTGGATGATTTGACAAAATTTCTTAACACTTTCTTAGCCAATTCTAGATCAATTTCTCTTTTGTTAAGCGAAGATTGTGCCAACAATGATATCAGCGCACCTTCCAATTCTCTCACATTACTGTTGATATTGTATGCAATATACTTTACTACCTCTTTTGGCATCTCCAGTCCGTCGTTCTTCATCTTCTTTTCCAGTATCTCAATCTTGGTATCGTAATCAGGTGACTGAAGATCTGCACTTAAACCCCAGCGAAAGCGGCTCAGCAAACGCTCCTGAACACCTTCCAGGTCTTTTGGTGGCTTATCACTGGTTAATATCAATTGCTTTCCACTTTGGTGGAGATGATTGAAGATGGAAAAAAATGCGTCTTGTGATTTTTCTGCCCTGTTAAAAAATTGCACATCATCAATAATGAGTACATCAATTAACTGGTAAAAATGTATAAAGTCATTAATGGCTCCGTTACGTCCATGATCAATAAACTGGTTAATGAATTTCTCAGAGCTTACATACAATACCACTTTATTACTGTGGATACGCTTTACCTCATTGCCGATGGCCTGGGCAAGATGCGTTTTACCTAATCCTACGCCACCATAAATTACCAATGGATTAAAGGAAGTGGTACCTGGTTTTTCTGCAACCGTTTTACCTGCCCTCCTGGCAACCCTGTTACAGTCTCCCTCAATAAAACTGTCAAATGTATAGGAGTGGTTCAATTGTGGATCTATCTGCATCTTTTTAAGACCAGGGATCACAAAAGGATTTTTAACCGGGTTATTTATGACTAGAGGAAAATCCATTTCATTGTTTGAATATGTTTTAAACCCGTGTCCGGGTACATCCATTGTAAGCGGTTTATTTTTGCTATTGCCACTGTCCACCATTATCCTGTACTCAAGCCTTGCATCCTTCCCCAACTCTCTTTTCAATGTTTTAGCAAGCAGGCTTACATAGTGCTCTTCCAAATATTCAAAAAAGAACTGGCTGGGTACCTGTATAGTTAAAACCTTGTCTTTTAGTGCAACAGGCCTGATGGGTTCAAACCAGGTTTTATAATGTTGCCACTCAACAATATCTTTGATTATCTCCAAACAGTCGTTCCATACCTTAACAAAATCTTTGTCCATTATTCCTTAAGCAATTTATATTGTTGGGTTATTTTTTCTGAATTTACTTTAAATTCTTGTCTTCAGTGTACGAATTATTTTTATCGGGCAAGGAAGCGAATATCAAAATAAATCGGCAAAAAAAAAATTTTTTATTCACTTGTTTTTTTACCTACCACTACAGTATGGGATTTAGATAAATTATTATTATCCTTTTTTGAAAATTCAAAATCCAGCCTGCCGAGTATAATGCCCGCCCAGCCTACCTGGTTTATTAAAACATCATTACCCATTTTATTTTTTTCTGTTACAGGCGCATCCAGGAAAGTATGGGTATGCCCGCCAATAATTAAATCCACATTTTCAGATTCCTTTGCAAGAATGATGTCACATATCCTGTTGGGGTCTTCTTTATATTTATATCCAAGATGGCTTAAACATACCACCATATCGCAACCTTTTTCTTTTTTTAATTTTTCTGCTGTGCGGTTTAAATTTTCAACGGGGTCCAGATACAGGGTATTCCCGTACAAATTATCCGGCACTAATCCTTTCATTTTTATGCCCAACCCTGTAACGCCGATCTTTAATTTTCCTTTTTTAAAAATTTTATACGGTTGGGATTTAAACTCCATGGGAGTATTAGTAAAATCATAATTACACAACAAAATTGGGAAACCTGCATGCTGTAATTGTGTAGCAAAATTTTCCAATCCTCCGTCAAAATCATGATTGCCCATAGTGGCAGCATCGTACTTCATAGCAGCCATGGCTTTCATTTCCGGCTCGCCTTTATATAAATTAAAATAAGCGGTGCCCTGGAAAATATCACCTGCGTCCAGCAATAATACACGGTCTTCCCCTGTGCCCTGGAAAATATCTTTCACATCAGCTGATGATAGGTCACTTTCTTCTCTTCGTATCTTCTTAATTAACTCCGCCCTGGCCGCCACACCACCGAGGCCTTGGTTTCTGCCGCCATCCATTGGAAAAGGTTCTATCCTGCTGTGTAGATCATTCGTATGTAAAATGGTGAGCTTATTAACTTCCTCAGGCGTGTGCATAGCAGCCAGTAATGAGTTTGACGTCATCATTGCACCGGCAGCCAATGCTGTTTGTTGTAAAAATTTTCTCCTAGTCTGCATTCGTTACACGTTTTTCTATTGACCCGGTAATTTGCTTACCCTCCTTATTCAATTTGGTAAAATAATCAATCACAGCATCCCGGAAAAGATAACCGTTATTTTGCTGTGGAATGGGTTTAAGCATTTCGCATTCATCCCCGCCATTAGCAATATAATCCAGCAGCGCTATCGTATACTCCTTATTTTCATCTAACGCATTGCCGGCTACAATAATATTTATTGCCAATTTATTTTTTATCTGCCATGATATACCTGCACATGGCCAACCACCTCTTGCGGCAACTTGATCTAATAATTGCTGCAGCATTTTGCCATTCAATTTTAATAATACGATGATATTATCAAATGGCACCACCTCATAAATTTTACCAAGGATAATATCGCCGGCAGGAATAGCAGGAAGGCGGATACCCCCAAAATTGATAAAAGAAGCATCAATATTCTTTTGATATTTTTCCCTGGCCATCAACAGCATTGCATCTGCCAATACATTTCCCAATGTGCCCTCAGGTTGTTTCTTTTCCAGCGCAATTCCTGCAACTGCCACCACAACATTCATGCGGTTGTTTACACTATCTGAGTAAGGCTTCAGCAATGCAGTAATATCATTACTGGTTGCTTGTTTTTGAGTAATGCGGTAATCCAGGTATTGTACTGATTGCGGCTGATAAGTGGTGTGACAGGATGTAACTATAGATATAAAAACAAGAAGCAGCTGAAACGGGAAAAACTTACGCATGAAAACTCCGGTTGATGGGGGCGGAAGGTAGCCATTTTTCCAGTATCAAATCAAAAACAAAGTGCAAAAATTTTTATGGGTAAATAAGTTTACTTTTACGCCCTAAATTAATGTTATGAGTTACGAATTAACCGGCAAACTCGTTGCCAAATTTGACACTGTTCAACGTACAGAAACTTTTAAAGTAAGAGAATTTGCCGTGGAAAAAACGGATGATATTGGAGGAAGAACGGTAAGCAATTTTGTAAAATTCCAGTGTATTCAGGATAAAACCAGCATTGTAGATAAAGTAAATATTGGAGATGAAATAAAAGTACATTTCAATATTAAAGGTACCAAGTGGGAAAAAGATGGCAAGGTGAGTTATTTTACCAACCTGGATGCATGGAGAGTGGAACAAATACTGCAGCCAGGAACAGATAAATCTTCTATTGATAATGAATATATGGAACCATTAGATACTTTTAGCTCCTCATCTCCTGATGCAATAGATGATTTGCCTTTTTAACCCCATTCCCCTAAAGTGGTTAAAAACAAGAATAAAATGAATGGATTACATTATTTAAAATAATGTGTTAGCTCTTAAAAATATTATTTGCATTAAAAAAATTCCGGAATAAATATCCGGCCTGGCTATGCAACAAAAAATCTCTCTCAAATTGCTGCCGCATGAAGCAGCAGATGATGTCGTAATAAAGAATTTAATTGCCAATACCACTGGCAAAAAGATTACTGCTGTTTCAGGTTTTCATATCCAGAAAAAATCAATTGATGCCAGGGGGAAAACCATTTGGGTAAATCTTACGCTCAATGCTTTTATTGATGAGCCTTTTCATCAAAGAACAATTTTACCATTCAACTTCAACAATGTTCAGCAATCCGCCGAAAAAGTGTTGATCATTGGTGCAGGCCCTGCAGGTTTGTTTGCCGCATTGCAATTAATTGAACTGGGTATTCAGCCAATTATTTTAGAACGAGGAAAAGATGTGAGGGCAAGAAGAAGAGACCTGGCTGCATTAAATAAAGAAGGTATTGTAAATCCTGAAAGCAACTACTGTTTTGGCGAAGGTGGTGCAGGCACTTACAGCGATGGTAAATTGTACACCCGTAGCAATAAACGCGGCGATATCGACAGGATACTCAACCTGTTTGTTCACTTTGGCGCCGAAGAAAAAATTTTATACGAAGCACATCCGCATATTGGCACCAACAAACTGCCACATATCATTACTGCCATGCGGCAAACCATTGTTGATTGTGGTGGTCAATTTTTATTCAACAAAAAAGTAGTTGACTTCGTAATTGATAACGATGAGATTAAAAATGTAATTACAGCAGATGGTGAAAAATTTACTGCTGATGCTGTAATACTGGCCACTGGTCACTCCGCAAGAGATATTTTTGAACTGCTTCATCAAAAAAAAATATTGATAGAATCAAAGCCGTTTGCACTGGGCGTTCGGGTAGAGCATCCTCAACATTTAATTGACAGTGTACAATATCATTGCTCATCAAGAGGAGAATATTTACCGCCTGCATCTTACTCATTGGTACAGCAGGTAAATCGCCGGGGTGTATTCTCATTTTGCATGTGCCCGGGTGGCATCATTGCACCTGCGGCTACAGCTCCGGGAGAAATAGTGGTAAATGGATGGAGCCCAAGCAAAAGAAATAATCCATATGCCAACAGCGGCATGGTGGTATCGGTGGATGAGAAAGATGCATGGGGAGAGTTTAAAAAATTGAAAGGTTTTAAAGGAGTTGAAAATATAGAAGGATTAGAAAAAAGTCCTTTGCTCTTAATGCATTTTCAAAAGATGGTGGAGCAGCAGTGTTTTGAATCTGGTGGTGGCAAGTTAGTTGCACCAGCTCAGCGTATGGTTGACTTTTCTTCTGGAAATTTATCTTCAGACCTGCCGGAATGTTCGTATCAGCCGGGGTTGCAGTCAACACAACTAAGCAATGTACTGCCCTCTTTTATTTACAATGCACTGGCAAAAGGCTTTATTGAATTTGGTAAAAAAATGAGAGGCTATTTTTCTAACGATGCGGTAGTGGTGGCTACGGAAAGCCGCACTTCATCGCCTGTCCGAATTCCCAGAAATAATGAAACCCTGACTCATCCGCAAATTAAAAATCTATACCCCTGCGGTGAGGGTGCAGGCTATGCAGGTGGTATTGTAAGTGCTGCAATGGATGGAGAAAGAGTAGCCAGGCAAATTGCGGTGGTGATTCAGTGAACCTGTTTTAGAAAATATTTTTTACAACGTGTTGTAACATTCAGCACAATTGTGTTACTAATAGAAAACAGAAAAAATAAGATTTCATACCATTCATAAAATCTTTTGAAAGCATTGCTTTGATGATTTATAATTTTAGTATTCTTACATCCTAATAACAGATCAACATGAACATATTAGAACTGGACAATCTTAAAAAATATTTTGCTACGCAAAAAGCGGTTGACGACATCAGCTTTACCATTAAGCAGGGCAGCATCTTTGGATTATTGGGTCCCAATGGTGCAGGCAAAACCACTTTACTGAGAATGATCACCGGCATATTTTATCCTGATGAAGGCAATATTACTTTTAACGGAAGAAAATTTGATCCCAATAACGATGTACGCTACATCGGCTACATGCCGGAGGAAAGAGGCTTGTACAAGAAAATGAAAATTGGTGAACAGGCTTTGTATTTAGCCCAGCTAAAGGGATTGAGCAAGAACGATGCGATGCAAAAAATAAAAGAGTGGTTTGTAAAATTTGAAATGCAAAGCTGGTGGAATAAAAAAGTAGAAGACCTCAGTAAGGGTATGAGCCAGAAATTACAATTTGTAACCACCGTTCTGCATGAACCAAAGCTGATCATACTGGATGAACCTTTCAGTGGGCTTGATCCCGTAAATGCCAACCTGATTAAAGATGAAATTTTTAACCTGGCTAAAAAGGGAAGCACTGTCATATTCAGCACCCACCGCATGGAACAGGTGGAAGAAATTTGCGATCACATTGTACTGGTAAATAAAGGAAAAAAAATATTGGATGGCACAGTGAGTGATATTAAAAATCAGTTTAAAGAAAATATTTTTCAATTAGGCGCCAAAACTGATTCCTATAACCTGATGACCTACATCTTTGAAGTGATAAAACATCAGCCTGATAAATTGTTATTAAAGCTGCAGCATGACAGCACGCCAAACGATGTACTGAAGTTTTTTATTAACCAGGATATTGCCATTAACTCTTTCAATGAAGTGTTGCCATCTCTGAATGAAATATTCATTAAAATAGTAGAAGGAACGCCGGAAGCAAGGCAATTTCAGCAAATACAATCGTGAATGGTCAATGGTGAATGGTGAGTAGTTATTATAATTCACGATTACTCACCATTCACTACTCACAACTCACTTTTCACCTAACATCACTATAAAATAAAACTATTCATATGAGTAAGATCTGGCTGATATTAAAAAGAGAATATATAACCAGGGTGAGGAATAAAACATTTTTACTCTCCACTTTTTTGTTACCCATCGTGATGATACTGTTCATTTTTGGCAGTGCATTTTTCGCAATGTCCTCAAAAGATAAATTGAAAAAAATTGCGGTGGTAAACGATCCGGGGTATTTCAAACAAAATCTTTCATCAGACTCTGCCCGGTTAAATTTTGTTTTTATTGCCGGCATTGACAGCAGCAATTTTAAAAATAAAGGATACGATGCTGTACTCAATCTCAATAATGATTCGCTGGGTAAAAAATTTACGATTCATTCAGAAAAGCAATTGGGGATGGATACAAAACGATCCTTAGAAGAAAGATTGGACAAAGCTTATGAAAAATTCCAGTTGCAGAAAAAAGGAATCCGCAAAGAAATTTTAGACAGCATCAGCAAACAAGCTATTGGTGCATTTAGTATCGACAACCGTCTTTCAAATGAAAAAGGGCAATCGCAGCAGGTGAATGCCGCAGTTAATTACGGTGTTGGTTTTGGAAGCGGCATGTTAATTTATATCACCATGTTTATTTTTGGCGCCATGGTAATGAGGGGTGTGATGGAAGAAAAAACCAACCGCATTGCAGAAGTGATGGTAAGCAGTGTAAAACCATTTGAACTGATGATGGGGAAAATTTTGGGCATCGCGGCAGTGGGGTTAACTCAATTTGCTTTGTGGATCATTTTGATAATGGCATTGTCTACAGCCGCTGGTGCATTTTTACCGCATGAAATGATACAACAGGCTGGTGAAGCCAACAAGGCAATGCCGGCAGGTGGTGGCAATATAGCAATGGCATCTAAATTTATGGAATTGCAAAAAGAAATCAGTAATGTAAACTGGTGGCTGGTGCTCAGTTGCTTTGCATTTTACTTTTTGGGCGGTTATCTTTTTTACGCCTCGCTGTTTGCAGCCATCGGTAGTGTTATTAATGAAGATCCGCAGGAAGCACAATCGCTGATGCTCCCTATCACCATGCCCATCATTTTTGGTTTCATCATATTAATGAGCAATCTAAATACCCCTGACAGTACCGTAATGGTATGGGCAAGTATGATACCTTTTACCTCTCCTATTGTGATGATGGGACGTATCCCAAGTGGTGTGCCCTGGTACCAGTTAACGGCATCTATGGTTTTGTTGGTGGCAGGTTTTTTATTTACCACCTGGCTCGCCGGAAAAATTTACCGCACTGGTATTTTGATGTATGGCAAAAAGGCTTCGTGGAAAGAGATGTTTAAATGGGCATTCAGAAAATCCTGATACCTTATTTCATATTATTAAATCCATAGCACACAGCTATGGATTTTTATTACCCCATGCCCGGAGTGCAATACAGCCAAACTTTATCAAACACTTGTATTTTCATTTTCCGTACTTTTGCCAAAGTGAAAAAAATTACAGCCTTATTTTTCTTTACTGTTTACCTGTTATCAACAACAGAAGCACACCAGTTATTGAAACTGCCAGTAATTTTTGAACACTACTCTGAGCATAAGCAGGAAGATAAAAACATTACCGCCCTGGAATTTCTAGCCATTCATTACCTGCACGGCAGCCCTAAAGATAAAGATTACGACAGGGATATGCAGTTGCCTTTTAAAACTTCAGATGATTGTATCTCTGCTATTTCGCCAGCTTTTGTTCCTTTGCAAATTCAGCAGGCACCCCTGGAATCAATTGAAATAAATACTGAAAAAATATTCATACTCAAAGACCAATTTATCCTTTCATCTTATCTTGCCAATATCTGGCAGCCTCCCAAATCCTGTTAATTAGTTATGGTTTTATTTAATTTCCATCTGTGCATTTGTACAGGTGCATTTTTGCTATTCAACAAAGTTGAAATACTAATATAAGATTCACTACTATGCTTAATAAAATCATTGAGTTTTCTATAAAGAATAAACTTATCATCGGGCTGTTTATGATTGCCCTGATAGGTTATGGCAGTTACCAGTTTACCAAACTACCCATTGATGCTGTACCAGACATTACTGATAACCAGGTACAGGTAATTACCATTGCACCATCTTTTGGCGCAACCGATATTGAACGCCTTGTAACGTTTCCGATAGAACAGGCCAACAATAATATTTCGGGGTTAAAAGAGATCCGGAGTTTCTCCAGGTTTGGTTTGTCATTGGTTACTATTGTGTTTGATGATGCAACAGATATTTACTGGGCACGCCAGCAAGTGGCAGAGCGGCTTCAAAAAGTGCAAACACAAATTCCGCAAGGCATTGGCGTACCTGAGTTAGGGCCAGTAAGTACCGGCCTCGGTGAAATATATCAGTACGTGGTAAGGCCAAAAGATGGTTACGAAGATAAATTCAACGAAACAGAGTTGAGAACAATTCAAGACTGGATCGTTCGCCGCCAGCTGCTGGGTGTAAAGGGCGTGGCAGAAGTCAGCAGCTTTGGTGGTAAACTAAAACAGTATTCCATTGAAGTGGACCCCAACAAATTATTGTCTTATAATATTACCATTACCGATGTATTTACAGCATTGGAAAATAATAATCAAAACACTGGTGGGGCATACATTGAAAAAGGACCAACAGTATTATTTATACGAAGTGAAGGTTTGGTGGGCAGTGTAGATGATATAAAAAATATTGCCATCAAAAGAACTGCAGGTGGAACTCCTTTGTTTTTACGTGATGTGGCTGATATAAAAATTGGTCATGCTACCAGGTATGGTGCTATGTGCTATAATGATAAAGGCGAAGTGGCAGGTGCGGTGGTAATGATGCTGAAAGGTGCTAACAGCAGTGAAGTAATAAAAAATGTAAAGCAGCGTATTACACAAATACAAAAAAGTCTTCCGGAAGGTGTGGTGATTGAACCTTTCCTTGACCGTACTAAAATGGTGGACCATGCCATTGGCACGGTAGAGAAAAATTTACTGGAAGGCGCCCTGATCGTAGTATTTGTCCTGGTGTTTTTTCTTGGCAATTTAAGAGCAGGCATACTGGTTGCATCCGTGATACCACTGGCCATGCTGTTTGCTGTTATCATGATGAACCTGTTTGGAGTTAGTGGAAACCTGATGAGCCTGGGTGCACTGGATTTTGGTTTGATAGTGGATGGTGCGGTGATCATTGTAGAAGCAGTGATGCACCAGCTTACGCACAGCAAGAAATTTGCTGGTGCGGTCAAATTATCACAACCACAAATGGATGAAGAAGTTAATTTTTCGGCAAAGAAGATGATGAATAGTGCTGTGTTTGGACAGATCATCATCCTGGTTGTTTACCTCCCCATCTTTACTCTGCAGGGCATAGAAGGAAAAATGTTTAAGCCCATGGCACAAACCGTGGCGTTTGCTTTATTAGGCGCATTCATTCTTTCACTCACTTATATCCCCATGATGAGTGCACTTTTTCTCAGTAAAAAGGTAAAACACCAACCAAATATTTCTGACAGGCTGATGATAAAAACAGAAAAATTATACCAGGCTGTTTTAAACTATGTATTGGGTTTCCCAAAAACAGTTTTAACGTCTGTAATTGCTTTATTCATCCTGTCTGTTTTTATTTTAAGCACTTTAGGTGGTGAATTTATTCCAGCATTGGAAGAAGGCGATTTTGCAGTAGATACAAGGGTATTAACGGGAAGCTCTTTAAATACTACCATTGTAAATACACAGCAGGCTGCACATATTTTAAAAACTCAATTTCCCGAAGTGGAAAAAGTAGTAACTAAAATTGGCAGTGGTGAAGTACCAACAGATCCTATGCCGATGGAAGCCAGCGATATGATGGTGATCTTAAAACCAAAAGAGGAATGGACCTCCGCTAAAACATTTAATGAACTCTCAGAAAAAATGGGCAAGGCACTGGAAGCTGTACCTGGCATCACCGCAGGTTTTCAATTTCCTGTTCAAATGCGTTTTAATGAATTGATGACGGGTGCAAGGCAGGATGTAGTGTGCAAAATTTTTGGTGAAGACTTAGATACACTGGCAACTTATGCTGCTAAACTGGGCAGCATAGTCAATACCGTTAGTGGTGCTAAAAATTTATATGTGGAAGCTGTTTCCGGAATGCCACAGATCATTATCAGTTACAACAGGAATAACATTGCGCAATTCAATTTAAATATTGCAGACATTAACAGGGTGGTAAATACAGCCTTTGCCGGACAAAGCACCGGCTTGCTGTTTGAAGGAGAAAAACGTTTTGATGTAGTGGTAAGATTAAAAGGAGAATTAAAAAAAGATCTGAAAGATGTACAGAACCTGTTGATACCAACACCCCAGGGAACACAAATTCCATTGTACCAGCTGGCAGATGTGCAAATAAAAGATGGCCCCAACCAGATACAACGGGAAGATGCTAAAAGAAGGATTGTAGTGGGCTTTAATGTTCGTGGCAGGGATGTGCAAAGTATCGTAAATGAACTGCAGGCAAAAGTGGATAAACAACTGAAGTTTCCCGCCGGTTATTATGTAACCTACGGCGGCGCCTTTGAAAATTTAAATGCAGCCAAACAGCGGTTGATGGTGGCAGTACCCGTTTCATTACTACTCATTTTTTTACTCCTCTATTTTGCTTTCACTTCAGTAAAACAGGGTTTATTGATTTACTCTGCCATTCCATTATCGGCTATCGGGGGTATTTTATTTTTGGCGCTACGTGGCATGCCTTTCAGCATTAGTGCCGGTGTGGGCTTTATCGCTTTGTTTGGTGTGGCAGTATTAAATGGTATCGTATTAATTGCAGAATTTAATCGTTTAAAAATGGAAGGATTAACAGACTTAAAAAGAATTGTACTAATGGGTACAAAAGTAAGGCTGCGGCCGGTGCTGATGACAGCATATGTAGCCTCATTAGGTTTTTTACCAATGGCAATTAGTAATGGTGCAGGAGCAGAGGTGCAGCGGCCATTGGCAACAGTGGTGATTGGCGGCTTGCTCATTGCCACCTTCCTAACCCTCTTTGTATTGCCGGTGCTGTATATCACTTTTGAAAAAGGATCAGAAAAAAGAAAGAAAAATAAAAATCATGGCATAACAACTGTTATACTCATTCTTTGCTTAGGTGCAGGCAATATTTTATCAGCACAAACACCCATTGCATTACAGGCTGCAACTGATACAGCATTGAAAAATAATTTGCTGGTAAAGAATGAACAGTTGAAATCACAGTACCAGCAACTGCTGATCAATACCACCACCATCATTCCCAAAACCAGTTTTGTGGTAGATGCAGGGCAGATCAACAGCATTTATACCGATACAAAATTTAGTGTTGCCCAAACATTCAGTTTACCAAAAGTATACAGCAGGCAAAAAGAGTTATTACAGCAGGAATGGAAAAGCAGCGTATTAACTATTTCAATAAAAGAAGCCTTGTTAAAGAAGCAAGTTGCCCAGTTATACTATCACATTTTATACGTGGAACAAAAGAAAGTACTGCTGCAATATGCTGACAGTCTCTATACTGCCTTTTACAAAAAAGCTGAATTACGTTTGGCAAAAGGCGAAACAAATATACTGGAGAAAGCAAGTGCAGAAACACAGTTGGGGCAGATCAATATTCAGTTAACACAACTGAAAGAAGACCTGGCGATACTGCAGTTGCAGTTTCAATTATTATTAAACAGTACCACCGCTTTTGTTCCCGAAAGTAAAAGCCCAAAAATGGAATTGGTTGCAGCATTAGATACGGCGTCTCTTAAGGATCATGCTTCATTAAAGTTGATTCAGCAGCAACAGGAAATTGCAAATGCAACAGTTGAAATGGAAAAAAGCAGGTTGCTGCCCGATCTGTCGCTGGCTTATAACAATACCAGCATAAAAGGGACGGGTGCAGATAATAAAGTTTACGGAAGCGGCAAACGTTTTAATGCAGTGCAGTTTGGCATTGGCATACCTATTTTTGCAAAGGCACAAAAAGCAAAAATAAACAGTGCAAAATTTACTAAGCAGATAGCAGAAAGCAATTATACTGTTGGGTTAAAAACGCTGCAATCAGAATACCAGGCTGCTGTGTTACAATACAATAAATACCTGCACACCGTTCAGTATTTTGAAAACACCGCTTTAAAAAATGCGGCTCTCATTACTGCCACCGCCAACCTGCAATTAAACAATGGCATTATTAATTACCTGGAATGGGTGCAGGTGATCAGCCAGGCCACCACTGTAAAAAACGATTATACAGAAGCAGTAAAAAACCTGAATGAATCTATTATTCAACTCAACTACTTTACCAATAAATAATTTTTCAAATCATGAAACATATTATATTCATAGCATCCACCATCCTCCTGCTTACTGCCTGCGGCGGAAACAAACAAACAGAGGAAGCAACAGCAACTACAGAAAATGAAAACAGGGTAACCCTAACTGAAACACAACTAAAAAATGCCGGTATCACCACAGGTAAGATGGAACAAAAAGAAATTTCTTCTATCTTAAAAGTGAATGGCAAAGTGGATGTGCCCCCGCAAAATATGGTAAGCATCAGTGTGCCGCTGGGAGGTTATTTAAAAACCACCCAACTGCTGCCGGGTACGCATGTAAATAAAGGCGATATAATTGCAGTAATGGAAGACCAGCAGTATATCCAGCTGCAGCAGGATTACCTGACTGCCAAAGCAAAAATCAATTTTTTAGAAAATGAATACCTGCGCCAAAAAGAATTGAATCAAAGCCAGGCAAGCAGCGACAAAGTGTACCAGCAGGCAGAAGCAGACTACAGGAGCCAGCGGATATTGATAACCTCACTGGCTGAAAAATTAAAATTGGCAGGTGTCAATATTAATAAAATAAGTGAAACCAGTATTTCAAGAAGCGTAAATATTTATTCTCCCATCAATGGTTATGTTTCCAAAGTGAATGTAAATATTGGCAAGTATGTTTCATCTACCGATGTACTGTTTGAACTGATCAACCCTGTTGATATCCATCTTTCATTAAGGGTGTTTGAAAAAAGTTTAGATAAACTGTTCATCGGTCAAAGACTGATCGCTTACACCAATAACAATCCTGATAAAAAATATCCATGTGAAATTTTACTGATTGGTAAAGACCTGTCACTGGAAGGTAATACAGAAGTGCATTGTCATTTTGATGTATATGATAAAACGCTGGTGCCGGGTACCTATATGAATGCGGAAATTGAAGTAAAGAACAATAAAGCATTTGCACTGCCTTCTGATGCAGTTGTTCGTTTTGAAGGAAAGCAATTTGTTTACAAAGCCAATGGCAACAACCAGTTCGAAATGATGGAAGTAACGGTTGGAGAAAGTGAAAATGGATTTACAGAAATTATTTTCAGGGGCACCAGCGATATGAGTACGGCGGATTTTGTAATTAAAGGAGCTTATTCGTTACTGATGACGATGAAAAATAAAGCAGAATAGCATCCTGCATTAAATTGGTGAAACGTAAAAAAGGAATTGCAAAATGGATGCCGTTTTTCAATGATAATTTTTATTTATTTGCAGCCCTTTAAAAGACACCTTAACTCAGCTGGTTAGCGCTACGGACTGTTAATCAGTAGGTCCAGGGTTCGAGTCCCTGAGGGGGTCACTAAAAAGTTGATTGCAATTGCCTGATAGTATAATGGTAGTACAGCAGATTCTGATTCTGCTTGTCTTGGTTCGAATCCAGGTCGGGTAACTACTACAAAATGAAACCAGCCACTACAGCTGGTTTCATAATTTTTCTTACAATTATTACGGTGTCGATTTTACGCACTAATTGCCCCATTGCTCTCTGTCTCAGTTTGAGATTATGCCGTGTTCTTTTCTCTACTTAATTTCAATACTCCTTGCCATATTACATTTGTAGTAATGTTATCTTTTATATTGATATTTCATTTTTTTCCAATGATAAGGATTGTTCCATTTGAAATTATTTGGGGAGGCAGGCTAAAAAATTATTCTCAGATGCTTGTTTCTGAACCTGTCTCTATAACTATAAATCTTTTGATGATTTTTGTGGTAGCCATTAATGCAGGCATTGTGAAATTTAAAATAAAGCGAATACCATTAAATGCATCAATTTGAATAATGTTTTTACTTTTCCTTATAAATACAATTGCCAACTTTATTTCACACAATCAATTTGAAAGAGTTGTGTTTACCCCTTTAATCAAGGTAATCTCTTTAATGTGTTTAAAACTTTCTCTTAAAGCAAGTAGAAATTCTATTAAGCACATTCAATAAACCATCTTCTGCAATAAACTACAAATTAGTAGTTCTAATCCTATTTCAATTCTTGTCTTCTTTTGACATCCAGTTGTCCTTCCGGGCGCTGAAAGCCCCGATACCTTTACATCATAAAATAATAAGTAAAAAAAGTAAAAATGAAAAAAGTAGCATTTGCAATCCAGGTATTTGGCTTAATAGCAATGTTTCCGGCATATATGATAGCAGAGTTGAATCATGGTACCGGAAGATTATCTATTGATAATTCTTGTTCAGGAATTATAATGGAGGCCCCGAAAAAAAGCATCCCATCATCATTAAATGCTGATGATAAAAATGGAGAGATGGTCTTATTTATTTTCAACATGAACTTGTATTAAAAACTATAAATCATGAAAGCATTAAAATTTATTGGGGTCATTATTCTCATATTACGGCCAGGGTTCATTGCAGTGTTTGCCCAGCAAACTTTATCCTCTAATAAGGTTCTGGAACAGTATATCAAATTGGGCTTAAACAATAACTTGTCATTGCAGGAGAAACAATTCGATCTTCAGAAAGCTCACCTGGCCCTTCAGGAAGCAAAGAGTTTTTATTTGCCAACGATTAGCTTTCAGAGTGATTATAGTTTAGCAAAAGGAGGCCGCACAATCGATCTGCCCCTTGGCGATTTGTTAAACAGTGCCTATTCCAGCCTTAATAAACTAACTGCTTCCAATGACTTTAAAATGGTACAGAATCAAAAGGTCGCTTTGATGCAGCCTGTTTTTCAGGATACCAGGATCCAAACTAATGTTTCCCTGGTAAACCAGGAGATCAGGTATTTTAACCTGATACGAAAAGAAGCAATTACTGAAAAGCAGGCGGCGGTAAATGTGTATAAGCGTGAACTGGTAAGGGATATGCAGGTTGCCTATTATAATTACCTGCAGGCACAGCAATTTATTGAAGTATATAAAAATGCCGGCCAGTTATTACAGGATAACCTGCGATACACAGAAGTGCTGATTAAAAATAGCAAGGCGCTAAAAAGCAGCCTGCTGAAAGTACAGGTACAACTTTCAAATAATGCCGCTTTACTTTCCGAAGCAGAGAATAAAATGAAGGCAGCAGCGGCTTACTTTAATTTCCTGATTAATGCACCACTTGAATCAACCATTATTACTGACTCAACTATTTATCAAACACATAATTTGGCGGCGACTGATAATTCCGCAGCAATGATGTCCGGCAGAGAGGAGATCGGGCTTGTGCAAAGTTTGATCAGGCAATCGGCGCTGCTGGTAAAAAAAGAAAAAGCCGCATGGCTTCCACAGGTGGGCGCATTTTTCAATGCAGGTATACAGGGCAGAAATTATAAAATGAATAATGACAATGCATACCTGTTTGGCGGGATACAACTAAAATGGACTATTTACAATGGTTCAAAAACATCCAGTAAAGCAAAACAAGCTGGGATGGATTTACAAACGCTTCGGTTAAAATTAACAGAGACAACCCGGCAGATTGAAGTAGAAAATATTAATAGAAAACTGGAGTTAAATTCTGCAATAGCTAAATTATCTGCTTCAAAATCTAACCAACAACTGGCTTTAGAAATTTATAGAGAAACCCAATTGCGGTACAGGCAGGGCCAGGCATTAAGTATCGAACTGCTGGATGCTTTTACAGAATTAATCAACAGCCGCCTTGCATTTGAGATGAGTCAGACAGAAATACTTATTAAACAAGCAGAAGTTGAAAGAGCAACGGCAACCTACAATTTATAAATACTTAAACAAAAAAAAAATGGAAAAGAAAATACTCTTCAAATTAATGGGAATGGCTTTGCTTATGGCTTCCTGCCACCATAAACAAACAGCCGATATAGCTAACCAGCCTATTGCTGTTAAAACGCAAAAGGTAGAATATAAAGATTACGCAGTGCCGGTTATCAGCAGCGGAATGATCACTTCCGGAAAGGAAGCAAGACTTAGTTTTAAAACAGGTGGCGTTATATCCCGGATGTATGTCAAAGAAGGCGAAATGGTACACAAAGGACAATTGCTGGCCATGTTAAATATGACCGAGGTTGATGCCCAGGTTACTCAACTTCAGTCGGCTTACAAAAAAGCAAAACGGGATTATATACGTGCTGAGAATTTGCTTAAAGACAGCGCAACTACCGAGGAGCAATGGGAGAATGCCAGTACTGAATTGCAGATGAGCGGTGAATCTTTAAAGATAGCCTCGTTTAACAAACAATTCTCGGCGATTTATTCAACTGTATCAGGAAGGGTAATTAGTAAATTAAACAACGAAGGTGAAATGGCTGCACCTGGTTCTCCTGTGTATATCATCAATTCCACCAATGAAGAAGACTGGGTCATCCGTGTTGGGGTGTCAGATAAAGATTGGGCCCGCATTCGTTTAAAGGATAAGGCTGCAGTAACGCTTGATGCCTACCCTGAGTTAACATTTGATGGGATGGTTTCAAATATAGCACAGGCATCAGACCAGGCTTCGGGAACTTTTTCCATAGAGTTAAAGATCAATCCCGGGACACAAAAATTTGCCAACGGCCTGATTGGTAAAGTTCAGATTTCTCCAACCATAACAGACAAAGTATATCTTATTCCCATAGCAGCCATACAGGAAGCTGATGCTCAAAGTGGGAAAGTATTCTCTGTATCTGCCAATAAGAAAATGGCAACTATTCACCAAGTACAAGTAGCCTATATTCTAAAAGATATGGTTGCAATCAGGTCCGGGCTTGAAAATGTGAACGAAGTAATTACCGAGGGCGGGGCTTACTTATCAGATAAACTCCCATTAGTAATTCAACATTAATCATCTTAATAATTTAAGTCATGAGGATCACAGAATTTTCAGTTAAGAATTACCAGTTCACCATCATCATCTTTGTATTGTTGCTGTTACTGGGCCTGGGTTCGCTATTGCATATGCCGAGAGGCGAAGACCCATCCTTTACTCCCCCCACATTTGTAGTTATTTCGGTTTATCCGGGAACTAGTCCAAATGATATGGAAAAACTGGTGGCAGACCCTATTGAAGAAAAATTAAATGAACTGGATAATATTAAAAGAATCCGTTCTGATATTAATGACGGGGTTTGTGTTACAGAAGTGGAATTCATGTACAAGGAAAATCCTGATGAGAAATACAATGAAGTGGTAAGAGAAATGAACTCTTTGCGTTCTGCCTTGCCTGCTGATCTATTATCAATCGATATTCAAAAAATTACAGCTTCAGATATTAATACCTATCAACTGGCTTTAACAAGGGACAGTTCCACTTACAGGCAGTTGTATGATGAAGCAGACCGTTTGAAAAAAAGCCTGGAAACAATCAGCGATATTAAGAAGGTTAAAATAAGTGGCTACCCACAGGAGCAGGTAAGAATTTCCATTGACCTGGAAAAGATGGCCCAGAACCGGCTTTCCCTCAATAGTGTGTTGTCTACCATTCAAAGTGATGCTAAAAATATTCCGGGTGGAAGCATTGATGCAGGAGGTAAAAAATTCAACATTAAAACCAGCGGAGATTATGCTTCTCTGGATGAAATAAAAAATACAGTAGTAATGGCTTCAACCGAAAGAATTGTTTATTTAAAAGATATTGCTTCCGTTGAAATGAAACATGCGGATGAAACATATATTGCCCGTTTCAATGGAAAAAAAGCTTTGTTTGTTTCAATCAGCGAAAAAGACAAAACCAACATCATCGCCATCAATAAACAGGTGGAGCAACTCTTGTCAGGATTTACTTCTTCGTTATCCCCTTCCATTAAACTTGAAAGAGGGTTTGTACAAGCCGAGGATGTGAGCAGGCGCCTGTCTCATTTTACAAAGGATTTTTTAATTGCAATTTTTCTCGTACTTATAACATTGATTCCTCTGGGTAGCCGGGCCTCAATAATTGTAATGATCTCCATTCCTCTTTCAATTGCCATCGGTTTGTTTTTACTGGATAGCTTTGGATATACCATTAACCAGTTGAGCATTGTTGGTTTGATCATTTCTCTGGGCCTACTCGTTGACGATAGCATCGTGGTGGTGGAAAATATAGAACGTTTTGTACGCAATGGCTATTCAAGAATGGATGCCGCCATCAAAGGAACCAAACAGATTGCAATTGCGGTTGTAGGGTGTACCGCCATTTTGATTGTTGCATTTTTACCCATCGTTTTTCTTCCTGAAACTTCCGGTGATTTTATTCGTAGTCTCCCGATGGCTGTGATCCTTACCGTATTGGCTTCCCTTCTGGTTTCAATGACCATTGTTCCCTTTCTGGCAAGCAGGTTGCTCAAAAAAAATCATAATCCGGCAGGGAATATATTTATGCAGGGATTACAAAAAATAATTGCAGGCTCTTATTCCAAATTGCTGGATAAAGCTTTATCCAAACCGAGAACAACGCTTCTTGTAGCTTTATCCATTTTTGTTGGTAGCCTGTTTTTGTTTAAAGTGGTTGGATTCAGTTTGTTCCCAAGATCCGAAAAACCGATGTTCCTGGTCAATATAGAGACACCCCTGGGTACCAGTATTTATAAAACGGATAGCCTGGCTCATGAGGTTGAGCAGGTAGTTGCGTCACAACCAAAAGTGAAATCAGTTTCCAGCAATATAGGTAAGGGCAATCCCCGGATCTACTACAACATTGCTCAAAAAAGTGAATCCCCCAACTATGCCCAGCTATTTGTTCGCCTGGAGGAAATGGACTTTCCAGAGATTGAGCAATTGATTCAGCAATTGAGAACCCAGTTTATTAACGTACCGGGTGCAAAAATCGAAATAAAGCAATTTGAGCAAGGGCCACCAGTGGAAGCACCTGTTGTAATCAGAGTATTTGGGGAAGATTTAGACTCTTTAAGACAAATGGCAAAACAAGTGGAAGGGATCATTAAATCTACCGAAGGAACGATCTATGTCAGCAATCCATTGCAAACTTATAAAACTGATATCAAGGTGGATATCAATAAGGATAAAGCAGCGTTGCTGGGTATTCCGCTGAAAGAAATAGATCGCACCATACGTTTGGGGGTTTCAGGAATTAATGTCGCCAACTACAAAGACCAAAAGGGAGATGATTATCCTATTTCGGTAAGCCTGAGCAGGGAAAAAAATCAAACATTGGATGTCTTCAATAAAATTTATGTGCCATCCCTTTCTGGTGCAATGGTACCAATCAATCAACTGGCGAATCTTAATTTTCAAACTTCTGTTCCTACTATTAAACACTATAATAAAAAAAGGTACATTATTATTTCCAGTTCAGTGGCACAGGGATTCAACACCGAAGCGGTTACCAACAAAATTGCTGAATCGCTTGAGCAACTCCACATGCCAGCAGGCTTTAGCTATATGGTTGCAGGCGAAATGGAAAGCAAGGCACATAGTTTTGGCGGCCTCGGTAAGATTATACTGATTACCATATTTGGTTTCCTGGCAATTTTATTATTAGAGTTCAAAACTTTCAAAAGTACATTGATCGTACTTTCAGTGATACCACTTGGAATAATAGGTGCCGTAATTGCATTATTAATTTCTGGCAACACACTTTCCTTTATTGCTGTCATCGGCATCATTGCCCTGGCAGGTATCGAGGTAAAAAATTCTATTTTACTGGTAGACTATACCAATCATCTCCGTCGTGAAGGGAAGACCTTGGATGAGGCAATACATGAAGCAGGCGAAACCCGTTTCTTACCGATTATCTTAACTACCATGACAGCGATTGGAGGATTAATTCCACTGATCCTGGAGCACTCCCCATTATATTCTCCCCTGGCCTGGGTACTAGTTGGTGGTTTAATTAGTTCATTGATTCTTTCAAGAGTGGTAACGCCAGTTCTGTACAAACTACTGGCACCCAAAATTTAAATTTTAAAACTTATTTAGATGAAAAAGAGTAATTTTTTTAATGGAAGATTGAGCACAACCGCAAGTACATTACTGTTGATTTTATTTTTCAGTTCATGCAAAAAGGAAGTATTTAACTCTTATGCGACTAAGGAGTTTACGGTACGCTCCGTTTCTAATGGAGCATCCTATGTCATAAAGGTTGGTTTGCCTGCCAATTACAATTCATCGAATGAAAAATATGCAACCATTTATTTGTTGGACGGGAAAGAAATATTTGATTTCATTACTAACAAGTGCAAAGAAATTTCGGATCGTCATGCGGTTAAAAATGTTCTGGTAGTTAGCATCGGATACGGGAAAGACCGAAGCATAGATTATACACCAACAAAAGTCAGTGAATTAACAGGTGGTGGCCCACAATTTCTAAATTTTATAGAAACACAACTAGTACCAAAAATAGAGCAGGATTATAATGGGGATACTGCCCGGGGTAACCGGGTAATACTTGGCCATTCATATGGCGGTTTATTTGGAGGATATGCTTATTCAGTTAACAATAAAGTGTTTGGAAATTACATTTTGCTTAGCCCTTCTTTTTGGTTCGACAACCTTGTTGCTTTGCAACTGGAAAAAGACAACCGGGCTATTAATAAAAGCAGAGAGCAACTGGTATTTATGGGAATAGGTGAAGCGGAAAATATGGGAAGGATGCAAGCTCCTTTTGAGGCATTTTATCAAACACTCCGTGACAATTATACTGATATTAAGCTGGCAAAAAATATTGAAAAGAATTTGGATCATATGGGTTCAAGAAATCCAAACATTGAAAAAGGACTTAATTATTATTTCCAAAACAGGTAATTCCAGGGCAACTATAATTTAATTAAATCTTAAAAAATAATTTTTATGAAACAGCTTAAACTTTTATTCGTGGGTATATCAATTTTAGCTTGTGCCAATAGTTTTGCTCAAAAAAACATGCTGGCAGTAAAAGAAAAACATGCTACAGTGCGGCAATTAACAATTGAGCCAGGGATAGGTATCCATACCAATTTTGGAACAGATTTTCTTATTTCAAACTTAATTCAATGGAATCCACATAAGCATCTTAGCCTTGCCTCACATACTTCATTTAATATCAATAATATCCTTCAAAGAGATTTTAATGGTATAAAAACTAACCACAACTATTCCATCAATCAAAAATTTGGTATCGGTACAACATTCTATTCTAAAAGAAGTTCAACCACATTTTTACTGATGGCAGGAGTAAAATACACTTCATTTAAAGAAACCTTAACTAATCCTGATCATAACAAAGTAAGTGCTTCTGTTCATTCAATAAGCCCGGATTATGGACTGATGTATGATTTCAGGAAAGGGGTAAAAAAATATTTCTTTAGCTTTCGAATGTATGTGCCACTCTATCCCTGGCCTATCAAAGATTTCGATATTTCTTATGCCGATGGTAATATGAATAATATTGCTTTGGAGTTTGGGCTAGGCATAAAAATTAAATAAAAACAATATAGCTTTTTTTAAGTGAGACTGCACCGGAACAAATAAATATAATGGTTGATATTTTACGCCATTTTTAACAATACTCAATTCTCAAACGGCTTATAAATAAAACTAAAAAACATGAAATATTATTTGACTGTAATACTTGCATTACTAATTACGACTGTATTTGCACAACCAAACAAAAAAATTGAAGTTTTGACATTGGGTTCATTTCATTTTAATTTTCCAAATTTAGACTTGATTAAGTCAAAAGCTAAAGATCAAATTGATGTACTTGAACCCAAATATCAAAAGGAAATAGAAGAAATTGTTGAGCGAATTGCTAGTTTAAGCCTACCATTATCGCAATTGAAAGAGAACCAGGTGAACAGGCAAAATATGACTCGCTTTACAATAAGTATTTGGACGGCAAGTATAATTTAAGACGTGGTGAAGAAGAACAAATTGGCTTCAGATTGGCCAAAATGCTGGGACTAAAAAAACTATATTGTGTTGATGCCTGGGGAAGGGACTATGAAGTACTTAATACGGTTCTGGAAGGCAAAGACAGCCTTGAATATAAAAAATTCATGGATTTTTTTAACAAGTATGCTGATACTTTAAAACAATATTTTCCAAAACCAATTTTTAAAACAAAAGGAATTCGGGCAGAGCTTATTCAAAAAAATAATAGCGATAATATCAAATTAGATTTAGGCACTTATTTACTTGGAATTTTTAAGTATGAAACCAACAACAATGAATTTTTCGGCCCTGACTTTGTTACAGGCTGGTGGTTCAACAGGAATTTGAGGATTTTTAGAAATATTCAAAAAATAAATGCAAAACCAACGGACAGAGTTTTAGTTATTTTTGGTGCAGGACATATGAATTTATTAAACTCATTTTTTGACGCTTCCCCTGAATACAAATTGTTTAAAATTAATGATTACCTAAAATAAAACATCAGCAAATCTGGCCCGGCTAAATGAGAATCCTATTTCATATTATGTACCTCGGTAGTGATTATAGGTTAACAATACCATCATCCAACAACATCGATAATGGGTTCTCCATTCTGTTAGTCATCCTTTCTTTGGTTTAAAAAATATCTATTGCTAAATAGATATTTTTTAAACACTGATATTCTTATTTATTTCTTGTCTGTTTTTGACATCATGATGTCTGTTACATCCCTGAAAAGCTCAATAATTTTACACTATTAAAAGAAAGATAACCATGAAAAAATTATTAGTAATTGGCAGCTTTTTAATCAGTACACTGATTTCAAATGCCCAGGCAGACAGCTCTAAAGTAGAACAATATTGCCAGGTAATTGCCACACCAAAGCTGTTAAGTAACAAAGTAACCATCGACATAGATTTTGGCGAGGAGAAAAGTTTTTGGCGGGATACAAGGCTTAAATCTGATGGCGGAAAAATAAAGAAATTTAATACCATCATCGATGCCCTAAATTATATGGGCAAGGAAGGATGGGTATTCATAAATGCGTACCCTGTTCACTTGGGCGAAACGGAGATCTATCATTTTGCTTTTAAAAAGCAGTTTCCAAAATCAGCCATACAACTATAATTTTTTCGATTGCATATTCCATTTAAGCCCCCTCTATCACTACTTACAATATAAATACGGGTTAGAGAATATGCATTCAATATCTATTAAATTTTAAAAATTACATTATGAAAAAAATCAAAATGCAACTCCGGTTTATTAGCTTTTATGGATTAATAGTATTTTGTCTGAATGCCTGCAATGCTACCAGGAATAAACAGGCTACGCCGACAACTTATTTAGGCAACGATCATATAAAATATAAAAAGCCGGATTACGATCCTGCAAAAAAAACGGTATTGATTATTGCTGACAATGATGGAACTGAAATGTTTGATATGATGGCCCCATTTTATCTTTTTAACGCCACAGGCAAGGCTAATGTTTATATCGTGGCAGAAAAAAGATCCCATATCATTGTAAAGAGAGGTTTGTTTATCCTGCCACATTATACATTCGTAGAGATAGATTCGCTGCATCTGAAGGTGGATTTGATGGTAGTGCCTAACCAATCTGGAAACCCAAAGAAGTATACCGTAGATTTTATTAAAAATCATTATACCGGCGAAAATAAAATTCTGTCAGTATGTGATGGCGCAGCTACCGTGGCTGCAACCGGTATATATGACGGGAAGGAATTAACTACTCATTCTTCTGATTTGGCCGGACTAAAAAAACAGTATAAAAAGCCAGCCTGGGTTACCGGGTTAAGCGTTACGCAAAATGATAATTTATTCAGCACTGCCGGTGTTGCAAATGCTACAGAAGGCAGCCTCACTGTTATTAATGAACTTTTCGGAAGGGAAACGATGCTGAAAATATTATCCGAAATTCATTACCCATATGCAGAAATCAAAAAAGGTCATCAGAACCTGCTCGTAGATACCAATAGCATCTATCTTGCTTTGCATAAAGGAAGCATCAAGAAAAATGAAAAGATAGGCGTCATGCTTCAGAACGGTACCAATGAATTTGATTTGGCTGCCGTATTAGACACTTACTTCCGCAGTTTCCCTCAAACTTTAGAAACGCTTAGTAGTAACAGTTTGCCAGTGATTTCAAAATATGGATTGACACTTTTACCAACAGGTGATATCAATAACAGTATGGCTACCGAAATACATGTACTGATGCCGGAAACCTTCTCACAAAGTGACGAAGCAATCTTTAAAAACGCTGCATTCATTAAGTATGACCTGAATGAGAAACAATACATGATCGATGTATGTCTAAAAAGAATTTCAGATTTGTATGGTGCCAACTTTACAGGTTTAGTAAAATTAATGTTGGACTATAATTAGATAAAGCGGCTGTCTGCGATGTCTACTTTTAAAAAAGAATTAATAAACAGAAATTAAAAAACATAACATGAAAAAGATCACACTGAGTTTTTACTTTGCCTTACTTGCTATTTGCCAACTGGGGTTTTCACAAAATAAGCAGGTATCACCTAATGAAATTACCGGGCTTTACTGGTCTCCCAAAAAGGATGCGAAAATTGAAATCTCTAAAAGAGGAGAACATTATTTTGGGAAATCTATTTGGGTTGCAACGCCCAGGAAGGACAGTAAAAATCCTAATGAATCCTTGCGGAAGAGAGACGTACTTGGTATAGAATTGCTTACAAGTTTCTCCTGTAATAATGACACTTACACAAGCGGAGAAATCTATGATCCGGAAAGTGGTAAGACCTATGATTGCAAAATGAATTTGGAAGGCAATAAGCTTAAAGTGAGGGGCTACATTGGTATTTCATTGTTTGGCCGTACTGAATATTTTGAGCGGATAAAATAGCTTCACACCACAGTAGTGAACTTATAAATAAGTGTAATTGAATCCTATAAAGAATTAAATAAGTAGTTATGGAGCAGGATATTGCCATATTAATAGCTGATTTATCGGGGTATACGGCGTTAACAGAAACTCACGGTTCTGTTTCTGCTGCGGATTTAATTGATAAGTATATCAGAATCGCAGAAGATTGCCGGGTTGGTAACACCAGAATACATGAACGTACAGGAGATGAAATCATGTTTATCTCCGATTCTCTGGATTCTTTGCTTGAAACTGCACTTAAACTAGAAGCTAATACAGTATGCGAAGAGAATTTCCTCCTGGTGCACGGCGGACTTCATTTCGGGAAAGTTTTGAAAAGAGCCGACAATTATTTTGGCTCTGCTATCAATCTGACTTCCAGAATTGCTACATAAGCTGTACCGGGTACCTTTTGGTGTTCAGATGACTTTGCAGGTTCAATAAAAGATAAATCTACCTGTAAATTTATTTCAAAAGGGAATCATGCTTTTAAAAATATTACTGAAGAAAAGGAAGTATTTGAATTAAGCATAGAAAGAATGAAAACCAATTATGTTGATCCAGTTTGTCGCATGTTAATCATAAACCTTCAAAATGCAATTCATCACCCAACTGAACACGAGCGTTATTTCTGTTCTCCACAATGCTTGAAACTATATGAGGAAAACAACAGCGCTATTCAAACTAAACAAAATTATAAAGGGCATTAAAATAATTCATTTTTTAATTAAATCATCTCAACAAAACTATGATACCTTTAATTATAGGAATTTCTTCAGGGTTTTTAATAATATTATTCATTGGTATTTTAAAGCACCTCGACAAAAAGATAATTTATGGCCTGGCACTTGCAGGAATCGGATTCCTTTATGTTGGATTTACATGGACGAATTTACAAGAGGTGGCAGTAAACTCAATCCAGGCTATCCTATTCCTGTTTTTAGCCTATTACGGAATTAAAAAGAGCCTGAATATTTTAGCAGCAGGCTATTTGCTGCATGGCTGCTGGGATCTTGTTTACAGCTACTTCCAGAACAAGGGATTACTTCCTCCACACTACGATATATTTTGTTCATCGCTCGATTTCACTATTGCTGTTTATTTGTTGGTACTAAGTAATAAATTAAAGATCAAAAAAGGAATTTAATAAAATAGCATTATGACTACAACAACACTGCTTGTCAAAAACATGGTATGTAACCGCTGTATACTTGCGGTAGAAGATATTTTAAAAAGCGAATCAATGCCATTTCAAAAAGTAAGCTTTGGTGAGATACATTTGGTGGAAGCACTGTCGCAGGATCAACAAGACCGGCTGGTTAAAAAGCTGGATAACATTGGCTTTGAGCTGATTGATAATTATACTGGTGGGCTTATTGAAAAAATTAAGCAGCTGGTTATTAAACGGGCCCGAAATGAAGTGGATGAAAAGGAAAGTAAAATAAAACTGTCCAATTATCTTGCCGATAAAGTTAACCACGAGTACACATACCTGAGCAGTCTATTTTCCTCCGTTGAAGGAAGAACAATTGAAAATTATTTTATTGAACAACGTATTGAAAAAGCGAAGGAACTGCTGATTTACGGCCAACTGACATTATCCCAAATTGCTTTCGATCTTGAATACAGCAGTACTGCCCATCTTTCTACCCAGTTTAAAAAAATCACCGGTTTAACACCCACTTACTTTAAAGAGATAGGCATTGCAAAGCGTAAATCATTAGATAAAATATAAACCCAAAATTGTACAACGCTTACCCAAAGTAATGTAACAACTACCCTCCTTTCTCCATCTACTTTTGTGTTATCAAATAACAATTAAAAAATAAATTATGAAATCAACAACAAAGAGTCAAGGCACTCAAAACGTAAAATGCAGCAACCCAAATTGTACCTGTGTTAACTGCAATTGCGGCACCACATGCACTTGTGCAAATTGTAAGTAAGTTAATCCTGGTGAAGCGACCAGAGGCCGTTCCTTAATGGGACGGCTTTTTTGTCTGTAATTGACATCATATTGTCCACCTTAGCAACTGCACTTGGGTGTACCTTTATTTAAACAATTTAATACAATAATAATATGCAAAAGGTAGCCTTTATCATTCCACCAACTGTTGAATTACTTGACCTCGCCGGACCTGTGCAGGTTTTTACTGAAGCGAAATTTTATGGTTTTGATATTACTATAGAATTTTATCAATACAGTGAGGAGCCTATTAGTACTGCCGGTCTTGGCTTTGGGGAATTGGCAAATTTTAAAATGGCCAAATTAAAAGAAGGTGATTTTGTTTTTGTGCCGGGGATGGATAATGATTACGTAAACAGCATTCCATTTAAAGCCGAAAGAGAATTCTTTAACTGGCTAAAAGAATGTTCAGATAAAAAAATAATTGTTGGCTCAATTTGTAATGGTGCTTTTGCTTTGGGGCATGCAGGCTTGCTAAAAGATACGGAATGCACTACCCATTGGAGGAGAGTTAAAGCATTACAAGCGCAGTTTCCACAGGCAAAAGTTGTAGAAGATATTTTATACATCAAAAGTAACAACGTTTATACCAGCGCCGGTATTAGTGCAGGTATCGACCTGGCTTTGGCAATTCTTGAAGATTTAAAAGGTGCGCTTTTTACACATAAGGTAGCCCGGGGGCTTGTTGTGTATCATAGAAGAAGTGGAAAACATAAGCAGCAGAGTATATACCTTGATTATAGAAATCATATTAACCCGCAGGTTCATGAGGTACAGGATCACCTTATTGATAATCTTTCTAAAGAGAACAGCATTGAATCACTGGCCGGACTTGTGGGTATGAGCCCAAGAAATCTGAGCAGGGTCTTTAAAGAAAAAACTGGTTCTACTGTATTGGAATACTTAACACTGCTGCGGAAGGAATATGCTAATACCATGCTTAATAATCCTGAGTACACTATTGAATATATCGCTTCTCAATGTGGCTTTAAAACAGCAAGGCAATTGCAAAGGATATTAAAAAAATAATGCTGCTTTTCAATTACATGTTAATAAAAAAAACGTTTCAAGTATATAATATGGTCAATTGAGGAAAGGGATAATAAATTGACAGCAAACGTCATCACCAGCAATAAAATCAAGTAAATATTCATCCTTAAATATGGTTAAGCCGACAGGTTTTAAAGAGTCATTCATGATCGCATGAGAATTATTCGGCAACCTTCCTTGTTCTCGAAACAAGTCAGCATCAATCTGATGTAGCACTGCATTTACGGACCAAAAATGAGTTGCAGAATATTCAATTTACAGAACCTTTCTTCAATGGCCTTATATCGGATTATCTGCAGTATATGATGGGTAAAACAGATACTGCAGAAAGCTTCCATTTGGCTCATCGGCAACGGCCCAATTGTGCAATGAATTTTCGGTTGCCCTGTCATATCTTATGCCGCTAAAAGATTGGCGAGTCTTGTCAAATCAGATATAAAGCGATTCGGAAATTGTTCACCCCGGGTAACTTTAATGCTGTTGTAGAAAGCAGTTTTTTATTTAAGGCTCATTCAATAAAGTTATACTGTACAAATGTGCACTTTGTTCCGCAGTGTAAACTGTGCCACTGCAGCCAGGTAAATATTCTAAAGCCTGACTCATAATTTTTCAATCACGGTCAGTTAAATTTCTAAATAAATTGATAAAGAAAAAGTTTGCTATTTAGCAGTGTCTCCAAAAATGCTTTTATAAATTTCATCCTTGGCATACCTGAGTAATAATCCGCTGAGAAGAATCAGTGTTCCAATAAAACAACCTGCCATAAATCCAATGATTGCCATTAATATTTTAGGCTGCGATTGCTCATCAAAAGGTGCAGTTGGCTTATCCAGCACTGCAATAACGGGAGTTACTTTTTGAAGCCGCCATACAGCCTCATCCCTGTTGTTGATATACATATCCCGTTGGCGGAGAATCCTGGTTTTTTCTGAAGTAACATTTTCTTTGGGAATAGCATAATCCAGCAGTTCGGCAGGGGTGAACATCGTCCTTTTCTGCAAACTCACAGCTTCCCTGTCCACCCTATTGATCATCCGCTGCAGGGAGTCAATTTTATCCAGTGTAAAATTATAATCAGCTAATGCTTTTTGTCTTTTTAACTCAATATAAAACTTAGATAACTTCTCTATTAATACATTGGAAATGGGTGTGATCAATTCTTCACTGGTTCCTGTATAATATAATTCCAGCACACCATTCTTGCTCATTTTAGCATTGATGTTTGGCTTTAATAATTCACCACCTTTAATAGCAATTGAAAGGCTGTCTGTTGGGATTACTTCTTCCTTTTGTAAAAATGACTGATGCTCCTTAATATCCCTGATCAGCAGTTCTGCCACGGTTTTTTTTTCGTATTTTGGCAACCTTGTCATGGCAACCGCTTCTCTTATACTGCGGCTGAGCGCCAGCTCAATAATATTGATGGTAGCTTCAGCAGTAAATGTTTTAGGTGCATCATTCAATCCCAGTATACCATTCAGCATGCTGTTTGAGATAGCATTATCACTTGGAGAAGTCAATGGAAACAAAGTGGCCTTAGAAGTATACGTTGTTCTTTTTCCCATGATAAATATCAGCATGAGTAAGGCAAATAAAACACCTGCTGCCAGTATGATGAGTTTATACTGCTTAACTTTTTTTAACGCTTCTCTTAATAATGCTGTACTGTTCACCGGTAGTGTTTTATTTTAATAACAGGTAAGTAACTACAATAGGAAGCACGGTAGTAAGCGCCTGAACCACATTGCCACTTACATCTTTTCCTTCCGGACGTTCAGGTACAGTAATGGTACTGCCTTCTTCTATCCTTGGATAAAAATGCAAGAAGCAGAAATTCTTTGTACGCTTGCTTTTACCATTGGCATAAGTTACATATATCCGCTTGCGCCATGGCCTTGGTCCGAGCCCCCCTGCTTTATCTATGTAATAAGAAAGATCACTGTGATCTTTATCGTATGAAATTTTTAATGGCGATTGCACCTTACCTCTCACTGTTACAAACGGATTGATCTCCGGTATGTAAACAATATCATTCTCCTGTAATACAATGTCATGTTTTGAATTCCGTTCTTTCATCGCTTTATAAAGGTCGATGCTTACCGGCTCCTCCAGGCTTTGTAATAAAATGCTGTCTTTTGAAAATTTAGATAAAGAATCAGGAATGCTTTTACCGCCAAGTTTTTGTCTCAGGTAATCATTCTTTTTACGGTACAGCATAGCACCGCCAATATTTGCATTTTCTGATAACCCTCCTGCTCTTTCTATGTAAGAAGAAAGTCTTTCATCTTTATCCAGTCGTGGATAATACCCCTGGTAATTTACCAGGCCTATGATCTGGATATTTTGCTGCATGGCAAAAGAAAGGCTCTTTCTTACATGCACCTGGTCGTAAGGTTTTAATATAACTCTTGCGGCGGCGGTATCCAATTCCAGTGTTGAATTGATACTGTATGTTTTTACTATCGTACGGGTGGGTTTTAACCCTTGTTTAGCTGAGTCCATATCTACAATGCTGGCAATCTCCAAACGGCCAAACTCAGCAGATGATTTTAAACCACCCGAAAGGTAAATAAGATCCTGCAACGTCATGCCGCCATACTTTCTTACTTTTCCTTCTTTTCTCACTTCGCCATCTATGTTCACAAATTGTTGTTCACCAAATTCGGCGGTGGAAAATAACTGGATGATATCATTTGGCTGCAACAAAACATTGTTGATGCTGACCATATTATCTTTATTGAAATCGGTAAGATTGATCTCTAATTTATCAGATTTGATATTGGTGGAATCTCCTGCGCCACGAAAGATATATGCCCTTGGCAAATAGGTATTGCTGGTGATGCCACCGGCCCTGTTGATCACATCAAACAAACGGTCGTTTGGCCTGATCTCATACACACCGGGATAAGCCACAGCTCCATTCAGTTCCACTTTATTTACAATGCCGGGTTTTATCAGGTCAGCTTTAATGATATCTCCATCCTGTAATTGAAAATCCTGGTTTTGCAGTTTTACTATCGCAGTAGCATTCACATCATGTATTACCTGCCGTTCATTTTCTGAGCGGATCACTTTTACACCAGATGAAAATGCATCCGCCGTAAAGCCACCAGAATAAGCGATCAGATCCTTTAACCCTTCATTACTTCTTAACTGGTAAAACATCGGCCTTTTAAACTGGCCCGTTGCCAATACTTTTTTCTCTACAAAAGTCACCACTATAAAATCATTGTTTTGCAAATATGTTCTTTTACCCACATCTCCATTGTGGAGGTATTTGTAAACATCCAGTGTTTCTATCACCCTGCCATTTCGCTTTACCTGTATCTCTCTGAGGTTACCATATTCAGAAATGCCACCGGCAAGGCCAATCGCATTATACGCATTAGAAAAAGCAGAAATTAATTTAGGCCCGGGATTACTCACTTCTCCCACCACATTTACATTAATGGTTCTTGGCTGGCCCAGTGTAACCTGGATATTAGTGCCGGCAGGTACCGAACCACTGAACCTGGCATACACCATTTTTTGTGCATTCTCAAAAGTGAGACCTTGTAAGGTGATCTTGCCGAGCCCGGATGGAAAGATGGCACCATCTCTTGCAACAATATAATCTTCCTGGTATTCACCACCACCCCATAAGGAAACGATGATGTGATCACCCACGCCTATCGGGTAATCTGATGGCGGAATGGACAATTCAGAAATATCATTCATGGCGATGTTTTGGAAAACATTGGCGCCATAAGTATCATCAGGGCGGTAATTAGTTCTTTTAAAACTATCGTTCTGAGTGCTGTCTTTTTCCAGCGTTTTATTTTCCAGGCGTTTTTTTATTTCGGGATTTTCTTTATTCTTATCGCTGCCGGTAGTTTTTTTCTGGTTGTTATCCTTGAAGAAATTCTCAAAGCCTGACCTTGTCATCTGAACAGGATTTACTGAACCCGGTACCAACTCATTTAATTGCTGCTGTGAGGGCTGTGCGTATGCAATACCTGTACCACAGGCAATCATACACAATAAGAGTGTAAGGCTTTTCATTTGAGACAACAGGATATTACGCATGACTAATTATTGGTACTAATTTTAATCCCTTAGCAGTTTTCATTAATGGGTGGGATGTAAGGAACGAACTTAACCAGCCGTAGTTTTGTAAGTTCCCCGTAATTAAACTAAGGGGTTCTACCATTAAACGCAGGAAGAGGTAATTTATTTTAGCATTTTTCCGTTTTTTGGAAAAAAATTATTTATTGGATAAGAAGGTGAGGGCACTTTTTTATTTGAGGGGATTTTGCAAAGCATTTTGAAAGTCGTTCCATATTTCTGCCAGGATCTCAGCAGCTGGTTTTATTTCTTTTACAAGGGCACTCACCTGGCCTATTTCCAGTTCACCTTCATCCAGGTTTCCTTCAAACATTCCCTGTTTGGATCTGCCACGCCCCAGCAGGCTTTGCAATGCTTCCACAGAAGCACCACTGTTTTCTGCAGCCTGCACCTGATCAAAGAATTTATTTTTGATCAATCTTACCGGGGTAAGTTTTTTCAGGGATAGCTGGGTATCTCCTTCCTTGGTATGGATGACCGCTTCTTTAAAATTAATATGAGAAGAAGCTTCGTCACTGGCCACAAAGCGGCTGCCCACCTGTACCCCTTCAGCGCCCAACACCATGGCCGCCAGCATTTGTCTGCCGGTAGCGATACCTCCTGCTGCTATAACTGGTATAGTAACTGCATTACAAACTGCCGGGATCAACACCAATGTGGTAGTTTCCTCTCTTCCATTGTGACCGCCTGCTTCAAAACCTTCTGCCACCACCGCATCGCAACCAGCTTCCTGCGCCTTGAGCGCAAACTTACTGCTGCTTACCACATGCACCACGGTGATGCCATGCTCTTTTAATTTAGCAGTCCATGTTTTTGGATTACCGGCAGACGTAAATACAACCGGAACTTTTTCTTCTATGATAATTTGAATATGCTTGTCAATATCAGGATACAACAGCGGCACGTTTACACCGAATGGTTTATTGGTTGCAGCTTTACATTTTTGAATGTGTTCTCTTAAAACTTCCGGATACATACTGCCGCTGCCGATAAGACCCAATCCCCCTGCATTACTAACGGCAGAGGCCAGCCGCCAGCCACTTGCCCATATCATACCGGCTTGTATGATGGGGTATTGTATGTTGAAGAGTTGGGTGATCCTGTTGTTCAATGTTGGATTATTTTAGTGGTCTATTCTATCCCAAATCAATATCCGTATCATCGCCAATACTCAGCGAACGGGTTTCGCCTTTAATACCGGTATCACTGCCAATGAGGGATTGATCCAGCACCACATCATATAATTTGGAGAAAGAACCAATGATAGATTCTTTTACGATGGTATAATTGAGTACGGTATTTTCTCCAATAGAAACATTGGGGCCGATAACAGAGTTCTTTATATCGCAACCGATACCAATGCTCACTGGTGGAATAATAATGGTATTCTCAAATTTTTCCTGGCCTTCCACCTTACCGCCAAATTTTTTCAGCATGGTGGCGTTAGATTCGAGCAGCGTTTCTTTTTTTCCGCAGTCGAACCAGTTTTGCACTTTAAAGGACTTGATCTTAGCACCTCTTTGTATCATGCATTCCAGTGCATCTGTCAATGTAAATTCATCATGTGGTATGCCCTCCTGGTCAATAATTTTTTTGATGCAGGAAAACAACAGGCTGGTCTCTTTAATTTTATAGATACCCACCAGCGCCATATTGCTTTTGGGTATAGCTGGTTTTTCCACCACCCTGGAAATAAAGCCCTGCTCATCAATTTCTGCCACACCAAAATTCCTGGGGTCATCTACTTTTTTCACACCCAACATGGAGTAGGGCGACATTACTATTTCTTTTACATTATACTCTGCAATAGTATCGCCTAATACAATAAACACTTCTTCATCCCTGCCTACCATTTCTTTTGTCAATTCTATCGCAAAACCAGTTCCGTTCCTTTCATTCTGGTATATGAACTGGCAATTGAGATGCGGATATTTTAACTTGATGTAGTCCTGTATCTTATCGCCGAGATAGCCCACGATAAAAACAAAATCGTTGATACCAGCTTCATGCAGCTGATCTACAATAATGCTTAGGATAGTTTTTCCGGCTAAAGGTATCAATGCCTTTGGCTGTGTATAAGTGTGTGGTCGCAGCTTGGTTCCTGCTCCTGCAACGGGGATGATGGCTTTCATGTTAAAATTAAATTCGCCGGTAAGCGAACATTTTATACCGTTTTAGACTTTAAATTCTTGTCTTTCAGAATTTGGTTATACACATTCTGAAAGATGCTGGTTTTTTAAAAGAGGTGTGAAAGTAATGATTTTTGTGTAATTGCTACATGACGGAATTGGAATGATCAACAAACACCTGTTTTTTCAGGTTGTAAACTAATTTGTAACTTACAATTAAAAGAAAAATGATGAGTAAGGATATAAAAGAAAAAATCTATAAAATGCTGGACGAAATTGCAGACGAAGCTACATTGAATATGGTGATGGAGGATGTGGCTTTTTATAGCAGCAAAAAAGATATTGTTGATGAATTGACCCCGGAACAATTACAGGAACTGGATATGGCCATACAGGAAACAGGTAAAGGGGAAACTATTTCATGGAAGGATTTTAAAAAAGAAATGAATGAATGGAGAAAGAAATAATCATCAGCAAAAGATTCAGCAACAGCACCCTTAAAATTTACCAGTATTTACTTAAAGAATTTTCCACTGCCACTGCCAACAATTTTTTAGACCGGCTGGAGAAACGCATTGAGTTCATTTCAGCCAATCCAACCGCAGGGAGACTTTCCCTGAAAAGAAAAAATGTGAGAAGCCTCCTGTTTACTCCGCACAATCAAATTTTTTATTGCCATAAAAATAATAAAATTGAGCTGCTCCAGCTTTTTGATATGAGGAGAAACCCTAAGAAAAAACCTTACTAATCCCTGCTTTCCTTAAATCATGCTTTTTAAGTAAAGTCCCGTTTGTATATTTGCAACCTTAAAACACATACATGCAAAGAGACACCTTGGTTTTTGATATCATCAACAAAGAACTAGAACGCCAGCGTCATGGAATAGAACTGATCGCATCGGAAAACTTCACCTCCTTACAGGTAATGCAGGCCTGTGGCTCTGTTATGACCAACAAATATGCAGAAGGATACCCCGGAAGAAGATATTATGCCGGGTGTGAAATGGTGGACCAGACCGAACAACTGGCTATTGACCGCATCAAACAAATTTTTAGCTGCGACTACGCCAACGTACAACCGCACAGTGGTGCCCAAGCCAATGCAGCAGTGGCGCTGGCCATATTGAAACCAGGTGATAGAATACTGGGACTTGACCTGAGCATGGGCGGTCATCTTACCCACGGTTCTCCCGTTAACTATTCCGGTAAATTATACGAAGCACATTTTTATGGTGTGGTAAAAGAAACCGGCCTGGTAGATTACGAGATGCTGGAGCAAAAAGCAAGGGAATTCAAACCGAAACTGATACTGTGCGGTGCCTCTGCCTACAGCCGTGACTGGGATTATAAAAGAATAAGAAAAGTGGCCGATGAAGTGGGCGCTTTTGTACAATGCGATATGGCACATCCGGCCGGATTGATCGCTAAAGGCTTATTGAATTCACCATTTGAAGATTGTCATATTGTTACTTCCACCACACACAAAACTTTGCGTGGACCAAGAGGCGGTATCATCTTAATGAAAAAAGATTTCGACAATCCTTTTGGATTAAAAGATGTAAAGGGTAATATTCGTCAGATGAGCAGCCTGCTGGATATGGCAGTATTTCCTGGTATACAGGGCGGACCACTGGAACATATTATTGCAGGTAAAGCCATTGCATTTGGTGAAATTTTGACGGATGAATTTACCGTGTACGCTAAACAGGTAATAGCCAATGCGCAAGCAATGGCCAAAGCATTTGTAGAAAAAGGATACCAGCTAATCAGCAATGGCACCGACAATCACCTGATGCTAATTGATCTCCGCAATAAAAATATCAGTGGTAAAAAAGCAGAGCAGGCTTTAGTAAAAGCTGATATCACACTCAATAAAAACATGGTGCCTTTTGATGACAAAAGTGCGTTTGTTACGTCGGGTATCCGTATTGGTACGCCTGCCATTACTACAAGAGGACTAACAGAAGAGCACATGCAATTTGTGGTAAACTGCGTGGACAATGTAGTGATGAATGCAGATGACGAAAATGTAATTACAACGGTACGCAAACAGGTGAATGAATTCATGCACCAATTTTCGTTATACCCCGAATTAGGTTGAGAAGTTTAGGAGTTTGGTGTTTAGTTGTAACTTACAACTGCCTAAACTACTAAACCTTCAAACATATAAACTAACAAAATCATGTTACAAAGAATTCAAACAATCTGGCTTTTACTGGCAGGTGTGGCTGCACTGCTTACTATAAAACTGCCTTACTACAGCGGCATACAGCAACCAACTATTCCTTATACCGAATTAAATGGCATCACCGGCGGCATTGTGATATTGCTGGTTACTATCGCTGTTGCAGTAGTAGCATTTGTAGCGATCTTCTTATATAAAAACAGGACCACGCAATTACGTCTTTGTGTGGCATCAATTATACTGGAAGCGCTGTTGATATTTTTATACTACCGACAGATAACTGCTTACACACAGGGTACTTTTGCACTTACCTCCATTTTGCACATGTGTATCTTATTGTTTTTTGTACTGGCAGCCCGGGGAATTAATAAAGATGAAAAGTTGATCAAAGACAGCGACAGGTTGAGATAAAATTTTTTACTACCTATAAAAAAAGAGCCGCTTTACAAGCGGCTCTTTTTTTGCTAAATAAAATTTCTATTTCATCCTGCCATGATCAGTCCTTCATTTTAGTAACCACCTGCAACCGCTGTTTTGCTTTAGCCATTTCATTAAAGGCTGCTATATCTTTTTCAATCAGCGTTTTCAGTTTCTGCAGCTGCGGATCAATTCGCCCCTTTAATGATTGAAACGAAACATGCATGGAAGCAGTCGGTTTGCTGTCTGCAGAAAGAATAGCATTATTTAACCCTCCCAATTTTTCTTCCAGGCGAATGTCAAAACGAAGACCATCTTCATTTGCTTTGATCTTTGGATTGTATAAAGCCTCTTCAATTTTTGTAAGTGAATCAATAATCGGCGTTGCCATTTTTCTCACCGCTCTTACCTCCACCGAATCTTCAGTATCTGCAATAAATTTATTCAGCTGATTTTTTATATAACTGATCTGCTTTGTTGCTTTACCTGTTTCGTTCAGCTTGTGATGCACCTGCATTGCCAGGTCAAACTGCTCTGTTAAATCTGCTGTGGTAAAAGCATTGCGTGGATCATTCAAAATAGTAACCGGCTGCGTTTGCACCAACGAATCTCCCACAAACAACTTTACAATATAACTGCCGGGTACTACATAAGGGCCGGCAAACGATCCGCCCATAAACGTAACTCCCGTATCTCCTTTTGCCGCAGGGTACTGCATATCCCATGCAAACAGATTCATACCGGAATCAATGGAAAGCATCCCGTATTTTTTTGTTTTGCTTTCATAAAAGTCTTTTGATATTTCAGCTGGCTCGCCATTGATATTTTTCAAACTGGAGAAAGTAATGATGCTGTCGCCTGCTGCAGTTTCAAATTTCAACTTCACTTCTTTTGTTGGCCGGTCTTTTAAATAATACCTCACCATTACCCCGTTGGGTGCATTGGTGCCTGTCTGTGCTTGTGGATCATCACTGTACCCACCTCTTGTACGGTAAGCATTCCTTGGTTTGTACAGGTGATAGTTTTTACTGGCTGCATCTGCTAACTGGTACAATGGAGTAATATCATCCAGTATCCAGAATGATCGGCCATGTGTGGCCACTACCAGGTCATTTTCTCTTTTTTGAATTTGAATATCATGAATGGGTGAATTGGGCAAATTCAGTTGCAGGCTTTGCCAGTTGGCTCCATCATCAAAAGAAACATAGATGCCTGTTTCCAGTCCGCAATACAACAGACCTTTTTTACTGGGATCTTCCCTTACACAACGGTTATAAGTATCCGCAGGCAGTCCATTGGTGATCAGCTTCCATGTTTTACCAAAATCATTGGTTTTATAAACATAGGTTTTGCTATCTGCTTTTTTATATCTCGTTGCAGAAATATAACAGGTAGCCACGTCAAAATGAGATGGCTCCACAAAACTGATCAACGCCCACTCCGGCAATGCGGCTGGTGTAATGTTGCTCCATGTTTTACCATCATCCTGACTCACATGCACCAGTCCGTCATCACTGCCTGCCCACAATACACCAGCTTTTACCTGCGATTCTGCAAATGCAAAAATGCTGGCGTAAACTTCTGCCCCTGTATTATCCAATGTAATAGGCCCTCCGCTTGGTTTGAGTGTTGCAGGATCATGTCTTGTCAAATCAGGGCTGATACTTTGCCATGTTTGGCCACCATCCATCGTTCTATGTACATAGTTGGAAGTAGCATACATCATTTTAGCATTATGGGGGGAAAAGGAGATCGGGAATGTCCAGTTAAACCGGTATTGATAATCTTCAGCGCCAGCTCCAAAATGTCCTTCAGGATATACCGATATCATTCTGTATTGCTTATTTGCTTTATTATAAGTGGAAAATTGTCCATCATATTCTCCGCCATAGGTAATTTCAGCATTTAAAGGATCAGGTACAATATACCCGGCTTCTCCACCAGCAACGGCATACCAGTCGCTTGTGCCGATGGAGTTATCATTGGTTCGGCTGGCAATTTTAATACTACTGTTATCCTGCTGACCTCCATAAACATTGTATGGAAATTCATTATCCAGGTTCACGTGATAGAATTGTGCCGTAGGCAGATCGATATCAGTAAAATATTTTCCGCCATCAAATGTTACCTGCGGCCCGCCATCGTCACCCATGATAAAGTTCTTTGCATTATCCGGGTTGATCCACATATCATGGTTATCGCCATGCCGGTTACTGATTTTTGTCCACGTTACACCTGCATCAATGGATTTAAAAAATTCCACGTTCAGTACATAAACAATATTTTCATCTTTTGTGTCTGCAAAAATTTGGCTGAAGTACCAGGGCCTTTGTGTAAGATCATTATTGGTGCTTACCAGTTCCCAGTTCTTACCGCCATCTTCACTTTTGTAAATACCTGATTTGGCATTCTCTACTACTGCAAACAAACGTTCATGATTTACCGGAGACACCGTGCAGATAATTTTCCCCATCAAACCTTTCGGCATGCCCGGGTTCTCTGAGATCAATGTCCAGGTATCTCCACCATCTGTACTTTTATATAAACCGCTTCCTTTACCACCACTGCTTAGTGAATGCGGTGTACGGTGTGCTCTCCACATAGTGGCATACAATATCAGTGGATTTACCGGGTCCATCTTTACATCTGCACAACCGGTACTGTCATCATACTTCAATATATTTTGCCAGCTTGCACCACCATCTTTGCTCCTGAATAATCCTCTTTCGTTATTGGCGCCAAATAACTTACCCATTGCTGCAGCATATACAATTTCCGCATTCTGCGGATGTACCACAATGGAACCGATGGCATCTGAATTTTTCAGTCCCGTATGCTTCCATGCTTTTCCTGCATCGGTAGATTTATATACACCATCACCAAAAGAAATATTGCTTCTCATCTCTACTTCCCCCATCCCCACATACAAAATATTAGGGTTGGTTTTGGCCACCCCAATTGCTCCAACGGAGGAGGATTTAAAAGTAGTATCGGATACGCAGAGCCAGGTATTACCGCCGTCGGTTGTTTTCCATACGCCACCGCCAACCTGGCCAGCATAATAGGTCATCGGATCTTTATCCACCCCCGTTACTGCCAGGCAGCGGCCAGATCTGAAAGGGCCGATTTGCCGCCACTTCATACCATTAAGCAGCCCGGCATCAGGCACAATAGTTGCCACAGCTGCCTTGGCAGGCAACGTTTTTTTTTGAGCGAAAACAAACGAAACTGAAAAGAATAGTAAAGCAATAACAGCGAAGCAATGCTTCGGCAAGGAGAAGTAAGGTTTCATTAGTTAGTTTTTTGTGTCGTGTAAATTAAGAAATTATATGGCGGGTGCAAGTAATTTTTGGCTGATAAATATTAGATTTTAAAAACTGGATGATACCAGCAGCATTACCCTGTGGCTTCATCCTTGCGTCGCAATCCGTTCAACGGCAGCATTGCTATCAGGCTTTAAAAAAAAACAATAATATTTTCTTAATTTTCAATATTTACTGAAAATACAGTAAATTTGTATTACTAAATTAACAACACAATGAAACTCGTAATAATTGGAGGCGGTTTTGGAGGACTGAGACTGGCCCGTAACTTAAATAACAAACCAGGTTTTGACATCACCTTACTAGACAGGTTTAACTATCACCAGTTTCAGCCACTATTCTACCAGGTGGCTACTGCAGGGCTGGATGCCAGTAATATTTCTTTCCCATTGCGTAAAGTATTTCACAAAAGCAAGAATGTAAAGATCAGGCTGGCAGAAGTGAAACAGATTGTACCTGCAGCAAATAAAGTAGTAACAGATATTGGTGACTTTGATTATGATGCACTGGTGATAGCCACGGGTGCCGATACCAATTTTTTTGGCAACGCTGGTTTAATTGCCAATGCTTTCCCTATGAAAAGCACCGTGGAAGCTTTGCAGCTTCGCAACCGGCTCCTGCATAATTTTGAAGATGCCCTGATTGCAAAAGATTCAACTGAATTAAAAAAGATCATGACCATTGTGGTGGCGGGTGGCGGACCAACCGGCGTAGAACTGAGTGGCGCTATTGCAGACATGAAAAAATACCAACTGCCCAAAGACTACCCGGAACTCGATTTTAACCAGATGAAAATTTACCTGCTGGAAGGCACTGCTAAAACATTGGGTGTGATGAGTGAAAAATCAAGCATCCAGTCAAAAAAATATTTAGAAAAGCTGGGAGTAACTGTTTTGACCAATACCTTACTAAAAGATTATGACGGCGAAAAAGTAACGCTGCAAAACGGAGAGATCATTGAAACAAAAATGCTGATCTGGGCCGCAGGTATCAAAGGCAATGTTCCAGAAGGCATCAACAAAGATTTGATCGCAAGGGGTAACCGTATCAAAACAGACAGGCAATGCCGTGTGATTGGAAATGAAAATATCTATGCAATTGGAGACGTAGCTTATATGGAGGAAGAAGCATTTCCAAACGGACATCCGCAGGTGGCTCCCGTGGCCATGCAACAAGGTGACCTGTTAGCAAATAATTTAAAACGCATAGAAATGAAAAGTGGTGAAGCTAACATACTAAACTTTAAATATAAAGACAGCGGCAGCATGGCCACTGTGGGTCGTAATCTTGCAGTGGTAGATATGCCCAAACCTAAACTTCATTTTGGCGGTTTTATTGCATGGATGATCTGGATGGGCCTGCACCTGATGCTGATACTGGGTGTAAAAAACCGGTTCTTTGTTTTTTGTAACTGGCTGTATAATTACTTTACGTACGATCAAAATTTGCGATTGATATTTAAAGCATTTTACAGGGAACCTGCGGTGAAGGCAGTGGCTGAAAGTAAGCCGTGAATGGGCAATGGTGAATGGTGAATAAAAGGCAATACCCCGATTTGGTATAGTCCCCATTGAGGATTGACCATTCAATGTCGTTTACTTAAAATATAACCGCCGTCAGGGTTTGCAACCGCTGACGGGGTTGAGCTAACCCCGACGGCGGCTACCAGCCCCGTCGGCGGTTGATCAGGAACTAACTAATCTTAAGTAAACGACATTGATTGACCATTCACCATACACGAGCTAAGCAACAGATTTCAAAAAAACTTTCGCCCTGCTTTTAAAGGCTGCTGTTTGATGAGGTAACTGATCTTCTATCAATAATTTTACTTCTGGTATAATTTCAGGATACTGCTTTGCAAGGCTGCCCAGCACCGTTAGTGAGAATGCTTTAATGGCTACAGCTTCTGTGGGAGATTCCAAATATTCAAAACAAACATTCATTACCTGGCCCTGGTGTTTTTTGGGGATACTAACATGTTGTAATAACCGGATTGAATTTCTTTTGATGGAATCATGCAAGTTTGGCTTTTCTAAATTCTTCAATAGCTTCCAAAAATTATCTTTTATGAATTCAGGATGAGCCTCCACGCAATAACTCACCGGCCATGCAGCCCTTTGTGTAACACGGTATTCGTCATTTAAGAATAAACTGAACAATTCATTGAACCGTTGTTTGGAATCACCCACCCAACTGACAATCTTATCTCTTTGCGATTTAGAATGTTCCTTTAATATTTCTTCCCGGAGATTCATTGAATTAAAGAAACAGCAAAATTTTATTTTTCAATAATGTAAGCCTTATGTTTTTCAAAGGAGTTAATTTGGCTTTTGAAGGCAGGTAAATACAGCAGCAATTCTTCAATTTTACTGGAAGGTGAGTTAAGTACAATAATTGTCAAAGGATATTTATCCAGGTTCTGTTGAAAGATCAGATTTTTGTCAATTGTAAGCAGCAAATCAAAGCCATTTTCCACACATAATGCCATTAGCTGTCCATTCTTTATACCACTCCACCCTGATTCTGTAACGGTGAAAATTTCAAACTCCGGTAAAAGATTTTTAAGTCGTTTGGTTACACACTCATCCAATAAAATTTTCATGAAGTATGTTTGAAGAAGTTTCAATTAGCTTTTGCGACATTTCGAGAATTTTTACAACCTGTTCTTTCTTTACGCTATCAAAATCTGCAAGGAATGTTTCAATAGAATCGCCGGTTTCCAAATAATCAAACAAATTTTTTATAGGAACCCTTGTTCCATAGAAAACAGGTGTGCCGCCTAAAATTTCAGGATCAATATTTATTACACGTCCATCCATTCAATTAAAATTATTACTCAAATTTAAGTCTTTATAAAATCTGATCACAAAATCTTTAGCACTTTAGCGGTATAATATTACTGTGCTGTATTTATCCAACGCTAATTTACCAGATACCATCTTTAACGCAGCATTTTTATTGGTGGCAGTACTCCATTTACCGCCAGGCAGGCTGACTAATTTCTGTTCCCCACTTCCATTAAAAGCGATAAAAATGGTTTTCCATTTATCCTGTACTGCTGCTCCATTAATGGTGTAAACAACAGTACCCTCCGGACAATTCTCATCAAAGCGAATGTTATTTTTGATGGCCTCATTGCTGGTCATCCTGAAAGCCGGATGAGCCCTTTTTAATTTTATCAAGCTTTGCACCAGCTGATAAGTTGTACTATTATCACTCTTCATACTCCAGTCAATTCTGTTGATACTGTCTCCTGCATTGTAAGAATTTTCTACGCCATTTTTATTTCGCAGAAATTCTGTGCCTGCATGTAAAAAAGGAATGCCTTGTGAAGTAAGTACGATCGTTAAAGCCAATTGCTGCATCCTGACCACATCTTCTTTAGAGGCACTTGGGCATGACAAAGAAAGCTTATCCCATAAAGTATTGTTATCATGACATTCAGCATAAGTGATCACATTCCACGGCGCTTTTGAATATGCTTCTTTTGAATAGTTTACTTTAGACAGATTAACCTGCGGATGTTTTGACGCTGCAACAATTCCAAACTTAACAGACTCTTCCATTCCTGGTTTACCACTTGCAAAACCACGGTCTTTTATATCAAACACACTGCCTTTGATTCCATCACGAATATCATCACTGAACACTGCAATATTGTGCAGCTTGTACGCATTTTTTTTTAATGCTCTTGTAGAATCAGGTAATGGAGATGCTCCTGCTGTCCACCCTTCTCCATATAATAAAATACCCGGCTTTATTTTGTGCAGTTCATCTGAAACAATATTCATTGTTTCAATATCATGTACTCCCATCAGGTCAAAACGAAAACCATCAATATGATATTCATTTACCCAATACTTTACACTTTCCAGAATAAACTTCCGCATCATTGGCAGCTCACTCGCTGTTTCATTTCCACAGGCGGTGGCATCAGAAAATGCTCCGTCCTTTTTATGACGGAAATAATAACCCGGCACCAGTTGATTGAAATTTGAACTACCTGCATCTGCCACATGATTGTACACCACATCCATCACCACCCTCAATCCATTTTTATGAAACGCTGCCACCAGTTGTTTTAATTCATTGATCCTTGTGGCACCATTATAGGGATCAGTGCTGTAAGATCCTTCGGGCACATTATAATTCAGTGGATCATATCCCCAGTTATACTGTTTCTTTTCCGGCTTTGATTCATCAACAGAGTTGTAATCAAAAAATGGCAACAAGTGAATATGTGTAACGCCTAACTCTTTTAAATGATCCAGCCCTGTGGATAATCCTTCTTTGCTTTTGGTGTCCTCTTCTGCAAGGCCTAAATATTTTCCTTTGTTTTTGATACCAGAGTTTTCGTCAATACTGACATCCCTGATATGCAATTCATAGATCACAGCATCGGTTGATTTGTTGGTGGATGAAAATGCAGGACTTTTATCCGTGTTCCATCCCTTTGGATTGGTTTGTTTCAGATCAAGCACCATTGCTCTTTTACCATTTACTCCAACAGCTTTTGCATAAGGGTCTGGGACTTCATTGCTCCATGTATCGTTTATTTTGACTCTGAAAGTATAGAAGGTTCCTTTCCAGTTGCCGGGTAATTTTGCAAGCCAGGTGCCACCGGTACTTTTTGTAAGACTCACTGTTTTATATGCAGCTCTCCCTGTACCTTCTTTGTACAATAATAATTCTGCAGCAGTTGCCGGGGGACTCCAGATACGAAATGCAGACATTGATTTTGAATAAGTCAACCCCAGGTCTGTTCCTTTGTATACAGCGTATTTACTGTAGTCTGGTTGTGCTGTTATTTTTTTCATTGTAATAAAGCAGAGCAATAATATAAATATCTTTTTCATCACTATAATTTCTTAAGCTGCAATTAATTTAATTTTTCAAACACCAAATATTGCCAGGGTTGCAATTCAACCCGACTGTTATAATGTATCTCCTGTTGTGTGCCAGTAAATACATTTTTAAAAATACCTTTTATATGATCATCTTCCATTACACAATCAATGGTATGTTTACTGAAATTCAATATTGTCAGCACTTCATCATCCCCGTTGCGGCGAAGGTAAGCCATCACCACATCGTTGGCATTGGTACGTAAGTTATGTGTACTTACAATGCGGTCTCCGGCCCTTAATGCAGGATTATTTTTATGCAGGTGAAGCAATGTTTTATAAAAATCTTGTTTGGCATAATTACCAGCCCACTCAATAACATCTTTATCAAAAAACAACAATCTTTTATGATTGGGTAATTCCTGCCCACTGTAAATTAACGGAATACCGTTCCAGGTAAAACTGAATACTGCTAATGCATCTGCTGCATCTCCGTACTTTTCAAACTCTGTACCGTTCCAGGTATTTTCATCATGATTGGAAGTGAACCATAAAAATAAATTATCGTTACCTGCCATTTGGTTGTATTGTTTCAATACATCATCCAGCATTCCTTTATCCTGGCTGCCTTTATAAAATTCTGCAGTACGGTGCATCCATGTCCAGGTGTAGCAGGCATCAAATGCCTGGAAGTATAATGGATTATCAACAGGGTCACTTTCTGCCAGCCAAAAAAGTACTTTTACTTTTTCTAATGCGGTTCTTGCTTCGATCCAAAAATCAAGCTGTACCCAAAAAGCAAGATCGCAGCGAAAGCCGTCAATATCACATTCATCAACCCAAAATTGCATGGCATCAATCATTGCCTTCCTCAGGCTTGGATTATTGAAATCCAGTTCAATGATATCATCCATGCCACTGGCTTTTTTAAAATCGTTGGTGGCTTCATCAATCTTATAATATCCCGGGTTGGTTACTGTCCATACATGATCCCACCCGGTGTGATTGGCCACCCAGTCAATGATCACTTTAAAACCCATTTCATGTGCCGTGGCAACAAAGGTTTTAAAATCTTCCAGCGTACCATATTCAGGCCCCACGCTGGTATAATCGCTGCAGGCGTACTGGCTGCCGAGACTGCCTTTCCTGTGTTTTTCCGAGATGGGTGTAATGGGCATGAACCATAAAGTGGATACCCCCATTTCTTTTAAACGGGGTAACTCTTTTGCAAATGCGTTGATGGTGCCCTCTGTGGTATATTGACGAAGATTGACTTCGTACACATCGGTATTAAATATCCAGTCTGCTTTTTTAAACATTGATGCCGTATTTAGGTTATTCTTTAATACATAACAACAACTGCATTGTTGCTAACAAAAATTGAATTTTATCACATTTGATTTATTCAAATGTAGGGTGGATTTATCAAAAACCGCCATTCTGATAAATAACATTCAACCAAGTATCTTTGCAGCTGTTATAATCAAACAATGAAACAATTTAATGTTCCCGTTATTTACCGGAGTCCGCTGATCACTGCTATTAAAAATAAAAGAAAGCAGGAGGATAAGATGAAGAAAGATTTTACTCCCACCCTGCTGGATTTTGGCAGTATACAAATTTACTTAGCCCGGCATTTTGGCTTTTGCTACGGTGTGGAAAACGCCATTGATATCGCCTTTAGAACCGTGGACGAAAATCCCGGCAAACGCATTTTTTTATTGAGTGAAATGATCCACAATCCACAAGTGAATGCAGACCTGCAGCAGAGAGGCGTTCAATTTATGCAGGATACTTATGGTAAAGAACTGGTTTCTTTTGACAGTCTTACTAAAGAGGATGTGGTGATCATTCCTGCATTTGGCACCACACTGGCCATCGAAAAAAAATTAAATGCTATTGGTATCAAAACTGAAAAATACAATACCACCTGCCCCTTTGTAGAAAAAGTATGGAACCGCAGTGAACAGATCGCTCAAAAGAATTACAGCATCGTGGTGCATGGCAAACCTACGCATGAAGAAACAAGGGCAACTTTTTCTCATGCTGCGGCCAACACCCCAACAGTGGTGGTGAACAATATGAACGAAACGATTGAACTTGGGAAATACATCAATGGCGAAAAACCGTTGAATGAATTTTATGATGAATTTAAAGACAGATATTCTGCAAACTTTGATGCGACAAAAGACCTGCAACACATTGGCGTAGTAAACCAGACCACGATGCTGGCCAGCGATACGCAGGCCATTGCAGATTATTTAAAACAGGTGATGGTGGAAACTTATCAATTGGATGAAAGCAATATTGCAGAACGTTTTGCAGATACAAGAGATACACTTTGCTATGCCACCAACGATAACCAAAGCGCCGTGTATGGCATGCTGGAAACAGCAGCTGATCTTGCTATTGTTGTCGGCGGATACAACAGCAGCAATACTTCTCACTTAGTGGAATTGTGTGAAGAAAAATTGCCAACTTATTATATCAACTCAGCAGATAAAATTATTGCTGCCAATCAAATTGCACATTATAATTTTCATACCAAAGAAGAATTGACCACAACTGATTTTTTACCAACCAAATCACCCATCAAAATTTTAATCACCAGTGGCGCCAGTTGCCCGGATGCGATTGTAGAGGATGTGATTGAAAGATTGATTGAAATTACAGGGGCAGATAAAACGGTGGAGGAAATGCTGGAAGTTTATGAAAGGTATTAACTAAAATCAATGGTTAATAAAATAGTGAAACCTTTAGTTACAATTTGAAGTGAATTCTTTTACAGCGTCTGTATCACCTAAATCTTTTGCTATTTTGTAGGCAATGCAGGCACTATCCAAATTTCCAATTTTTGAAAATACCTTTCCTTTCTTATAATACGCTCTTGCATCTTTTCTATCAGCAGCAATTACTATATTATAGCATTTTATAGCCTCCTCAAATTTGTTTAATTCACTCAGCGCCTCTCCTTTATTAAAATATGCAACTGAAGGATAGTCTGTTCCTTTTTCTAAAACCTTATTAAAGTCTGACAGTGCTTTTTCAAAATTCTTTTTTACAAGATAGATTGTCCCCCTGTCATTATAACCAACTGATGAGTCAGGCTGTAGCTCAATAAATTTATTTGCAGCTTTTAACGCTTTGTCATTATAGCCCATGTTCAAAGCACAATAGTAAGAGCCTCTTAAAGCGTCCAAATTATTGTCGTCTGCAAATAAGGCATCGTCAAACTCTAAGTCTGCATTAAAATAGTCACCTTGTGACATTAGTTTTGTTCCTTCAGCAACGTGGTCCTTATTTATACTCACTTGGCAGGATGTGAGGCAAATTATTAGAGTTGCAGTAATTAATTTTCTCATTATATTTTCATGTTAGTTCGGGATTTTATATGGCAGTGTATGTTACAAACTTTAACACATCTCATTTAACACTGGGTATTACAGGAGCTGGAGCAACAGGCACAGCAGATGGATTCCCACCTATATTCTGAGCAAACCCCAAAGAATAAAATAAATTATTATCCAGCACTTTTGGAGTTAAAGCTACTTTATACTGTGCCTGCAAAAAGAAATACGTGGTACTGCCGGCATTTAACTGAAGCCCCACACCGAGTGGCAGGTAAGCTCCAATATGATTGGTGTATAAACCCATGCCAACACCGGCAGTAAGAAACGGGGCCCATAAATTTTCATCTTTAATAGGGCGGATATTGACGGTGGGTTCCAGTTCTAAACCAATTTCTGTTTTTCCGGGAATGCCGTAATACAGTGCACTGTAATCATGAAAAATGCCATTCAGCTTTACTGATAAATCTATTGCTGGCGTAAGTCCCTTCCAGTAATACAACGAAAATCCCTGGCTCATATCTTTTATAGAAAGACTTTTGCCATTGCTGCCACTGCCAAAATTGTTGGGTGCATTGAAATCAGACAAATTAAAAGCCAAACCAAAGAGTGCTGGTTTTTTCTGTCCCTTGACAAAAATATTTTTCTTAGCAGGTTGCTGGGCCATAGCCATTGTTGAGATCATTACAGCCAATACAACCAGCAGCGTTAGTTTATGTTTCATACTTTATATAAATAAGTAGTGAGTGGCATTCATTATTAACATCAGCCACTTTTCAAATGTAATAATATTTACCTGCAGGGTAAAATTTGTGTTTGATGGAAGTAAGTATTTCCAGGCAAATAAAATACTGGAAACAGCAACTCATTATTAAAATGCCTGGTTGGCAGGATGGCTCAGGATAGTTGTGCAAAAAAAATAGTTGATCTTGCCAAATAACAGTTGTAATGAAGCTTAGATTTGTAAATGAATGAATTAGCTGTTAACAATTCATCTATCTTTCTTAATTTCAGTTTAGATAACAATACCTCAAAAAATATAATTGCATATGAAAAAATTCCTGTTTGCCTTTTCCATGTTTCAATTGTTGGTTTTATGTGCTGCTGCACAGGTAAAATTGCAACAGCTCCGTACAGAAAATCTAACCAATCCTGTTGGCCTGGATATTTTGCAACCCCGATTTAGCTGGCAATTAATAAGCCCCAAAAGAAATACCATGCAGTCTGCATACGAAATCACAGTAGCTGAAGCCAATACTGCGGTATGGAAAAGTGGTAAAGTGATCAGCGATTCGTCTGTACAGGTAATTTATAAAGGAGCATCATTAAAAAGTGGTACTAAATACAATTGGAAAGTAAGGGTGTGGGACAATACCAACAAACCATCACCCTGGAGTGAACCAGCTATTTTTCAAACTGCTTTATTGAATATTTCTGACTGGAAAGCCAGCTGGATTGCACCGGGTTACACAGAAGATTCTGTAATGAGGCCAAGCCCCTTATTCAGGAAAGAATTTGCTGCGGCAAAAAAAATAAAAACAGCCACCGCATACATAACCGCACATGGTATGTATGAGGCAAAGATAAACGGCAAACGTGTTGGTGATGCTTATTTAACTCCCGGCTGGACTGCCTATAAAAAAAGATTGCAATATCAAACGTATGACGTTACCAGCTTATTAAATTCTGGCAGCAATGCAATTGGTGTAACACTGGGCAGTGGCTGGTATCGTGGCATCATTGGGTTTACCAACGGCATCAATTATTATGGAAAAGATATTGCCCTTTTGTTTCAATTAGATATTACTTACAGCGATGGAACTACTGCAACGGTGATCTCTGATAACAGCTGGAAATCATCCACCGGTGCCATCCGCTATGCAGAAATTTATAATGGCGAAACCATTGACGCAAGATTAGAAAAAACCGGATGGGCATTACCTGGATACAATGATAAAGATTGGAGCGGTGTGAAAATGGCGGATCATTCAAAAAATATTTTAATAGCAACCGTTAATGAACCAGTAAAAAAGCAGGAGGTTTTTAAACCGGTAAAAATCTTTACCACACCTGCAGGTGAAAAAGTAATCGACTTTGGTCAGAACCTGGTGGGCTGGGTAGTGGTAAAAGTAAAAGGCAATACCGGGGATAAGATCATCTTATCGCATGCAGAAGTATTAGATAAAAAAGGAAATGTATACCTCGATAATTTAAGAGATGCCAAAGCACAAAACAATTATATTCTGAAAGGAGGAACAGAAGAAATATTTGAGCCGCATTTTACTTGGCAGGGGTTCAGGTATTTAAAAATAGAAGGCTACCCGGGTGAAATAAAAGCGGAGAATTTTGAAGCCGTTGCATTGTATTCTGATATGGAACCAACAGGCACTTTCACTTCATCCAATGCCATGATCAATCAACTGCAGCATAATATTCAATGGGGGCAGCGTGGTAATTTTTTAGATGTGCCAACCGATTGTCCGCAAAGAGATGAAAGGCTTGGATGGACGGGTGATGCACAGGCTTTTTCAAGAACCGCTGCATTTAATATGAACGTTAATAGTTTTTTTGCCAAATGGTTACAAGACCTGGAAGCTGACCAGGATAATGGCAAAGTTCCATTTGTGGTACCCAATGTATTGGGTGCGGTACAAAGCAGTGCAGGATGGGCAGATGTGGCCACCATTGCACCCTGGAATATGTACCTGGCCTATGGTGATAAAACATTGCTGCGAAATCAATACAACAGCATGAAGGCTTATGTGGAAAGTATCCGGAGAATTGCAAAAAATAATTTATGGAACAGTGGTTTTCATTTTGGCGACTGGCTTTTCTACCGCCCCGATGATGACAATGATGGCCGTGCCGCAGTTACAGATAAATATTTGATCACACAATGTTTTTATATTCATTCCACACAACTGCTCATTAATGCAGCAAAAGTATTGGGGCATACTGATGATGTAACCAACTATTCAAAACTGCTGGATGACATCAAAGCTGCATTCAATAAAGAATTTGTAACTGCCAGCGGCAGGTTGGTATCCAGTACACAAACAGCGTATGTGCTGGCACTTAATTTTGATATTTTTCCTGAGTCATTAAGGCAGCAGGCGGCTGAAAGGCTGGCTGAAAATATAAAAAGTTATGGCAATCATCTTACCACCGGGTTTTTAGGTACTCCCTATCTCTGTGATGTACTCACCCGTTTTGGTTATAATGATCTTGCCTATAAATTATTGTTGCAGGATACTTATCCTTCCTGGCTGTACCCGGTTAAAATGGGCGCTACCACTATCTGGGAAAGATGGGACGGGCAAAAACCGGACAGCAGTTTTCAAACACCCGGCATGAACTCTTTTAATCATTACGCTTACGGTGCCATTGGCGACTGGATGTACCGGAAAATGGTGGGCTTGGATACCTATGAAGATGGCGCAGGTTACAAACATATCAAAGTGATGCCGCATGTTGGCGGAAGTTTTACCAATGCTGCTGCATCATTAAAAACATATTATGGCAATACAGCTGCCGGATGGAAAATTGAAACCAATAAATTGTTATTAGATGTGGAAGTGCCTGCCAATACTTATGCCACGGTGTATATTCCCGGTGAAAATGTAAATAACATCTCAGAAAATAACATTGCTTTATCAACGGTAAAAGAAATAAAAATCATTGGCAAAGATGATGGATATACAAAAGTGGAGATTGGATCAGGTGCTTATCATTTCTCCATTGCAAATTATGCCACAGCCAGCAATGACATTAACTTTACTGATTATGTTGGTGTTTATAAAACTGATGGTGCTATGGAAAAGGGTGTAGAAATAAAATTGGAGAATGGGAAATTAATAGCTTATCTGAGGGTTAACAGCGGTGCATTGGATCCTGTTAAAAATGAAAAAGATAAATTCACCAGTGCAGATGCATCACCTGTTACATTTACAAGAAATAATGCTGGTAAAGTAGTGAAGATAAAAATGTCGTCGCTGGGAATTGAATTTGAAGCGGTGAAGGAATAGGAATGAAATTTAGCTATCTGGAAATTTATTTGATTGTATTCACATCATCAATATAGTAACAGTAGTCAAATTTTGCCATTCCGATCTTGGGGTAATAATCAATAGCAGCAGGTGCAGCCAGTAAAATTAATTTTGCTTTTGGTGTTGTTAATTTTGTTTGCCTGATGAATTCTTTTCCTATTCCCCGGTGCTGGTAAGTTTTATCTACTGCCAGGTCTGAAAGATATGTGCAAAACATAAAATCTGTTAACGAACGGGACACACCTGCTAATTTCCCATTGTCCCTTGCTGTTACAATCAAGTTGCCATGCTCCAGCATTTTCTGTAATCTTTCCGGTTCATTCACCGGTCTTCTTTCTTCCAAAGTGGAGTTGATCAATACCTCTCTAAATTCTTCCAGGCTTAAGTTGTTTTCTACTTTATATTCTATCATTTTATTGATTGTTTTTTTATCATCACAAAATAATTACTGCTTACATTATTCCTCTTTGCTTCTGCAGCCGGCAATGTTATGCTGCCTTTGCTGTACTTTTTACTGTACACATCAAAGTACCTGTATTGAGCTGCAATTTCTCCTTTTTCTTTTGCAAAATCATTGAGCCATGCAGGTATAGTTGATTTCATTGTGTTGTTCAATTTTTCATACGCCACATACACTACTGCATCTTCATCCACAGTAAAACTTAAAAAATCAGCCAGCGATGTGTCTGCATCATTCACATTCGTCTGTATAAAAGTAAGTCCATCATATCCATTCACATCACTAAAATTAATTTCTTCCAGGTCGGTAGTAAGCACTGCATCTTTACTATTAAAAAATGGTGCTTCATTCAGCATCATTTTACCCAACCGGTATTTAGCACCGCTGGCTGATGTAATATCACTCACCAAAACATTTCCTGTTTTTTTTGCATTTACCAGTAAAGAGTAAGTTGCATCGCATATCTCATCGTCTTCATCCTTTAATTCAATCTCAAATTTAAAGTTGCCCGTTGCAGCAGTTATTCCTTTAATAGTTCCATCAGGATATAACCTGATCCCTTCAGGCATTGAGCTGTTAGCTTTCAATGAAAAAATTAATTCGCCATTTCCCTTAGCCCCCAGCTTTGTATAATAATATTCACCTGCATTGGAAGCCGCAATTGTTTTAGATATTAACGCTGGTTGAATATTTACTTTAACAATGGTAATGCCGGTAGTTTGTTTGCCTTTGTTATCATAAGCCACGGCTTCAATTAAATTATCTCCGGCCACAGGTTTTATTAAAACTTCATAAGGCGCTTTCTTCAATGTCCGAAATAAAACATTGTTTACATACAATGCCACTTTACTGATACTTCCATCCGGATCAGCAGCATAGATGGAAAGTTTTACTGGCTTACCAGCTTCAGTATTCACTGGGTATGCTGCAGGTGAAAAATAAACCGTTGGATATTTATTGCCATCATTTATTTTCGAGTAGGCCCAACCGGTAATATCCTGTTTGGTAGCAGAAGGCCACTGCTCTGCATGACCAATTCCTTTAAAATTTGTATAGCGTGGATTCACTCCCGTGATCCAGGTAGAACCAGTATCAGCTGCAAGTCCGTTCAGCACACGAATAGCCGCTACCTGTTTACGCATATTCCTCGTCCACCAATCGGTTTCACCCTGGTTCATCCACAATGGAATATCTTTTACCAATGTTGAATCGCCGGAAAAATCCATGCCCATTGCAATAGCTGCTGCAAAATAATTTGGATAGGCTTGAATGATCTGGTAAGTACCTCTGCCACCCATTGAAAAGCCACAAACATAAATGCGCTGCGGATCTCCCTGGTGATTGGCAACCAAATCATCCATCACTGCTTTTAAATTTTTAAAATGCTGCTGCCATCCCTGTGATGTGGCCGGGCTTATAATGTAAGTGGGCACCTGTTGTGTATTGGCACCGAAATTATGCCACATGCGTACCGGCGGATCTACTGCGTTTCTTAAGCTTGCATGATAATCCTTACCGCAGCATCCATGCATGAACAATGCTATGGGGTATTTTTTCCCTAGTTCCATTTTAGTTGGCGTGTACAAGGCGTACTCTGTAGAATCTTTTTTCTGTAATGACCATTGAGGAAATCCTTTGTAATCGATACCCTGTGCAAGTAATAGTACCGGCATACAAAGAATGGCAATAACAACTGTTAATCGTTTTTTTAACATGATAAATTCATTTGGAATAACGAATATATTCAACCGAAAGTGCTTTTCTGTACTGATGTATGCTGACCTCCTTTTTCTTCAGTCAAATGATTAACAGATAAAAGCTGCTGTATTCTTTGATAATTTTATCGGTACAGAACAGCATAGTAAGGTTTGATAAACAAGATATATTGCCGGATCAAACTATTTGCTTAGCATTGACATGTAGTAAATTGACATTTCCTGCATTAACGAGCAACTGATTAATTTCAAAAAAGCCAAATACACTAACGCCTGTAATATGAGACTTACTTCCCGTAAAAAGCTTCATTTTTTGTGCCTGTCCATCATGAGCATTCTTTTTAGTTGCCAGTCAAATAAAAAAAAATACACTACCTGGGAAACATACAAAGGTTCTGACGAAGCCATTCATTACTCTTCCTTAAATGAAGTAGATACAACCAATGTTAAACAACTGCAGGTTGCATGGACATATCATACCGGTGATGCTGATACAGTGAATCATTCACAGATACAATGCAACCCCATTATTATTGATGGCATTTTATATGGCACCACGCCCCTCTTAAAATTATTTGCGGTGGATGCGGTAACAGGAAAAGAAAAATGGGTATTTGACCCTGCTATTTCCGGTGGTGCTGATAAAAAACCACTGCATTTTATTTTAAATAATAACCGGGGTATTACTTACTGGACGGATGGCAATAAAGACAAACGTATTTATTATACAGCCGGGTCACAATTATATGCAGTAGATGCACTCACAGGAAAAAAGGTAGAAAGTTTTGGCAGTAAAGGTGCTATTGACCTGCATGATGGTTTGGGAAGAGAAGGAATTTATAATTTATTTATCACCGCAACATCTCCACCGGTAATTTATAATGATATCCTGATCACCGGCACCCGTGTGGATGAAGGTGCACAATCGGCTCCGGGACATATAAGAGGATATGATGTAAGAACCGGTAAACAAGTTTGGATCTTTCATACTATTCCGCATCCCGGTGAAGAAGGCTATGAAACATGGGAAGATAAAGAAGCCTATAAATTTATTGGCGGTGTAAATGCATGGAGCGGTTTAACACTTGACAAAGCATCAGGAATTGTGTATGCTGCAACCGGCTCCGCCTCTTTTGATTTTTATGGCGGCAAAAGAAAAGGTGCTAATTTATTTGCCAACTGCTTGCTTGCGCTGGATGCTTCCACCGGCAAACGCAAATGGCATTTTCAGGTATTGCATCATGATGTGTGGGACAGGGACCTTTCCTCACCACCTGCATTGGTAACTATAAAAAAAGATGGAAAAAATATTGATGCCGTGGCCCTTACCACCAAGACCGGGTACATTTATGTTTTTGAAAGATCCACCGGAAAATCATTGTACGAAATTGTTGAAAAACCAGTGCCAACAGAAACTGATTTAGTTGGTGAAAAATTATCGCCTACACAACCGTATCCAACAAAGCCTGCTCCTTTTATGCGGCAGGTCTTTAATGAAAATGATATCAATCCCTATCTGCCAGATTCATCCATAGCTGATATAAAAAAACGGTTAACTGTAGCGAAACATGATCACATGTACAATCCCATTACTATGCAGGGCACGGTAATTTTTCCGGGCCTTGATGGTGGTGCAGAATGGGGTGGGCCCAGCTTTGACCCTGAAACAGGTTTGCTGTATGTAAATGCCAATGAAATTCCGTGGGAGTTTTTTGCTATTGATATTTCAAACAAACCGGTGGCGAATGAAACTACTGCTGATGCAGGTTTGCGTTTATTCAGAACCAACTGTATGTCCTGCCATGGTGCAGACAGAAAAGGTTCCGGCAACTTCCCTACGCTGATCAATATCAATCAAAAATATTCCATGCTGTCTGTTGACATCTTGTTACAAACAGGCCGCCGCATGATGCCTGTATTTAAACAATTGAATGAAAAAGAAAGAACAGCCATTGCTGCATACATCCTTGAAAATAAACAAATACAGGAACTACCGTACAGAGATACCAGCCGAAAACTGGATGATCATTATAAAATGCCATACGCTGTAAAAGGATACAATAATTTTTTAAGTAAGGAAGGATATCCTGCCATTGCCCCACCATGGGGCACATTGAGTGCAGTGGATCTTAGCACGGGTGAATATGTCTGGAAAAAACCATTGGGCAACGATACTACTGTGAAGAACAGTAAGGCACCAACCGGCATGGAAAATTATGGCGCTTCTGTTGTTACCAAAGGAGGCTTGTTATTTATTGCAGCAACAAAAGATGGGAAGTTCAGGGCATTTAATAAACGCACCGGTGAAATATTGTGGGAAGTATCATTGCCCGTACCGGCCTTTGCAACGCCATCTATCTATAAACTTAATGGCAAGCAATACATCGTAATAGCATGTGGTGGTGGTAAGAGCGGATTAAAATCTGGAGATAGTTATATTGCTTATGCGTTGCCTGATTAAATTTTACTGATGCTGTAGTCTTTCCAGGATATGCAGTCCTTTAGTTTTTAATATTGAATTCATAATTACCGGAACCTACACTATACACAGCATAACCGTTTTCAAGTTTTATAAATTTCATTTCCGCATTTGAAATCACTTTACCGCTCTCGGTAATGACTGACTGGTCATTTGCAGGCAGGTACACTTCTGCGGTAGTGTTAACCGGGACGTAGATTTTCAATTCAAAATTGTTTGCTGATTTTGTCCATTCCGATTTGATTACGCCATACATCGATTGATAAGAACCCTTTGCCCAACTCAATGCTGCAGGTTGTGGTTTGATGATGATCTTTTTAAAACCCGGAGCTGCTGCCTTAATGCCCAGCAGCGATTTATAAAACCATTCATCTATTGAACCAAACATTGGATGATTGTGCGATGCAGATTCAGGTTTTTCCCATGCCTCCCACAAAGTAGTAGCGCCATTATCAAGCATAAAATTCCAGCCTGGGAAATCTTGCTGATTTGCGATGGTATAAGCCAGTTCATTTTTATTGTTCTCACTCAATACATCAAACAGCATCATGGTGCTGAAGATACCGGTGGTTAAATGCCATTTGTGTCGTTCAAATTCTTTCATCAATGCATCAAACGTTTTCTCCTTTTCAGGAGAAAGATCATACCACAATGCAAATAACTGTGGACCCTGCGTTGCATTATCAAAGCGCCCAGTACCCGGCACTAAATATTTTCTTACAATATCTTCTTTAATTCTTTTAGCAAGCTTTGAATACATTATGGAATCTTCCTGCTTACCAAGGATACTGGCAAATTCAGTGGCCAGCAATGCATGATGATAATAAAAACAAGACGCAGAAAACGCATCCGCTTTTGTATCGATGGCTTCATGATCACCAATATCCCAATGGAATAAACCATCTATTGCTTTTGCCTGTAAAAAATCCAGTTGTTTTTTAACTGCAGGATACTGTTCTTCTATAATTCTTTTATCAGCATAATAATCGTACAGTTTTTTTTGCACATAACTAAATGCTAACTGCCAGCCAAGTGGCCCTGATCCGTCTCCATACCCCCTGTCTGCAATGCCGGTGCTGGGTGCTATTTCTGTAATGCCGCCTTCCGGCCGCTGATCGTTTGCAAAATCATGAACGGCTTTTCTATAAAAATTAGCCATGTTGTAGTTCTGCATATAAGCTCCGGTGGTTGCAACAATGTCAGCCCCATAACCCATCTTTTCTCTTCCGGGGCAATCAGACTGCACACTAAACACATTGCTTAAAAACGTCCATTGAATTACATCATGCAGTTTGTTAAACATTTCATTGGAACAGGAGAAACTTCCCTCCTGCTGCAGGTCGCTGTTCATCCGCAATCCTTCAATATCATTGATGGTTGGCTTGCCGGGCCAGCCTGTAACTTCAACATAACGGAAACCATGAAACGTAAACCTTGGATTCCATTCTTCAGTTCCTTCACCTTTCAATGTGTACTGATCTTCCTGCCACGCTGTTTTGGGAGCCCCGGGACCTCCACTTAAATGCCATATCTCTTTTATGGCACCTGCAACGGAAGTCATATAATCTAAAGAACCATTTGGATGAATTAGCTCTCCATATCTTAAAGAAACTTTTGTACCAGCGCTTCCTTTTACTTTTATTCTTGCAACACCGGCAAAATTCTGCCCCATGTCTACTATGAAAGTATCCTTGCCAACTTCCTGGATATTTACCGGTTTTATAATTTTTGTGACCTTGATGGCAGGTTGCATTTGTGAAGTCAAAACTCCTGATGGACCTTCTGTGATCACTGCATCGTTCCACTTCGTTTGATCATTAAATTTTTTTTCCAGCCTTGCATCATATATTTCCCCGAGGTAAACATTGTTGCGTAGCACCGGCCCTTTTGTTGTTTGCCAGGTTTCATCAGTTGCAATGGTTTCTGTACTTCCATCAGCATACTTTATCAATACCTGTGACTTTACACAGGGCCTTCCGGTCTGTTGAACATCCCGTAAATTAAACCTGCCAAATAAACGCAACGGCAATGGATTGTACCAGCCATTACCCAGCATGATCCCAATGGTATTTACTTTATTTTTTAACGCAGCCGTTACATCATAAGTAACATACAATGCCTGTTTCCCGTATGCGGTAAATCCTGGGTCCAGAACATGATCACCTATTTTATTATCATTGATATAAACTTCTGAATAGCCAAGCCCTGATATATACAATCTTGCAGCAGCTATCTTTTTAGTAACATTAATTTGTTTCCGGAATAATGGCATTGGATCTGTTTGATAAAAATCTTCATCTTTTTCAAACTGCTTACTTCCATCACTGATCCATATAGCCTTCCAATCGCTGAGTTGTAAAGCAGCCGTTTCAAATGATGCAATTTCACTCCAGCCGGAAGCAAGACCATTTTTATCATATACTCTCACTCTCCAGAAATACTTGGTAAAAGGCTGCAGCGGCTTTCCTCCATATTCAATTTGGATACTTTGATCACTTAGTACTTTACCGGTTTGCCAAACATTGCCTTTACCGGAGCCAGTCAATTTTACATCATCGCTTATAATTATTTCATAAGCAGTTTGCATTTGATTTCTTCCTGTACTGTAGATATTCCAGCTTAGTCTCGGTTTTAAAATATCAATCCCCAATGGATTTTCCACATATTCACAGGTGAGGCTTTTTGGCTGAAACGGTGTTTCGGCAATTACATTACTGATCAATGACAGGCTGAAAAGCAGCAACCATACTTTATTATTCATACGACAAGGGAATTAATGATGATGCTTGATCTTGTAATTTAATATTTTACCAATTGAAGTACTGAAAAAACAATCAAACATTTGAATTATTTACAGGAAACCGCCCGGTAATAGTTGCTGTGGCATGAAGAGAACAGGCCGTTACCAAGAAGTAGCACTTGCCGCGGCTGACATTTAAATTGTTGAAATTTCAATACATCAGAAGCTCAAAATTGCCAATAACAACCTGCAAAAAAAGTTAACCGTAATCAGCAGCTGCTCCGGAAACAATTGCTTACAATTAAGCAAACTGATAGACATAATTTCATAAAATCCTTCTCTTTACCAATTGGTAATTTCCCTGATAAATGGAATCAAAACACCGGCCATTTGTTCATGTTCTTTTATATTCGGATGAAAGTCACTGCCATGGAAATCCAGCTTGCCAAAATAGAAATAATACACCTGTTTATCTGATGTTGCAAAATGATCGGTAACTGCTTTTACATGCGTCTGAAATTTTACAGAAATATCATCAGGAGCATCAGGGCCTGCAGCACAAATAATTTTAGCATTGGGGTACTGGCTTCTGATTTTTTGTACAAATTGTATGTACGTATTTACATAGGCAGCACTATCTAAAGGCTTGGCAAAATCATTTGCCCCCAACTCTATCAGCACTACATCGGGCTGATTGTTTTTGTAATCCCAAACAGCTTTGCTGCCCACAACAATTTCATCATATAATTTTGGTTGTACAAAATCATGTTCACCACCATAAGACTGGTACATCCCAATACCAGATCTGCATACTGCTACATAAGCTGCATTAAAAGCCCTTGCAGTGAAAGTTCCATAGGTGAGATAATTATTTTGCGTTGGATATGCAAAATGTTCCTGGTTGCTTTTACCTTCATTGCCATATCCGCAGGTGAGGGAATTGCCAATGAACTCAATAACCCTTGTTGGTTTTTCTACCGGCAGCAATTCTTTTCCATTGTCAATTTCAAAACCAAGAAAGACGGTATTGCCTGCATGCCATTCTGTTCTCCTGCTGATTTCTATGGTATGTTTTTTATCAGTAAGATTTTGTGCCAACTGATAAACAGCTTCTTTTTTATTGGAAGGAAAAATAAAAACACTGTCGTCCAGCTTAACAGTAAACCAATTTTTAAGACTATCATCCTGCAACCTTAATGAAATGGACGTACCTGTAAATGCTGTTTGTATGCTGCAGCCGGAATACATGAACACCGGCTTTTCTTTATTTGAAAAATCAAAGCGGCCTGTGTATTGAATATTAGCATTGGATGCTGAAATGAAATAAGGCTGTGTATTTTTACATGCTGTAAAAAAAATACTAAGAATAAAAAAAATGGCAATTGGCTTGTTCATTGAATTTTATTAAAAGGTGAATGTTGCTTTTTCTGTAATCCCTTTCCATCTGTCTGTTCTGAATGGAGCTGCTGGAAAATCTTCTTTATTAAACAAATTATTTTCTCCTGCGTCATCGGCCCAGCCATATCTTACAGCAAGCGGGTTTGTAACTGCATCACACATCACTACTACTTTATCACCATCAATAAATGCTTTAGCGTAATGAAATTTTTGATCTGCTCCTGCAATCTCAAATCCTTTTAAATAACCATACTTATCTTTTGTGATTAATCCGCCGCCAATATTATTGAATGACAATATCATTTTATTTCCTTCTGTTTTGAATGACTGGTAAACCGGGCCAGTGTACACATTATTTTTTGCATAGGTTTTATTCAGCGCAATGGCGGCCAAACGTTTACCAACATCCTGTTTATTTTTTGGGTGAATATCTTTTGCATCTCCAATATCAGTAGTTATTGCCATGCCGGTGTTTGGTAATGATAATGTCATTGTTTGTGCTTCCCTTAATTCTGCCCATTCACTTCCTTTTTCACTGTTACCATTGTTGGCATTCCAGCTGGATAGCTGAACAAAATAAAAAGGAAAATCACCCTGCTTCCACCGATTCCGCCAGTCATTGATCATAAGCGGAAATGCTTTCCTGTATTGGTAGGCCCTGCCTGAATTAGCTTCCCCCTGGTACCAGATCGCTCCTTTGATAGCATAAGGGATCAATGGGCTGATCATGGCATTGTATAATAAAGTTGGGTAGCTGTTTGGGCCGATTGAAGATGCAGTTGTGCCTGTAGATTCTATAGAAAATTGCCATTTACCTGCTAATGATTGTACTTTGTTCTCTATGGTTAACTGAACATCCGTTGCATCGCCCCAAATGCCGCCGCCGCCACCAGTATCATTTATCCTTATTGCAATTACATTCTTACCTGCTTTTAAAATACCTGCCGGTATGCTGTATTTTCTTTTCAAATTATATCCTGCTGTTGCGCCAATTTTTTCTCCGTTCAAATAAGTTTCATCATTGTCATCTATCATGGCTAACTCCAGAGTTGCAGCTTTGCCAGCGTCTTCGTTACTGATATCAATTGTTTTTCTGAACCACAGGTATCCATCAATATCTTCCAATCCCTGCTGCTCCCATAGTCCCGGAACATTCATTGTTTTCCATGTACCATCAGGAAAATCTTTTTCTTTCCATCTTGCAATTTCAGCCGCAGAGGGAACAGCATCACCCTGTACTTCCTGGATCCTTTTCTTAACGGCTGCTGCTTTTTGTTGTATTAATTCCTCCAGGTTGGTTTGTTTCATCCCACTGATCATGGATTTAAATGATGGGTCATTTTCAAATGCTTCTTTACTGGTCCAGCTTTCTACCTGTGTGCCTCCCCAGGTGGTATTTATTATGCCTACCGGAATGTTCAGCTCCCTATTTAATTGTTGTGCAAAAAAATAAGCTACTGCAGAAAATTTTGCTGCATTTTTCGGATTGCAAATCAGCCACTGTCCTTCACTGATATCTTCCTGTGGTTTTGCTTCCGTCTTTAATGGTATTTTAATTTGACGGATCAATGGATAATTTGCTGCAGCAATTTCTGCTTCATAATTATTAATAAATCCCCAACTGCCAATTTGCATTTCCATATTGGATTGGCCGGAACATATCCATACATCACCAACCAATACATTACTAATAACAATGCTGTTCTTTCCCTTTACTGTAAGCGTATATGGGCCTCCGGCAGTTTCTGGAGAAAGATCAACACGCCATTTACCATCTTTGCCTGCAATGATTTTTTTAGTTTGCTGATTAAACTGTACGGTAATTTTTTCTTTGGGATCTGCCCATCCCCAAACAGGAATAAGCCGTTCCCGCTGTAATACCATGTTGTCGCTAAAGAACCTGGGTAACTGTACATTGGCAAATGTTACCAGGTGTAATAACAAGAAAATAATCACTGCTCTTATACGAAGCAAGTTTTTCAAGGGGCTGCATTTAAATTTCATCTGTCGTTTCTTTTCTATTTTTTAATTTTTTAAGATGGTAAAATTAAAGAAACCTCTGTGTAAACTTTGTAAAAAATATATTCGATTTGTATCAAACAGATCATAACAAATAATGGGCTTCGTGGTAAGAATGCCTGCTCCGGGTTGTGTAAAATTGAAAGAAGCAATCCGTAATAAAACATTTAAACAATTAAAGAAAATCATTTTTTATTCAGCCAACCATTCAATTCCATCCAGTTTTTACACCGGTCCATCCAAAGTTCTTTACTGTTTTTAATAATCATGCCAAAACCATGACCACCGGATTGATATATATGAAGTTCAGCTTGAACTTGTTTGCTGATCAGTGAATCATAAAATACAATGCTGTTCATGGGGCTTACCGCATCATCGTCGCTGGCGTGTACCAAAAATGCTGGTGGTGTTGCAGAAGTTACCTGCAGCTCATTTGAATATTCTTTTAACTTTTTCTGCGAAGCTGTTTTGCCTAACAACTGCTCTAATGATCCAGTATGAGCAATCTCTGGCCTAAAGCTGATTACGGGATAGATCAATATCATAAAATCGGGCCGCAAGCTGATGTTGCTGCTGTTGGCAATGTAAGATTTGTTAAAATGAGTGCCTGCTGTGGAGGCAAGATGTCCGCCAGCAGAAAAACCCATGATACCAATACGATTAGGATTGACATTCCATTTTGAAGCATTTTCCCTGACAGTCTTTATTGCCTGCTGTGCATCCTGTAATGGACCGATCTCCCGGTTGATCATCCAGGTATCATTTGGGATACGATATTTTAAAACAATAGCCGCCACCCCCATTTCATTAAATTTTTTTGCCACTTCGGTTCCTTCCATATCTTCTGTAACCACCCAGTATCCACCGCCAGGGCAAATAACAACCGCAGTGCCGTTGGCTATATTTTTGGGCGGCAGGCAAACTGCAATAGTGGGTATTGAAACTTTCCTGATGGTTTTGATATCACCATTGTATTCAACTGTCTCCTCATCAACAGCGGGCTTGCTGTTGGGTATACCGTCAGGATATAATGGAAACAGCGTTTGACTATACATGCATGGAGAAATTACATTGAACAATAAGAGGAAAAACAATAAGTATTTTTTCATAAAACTAATTAAAAAAACGGTGCAAAATTTTCTGTAAGATTAAATTGAATTTACGTAAAGTCAATACTCCGGTAATATTTTAAGCTCTAAGCCTGCCGAAGTTCAGGCACTGTTTATAAATGCGTTTTATTTTTCTGCAACTCAGGTCTAAAGCTAAGTTGCAGAATATTCTTTTGGTGATTAACTGGTTCATGTGCATCATTTTAATATCG
>JAYWII010000110.1:0-32825 GCA_043788995.1 Chitinophagaceae bacterium | reverse complement strand
CACTACCAGGCATTAATGCAGGTATTAGTATCACTCGATGAAATTAAAGCAGCTATGATAAACAATATTCCCGGCGATTTGCTTTCGCTGGATATACGCACCTGCCTGCACTATCTTGGAGAAATTACCGGAGAAATCACCAATGAAGATCAGTTGGATTATATTTTCAGTAAGTTTTGTATTGGGAAGTAATTATATTTCTCTTGTTTCGTAAGTAGTTGTTATTGTTAGCTTTAAGCGTTTATATCTTTCTTTTGTTTGTTGCCAAACTGCTCTTTTTTACCTATATTTGTTGTCTAATTGTTGCCCTGATTTGTTGCTCACTATGTTTGGCAACAGAAATTCAGTAAGAAGGGAAAGAATGCTACACATAGCTACACCCTGCAACAGTTGACAACAAATAGCAACAACATGAGTAGTAACATTCGCTTAGAAAAAACCTGCCAGCATTGCAGTAAAAACTTCATCGCCAAAACGACTGTTACGCAGTTCTGTTCTGATAACTGTGCTAAGAGAGCATACAAAGACCGCATCAGGTCAAAGAAAATTGAAGTTGCTATTCAAAAGGAATTTGAGCAAAAGCCCTTCAATCCCATTGTTACCCAAAAAGAGTTTTTAAGTGTAAAGGAAACTTGCCAGTTAATCGGGGCGAGCAGATGGACCATTTACAGGTTGATTGATGGAGGCACTTTAAAGGCTTCCAAGTTGGGTAGCCGTACCATCATTGCAAGAAATGAAATCAATAATCTTTTTAAATAACTGAAAGAATGAAAGTAACACTACGCCAAAGGCTGAAAGGTGATAAAGTCACTTTGTACCTTGACTACTACCATCAAGGCAAACGCAATTATGAACACTTGCAACTAACTCTTATACCCGAACCCGAAAAAGGCAAGCTTACAAAGGAGCAGAAAGAGGAGAACCGAAAAAACCTCTCACTTGCAGAAGCCATCCGCAGCAAAAGACATTTGGAGTTGCAGAATGGTATTTATGGTTTCCAAGACCAGGGTAAAATGAAAGGTAGTTTCCTTCGCTACTTTGAGTATCTCACAGAGGCCAGAAAAGACAGTCAGGGAAATTACGGCAATTGGGATAGTGTTATGAAACACTTGAAAAAGTATTGCAAACATGATGTTACTTTTTCCCAAGTTGATAAAGCATGGTTGGAAGGCTTCAAAGAATATTTGATGAAGCAAGCCCGTACACCAGCCAATCAGCCACTTTCTCAAAACTCCCAAAGTTCTTATTTCAACAAGCTAAAGGCTGCATTAAAACAGGCTTTAAAAGATGAAATCATACAGCGTAACCCTGCCGACATCATTGAAGGAATAAAGCCCGGTGATACTGAAAGAGAATTTTTGACACAAGAAGAATTACAGGCTATGGCTAAAGCTGAATGCGATATACCACAAATGAAAACAGCTTTTCTATTCAGTGCCTTAACTGGTTTGCGTTGGAGTGATATTCAAAAATTGTCATGGGCAGAAATGCAGCACTCTGATGATATTGGGCATTACATACGTTACACTCAAAAGAAAACTAAAGGCTCTGAAACATTACCTATATCTGAACAGGCTTTTGGTTTTTTAGGTGAAAGAGGCGAACCAAACGAAAGGGTCTTTATGGGATTGAAATATTCAGCATGGCACAATATGCGATTGCAGCAGTGGGCAATGAGAGCAGGTATCAGCAAGTCAATTACGTTCCACTGTGCAAGGCACACCTACGCAACATTACAATTAACTTTGGGTAGTGATATTTATACAGTATCAAAAATGTTAGGGCATAAGCATTTAAAAACAACAGAGATTTATGCAAAAGTGATTGACCATAAAAAGAAAGAAGCTGCAAACCGTATTAAAATAGATTTATAGTAATGGAAGTAAAAATATTAGATAGCATCATTCATGGATTTTTAAAACCGTGGAAACTTGACACAACCGACACAAGGAGGTTTACAGAATTGGTAAAAGCTGCAAAAGCAGCTTCACCCAATACCAATGCAGAGTTGCTTTCGCAACTCATAGCATTGTTGGCAGATTACCCAACGGTGAAAAAAACTTTGACTGATGAAGTCATAATCAACACTCCATTGCAACCGCTTTTATGCAAAATAGATTTGCCAAAATTTAAAGATGCAGTTACCAATTTTTATTATTTAATAATCACCGGTGAAACACTTCGTGTTTTCAATTCAGTTTTGCAGCAAGCTGCAAACTGGACTGAGTTAGTTGATATTCGCTATCAGGTTGGCAAGACCCTTACCAATGTAAGAGTATTAGCAAAGCAGGTTTCATTAGAATTAAATGAACGGGGCTTTACAGCCGTTCCTGATGCACAAAGTAGTTTTGTTCACTTCGCTTTGTATTACTTAAAACAAAGCCTCATTCAGCTTTATTTTAGTGTGCAAGAACAGTTCAAAGCCAACTTGCCACAGGTAACAACTCTTGAAGATTTTTACTTGTTGGATTTAGAAGAACCAGTTTCAAACATTGTTTATTTAGAATTTATTGCACTACCCAACGAAAGCAGCCTGGAGCAAAATTCAAACAACACAATTAAGGATAAAATTTCCTTTGGCTTTACAGGCGATAAAGAAAGGCTGAAAGCTGCCATCATTCAACTATGCCAAAAAATAGATTTGCTGATAGATGGAAAAACCAGTTCAGATGATTTGTTTGCAGTGCTTACTTCAAGGGACTTAGAAGCCAGTACAACAAAGATTTACTTAGGTTGTGAAACAACACAGTTCCGCTACATCATTGATAAAATTGCTTTGCAATTTACCAACCTTACCCTGAAAGCCATTGAAAAAACTAAGGGGTTCTACTCCAAAAAAGGAACATTGATAACTGCACAGAACCTATCAGCAGGAAAGGTAGATAATCCCAAAGAAAAGGGAACTATTGACAACATTCTAAAGCAACTGCAATAAAAAATATTGAGTAGGTTGAGATAGCAGATTGAGTGCTAAGTAACTCAACCTTTACCCCTCCACAGCTTCGCAGTTTTGCCCTTGTAATAAAAAAATACTTACAATGGCAAACGAAGATTTAATCTTAGACAAGCTCACCGAAATAGCTAACAAGCTGGACGAGCAAAACCTGTTACAAAAAACAGTGTTGAATTTTAATGAGGCTGCAAAATACTTAGATGTAAGCCCCTCACATTTGTACAAACTTACCAGTACAAAACACATTCCCCATTTCTGTCCGCAGGGCAAAAAACTTTACTTCAAACGGGACGAGTTGGATAGTTGGTTGCAACGCAACCGGCAATCAGCAGCCAATGAAATTGAGCAGTTGGCAACTGATTATGTTATCCGCAACAAACGCAGCAAGTAATTTTTTTTAACAACTGAAAGGAAAGAAAGATGGCATCAACTACCATATTTAAAAACTTTGCGGTTGCGGTAGAAAACAAATCTCTAATCGTAATCTCAAACTGGATTGCTTCTGATAAATACAAATCAGAGGTTGAAGAAATCCAATCACTAATAGCCCAGGGCAAAGCAAAAGAAGCTACTGAAAAAAAACAGCAGCTTCCGGCTTTCACACCTTCAGCTACATTCAAAGAAAAAAGGTTGTTGCTAAATTTGGAGCAATACAGTGGCTTTGTGCATTTAGATTTTGATAAGCTAACACCCGAACAAATGGACACAGCTTTTAAAATTATTGCAACAATTCCCTACACCTTTCTTTGCTTTCGTAGCCCCAGCGGTAACGGCTTAAAAGTGTTTGTAGAAATCAATACAGGTGCTTTGCACCATGATATTGCCTACAAACAAGTACAGCTATTCTATGAAGAAAAATTAGGCATAGCATCCGACCCAAAATGCAAGGACATAACAAGGCTTTGTTTTATGAGTTACCACCCGGAACTGTACAAGAATATCCGTAACGAAAAATTTATAGTTGATGCACCAGCAGAATTACAAGTTCCGCAACCAGTTGCTACACCAGTAACCCCAAAAGTTGATACCACAACACAAAAGGATTTTGAAACCGCCTTTGGCGTTTCTCAATCCCAACCACAGGCAGTTGAGGTAAACAACATCACAGAACTATTGGACGAGTGCAAACGCTTCACAGAGCAAAAGAAAACCTATACAGAAGGCAACAGAAATGAGTTTATCTATACGTTTGCTTCTAACTGTAATCGTAAAGGAATTGCAGAGGATATTGCTTTGCAATATGCCCAAGCCAATTACGATTTACCAAGCAAAGAAATGATTGCATCATTTCGCAGTGCATACACTCACCACACCGCAGAGTTTGCACAGTTTGCAAAGTCTGCAAAGTTGCAAACTGCAAAGCAGTTGCAACCCCAAACCGATGAAGACCCTTTAGAAGATTATTTAAAAACCACTCCCACAATCCCTGATGAAGTATTTGAGGCTTTGCCTCATATCCTTAAAGAAGGTGCAAGGGCTTTTACCGATAAGCGTAAAAGGGATGTATTCTTTACTGGTGCTATTTCTATTCTTAGCGGTTGTTTGCCAAATGTAACAGGTGTGTATTTTCAAGAAAGAGTTTTTCCTCACTTATATACTTTCATCATTGCTCCGGCAGCAAGTGGTAAAGGAGTATTGAAAAATGCAAAGAGATTAGCGGACAAGTACCACCAAAAGATATTGCAGCAAAGCAGGGATGCTCAAAAAGTACATGATAATGAAATGGCTGATTTTAAACAGTTGGAACGTACCAAGAGCAAAGGAGAGCCAGCACCCGAAAAACCAGAAAAGCCACCTTTCAAAATAGTATTTATTCCAGCCGATTGCAGCAAAGCAAGAATGATAGAACACTTAAAAGCCAATGACGGCAAAGGCATTATTTGCGAAACAGAAGCCGATACAATGAGTGGAGCAAAAAAACAGGATTGGGGTGATTATTCAACCATTCTAAGGGCAGCATTTCACCACGAAACAGTATCAAGTACCCGAAAAACGGATAACCAATACGATGAAATAAACGACCCCTGTTTGGCGGTGGCCTTAACAGGCACACCAGCACAAGCCCCCAGGTTATTATCATCCGCAGAAGATGGTTTGTTTAGCCGTTTCTTATTCTATGCCTATAAAAATAAAATTGAATGGCAAGACCCATCACCGCAGAGCAACACCATTGTTTTTAATGACCACTTTGAGGCACTTTCTGAACAGGTTTTAGGCTTGATAAGCCTAATGGAACAATCACACACTACAATTGAATTAACCCCCTCACAATGGCTTACAATCAATACAGAATTTCCTTTAATGCTTTCAGAGGTTGTTACATTCACAAGTGAAGATGCAGCAGGGGTAGTTTATCGTATGGGTTTAATTTTCTTTAGGCTTTGCATGATATTATCAGCATTAAGAAAGTTTGAAAACGGAGAAATGACCGCTACAATTATTTGTACCGATGAAGATTTTAATACAGTCTTACTAATAGTTCAAACATACTTAGAGCATAGTTTACTAATGTTCAATAACCTGCCAAAGCAAAATGAAACGATGCAGTTTCATTCAGGCGATGGCAAACGCAAATTCTTTGAGGCTTTGCCCAAAGAATTTACAAGGAAGGAGGCAACCGAAATAGGCACAAAATTTAAGCTATCTGCCAGAACGGTTGATGATGTACTGAAATCCGCAACCGGGTACACCCTCACTAAAATCAAAGCCGGTTCCTACCAACGCATTTGAAACGCCTCCTTCGGGGGCTTTTTTTTATTTAGGGCATTCCTCCCCTTTGGGGAGGTTAGGTGGGGCTTTTACATCCTTTGCAGACTTTGCAATGTTTGCAACTTTGCTAAATATCTTATCAATTGTTTGTTGTTGTTTTCTTATATTTGCCAATATTTGTCAAGACAATATAATTATAATGGCAACACAGTTTGGTGAACGTATAAGAGAACTAAGAACGAAACAAAATATGCTGCTCCGGCAACTTGCTTCTCTTTTAGATGTGGACACTTCTATTATCAGCAAAATAGAACGGGGCGACAGGCAATTGAAGAAAGAGCAAATCCCATTATTAGCCCAAATATTCAAAGCCGATATAGAAGAATTGCAAACCCTTTGGCTTGCCGACCAATTGTATAATATGGTGCAAGGCGAACCAATGGCAGACGAAGCATTAAAATCAGTATCCGATAAAATTAAGAAGTCAAATAAAAAAAGAAACTAAGCAATATGAGTTTAATACTGGAAGGCATAAAAAAGAAATTGATTCTCATTAGCGATGATGAAAAACAAATTACTTATATACATCAAAATAAAAAACGAAACTATGCTACACCCGAAGAAAAAGTACAGGCAGAATCGTTTTTGAAACTGGTTATTGTGTATGGCTACAAGCCTGATAGAATAAAGCATTTTGTACAGGTAAAAATGGGCAGCGATACAAAGGAAGCTGATATTGTAGTGTATAATGATAATGAATGTACACAGCCCCATATTTTAGTTGAATGTAAAAAACAAGAAGTAAGCGAACAGGAATTTTTACAAGCCATTGAGCAAGCCTATAGTTATTCCTTCGCTTTGCCTAATGATGTAAAATTTGTTTGGATAACATCAGGGTTAAAAGATGAATATTTTGAAGTTGATAAAAAGAAAAATACAAGGGTTGCCTTGCCTGATATACCTCAGTTTGGGGTTAAGAAAATGGCATCCTATAAATATGTGTATGAAGCTGCCGAAGTAAGAAAGGAAGAAGGCAAACAAAAGTTTTTTGATTTAAGTGTAATACAGCAAGAAGAACTTACACGAAGATTTAAACAGGCACATGATGCACTTTGGGCAGGTGGTCAATTAAATCCATCGGAGGCATTTGATGAATTGGATAAATTGATTTTCTGCAAGATTTGGGATGAACGTAAAGACCGTATGCCAGGCGACCCTTACGATTTTCAAATTATTACTGTTGATAAGGATGAAGAAAGTGACCCACAAAAAAGAAAGGAGATTGAAAATGCTAATCTGTTTAAAAGGGTAAAATCATTGTATGAAGATGGCAGAAAAAAAGATGCAGAAGTTTTTAGAGATGATATTAGGCTAACACCTGAAAAGGTTCGTACAGTCGTTGGGTATTTGGAAAGCATCAATTTGGGCGATACGGATTTAGATAGTAAAGGCAGAGCATTTGAAACTTTCATGGATTCTTTTTTCCGTGGTAATTTCGGGCAATACTTTACACCCAGGCCTATTGTAAAATTTACAACTGATGTATTGCCAATTAAAAATAATTCATTGGTATTAGATACATCCTGCGGTAGTGGTGGCTTCTTATTGTATGCTTTAAATAAAGTAAGAACCGAAGCAAACAACTTATACCCCAATTTCAGGACGGATGCAAAACAAAAATTGAAACACTATAAATACTGGCATGACTTTGCAGAAAAGAATTTGTACGGTATTGAAATAAACGAACAAATATCACGGGCTGCAAAAATGAATATGATTATTCATGATGATGGCCATACAAATGTTATTACTGCCGATGGTTTGTTAAATCCTGATGAAATAGAAAAGGTTACTAAAAATACAGGGTTTAAATACAACAGGTTCGATTTTATTATTACCAATCCTCCTTTTGGTGCAGTAATAAAAAAGAGTGAAAAAAATTATTTGGGGCATTATGATTATGGAAAAAAAGAACCTGATTGGTTAGATACGAAAGGCAAATCATTAATAGAGAAAAGAGAAAATCAAAACACCGAAATATTGTTTATTGAGCAGTGCCACAACTACCTGTCGGTAGGTGGTTATTTGGCTGTCGTAATTCCTGATGGCATACTTACAAATAGCAGTTTACAGTATGTAAGGGATAGTGTAGAAGATAAATATAGAATTGTAGCGGTAGTATCCATGCCGCAAACTGCTTTTACTGCTACAGGTGCAGGTGTAAAAAGTTCTTTGCTGTTTCTCAAAAAACACAACCCAACACACACCGAAAAATTGCGTAATCAAAAAGCATCTATGCAAATAAAATTAAGAGAGCAATTTGAGTATTACGAAAAAATAGAGGCATGGGAAAAAGAGAAAGCACAGAAAATAAAAGACATGATTGGCTTTAATAATACTACTGGTGTGGTAGGCATTAAAGAATTAAAAAATACAGTTGAGTACAAAGAATGGCGAGACGAAGTAAATAATGAATATAGCGATTTGGTAAACGAACTAAAAGAGCAATTGCAAGATGCTTTCCTTAAAGCAAAGCAAACCCAACTGCCAGACTATCCCATCTTTATGGCAATAGCAGATGAAATTGGCTACGATGCTACTGGTAAAAAAACAATCAATAACGAATTAGACACCATAGCAAAGGAGTTAGAAAATTTCATTGCTTCTATTGAAAATAAATAAAACTGATTATGATTATAAGAGGCCTATTAGACCGTTCACTAAGCAGCACCATTTGTATAAGGGGTTTTGCCCCTATTAAAGAATTGGCAAAAATTTCTAAAGCCAATTATAAGTACCAGCGAAAGTTGTTAAATGTTCAGGAGGCAACCATCAGTAATTTTTTAGAAACAGAAAAATACCTGTTTTTTCCCGAAGTTATTTTAAGCTATAAAGTAAAGCATGACTACACCAAGAAAAATTTGTTGCTTACTCCATTGCAGCTAATTGAAAACGGTAAAACATTCACCTCCAATATTGATAAAACAAAAATCAGGGTAAAGAGGAATGATTATAAAACGGTGTTTGATGTATGCCAACGCAATGAGATAAAAATTATTGAAATAGAATTAGATGATACCGTTTTAGCCGAAGCCATTGCCAATAAAAATCACCCGTTCGATAGAATAGACGGTAATCACCGATTGAGTGCAGCAGAGAGTTTAAATACAGACAGGATAGTAAACATGAATGTTCCTTTCTGCATCATTTTAGCAGAAGAAACTTATCGTATGCAGTTTAATCCTGGCACACAGCAAAACGAAAAAGTAAGACAGGAGAACCCTGAAAAATTTGAAATGGTGGTATTTCATAACATCAATACCAAAACCATTCCGCTAACATCTGAACAAAACCTAAAAGTTATTATTGATGATAATAAAAACTTTACCGATGCAGAGTTGACAGAAATATTGGGCGTAAGCGGTTTAAAAACAAGGGAACTGATTGCCAAAGTTCCACCAGAATTATTTTCCGGCATAAAGCACATTTTGTTTGAGCAATATCGCACCTATTACTTAGAAGTATTTGATAGGTTGCTGGAAGAAGGCGAAGAAGAAAACGGGATAGTAGATAAGGTGTTTGAATCGCTGAAAGAAATCGATGTATTGTACAATAGCAATAAAGAATTAAAAGCCAATTCAAGTTTTGGGTTGCTTACTGCATTTTTATATTACAATGTAAGTGGCAACAAAGCCATGTTTAAGTTCTTTACAGAGTGGGTAATAAGCAATCATATTTTTAATGTTCCCGAAGCAACAGCCGATAGTTTCATTACCATTTTTGATAAAATTGCAGAACAGCATGTAATGGTATTTGTGGCAATGCCTTATTACGGGCAAGACCAAATAGAAACCTACAACCAAGCCTATGATAGAGTAATTGAAAAAGTAAAGGCAGAGTACAAACAGGTTAAAATTGATTTATACCCCATTATGCAGCATGAAGGAAGAACAAAAGACATCATTCAAAATATGCTGAATGAAATAAAAAGTTGCCGAATATTTATTTCAGACATTACCACAGCAAACCCTAATGTGGCCTACGAATTAGGCTATGCAAGAAGCATAAACAAGCCCACCATTATTGTAAAACAAGAAGATGATGTAAACAAAGTGCCTTTTGATTACGACCACGATGTATATAAAAAATACAAGAAAGATGCAATACACACTTTAGAAGATGTAGTGTACCATGATATAGTGGCAATTTTGAAAAAGGATTTTGGTTTAATCGTTGAAAAAGCAGGAGAAATAAATGAGTAATTCAACATCGCATATTGACCAAAATAGAATTTTTCTTGTCAATCGTTCAGAGTTGGCAGAAAGGTTTGACCCAGACATGGTTTTATATTCTCGTAAAACAAAATCGTTTTTATATGAAGCTGTTCCATTAAAAGCTCTTTTAAAAAAACAACCTCAATATGGTGCAAATGAAAGTGGTATTGAAAGAATTACCGAAACCGAACCACGATATATTAGAATTACAGACATCAATGAATATGGGCTCCTAAACGACACTATAGGTGTAACTGCTGAAAGGATTGAAAGCAAGTATATTCTTAACAATAATGATATTCTATTTGCACGAAGTGGTGCAACTGTTGGCAAAGCATATTTACATAAATCAGAAAGTGTAGATTATGAATGTTTTTTTGCAGGTTATATGATAAGATTTGTAATTGATGAAAAGAAAATTTTACCTACATATTTATTTACCTACACTCAACTATCTCCATACAAAGATTGGGTTAAAGCAATTCAAAGAGCAGCAGGGCAGCCTAACATAAATGCAGAAGAATACAAATCATTATCAGTCCCATTGCCTTCTATAAAGGTTCAGGCTAAAATTGTTGAGATAATTGATGAAGCTTATTTACACAAAAAACAAAAAGAAGCCGAAGCAAAAGCCCTATTAGAAAGTATTGATACCTATATTTTAAAAGAGTTGGGCATTTCATTACCTGAGCAAAATAATTCATTACACGACAGGATATTTACTACAATGTTCAGTGAGGTGGTTGGTGTTCGTTTCGACCCTTTTTATTTTAAACACTTTGGCAGAAATACCAAAAGCCATTTGTATGAGGAAGTTTCTTTAAAATCAATTGCATCAGTAGTTAAAGGGCAGAGCATTACAAAAGACAAAGTAATAGAGGGAGATTACCCGGTTGTTGCAGGTGGTCAATCAAGCCCTTATTCACATAATATTTATAATCAAGAACCCCATGCAATTACTGTAAGTGCATCGGGTGCTTATGCTGGTTATGTATGGCTGCATACCCAAAAAATATTTGCTTCCGATTGTAGTGTAATAAGGTCGAAGAATGAAAAAGAAGTAACAACAGAATTTATTTATAATGTGCTTAAAGCAAAGCAAGCAGAAATATACCGTATGCAGCAAGGAGCAGGGCAGCCCCACGTTTATTCAAGAGATTTAGAGAAATTACTCATTCCACTTCCTTCGCCTGCTAAACAAACAGAAATCAACAAACATATTCAAAAAATAAAAAACCAAATAGATGCTTTACAAAACAAAGCCTATTCAATTTTAGAAGAAGCAAAACAAGCTGTAGAGCAAATGATAATCGGCAATTAAAATTTAGTAATAATGACACTATACATTAACCAGACTGGCAAACTTAAAGAAGTAAAGGAAAAACCCTTTAAACTGGAAAAAGATATTCAAAAACTCTTTGAAGCAAATATTTTTTCCATCATGGGTTTGGAGTTGGTAAAAAGTGAGTTTACAATAAAAAACAAACGTATAGATACATTGGCTTTTGATAAACAAAGCGGTGCTTTTATAATCATTGAATACAAGAGGGATAAAAATATAAGTGTGGTTGACCAGGGCTTTACCTACCTAAGTTTAATGCTGGAGAACAAAGCGGATTTTATTGTAGAGTACAATGAAAGTCTGAAACAGAATTTGAAAAGAGAGGATGTGGACTGGAGCCAAACAAGGGTAGGTTTTGTCTCTACCAACTTTACCGATAATCAAATACAAGCAACCAATTTTAAAGACATAGCTATTGAGTTGTGGGAAGTAAAGCAATTTGATAATGATACAGTGATAATTAGCCCCATCAAAAAATCAAATGCTGCCGAAAGTATAAAGCCATTAACGCAAAACAAGGAAACACTAAAAAAAGTATCGGAAGAAATAAAAGTTTATACAGAGGAAGACCACACAAACAGAGTTTCAGAAGATATGCAGGAACTATACGGAAAATTTAAAACCGCTATTCTTAACCTGAGTGATGGTATTGAAGTGCAACCTAAAAAAGATTATATCGCTTTTAAAAAGGGAAAAAATATTTCCGATATAACCATTCTCAAAAAATCATTAAAGATTTGGATTAATCTAAAAAAGGGCAAGCTGGACGACCCAAAAAAAATCATGGAAGATGTTTCAGAAAAAGGACATTGGGGCAATGGAGATTATCAAATTTCAGTGGACAGTGATAAAAATTTAGAGTATATCATGAGCTTGATAAAACAGGCAATTCAATGATGAAGCTATTGAATAACAATAATATGCAACTACTCTAAAAATTAGAGCAGTTCAAAAAAGGAGTAAAAACAACCATACGACAATCAAAAGTGAGAATTATTTCAATTTACACTTGCTGTTAACTAAAATATTAATACCTTTGCAGTGGAAATAACTTTTACAGATAAGAAATTAGAGAAACTGGCTAACGATGAAAGGAAGCTGGTAAAGGAGTTTGGTAAACTCCGGGCAGAGAAAATAAAGGCAAGGCTGACACAACTAAGGTTTGCAGCCACCCTTGAAGATGTAAGGAACTTGCCGGGCAATTACCACGAACTTACCAACAACCGTAAAGGGCAATGGGCTTGCGACTTAGACCAACCTTACAGGTTGGTTTTCACACCTCACGAAAGCCCCATCCCCTCAAACGAACACGGTCAATACATTTGGCTGGAAATAACAGGAGTAGAAATAATAGAGGTTGTAAACTACCATAAAGAAAAATAGCAATGGCAAAACAAAATCAATATTATCCCCAATCAGTACCACACCCAGGCGAAACATTAATTGAGAAGTTGGAGGAAATGGGAATGGGCCCTAAGGAGTTTGCACTCCGTACAGGTAAGCCTGAAAAAACCATCACAGCCATTCTAAAAGGTGATAGTTCTATTACCCCCGATATGGCCGTTCAATTTGAAAATGTTACCAAGATACCTGCACACTTTTGGATGAACCACCAAAGGGGCTACGATGAATATATTGCAAGAGAAAAACGCCAAGCCGTAATTGAACAATCTGTTGTATGGGCAAAGAAATTTCCTTTAGCAGAAATGATTAAAAAAGAATGGTTGCCGCAAGCGGCAACTATTCAGGAAAAAACAATGGCAATGCTTGCCTTTTTTGGTTTCTCCAATCATTCAGCATGGGAAGATTATTATTTCAAGCAGCAACTAAAAGTTGCTTTTCGTATTTCGTTGGCTAACACCAATGAGCCTTATGCAATATCTGCATGGTTACGCAAAGGAGAGTTACAGGCAACCGAATTACAGGCAAAAGACTATTCAGAAAAAAACTTTAAAGAAGCATTGCCCGAACTAAAAACAGTAATGGCAAAGCACCCTGCAAACTTCTATAACCAACTACAAGGTATTTGCTTAGAAGCTGGCGTAAAAGTGGTACATACTCCAACATTGCCCAAAGCCCCTATATGTGGCAGTACACGTTGGCTTAATGATACGCCACTCATTCAATTAACAGGCAGATATAAGCGGAACGATAGTTTTTGGTTTACATTCTTTCACGAAGCAGGGCATATTTTATTGCATGGCAAAAAGGATATTTTCTTAGAGAAGGTAGAGTATTCCGATAAAGATAAAGTGAAAGAAAAACAGGCAGATGAATTTGCAGTAAAATGGACATTGACAGACGAGGAAGAAGCAACAATATTAGAAGCTGTTCCACTTACTGAACAGGATATAAGAAATTTTGCAAATCAATTCAATACACATCCGGCTATAATTATTGGAAGGCTACAACACAAAGAGTTAATCCCTTACTCATTGGGCAGAGAATATTTTGAACCTGTAATATTTGAATAAAACAAAATGATAGTATTACATGGTACAGACACTACAATTAAATATCATTCCATTTACAGCCCCCTTGCAGGAGGCTGAATTTGCTTTTTATACAATTAAGCATGAAGGATATTGCCCCATCCACAAAGACGATTTAAACGGTGCTATTGAAGGCATCGTTGATGAAAGCGAGTTGCATTATGGCAATTGGTTATACACCGATTTTCTGCCAGCCAAAGAAGATGCAATTGTTATTACAGTAAACCTAACAGATTGTAAATATTTTGCCCAGCACTATTACAGGCATCTTATCCGTAATCACTTCAAAGGAGTTGCTGATATTATGCGGAGGAACTTTACCAATGAAATTGAAGTGTGGTTTCACAATACAAAGTCCACCAGTACAAAATTTAAGTTGTATAATCAGTTTACGTTGAAGGTACAGCATAGCAGGGTTACAGATGGTCCAGAATTGGTTTTGTCTTATGACGGTACTACTAAAGTGTATAACAAAAGTATTGCAGAGATAAAGAATTTTCAAACCGAGAATTACAACTGGATTAATTGCAACGGTGAGTTGAACAGGTGGAAATGGCTAACAGACGAACAAAAGTTAAACCATGAAAAAAATTACCCGGTAGTAAGCAATAAATTAAAACCACACTTTGATATTGCTTTTGATATACCCGATTTTAAAAACCGTTACCCTAAATATTTCAACAACTTAAAAGAGTTTTACGATAAGTATTTGAATACTGAAGTATTCAGGGCAATGCTTCCGCTTGCAGCAGAAGGCTTTTACAAACCTAACGGTTTGTCAGTGCAGCGTATCAATGGCACATCAAATGAATTACAGTTTGGCAATGGTGTTGGCATTGAACCAAAGAAAGATTTAAGGAGATTAAAGCCATACAAACCAGTACCACCACCAAATAATGTTAAGTTCTTTTTCATCTATCACAAACCCGACAGGGAACTGGCAGTTACAGAAATTTATAAAATATTTAAAGATGGATATACAGGCCAGTACCCTTTTCCAAGAATGGAGGAGTTTATAAGCCAGCCTTTTGAAATAGAAAAGGAAACCAGTATTTCATTTGATACAATTGAAGAAGCAGTATCAGTAGTTCAGAAGGCAATTAAAAATAAAGACAGATTACCCGATACTAAATACTTTGCCATTTACATAAGCCCAATTGCTAAATGGGATAAAGACCCCAAGCGTTTAAGTATCTATCACCGCATCAAGGAAATATTGTTGTATGAAGGCATTTCATCACAAGTAATTTACAAAGACAACATTTTTAAACCAGCTTTCAATTTATTCTTACCAAACATTGAAACGGCAATCTTAGCCAAGTTGGGCGGTGTTCCGTGGAGGCTTAAAAGAGATACTACAAATGAACTGATTGTTGGCGTAGGTGCATTTAATTCTATTACCCGTAAAACAAAGTATGTAGGTTCAGCTTTCTGTTTCAACAACGAAGGTATTTTTAAAGGCTTTGATTGTTTTGGTGCAATGGATACAGATAGTCTTGCAGGTTCAATAAGAGAAGCAGTAGGTAAGTTCATTGCATCCAATTACAAAGCAACAAGGCTCATTATACACTTCTACAAACACCTTAGTAAAAAGGAACTCAAACCAATCATTGATACACTCCATGCTTTGGGTTTGCCAATACCAGTAATAGTTGTTACCATAAATAAAACGGAAAGCAAAGAGTTGTTGGCATTTGATACAGACAATGAAAAACTAATGCCGTATAGCGGCACTATTGTAAAAGTAGCATCCAAAGAATATTTACTATTCAACAATACAAGATACGAAGCCACATCAGCACCGACAGACAGGGAACACCATTTTCCTGTAAAGATTTCTTTCTTTAGTTCACAAGCAGAGTTAGTAGAAGACCCGGCAACAATAAACCAACTCATTGACCAGGTTTATCAGTTCAGCAGAATGTATTGGAAAAGTGTAAGCCAACAGAACCTACCTGTTACCATCAAGTACCCTGAAATGGTGGCAGAGATATTCCCTTACTTCTCACAAAACAAGCTACCTGATTTTGGAAAAGAAAGTCTTTGGTTTTTATGATACAAGGTTTTACAGTACAGGCTTTCAGTGGCTTTTTAGGGCAAAAAGTGAAATTGTAAGCTTACAGGTATTTCATCTCCCCAGTACCAAATTAGCTTTTCTATACCAATCTTTGCAGAACAGCATACAAATACAAATACATAAATTATATAAAAATGAAAAAACTTCTTTTAGTACCTGTTCTGGCGATGTTACTTTTTTCATGTAACAACAAAAAGACAAAGATTACCATTTTGGCTGAAAGTGCCACCAGCATTCAATCAATGATGGCATTGGAAAAGGACTATGAAACAAAACATCCGGATGTTGATTTAGATTTTAAACCTAACAGTTTTGATGACGCATTTAATAAGGCAAATCAGGACTTTGCTAACGGCACAGGTTTGTATGATATAGTTATGCAGTATAACTTTTCACTTGCTTCTTTTGTAAGCAATAAATATGTTTATCAGATTGATGATTTAATTAAAAAATTGCCCGATAGCACAAAGGCGTTTGAAAAGGATTTGTTTCCCGATGCATGGAGAGAAATTGGCTTTTATAAGAATATTGATAATCCTAATGTAGAAATGGTAAAAGTAGGTTATCCTTTTACATCAAATACGATGCTGCTTTGTTACAATAAGAATTTATTTAATGACGAAAAACAAAAAGCTGCTTATAAACTAAAATATAATGAAGACCTACAAGTTCCAACCACATGGGAACGATATGAACATGTAGCCGAGTTTTTCACACAACCTCAAAGCAAAACCTATGGAGTTTGCTTGCAAGGTGCTGTGGGAGGATGGTTGTATTATGAGTGGATGAATTTTTTATTTGGAATGGGTGGCAAGGTTATGGATAAAAAATACGGATGGCAGGGTGATGCAAACACAAAGGTTTTGTTTAACACACAAGAAGCACTCAATGCTGCCAAATACTATTATAAATTAAAGCCATTTAATGCAGGCAACTTTACAAATGTTGATGCCTACGAACAGGTTAAAATTATGAAAGAAGGAAATGTAGCCATGTCAATAATATGGTCTGATTTAGCATTTAGTACTGCTGTAAAGCCAGATAATACATTTGATAGCAGATTTGGCTTTGCTCCTATACCGGGTAACAAATCTATGTTAGCAGGCGGTAGTTATTTTATAAATAAGAAGTCAAAAAATCCAGAAGTTGCCGCCCAATACATTCTTGATTTAATGCAACCTAATAATCAAATTGCACTTACAAAGAAAGGGCTTTGTTCTGCACTAAAGACAGTATATGATGACCCTGAAATACAAAAAATACCATATTCAAATGCCCTGAAAACTTCACTTGAACGTGGTGTTTACATGTTGGAGGCCGGTATTGATGCCACAATGATTAGCGATAAAATTACCGCCAATTTGCAAAAAATGTGGAGTAATGAATTAACACCTGACCAAGCCGTAGCTAATATGCAAAAGGAGATTGATGCTGAACGGAAATCCATCTATGCTAATTTAAAAAAGTAGCTTTCAACAACATTGTGCAATGAGTAATATTTTAAGAAGGCAAATTATTAGAGCAGCAATTGTTTTACTTTCAATCATTTTTATAGGTTATCTACTGCCCTCCTTGCCAAGCTTGTTTGGCATGAAAGCCAGCTTATTTTCTAAAAATCAAGAAGGTATTGATGCTTTTAGGAGAAGCTTCTTATTTGCTTTTGGTTCTACTACAATTAACATACTTCTTAGTTTATTCTTTGCAATTGGAATGAGTAAGATTTCAATACGTTCAAAGACAGGTAAATTAATTTCTTTTCTTATTATACCTGTGATGCTTGGTAATGTTTCAGTTGCCTTTATAGGTAAGATTCTATTTTCAGACTCAGCCATTTTTCAAGGAGGTTCTCTTGTAAAGTTTGAATCACTAACACTAATTCAGTTTTGGCAGTATGGTACTCTTTATGTCTATCTTTTTTGGCTTAATATTCAAAATATACCGAAAACAACACTTGACTATGCCCAGGCTACTAAAATGAATTTGGGTGAAAGGATGCGGGATATAATATTGCCATCATGTAAAAATATTGCCATACTGCTTTTCATTCTCAATTTTATTCTTTCAATTTATGAAGATGCTAAAATTCAGTTGATTTTTAAATCATCAGTTGGCACTCATACAGAACTAATAAGTCAATGGCTTAATCGTACTTATCAGTCTAATTCATTAATCAATCCGCAATTTGCGAATGATAAAACTATTCAGGTAGGTTTCATGATTTTGATATTGGCATCTATTGCAACAGTGTTTTCAACAATCTTTTTTTCATCAGCGTACAAAGGGGTAATAAAATTTCGCAGGGCATTGAGCTTACCCAATCTTCGTTTTCTAACTTCTATATATCCAGTTATTCTACTCGGGTTTATACTTTTACCACTTTTATACTGCATTTATTCAACTGTAGGCAATTTAAATTTAGAATTTGCTCATTTACTAAGACCATTGCTTTTTACATTGATTGCTTCAGTAATTGCCTTATCATTTTCAATTTGTATAGGAATTTTATTAAGATTGGGGTGGAAGAATACATTGTCCTCTTTCAATAATCGGTCTTTGTTCTTTTTCATCTTTCTTTTTATTCTTCAGTTAGTACCGCCAATTGCTATTTACATTACAGGATTTCAATGGCTCAAAATAACCGGGTACCAAAGCATGTGGAATCTTCAATTAGTTTGGGTATTAGGGCATGTTATTCTAACACTTCCTTTGCTAAGTAGCTTTATCTCGGTTTCGCATTTTAAGACATCCAATAATGAAATCAACTATTTGGAATCGCATAAATTTTCGCTACGGCAAATTATTAAGGATAGTTTTTTAAGGCGATACCAAGCAGAGTATCTACTTACTTTCTTAATAGCCTTTTCATTGATTTGGAATGAATCAATTGTGAATAATCTTCTGTCTGATTTCATCCCTTCATTTGTAAGTGAAATGAAAATGAATATTGAGGGAAGGGCTGCTGATTATGCTAAAGGAATGAATTATTTATTTATTGCATTAGGCATAGCACTAATGGCAATGTGGCTGTGGAAATTGATATTACGTAAATCATTTAATCAAACAAATGAAGTCGCTTAGGTTTAACAATATATCATTTGGGTATAACAAAAATAATCCCATTTTCAAAGACCTGAGTTTTGAAATTGGAGGGCATGGTAAAAATGCCGGCCATGTGGCTGCTCTGATGGGAGCCAGTGGTTCGGGCAAGTCGTCCATGTTTAAATTGATTTTACAAACGGAAAAATTGCAGAGTGGTAAAATTGATTTTAGTATAGAGAATCCAGTTATTGCTTATTTACCGCAAGAGCCAGTTTTGTTTGAACATTTGTCCCCAACTCAAAACGCAAGATACTTTCAACGTTCAGAATTTTACAAAAAGAAATTTGATGAATCGCTTTACCAGGAATTAGTTGTGTCTTTAAATATGCAAGATGTTCTGGGAAATGCAACATCGGTTTTAGAATTAAGTGGCGGACAGCGTCAAAAAATATCTTTGCTAAAATCATTGTCTATTAGGCCAGATTTACTCATGTTAGATGAACCTACAACGGGTTTGGATGCTGAGGTTAAGTTGCAATTTCTTAATAAGCTTAGGGAGATTGTTACTAAATATAATCTCTTAGTTATTTACATTACTCATCATAAATTAGAAACCGAGTTGATAGCTGATGAAATTATTTATCTTTCAAAGAACAATTCTGCTGAAAGTATTAGCAAGCTCTATCAAGGCGATATAGTAAGTTTTATTCAACAGCCCCCTTTGTTGGAAGCTCTTAAAGTATTTACTTATCCTAAACCAAATATTTTAAGAGGGAAACTTGAAAGTGGATTATTTATTCCGACTGATGATGTAACAGGCACTGATTATTTTTATTTAGGACTGGCAGAGGATAATATATCTTTTTCAGAAAAGGGCTTGCCATTCAATGTCATTGCAAGTAATCCGATTAATACAATTATAAAGTTTGAAAACACTAATCAGCTTATCAATATAAACACAAATAAACTCCCTATGAATAGTCTTGATAAAATGCTTATTGAGGGTACATTTAATTTGTATGATTTGAACGGTAGCTTCTCAAAAAAAATTATTATTAAAAATTAAATTCACCATGAACGATAGAATACTTGAACATAAGCCTTTATTAGCTTATGAAAGAAAGAAAGCCATATTTTTAAATAGAGAATTTTACATTGATAACCGGGTATATGTTCCTAATCCGGAAACTGAATTAATGGTAGAATATGCCATTAAATATATTTCTGAAAATAACCTTGAAAATGGAACTTTTATAGATGTTGGTACCGGCTGTGGAAACATTGCAATTTCATTAGCAAAAACTTTTCCCAATGCCCAAATTATAGCCTCTGACATTTCCGAGGATGCACTTGAAGTAGCAAAAGAGAACGTAATACGGCATCAAGTACAAAATATTCACTTTAATACAGACTTAGTTAAAGATATAGATGTAGAACCTGACTTAATTATTGGCAATTTACCCTGGGGGGATGATGACCATTTACTACAAACCAATACAAAAGAGGATTTGGCTTTAATGCCTCCAATAGCAATATTTGCCCCTGACGGAATAATTGGTTCTTATGTACGCCTTTGTGAGCAAATAAGAGAGAAAAAATGGACTACAGTATTAATTGCAGAGGTAGGGCTTCTTGAAAAAGAGATTATTGAAAATAATCTACCCAAAGAATACGATTGGGTTTATATCACTTTGCCAAGTGAAATCTTCAATTATTCTATACTCAAAGTGAAGTTCAACGGGGCAAAAGCAAATGAAATTATTCATCATCATTTGATATATCAAGCAAAGGTTGATAGAAAGGACTTAAACGAAAAATCTTCTACACAACTGGTGCAATTTCTTAATGATTTAGTTTCAGTTATAGATATGCAGATACTTATACCACCACAGGTAGCTTTCAGCCATCACAAAGCATGGACAGGTTTAGTGGGTATTGTTACATCTCATATTTCATTTCATTTTTGGACAATTGAGGAGTATTTACAATTAGATATCTATAGCTGCAAAAAATTCAACATTTCTAAGACTGTAACATTTTTAGATGATTTTTGGAAGTCGGAAAATAAAAATGTTCTGTTTATAGAAAGGGGAGTGGAAAGTGATTTCAAACTAACAAAATATTAATATGCAGGAATTGGTTTTATACGGTCAAAAAACTTCTAAGAGTGCAGAAAAATTGATTATTGATTTATTTAATAAAATCAATAACGGAAGCCCGTATACAATGAAAACAATTACCACTATTTATAAAAATGATGAAATCTTTAAAGACAATCTGAGGTATCCTATAGATGCACCATACCGAGCATTTTACAAAGAACTTACTGAAGAATATGTTTCAAAATATGGATTGGATAATATTTTCTTTGAAAAGGGAATAGCAAGAATTGGTAACTATTACTTTGAGTATGCTTATAACGATAATCATTTTACTGTTGTTTCAAGCCCGTCAGAAATTGAGTTAGAAACAAGAAGGAGATACATCCCTATGCTTTATAGCATGGTAACTGGAGTAAAGATTGATTGGGAAAATGCTAATGTAAGTTTTTCTCAAAATGAAAAAACTAACTCTGGAGTTGAAGATAAACATAAAACACTTTTAGTATTTGGTAAGGATAGTTTGAAAACATTGGAATTTAGTTGGCTTGCAACTTTTGAATTAAAAAGTGTAACTGAAAACGAAATTGAGACAATAACAAATGACATAAGAAATCAGGAAGCTGAAATAATCAATTTTACTCAGGGGGTTCTATTTTCAGAATTAGATGAAGTAATAATAAATTTTGAGCGTATCAAAGAACTTGTAAAGAATCATAAGCATACGATAAAAAACTTTGGGTTTGAAGACCACCTTATGATGCTGCATTCAAAATTAGAATCGGGTAATATTGAAGCTGCATTAGAGATATTTGAGTACATTGAAAATTTAGTTTTTCTAAGAGACATTTCTACAAATATTTTGTACAATTTTGATGGCAAAGCAACCGACTTGCTTCTTTTTAAAAATGGCTTTACGACTTATACTAAAATATTGTCACTATTTGTTGATGCATCCATTAACCCATTAAAAAACCGAATTATATTTTCTGATGAATTAGCTAATAATGCTTTGAATCAAATTGAAACTGATGATTTAATTAATGCCTTTACTATTTTGATTAACCTATACTCAAACATTAGTAGTAAGGATGACTATTCAGTCAAAATATTAAATACGCAGAGTGCAATTGAAATAGTTTTTGAAAATAATGGGATTATTGAAGATAAATACATTGATTATCTTTTAGGTAACACACATGAAAATCCTTCAAAAGGAGAAGGTTTACGTTTTATAGTAAGTTCGTTGGAGAGATTACCCCACATAAATATCAAATGCAATAGGACGGAGAATAGGACTGCTATAACACTTGTAATTGCTAACAAAAAATGAAAAATCAAATTATGACTATACTTTTAATAGATGATGAAAAAAGAAAAGTACATCCGCTAATGGATGCACTTATCAATTTGGGGCATACTGTAGATTACAGAGATAATCCCGATGATGGTATAGCCGCTGCAAGCCACCATTATAATTTAATTTTTGTTGATTTCACCTTTGAATTTAGAGATAAAGATGGTACTGATATTGGGATGGAACTAAGAAAAAAGTGTTCACTTGTACCGCTTGTTTTATTGACTGCATACGGTAAGGAAAAAATTAGAGATTTTATTTATGTAGGATTTGATGATTATTTTGATAAACATATAGAAGGTGAAAGGGTAACAGATAAAAAAAGGCGGTTAGTTAATTGTTTGGAAGTCGCAATAAATAATTCTCAAAAACGTATAAAATCCATATTCACTGAAGATGAATTAAAACTTGCTAATCTTAGGTTGGATGCAATTGAACATGCTTTAACCCTTCTTACAAAAAATCGTACTCAAGAAGCAATTGTAATAAAGGTCAATGCGTATGAAAGTGCAAATGGTGGAACTGCTAAACCGATGGTAAGGAGTAGGCTTTCAACTTTTTTTGCCTTATATGAAAAAGGCCGTCTAAATGAAGATGCTTTAAAAGTTAGGCAATTGCTTATTAAAAATCCGCCCAGTAAATGGCCTAAAACTCGTAAAGACTTTACAAAAGTAACTGAGCTTATTGAGGAGTTTAATATTCCCACTTAATAACATGACAAATACTCTTATCTCTTTTTTAAATTACTCCTTTGCCTCAAAAGGGTGCCTGTAAGTTTACATGTAAAGCGGTTTGTAAGCTGTCATAAATAACTGAAAATCAGTTAGTTATACTCATTTCGTTGTCCTCTTTTTAACATTTTATGTTTTCCTTTGCTGTATCATAATTCATTTGATATGGGAAAACAAATCTACTTTAACAGCACAGGTACAAGCCCATTACAGCTTGCAGCCTTAAACCAACAGTTCTACAAACAATTTGTAGCTGAATACGGTCCTTCCACTTCCAACGCCTCTTTGTGGCCGGGTGAGCAACTGCACTCATTAATAGTGTCCCTTATAAATTATCGTAATGCACATACAACCTTACTAACAATAAGCAAGGTTGATGCCATTATTATGGACTACAAAAAATTGTACAAAGCATTAACAAATTCCTTTTTCATCAACTAAAAAAAACAGCAATATGCCAAACTACTTTTCCAAAAAAATCTACCGAATGGGCGGTGCTACTCACGATGTAATTAAGCATTGTAGCCCCGACACTAAGACCAGGTACAGCAACTTGGCTTTTTCTTTAATCTTATCTACCGTGCTGGCTGCAATTGGCGGGTACGACATTGCACACCAGTTCACCACCGCAATGTCTTTTTGCATTGCCGTTGCTATCCTGTGGGGATTGGCTGTTTTCAGCTTTGACTACTTCCTTATTAATGGAGGTGCAGTTAATGGCATCTTTAAATACATAAGGATACCCGTTGGGTTGGCAAACGTTTTTATAACCATCACGGCTTTATTTGTCTTGCTAAACCAAAGCACCATTGACACCAGCATCCGCCTTACCAATGCCAACAAAATAAGCAAATGCGACAGCACTTATTTAAGTGGCAAAGAAGTACGCTATGCACAGGTTGCCGAAAAGAAAAGGAACATTGAGGAGTACCACACCCAGCGTTGTATGCCTGAAGCAAAAAACGGCCACCCCGGTGCAGAGTATAATAGAAAGCATTCGCTTTGTATTACCACCGATTCTTTAATTGTGCAGGAGACCGCCAAGTTGGACAGTGCTGAAAAAAATTACAGTGCAGCATACCAAACCGAAAAAGAAGCCCTGCAAAGCATTACCAGTAATGACTTCTTTGCCAAAGCAAAGTTGCTGCCCGGCATACTTACTGCCAACAAGCTGATTTTAGTGTTAGCCGTGTGCCTGTTTATCTTTTTGGGGTATGTGGAATTACAAAGCATCCTTATGAAGTGGTCAATAAATCCAGATGATGAATACCATACCAACCTGCGTACATATAATGCCAACAGGAAGGGCTTATTGGCTTCACAGATGGAAAATGAAGTAAGTACCGAAAAAGACAAAATACTGCTTAGTAAAAAGATTACGGATGAAGAAATGACCCGGCAAAAATTTGATGCTGATATGGATGCAGCCGATGCAAAGGCACTAAGGGAACTGGAGGTAAAAGGCAAGATTGAAATACTCCGCAAAAAAGGGTACGATGCCACAGCCGATGATTTGGAGGAGGTTTGGAAGCAATATATAAACAGTGGTTCTAAATCACAGGGCGATGCCCCGGATATTTTTAGAATGAGCCAGTCAATGGCACATCAGGTAGAGGAGATACAAAAGGCTTCAACCAGTGAGAACCTGGCAGAAAATATTTTTAACTGGGTGCTTACCAATATCACATACGATACAGGCCACTCCAAAGAACATTACCGTACTGCAAAAGAAGCATACAACGAAAAAAGGGGGCTGTGCGGTGAATTAAGTGTGCTGTACCAGAGTTTTTTACGGGCTGTAAATATTGATTGCAGTTTCTGCGAAGTAACCAAAGACAACACAGGTAAGGAAGTAGCCCATGCCTGTATCATTATTAAAAACTGTGATGGCAAAGCACATCTTTCAGATGTGGCTTATAAAGCCTTTACAATAGACCATGCAGAGTACAGGGAACTAACCGACACAGAATTAAAAAGTAGATATGAAAATTGGAACCAGTAACATTTAAAAGCAAACAAAATGAGCAAGCTAAAATTTCCATCCATCACATTGGGCAACCTTTTCAAAAGAAAAGAATACGACCCAACACAGTTTCAAACCATCAACGAAGAGTGGGACGAAACTACATCCGGCAGCAGCAATGCTAAAAGCAATGTATCAGCAGCCGGGAGATACCAAAACCCAAATTTGCCTTTAGAGGAGAAGATAAACCTCATAAAGCAAAAGTTAGAACTGTTTGACGAATCGTTACCAAACCTTAAAAAGTAGTTTATGAAAAAGAGATTTTACCTTTTATTGATACTGGTTATTGCCAGTGCATTGTACGGTGCTTACAGCACTTACACAATGCTGTATAACAACAGGACACCCTACACCGTGGAGTGCAGGGGTGTCCTGCTTGACAGCAGCAAGGTAATGGCTATAAGTAATTACGAAGGCCAGAGCAACGATACGCTGTTTATAAACTTTGCTCAATCCAAAGTAATTATGCCCACAACGTTGGGCTATGTATTTTTTGATAAATCAAAAAATGAGTTTGTCCTAAAAAACAATGCCTGCATTTTTAATCCAGCCGCAGGTAAACCTGCTAACTACTTTCTGCCATTCGCCAGAACCTTAAACGATAAGAGATTTGCCAAAGGCAAATACTTTGGTGCATCAGAAACAATAAGCCAGGATATACTTTTAAACAACGGTATAAAATACAACAGCGGTGTTGGCACACCTGAAAACCGGGTAAGTGTAGCACTGATAAAATTTGGCAAGCAGATTTTTCTTAAAACTAAGGATGATGGGATAGGTACAAAATACCTTGTACAAAGCAATACTAAAAATGTGTACGATATAATTTTGAACCAGCCTGTTGCTACCAATTGCCCGAATGTTTTTTTGTTTGATAATACCACTTTTGCAGATGCAAAATATAGTTTAGAAATAAGTGCATCTACATTTACAGCCGCCTGTAAAATTAAAGATAGCCACGGGGCAACCATACAGGAAGTAAAAGGCAGTAAACCAACCTTTGTAGTTGGCGGTTACGTATTCTCCATTACACCAAAATACACACAATCATTTTCCATTCTCTATATCATATTTTTCGTTTGCCTTATTGCTTTTCAAATCTACTTTTTAAAACTTTCTACAAATACAGGTTCACCAGTTATTCAGGCATTATTCAGCATCCGTATTTTATTAAACTGCATAGTATTTTTAGCCACACCATTGTTTTTAACCTCATATTATTTAACCACCGGCAGAACTTATTATTTACTTTTTGTGTTGCTGTTAAATTGCTCATTCTTCATATCAAAACGGGTACTGCACAACATGGATTTAAGGAAGTACAAAGGGCTTGTTACTAAAGTAATTTGGGGCATTGTATTACTTGCCCCGGTCTTAATAAAAATGTTCACCCAAAACGAAAGCTTGTTTGGGCTAATCCCTGTACTGCATGTACAGAAAATAATTATCCTGTTAATGATTTTTGTAACCCAAGACAGCTTTTTAAAATCCTATAAAAACAGGTATTGGTTCCGTATAGCATTTATCATTGCTTACACACTTATTATATCAGCAATTACATCAGATATTGGTTCGTTCATTTATACAGCCTTAGCATTTTTATTGGTAGAGTTAGTGAGAAAGACAATAAAACTTAGGACTGCAATTGTATGTGCCACCTGCATAATAGGAGTTGTTTACATGGCATACAATCTGTTTCCTGAAAAATTATCTGAAAGAAAATATTATAGGGTGGTTGCACCCTACACCAGCCCTGAATCTAACAGCCTTACAATGGCTAATCAGGCCGACAGGGAAAGTTACAGCACCCTTTTACTGAATTTAAAGAACATTGTTGAGTTTAAAACTCCGGCCTTTAATGATGTGGTAGTACCTGCAAATATGAGGAGTACTTCCCATAGCGATTTTGCGTTTCATTGGAGTTTTACATTTGGAGGGCTATCATTTTTTGTTCTTTTTTTAGTGGCGGTGATGATGCTTGTATCAAACCTCATCCTGTTATTATTTTGTTCCATCAGGGAATGTAGGATAGGGGATAAAAGAAGTTTTGCTTTTCCACTTACCAGGGAGGCAGAATTAGTAAGGTTTTTATTAGCCTTTACAATCATTTCATTTGTGTATCCGGTTGCTTCTAATACATTGCTTATACCCCTTACAGGGCAAAGCATACCATGTTTAAGTATCAGTAATATTGAAGTGCTGTTTTTGATTTTACTGTTAGTTTCATTGAGCAGCATTTTTACAAATGAGAAATACATCAAGACAAATTCTAACGCCAAATACTATTATGCCGATGCTAAAATGAGTATGAAGTATGCACTGTTTAGTGTTATTGCAATGCTGGTACTGGCATTTGGGTTAAGGGCAGTTTCATTGCATTTTATTGACGATTCACAGGTTTGGAAAAAACATATTTCGGATGAAAGCATAAAACTAAATGAACAAGTACCGGGCTATGCAAATAAAGAAGGCTTGGTACAGTTTGGTAAGAAAATAATTGGCAATGATAATTTAACCACCATAAACAAAGTAAAGAAGCCCATCCTTAAAAATTTGGCAAGTTTGTATTACTCCAACAAACCTTACTCAGAAACAATTTACGAATCCACCACATTTACTAACAGCACCAATAAGCTATTAAATCAAATGACGGTTGATTCTATCTTCAACACCAAATCAAAATTAATTAGCGGTATTCAGCACCCCTTCGGTGCGGTATATGCTTTCAACCAGAGGGTAAACAATAAGCAGGTTATAAAAGTTACCAATGATTATTACAACTCTATTCCCTTTGATGCCCAAAGCATCAATGCTGATTTAACGGCTGAGTGTGCAAGGGAATTGGAAGCACATTTAAACTTGATAGGAATACCGGGTAACATAGGTTCCATAATGATTGTTGATAATACTACAGGCAACGTTCTTACAAATAGTTCGTTTCCTTTGGTATCAGGCATTAACAGCAATGAAGTGTATTACTTTATAGGTTCATTAAAAAAACTGTTGGTTGCTTACGCAGCTTTAAAAATTGATGTTGCTTACCGTAGCAAAGTGTATGGCGGCAAATCCTTTCAGGATTTCCTGCAATTTTCTGATGATTATTATGCAGCAGCATTATTAAAAGACCTGTTACAAAATAACCAGGCAGATTTGAATGAAGTTTTAACCAATGATTTTGACTTGCCTCTTTATTCGTTAACAGATGATGCTTACTTAGATTCAATACCAACAGGTAAGGAATTGGATAAAGAGTTAAACCGTAACAGCACCATCTTCAGGGTAGCAATTGGCCAGCAGAAACCCTACAAATTTTCCGAAGTAATGCTATGGTATTCAAGAGTGGCAAATGGCTTAAAAGTTGAATTAAGCTACCTGAAAGAAAATAAAACATATGGCTCACAATCGTTGAGTGCGGATGATAGAAAATTTTTATTAGCCGGTTTGAATAAAGTGTTATATGGTACAGCATCAGTAGTTCGTAAGGCACTTGAAAGCAATAGCATTAAAACAGATAACATGATTTGTAAAACGGGTACAGCAGAAGCAGAAAACAAGCAAAGCAATTCAAGTAGTTCGTTTATTTTATCAAGCGGTAATTATACGATTGGCATAATGCTAAAAGGAACGATACCGGACAACGATAGAAAATTAGCAGCAAAAGATTTATTTGTTTCCCTGATACCAATTTTGAAAAAATATGATGTGCTGAAATAACATAAGAGGGCAGTGGAAAGTAAAGGCAATTATTGGGGCATTCCCCTACGGGTCGGGCTTTCCGCTGCAATCTTTTTTGAAACAAAAAAGGATTTCCGCTGCAATCCCTAATGCAATAAGCGGTGTGGCGATGCCACGAATCTATTTGTACCCACCCAGCCTGCACACAAGAACGGCTTGTGCAGTGTCCTTCCCACAAAGCCAACGCTACCACTGCACCTGTGGTATAGCCGCCATTTTTAACTGCCATACTTTTTGTTTGGTGTGAGCCAACGCATACAGCACATTGCTATCCTCATTCCGCTATCGCTTCATTGCGGTAGCAAAGAGCTGTGCCACCACACCACACCAAAAAAAAGACGCTACACTCCAACCACCACCACCGTTTCGCTTATGGCAGTATAAAAATTGGCGGAAGCTAAATAACATAATGCAGTATTATGTGTTCGCTACGCACAGCCACCCATCGCTTATGCAAGCATCCCACCGCAGTGGCTGTCACATAATTTGCCATTATGTTAAATAGCCTATACCACAGCATCCCAATAAAAACAATCTGTTGTTGATTTTTTAATGGTATTGTTTTTATTGGTATGAAGCCGTTCTTTTCCTACCGCACCCACCCTAAGAACCACACACCCCTCCACCCTTTCAATGGTGCAGCAAAAAAATAAAGCATAAGTTTTATTATGCCAATGTGCTTGCGGTAGGTTCATTCTCTACTCTCATTCGTTCCGCTACTTTCCGTTTCACTCCATTCCGCTACACTACTTCGTTTCGTTCATTTCACCAACCTCAGCACCGCACAGCAAAAGCAATCCCTTCTTTACATTCCACAAAGCCAACTCACAGGCTTTCCGGGTCATGGCATACCGATAAGCCAGACACAATGCCTACACACATCGGTATTGCACAAGCCCCTGCAATCCACCCAACGTATTTGTTCCATTCCATTCAGTAATTGCATTTGCTTTTTTCCATCCGCACAATAGAAAGCGGTATGCTTTATTTTTTTCTGCGAAGTGTTTACCCCAGCCTACCCACGAAAGACAGTTCAGTTCCAATTGAAATTTTATTGTGATTGATAAGCAAAGAGGAAATACAATTAGGATTTCTTTTTTCTAATAATGAATACCGACAAAGAAGATGATACGAGAAAAAATAAAAATAAAAAGTTCAGCAAAGGTAGGTGGCTGGCACAGCCCAACGCTTGAAAAAAACAAAAAGACTACGGCATAAACACAAGCCAATTATCTGTTTATTTTTTTTTGTTGTATTGGCTTTTTTGCCATCGCACAAGGCCATCATTTATTCCGTTTCCTTTTGGTTTTTTAGCCACGCCACCTTTCAGAATGCTTTCTTTTTTTTTCTGTTTTTTTTCTTTGTCAAATTATATATGTGTTGCGTAGCGTAAGCGTAGCAGGGCAGTGGCAAGGGTTCAAAGCAGCGTAAATTTTAAAGCTACCATTATGCACAGTCCAAAGTTTCAAACGTACAGCGTAAAAAATCAAAGCACAGGTTTTGAATTTTACATTCTTTCAAAAGGTTTAAATAGTGGCAAACCACTTACCGCCCCTTGTCCAAATTCCTTTGTTTGCATCTGCAAAAATGAGGAGCAAAAAGATTTTTATTTCTGGCTGCTTTTCGGGTTGTGGAAGGCAAAGCATTTTCATCAGTTCCTTACTGGTTCCGTTATTCCGTTCATTCGTATTTCGGATTTAAAAAATGAAGTTGGCATACAAGCTGAAATTGTAAGCAAGCAAACAAGCGAATACAAAAGCACTATTCATAAAGTCAAAATACTGGAGGCAAAGGAAAAATCCATCCGTCAACATTTGGCGTTGATAAATGATTTGAAAAGAGCAATGATATACCGGCACTTAAAAAGCAAAATGTAAGGCAGCCCTTTACATGATGCTACTTGTACCGTAAATAAATTTTAATGTGCAAAGATAGCATGGCGGGCAACCGCACAAAGCCAACGAAAAAAAACCAAAAGACTACGGCATAAACACAGACCCACCGCACAAGGCTATCATTTATTCCGTTTCCTTTTGGTTTTTTTATCCGCCATGCTGAGAGATGCACATAAAATTTATCTACTATGCACAAGCATCCACGTATCAGTTCGGGCAGTCATCCAGGCATTTGCCCATTTACTCCGCAGGTTCTTCATCAGTTCTTGCAGCTTTCACCTCATGCTTATAGCCGCTATGTTCGCAGGTCGGCTGTCATTGCCCAGCATCCCACAGGCGTTAGGGTTTATCGCCTTCCTTGTGGTTGCTGCCTTTGGCGTTATCCATCAGGTGTTCGTCAGTTATCAGCATTGCCCTTTTAGGGGCTTTGCTTTTAACTAAAAAGCCCCACCAAATTGGCAGGGCTTTTAACAACTGAAAGTAAGAAAGACTTTTAGGCAGCTTCAACAATGTTCAACACATTGTAAGCACCATTTTTTAAAGGGTACTGAATACCGTTCACCTCTTGAAAAAATTCAAGCAACAGTAAGTAAAACTTTGTACCAGCACCGGCAGGAACGCCAGCAGGAACAAGTGATACAGGTGTGTTTGTTCCATCAATCGGCAAATTTGTTACCGGGCTGTATTCAATTGCACTTATTTCATTTGTGAAATCCACATTTGCATAAGCGGCCTTCATGTTTACATGAGTTGCTCCCCCAGGGTAAGCAATATCATTTAATGGAACAAATGCAGGGATGGCTATTTCACCAGTTGCAGGAGTTACAATAAACGGGGCAAATAACACACCGCTAAGAATTGCTTTATTATTGAAATCAAAATCTTTCAATAAAGCCAGTGCAGCAGGGTCAGCAATGCCGATAGCAACTGTACGTTCACCTCTTGCAGAGGTTGTGTCGTAGTTTTTAATCACTGTCATAACTTGTGTTAAACGACTTGTAACACGATTGTCAGAAGCGTTCATCATCAAATTACGAACTGCATTGCGTAGCACTTTGCCAGCAGTTGCGGAGCTTCCAAACTCACTACCGTTTTCACGGGTACGTTGAAAGTTTGGGTCATTTGCAATACGGTCAGCAGAAACACCGCCTTTGGTTTTTACCAAATGTCCGTCTTGCGTTTTGTAGAAGGTCAATTCATCTAAAGTGCCTTCTATTTTTAGGATACCTTTTAATTTTGCCATTGTCTAAAATTTTTATGAGTTAGTAAATCAATTTCTTTTATTGCTGCTTTATCAGCATTTGAAAACAAAAGTAGATGCACAATAAAGGCTTTGCAAATGTGCCGTGTCATCCATTCCGATTGTGCCGCATTATTCCAACAAACACACTTTTACCGCTTACAAAAAACATTTATCTTTGCAATACGAAATTCATATCAGGTGTATGGCATCAGTATGGATAAAGTATTAAAAGGTATAATTGAAATAATGAATAGACTGTGTATTTATCCTAAAGACATTCAGGTAATCACAGGCAGAAGCGACAGGTATGGCAGAAATCTTATCAAGAAGATTAAAGACCACTTCAGTAAACAACATCACCAGGTTGTTACAGTTGATGAGTTTTGCCAGTACATGGGCTTGCAACAAGAAGTTGTTGTAAAGCAATTGAGATAAGCTGAAATGCTAATCTTCGCTAACGCTGTGGTTGGGAAAAACACACTCTAACAACAACGGCATATTTTCTCTTGTTTATTGTGCGGTTGCACTTCTTTTACTCATTACTGTTGCCTATTTGTTGCCCCCTCTTTGTAAACCCCTGATAGTAAAGGGAACTATACTTTTTGTATCGGAAAGTGATTTTAAGCATAGATAAAAATTTGGTAAATAATTGGCACAAAAGTCTATACCATACAACGGTAGATTGCCGATGCTAAACCTATAGAGCCTATCTTTCTGAAAGGTATTGTAATCCAGTCCAAAATGTTTTATCCGTCACCTGGATTAAAAATAAAAATCACAGTAGGGTAACAGATGCAAACAATGCAGTTGCTTCATTAAGGATGGCGGAAACTGCAATGCTTGCTGCACTAAATGT
>JAYWII010000109.1:0-100572 GCA_043788995.1 Chitinophagaceae bacterium | reverse complement strand
TGACCACTTTAAGCAGCCTTTTCCTCTTTCTGTTCAACACCTGTTTATTACTAAACAAGCACCGAGAGGTGGTTTACAGCCTCTGCTTGCACAGCGACTGTGGTAGACCTGCTACCATCTTTCGTACAACATTCTTATACCTTCATATCTGCCGGTACTCGATTCACGGCACAACTTGCACCAATGGAGGGAATATTAATTTAAAGGAAAAATATCAATTAATTCTGGGTCTTGCCACAATTCATCGCTGTCATAGGTTGTTGCGGCGTATTGATTTTGATTTTGGTCAATGAAGGTATATATGGATAAGTATTCTCTAAACCCATGTGCTGGAATCTCAATGCTTTTAACAGCATCCCAATTCTTTTCTTTTATCAGTGAACAAATCGAAGGATATAGTTCCCTGTCGAATATCATATCGGCAATATCCTCGAGATTGTGTACTTCATTAATGTCAAACTCCTTATTGGCAAGGATGCATGCAATTACATATTTATGGTAAGATGCCATTTATTAAAATTACCAAATTATATAGTTGTTGTTACAGCTATAAAAGAATCTTACTTTTGTTCTTTGTTTTCATACACATTATGCAACTTTCTTAATTCTTTCCAATAATCTTCGTTTGTCATAAACATTGGTAATGCATTATCGTAACCATATCCATATGGATAATCAATTAAAAGTAATTCCAAATTCTTATTAATGTAAATACCATAATACTCAACAATTTTTTTACCTACAGAAATTAACTCAAATATCTTTGAAGACATAAATAGAGAATATCTATCTTCTGATTTGCCTTGTTTGGTATGAATAATTTCATTTCTAATTTCTTCCAAATCTATAAAATCCTGCCACCAACTTTGATCCGATGGATTAGGTGTCTTTAAAATATCAGTGAGCACTAATTTAAGTTTGTCCCTGAGTTTAAACTTTCTTTCAATAGCTGATTTTGAATAAATAGTCTTTATTCCATCTTTTTCCTGTACGTGTTCATAATCGTCCACTATACAAATATTGGATAGAGTTTCTATCGCAGTATATGAGAAGATAATTGACGAAATCACATGTTCAAAATAGTCGTAAAAAACACTAGTTTCTTTCATTTCCAAAAGCATTCGATAGTATTTTTTATCTCTTGAATTATACTCATTATCAAAAATAGCTTTAGCTATCAACGCATTCTTTTCAGACAATGATAAATAGAGGGCAATATCGTTGGGTTGAGCCATTACAAGACTCAAATTTTGAAGTTTTAAAACCCACTGTTGATCCCAAATAAAATACTTTAAGTAATCATCTTCATTCAAAATAATATCCGGCTTTCGTATTCTTTTATCTTCTCTTGCTATCAGATAATCTGTACTTAATTTAAATGTAGCATCCGATATTGGATTGAGTATATCCCATTTTTTAGAAGAAATATTGAAAGAAAAATATCGTGTTTGATCTTTCTCTGCATGGATACTTTGTATTGTTGTTACTACAAAATCATCTTTGATTTCATAGCTCTTGATTAAATTACACATTTCAATCCATGCAAATCTTTCGTCTGCATCATCCCAGTTAAATGAAAAGCCAAAATGTAATGCAATTTTGTCTGATGCTACATAAAATATTTCAAACTTTAGCAATTTAACTGTTTGCCATATTGATTTATTCTCAGGAGTTTTTGTTAGCTCGTGATTCCAAAGCCTATTAAGACTATTACTCAATGAACCATATAGCAATTCAATTTTATCCGAATCAATAAAGTCTTTGTAAAATCTATATGAAGATTTAAATGATAGAAAGGCCATGCGCCTAAAGAAATGAGTATCAGATTTTTCTTCCGAAGTCTCATACTCTATTCCATATTCTTGAAAACTTTTATTCAATAATTCTTTAAAGTACATTACTGGAATAAACCCTGAAGCCCATATTTTTATATGATATATCGAATCAGACAAATTAGAGTATAGTGAGTTTTAAATTGTTTAATAAAGATATACAAGTAAAAGTGAGTGACACAACGATGTCGCCACATGTACGGCAGTTTGTAAACTAAATATAACAATCTTATTTCTTATTCCTCCTCCCCTCCAAAATCCGATAGAAAGAACGTGTCCTTATCTCATCTAAACTAAGGCCGGTGGCGGTGGCTTCTTCTTCGGTAATGGCGCCGCAGTTGATGGCTTTTAAAAAGAAATTGAGCAGGCCCTGGCCGGTGGCGGCATCATCAAATATATCACCGGTGAGGGTGCTGATGGCGGCACGTTCAACAAATGTTTTGAGGCGGAACACGGCATCGCTGTAACTGCTTAAAAAGAAATTATAGGTGGCGGCATAGCGCATGGGGAGCTGTGCAGGGTTAAGGTCCCAGCCCTGGTACAGGCCATTGATGAGTGAATGGGTGGTATGGTTGAAACCAATGCGCCAGGCATTGTGTACACTCTCCCGGTTCTCTATCAATTGTTCTGTTGTCAGGTTGTCGCCACGGTGTGGTGCCACGGGCATTACATTGGTGGCGCCATCGCTGAGGAAGATGCCGGTATGTGCCAGCGCCACCTTGGTCATATGGTGTGCAAAGTCGCATATGCTGTGGGCCATGGTTTGGTATTTGGCAGTAATGCCGCAACTGGCAGTGTAATCATAGGTGCCAAAGTGTGCATTGATGAGCCTGCCCTCACCTGCCCTTACAATACGCATGAGCGGATTGCGGCCCTCTTCATCCATGATGATCTGTGTGGCTTCCACCATGGTTTCCATTTTGAGGCTACCGGATGCCAGGTTAAATTTTTGTTCAATGATCTCCAGGAACCTAACCATGGCCGTTACCTGCTCCGGGATGGTTACTTTCGGCAACATCACCACGAAATTATCCGGCAGCTGGCCGTTGGTTTTGGTGAGCAGTGTGGTTAAAAAAATATCGAGTGTTCTTACACCTCTTGCTTTCAGGTCTTCTGTAAATGGTTTGATGCGGATGCCGATGAAAGGTGAGATGGTTTTGTTTTGCATGCCTTCGGCGAGTTCGTTGGCGGCGGTTACTGCGGTGGCATCTTCTTCCTCATTAGGACGGTTACCAAAGCCGTCTTCAAAATCTATTCTAAAATCTTCTACTGCTTCTGTTTGCAGTTTTTTTATTATTTTATTGTACACAGAATATGCCAGCCAGGAAGGTTCTGTTTTGCGTTCTGCTTCGGTCATGGCAGCTAACTTTTTTGTTAGTGCAGTAATATCTTTTTCCAGTGTTGGAAAGTGTTCATGGTTTTCCAGCTTTAATACTTTGGCAAGGATGCAAAAATTGGGTGCATAGTTTTTTAAACTTTTCAATGCCACGTCTCCCATCTTTAATGTGGTGTCACTTTTAAATAAGTTGGCGCCACCATACACGGTGTGCACTGGCTGCCGGTCAGGCTTATCGCCGGGATATGTTTTTTGAAATTTTAAATTAGCTGCCTGTAAGGTGGTTAACAGTGATTCCTTTTCTGATTCGGTGATGGAGAGATTCATGCAGTGAGTTCTGAATTATGAGTTATGAATTATTAGTTGGTGCTTAAGAATTATAAGTTTCGCTTTAACTCTTAATTCTTAATTATTCACTCTTAACTTCCACGATAAGTACTGTATCCAAAAGAACTTAACAACAATGGTATGTGATAATGCTCCTCCGTTTTTATTTCAAAGACGATGTCTACTATAGGATAAAAAGTTTCCACTTCCGTAGCATCGAAATAATGTTTGGTATCGAAACTCAGTTTATAAATTGCGAAAGGCAGCAGTTCCTCTTCTTTCAACAGGTTACTGATCCTTCCATCTTTGTTGGTGATGCCTTTGGCTACTTCCAGCCATTCTGTTCCAACTTTTTCAAATAAGGTGATGGTAACACCCCAGGCAGGTTTGCCTTTGCTGGTATCTAATATATGTGTGGTGACCTGGCTCATTTTAATAATTTTTGTAAGCGTATCTGGGTGATCTTGTTTTGTTCATCCATCGCAATTTTTATTTCGTCTACTTGGGTGTTGGATATGCGTTGCTGCAACAGCTCCAGCATTTCTTCTGCTGATTTTCCGGTGGCACATACAATGAAAATAAAACCAAATTTTTTTTCATAATCCGCATTGCCTTTGGCCAGTGCTTCAATGGTTTCCTGTGAGGCAGCATTAACAGCAATTTGTTCGCCACTTGCCCAGTGTGCGGTGGTGGCATATTTTTCTTTTAATGATTCTGCATCGCCAATTTTTGGGTGATGCAGGAATGCTTCCAGCCAGTCGGCTTCGGTACAATCGTACCACTGGTCTTCTGCATCGTACAATAATTCCACCATATCATCTGCAGGAAAGAACGGCAGCATTTTATCCACCCAGGTTTGGCTGCCGCAGCATTTTAACAGCTCCTGCCGAAGTTGTTCTTTTGGGAGTATGTTCAGATCGTGTAGTGTCATAAAGCCTCCTCACCCTTCCTCTCCTCCCAAAGAGAAGAGGCGGTACTTTTAATCGTTAATAAATATTTTATCTTCCACATCTTCAGTTTTTCTTTCATCAGCAATGGCCTCATCCTCTTATCCTTCTCCCACGGAGAAGGACGGTACTTTTCATCCTGTCTAAACACTTTATCTTCCACATCGTCTTTTATTCTTTAATCAACAATCATACAACCACTCCAAATTTTTCAGCAAGCACTTTAAAATTAAAAACGCTTGACTTAAAGTACCCCATGGGGGGATTTAGGGGGCCGTTCTTCAATCGAAAAAACTCCCACACTCCGCAACTACGTAAACCCTCCAATTTTTTGAGCTCTTCTTAAGCCCCTCCGAGGGAGGGGTTGGGGAGGCCTTTTCCCCACAAACGCATCCTGCTAATACCTCCGTCTGGAAAAATCGTCAGCCGCACATGTGTAAAAACCTGCTTTGTATTTTCCAGTTCACTTTCAAAATAATGTTCATGATCGGCCTGCAACTTTTGCTGAGGCAAAATGGTTTGCCATTCAATATTAGTTGTCGCAAAGTCTGTGCCTACAGCTGCGGTGCAGCCTTCAATCATACAGCTATCCGGGTAGTTACCTTTAAAATGGCATGTATCTATCAGCGCTTTTTGTATGCTGCCTTCATGTGCCAGTTTTACTATTACCCAATCGCTATTATTGGGAGTTCGGTTGCGTTTGGTTTCCCATCCATCACCCATGTTCACCCCACGGCCGGGCATGATGAGGTTATCCATGTGGGAAAAAAACATGTCGTTGCACAAAACAGATTTAGCGCCGTTAACGGCTGCTGCCAGGTCAATGATCTCATCTGCATTTACATTACTCCAGTCTTTAAATACTTCGCCATACACTTTTAATCTTGCCACGCCACCATCAGGATATATGTGCAATTTTAAATGTGTGTAAATGTTGTTAGCTGCTATTTCAAAGAAATGTTGTGAGCCGGGATTCAGGGGAGATTTAGGTAAAATCTCTGTCCATTGAATGCTGTCAAAATCTATCTTATTTGTATCGCTGATATTGGCTGCTTCTAAAGATGCAAAGGGTGGATGATTACCAAGAAAATGATTGGTGTCGATGTCAACGCCATGAATTTTTCCGGCGGTGGCCAATTGTATAATGCACCAGTCGTGGCCGGGCACTCTTTTCCTCCGGCTCTCCCACCCGTCCATCCATTTGCCACGGTCGGTATATTTATCAGCGATAAAAATGCCACGGCCCGGTTTTAAAAGGTTTTCTTTTTCAGCAAAGAAATCATCGCTGCACAGCAATGCTTTGCCGCCGAGGCGTTCAGCGGCGAGATCTGTTAATTTAGTGAATGCAGGTGCGTTCATTTTTGTTGATTCGTTTTTATTTTATCTCACCGTTATTCTCCGGCTATACCGGGGGGCGGCAGTTGTTTGTTTATGTTTTCATTATTGCGAACTGATCAACGTTACTTTTTATTTAGCCCACACTTCACAGATCAGTTTTATTTAAAATAATTTTTCCATGATTCATTTTAATAAATTTCCCATGTACATAAACAAGCTCTCCTGCCAAATAGGTTTGCTCCAGGTCGCCATACAACGTTTCATTTAAATAGGGTGACACTTTATGCCGGTGGTGTATGCCGGCTTCAGTAACCACAAAAGATTTTTCATCATTCACTACTGCCAGGTCAGCATCAAAACCTTTAGCGATCTTACCCTTGCTGTTTTCTTTTCCAATCAGTTTTGCCGGATTTTCACACATCCATTTCACCATATCATTAAAATTACAATTTCTTTTTTTTGCTGCGGTCCATAAAATGGGCAATGCAAACTGGATGGAAGCAATGCCGCCCCATGCCTTCATAAAATCACCGCTCTGTATTTCTTTCAGCTGTGGTGTAGCGGGTGAATGATCGGTGGCTACAAAATCAATCCATCCATCCTTGAGTGCCTGCCATAATTTTTCATTGTTTTCTTTTTCCCGGATGGGTGGCGCACATTTAAATTGTGTTTGCCCGGCTTGTATGTCTTCTGCATTAAAATATAAATAATGTTGACCTGTTTCAACGGTCAATGGTAAACGTTTTTGTTTTGCTGCTGCGATTTGTTCTAATGAATTGGCTGATGATAAATGTACAATATGCACCCTGCAATTATATTCCTCACAGAGCCTGATCATTAAAGCAATGGCATCATCTTCCCATTTTTTTGGCCGTGACTGTAAATAGTTTTGATAAGATTGAACATTGCCTGCAGATCGTTGTTCGGTATCCGTTAGTTCACAATGTACCAGTAAGGGCAAATGATGTTTCGCAATGATGGGCATTGCCTTTTTCAGATCATCTTCTGTTACGTTGGGGAAATCATCGATGCCCGAATGAGTGAGGAAAGCTTTAAAACCAAGCACCCCTTTTTCAATTAACCCTTCCAGTTCCTTTTCATTGCCTGGTATCACCCCACCCCAAAAGCCAACATTGGTATGTAACTTATTGGGTGTGGCAGCAAGCTTCTCATCAAAGCAGGCAACGGAAACAGTTACCGGGGAAGAATTCAATGGCATATCCACCAGCGTGGTAATACCGCCTGCAATGGCTGCCCGGGTGGCAGAATCAAATCCCTCCCACTCTGCTCTGCCGGGTTCATTGATGTGTACATGCGGATCAATTACACCGGGCATCAGTATTTTATCATCCAGTTCAATCAACTCAAATGAATGTGTTGCAGGCATATCTGTGAGGATATCTTCAATGATTCCATTATTGATGATTACCACCGCTTCTTTTATTCCGCCGGGCAATACCACTCTGCTGCTATGCAATGCTTTCAAACAAATCAATTTTATAATGAACAGATAAGCCAATTTACAAAACAAAATTTTAAATTGTGTCTTTTGTAAAAAACAACTGAAACTATATGCTGAATGTGCTGGTATATGCTGTGCTGGGGTTTATTTTGGTGTTACTGATCATAATGACCTATCAATTTAATGCACTGCATAAACATTCGCATGAAACAGATTCAGCGGATAAACATACTCAACAGCTTTCGCTTTCACAAGGATTTATTTACACATCCATCGTTCTTGTTATCGTTTTACTGGTTGCCTATACCTGGTATATTGTAAAAGGAACTCCATGGGAGGGCCACCTGGTGGAATGGCTGAATATAGTGGTTCGGTTAATGCACATCACCTTTGGTATTGCATGGATCGGCGCTTCTTTCTATTTTGTTTTTTTGGAGAATGCACTTAACAGAACAGACAATGTAAGAGATGAACTGGCTGGTAATCTTTGGGCGGTACATGGTGGAGGATTTTATTACTTAGAGAAATATAAAGTAGCACCCAAAACCATACCCAAACAGTTGCACTGGTTTAAATACGAAGCATACTTTACCTGGCTTTCTGGTTTCAGCTTGTTGTTTGTGGTATATTATTTTAATGCTAAGGCAATGCTGGTAGATACCAATGTGCTTAACATCAGTTCTGCTGCAGCTATTGCTATTGGTATTGGTTCTTTTGTTGTTGCATGGCTACTGTATGATCTGCTTTGTAAATCTCCCTTGATAAAAAACAATTTGCTGTTTGCTGTGGTGGGCTTTATCATTTTAACTGGATTTGCTTTTTTTTATGCACAGGTATTTAATTCAAGAGCAGCCTACATTCATTTTGGTGCGATGATCGGTTCACTGATGGCGGGTAATGTTTTCTTTGTGATCATCCCATCACAAAAAGCAATGGTACATGCAGCTAAACTTGGTAAGCCGCTTGATCCCTCACTGGGAAAAAAAGCATTGGCAAGATCTCTGCATAACAACTATTTCACTCTGCCGGTTTTGTTTGTCATGATCAGCAATCATTTTCCCAGCACGTTTGGCAATCAGTATTCATGGGCAGTGCTGGCTGGCATCTCTTTGGGTACTGCCGGTGTAAAACATTATTTAAACCTGAAAGAAAAAGGCCGGTACAATGTTTACGTATTGCCGGTATCAGTGGTACTGTTACTGGCGGTAAGTTTTATCACCGCTCCTCCAAAAGATAATGCGGCCTGCAGCAAAACCGTTAGTTTTACCGAAGTGAATGCGATCATTGAAAAAAGATGTATCAGCTGTCATTCATCCAAACCAACAGATGAGGTGTACACAGCACCGCCTAACGGTGTGGTGTATGACACACCGCAGGATATTGTAAAGATGAAAGATAAGATAATGCAGCGGGTGGTGATCACGAAAACAATGCCGCAGAACAACAAGACCAACATTACACCTGGAGAAAGAGATTTGTTGCGGTGCTGGATTGACCAGGGTGCATCAATAAAATAATACCATTGAAGTGTTTTGAGAAAATTATTTATGAAATATCATACGATCAAAATCCTGTTTTCAATTATTACCCTTCTACTCATTCCTGTTCTTGCCTATAACCAGGTAACAGGCTGTACAGATCCGCTATCCAATAATTACAACCCTTTAGCCACCATCAACGATGGTAGCTGCACTTATAATACTACAGCTTACGCACCTTCAGTAAAAGTTGATCCCATTACAGATTCATTGTTAGAAAGCAGCGGACTGCAAATGGCGGGGAATTATTTGTGGAGCTTTAATGACAGGGGCGGCTCCCCCACTTTGTACAGGATAGATACACTTACCAATATTTTGTTACAAAGGGTAATTTTACCAGGCATCAGCAATGTGGATTGGGAAGACATTGCATTTGATGGCACCTATTTTTATATCGGCGACTTTGGCAATAATTTAAACGGTGCAAGAACTAACCTTAAAGTTTACAAGTTTCCTTTCAGTGCAATTCCTGATCATGCAAGTGATCCTGTTGCCATCATTGCTGCCCAGCAAATAGAAGTGATCAATTTTACTTACAGTAATCAGCCACAACCTGCTGTTGCCACCGCGTTGAATACTTCGAAATTTGATTGCGAAGCAATGATCGTTGATAATGGAAAAATTCATTTGTTTTCAAAAAATTGGATCAACAATAATAGTACACACTATATTATCAATGGGATCAGCGCAGGAAATTATGTAGCAGATTCTGTGGAAACACTGGCAACAGGATATTTGGTATCAGCAGCAGATAAAGTAGCCGGGCAAAATATCATTGCATTACTCGGTTATCAATCTACAGGAACAGGCAATCACTTTATGCATATTTTATCGGACTATACGGCCGACAGTTTTTTTACCGGAAACAAAAGAAGGATAGACCTGGGAGATGCCACCCAAATGGCACAATCGGAAGGAATCACTTTTAGAGATGGCAAGTACGGATATATGAGCAATGAAAAATTTGTGAGAACGGTGGGTCCATTCGCATTTGTTATCAATCAAAAATTACGGGCATTTGATATCAGCAGTTTTGTGAATGATTATTTTACCTCCTACGTATTTAATGGCAATGGCAACTGGAGCGACACAGCTAACTGGCAATATAATCTTGTACCTCCGTCTTTACTGGTTGCAGGAAATGAAATTATTATCGACCCTGTTAATGGAGGCAACTGTACCCTGGATATTCCTTACACACTTACACAAGGCACAAAATTTTTGGTGGCTCCCGGAAAAGAATTCCTTGTAAAAGGTAACCTGGAAATTCAGTAGCGGTCAGATTAATTACGTATGTTATTTGGAATATTCAGCCATAACACAACTGTGATGATCGCTAATATTATCACATCCGGGTTTGAAGCAGTGATCCTGTATTATAAAATAAAATACTAAGGCAGATCAAATTAAAAAAGTTTACAGCTTTTAAAAAAGCTGTAAACTTTTGAAGCAGTTTTAAAAATAACTCAAATTAGTTTTTGGTGTAAGTGTCAGCAGTGTTTCATACATCAGTTTGATGGTATTCTCCACATCACTTTTATGCAGCATCTCCACGGTGGTATGCATATACCTTAGTGGAATAGAAATTAATACAGAAGGACAACCATCATTGGCATAAGCAAATGAATCTGTATCTGTACCGGTACTCCTGCTCACCGTATGCAGCTGAACTGGTATCTTATTTTTTTCAGCTACTGCCTGTACTACATCTAATAATTTATTATGAACTGCTGGTCCAAATGTAAGTGATGGCCCTTTACCACAGGCCGTATCTCCCTGAACAATTTTACTGATCATGGGTGTGGTGGTATCATGTGTTACATCCGTAATAATGGCAATGTTGGGTTTAATTCTACGGGCAATCATTTCTGCACCACGCAGGCCAATTTCTTCCTGTACCGCATTTACAATGTATAACCCAAAAGGCAATTTCTTTTTGTTCAATTGCAGCAGTCTTGCAACCTCAGCAATCATGAATCCCCCGACACGGTTATCAAAAGCTCTTCCAATCAAATAATTATAGGCCAGTTCATCATATCCACTTTCATAAGTAACCACCGCACCAATATGAACTCCCAGGTCTTCCACTTCTTTTTTGTTACTGGCACCGCAATCTAGGAAAAGATTCTCCACTTTTGGTTGCGTCTCTTTATCACCATTCCCCATTCTTGTATGGATAGCAGGCCATCCAAACACTGCTTTTACAGCACCTTTCTTTCCATGAATAAACACTCTCATTGATGGCGCTATCTGGTGATCCACACCGCCATTCCGTTTCAGGTAAATCAATCCTTCTGCAGTAATATAATTTACAAACCAACTGATCTCATCTGCATGTGCTTCAATTACCACTTTAAAAGGAGCCGTTGGATTGATAACACCCACTGCAGTTCCATAAGGATCAGTAAAAAAAGTATCTGTGTAAGGTTTTATGTATTCCAGCCACATTTTTTGACCACTGCTTTCAAAGCCTGTGGGAGAGGGATTATTGATATATTCTCTCAGGAAAGTATACGATGCATCTGTTAAAATACTTTTAGCCGGAGCTGCTTTTTTCTTTGCTTTCTCTTTTGCCATAAAATTGATTTTTACAAATTAACTAAATACTTGCCATAGTTGTGAGCAATGTCATTAAAACCATCATTCCATCCACTACAAAATAGTAGAAAAAATAACCCTGCTTTTTTGTGGAAAGGAAATAGATGATCATATTAATAGAGGCAGCCAGTTGTAATGCCAGCAGCTGCCGGGTTGATATGCCATGCTGCCCCAGCAAAAAATTAATGATGAACAGCAGCAAAAAAATAATAACTATCAGCCACCGCATGGTATTGGCAGAAAGGGCTGTGGCAAGGCTGCTTAACCCACGGATCTTATCTACAGTTACATCCCTGTTGTCGAACAGGATGCACAGCATGAGCATAAACAAAAAGCGTTTGATCATCAAGAGTACACCGGCGGTGGTAAAGGCAACTTCACTCTGTGAAAGTGGAAGGTAAGCTGTAACGAACATCCAGGTAAATGCCAGCAACAGCGTCTTTAAAAAACCTGCTTTCCTGGCAAAAGCCAGTTGCTTTACCGGCAGTAACGGAAGCGAATATAAAAAAGTAAGGAGGAATGAAATGACCACATTTAGCAACCGGATATGAGCAGCTGAAAAAAATAGTAATATCCCGATACCACCCACCATTAAAACAAGCAATGCGGTATACCTGTTAGATAAATTAGTGAAGGTAATTTTGTTGCCGGAAGAATAATAACCGAGTAAATAATGAAAATTGTAACTGCAAAGTGTGGCAAAAAAAACAAAAGCGATCAAATAAAAATTTATCGCCAGGTGCATCAGCTGCATTGTTTGAAAAACAAGAGATCCGGCACAAATTGCCACCCATATAGCATGTGACAAAACAAATCGTAATACCTTTTGCAGTGGATGTTATTTATAAATAATGATCGTTTCAGACTGTACCGTATCGCTGGTGTTCTGGGCCTTATCTTTCAGCATAAAACGAAAATAGCAGGTATCATTCCTGTTGCACTGAGGTGCTTTTATCAGCGGGTAATTGGATACTCCGTAGCCAAAAGAAACTTCAAAATCACCTTCTGTATTTTTAGTAGCAGGGAAAATCGGCAGCCGGTACTTTTGTTTAAAGTAACTGCTGGTGCAGGTGGGTTCAATCTTTTCTACAAAAAGAGAATCCTGTAAATCTCCATCTCCATCGGTAAAAGACAATTTGAAAACAATGATCTGGCCCTTGTTAAGTTCAGTGGTATTCACTGATTTATACTCCAGCTGGGGGGCCGTGGTAAATTTATTTTTATTGCAACTGATAATTAGTAAACTTATTGCAGCTAATAAAATGGAGTATCGCATCTTTGTGTTTTATAAATCAAATTTAAAGATAGAAATTGAATACTGTTGTTAAAAATACAGGGCTGGCAGATAAAATTTTAGCTGTAAACGATCAAACCTTTACTGAGACGGCCCTGGAGGTGTTTCTTTTACAATATCAAAACAACTCCGTGTACCAGCAATTTTGCGACACTTTAAAAACCGATGCTGCAAAAATTGACGCCATCTGTAAAATTCCCTTTTTGCCAATCCGTTTTTTTAAAACCCATACTGTTACCTCCACCCAATTTATTCCTGAAGCAATCTTTGAAAGCAGCGGCACCACCCAAACCATTAACAGCAGGCATTTAGTAAAAGATATTTCGCTTTATGAAAAAAGCTTCCGCAATGCTTTTCAGTTGTTTTATGGTGATGTGTCAGAATATTGCATTATTGCATTGCTACCCTCTTACCTGGAAAGAAAAAATTCTTCGCTGGTGATGATGGCAGATAAATTAATTGCACAGAGCAGGCACCCAAAAAGTGGCTTTTACTTAGATGAGCTGCAGCAACTTCATCAGCTTTTAACTGATTTGGAAATGCAGGGCCAAAAGACTTTGCTGATTGGTGTAACCTTTGCCCTGCTGGATTTTGCTGAAGCATATCCAATGATACTTCATAATACCATCGTAATGGAAACCGGTGGCATGAAAGGCCGAAGAAATGAAATGACCCGGCAGCAGGTGCATGAAGTGCTGACTAAAGCATTTCAAATTGAAAATATTCATTCCGAATATGGCATGACGGAATTATTAAGCCAGGCTTATTCAAAAGGGAAAGGTATTTTTAATTGTGCACCGTGGATGAAAATTTTGATCCGGGAAGAAGATGATCCTTTTGCTGTTCACAGAGAAATGAACAACAGTATTGTACCAGGTGCTATCAATGTAATTGACCTGGCCAATATTTATTCCTGCAGTTTTATTGCTACCGATGATGCTGGTAAATTATACCCGGATAGCAGTTTTGAAGTACTGGGCCGGATGGATAATACCGATATCAGGGGTTGCAGTTTGCTGACATTATAGTTTCAACTATATTACAATGTTCCTTTTATCATTCCCCCATCCACTGTAATGGTTTGCCCGGTTACATACCTGCTTTGCGGACTTAATAACCACAATGCCAGGCTTGCAAAATCAGCCGGGTCTCCTAATGAACCAACAGGTATTTGATTGATAGCAGTTTTCTTTACTTCTTCAAAAGGCGTTCCTGTTTGTTCTGATTTTTTATGATACAAACGATCAATGGCTGGTGTATTATGACTGCCCGGTCCGAGAATGTTTAATGTAACGCCGCTTCTTGCAATTTCCTGGCTTAATGTCTTTACCATACCAACCACTGCTAACCGCAATGAATTACTCAGCACTAAATTTTCTATGGGTTGCTTTACACTGGAACTTTCTATATACAATATTCTTCCATAACCAGCTTTCATCATTGCCGGTACAAATGCCTGTGTGATGGCTACTTTCCAGCGTAGTATTTTTTGGTAGGCATCATCCCAGTCTTCCAAAGTGGTTTCCAATACCATCTTAGCCGGAGGCCCGCCAGCATTCACTAACATGCCGTGTAATGTGCGTTCACCAACAATATTTTTTAACTGCTCAATAGTTGCTGCTTGTGTAATATCGCCTTCAACAATTGTTGCACCTGGCTGATTGCCGTAAATGGTTTTTAGTTTATCTGCACCTCTTGCCACCACAATTACTGCTGCTCCTTCCTGTAATAATGCTGCTGCAATGGCTTTGCCAAACCCTGATGTAGCGCCACCTGCGATGAAGAGCTGATTTTTTATTTGTAAGTCCATGATGATTTTATTCAGATTGAATTTCTTATTCAGGCTATAAAATTAATACCATTACAAACTATACAGCAGAAATTGAGTTGTAAATTTTTACAAATGAATTGACTGAAATGCTTTATTAACTATCAAAATTTATAACCAAAAGATATCCCGGCATAGTATGGAACAAATCCATCACTGTTAAAAATAGGTGTAATGCCGGCCCTGAATAGAAAACCCCCATTTTTCGGCTGTAAACGATAGCCAAAATAAGCATGGCCGAAAGTAGTATTGAAGCTGCCATCAGAATCATAGTCATCTTCGTAAGAGTCCGTTATAGAGACAATTGTTACTCCTGCACCAAATTCAAAATAATTTTTTTGGTCTTTACCAAGAAGATAAGTAAGCCCTAACGGTATGAATAAAGCCCCTGTGCCATCCACTTTAAAACCTCCCAGGCCAACCCTGAAACCAAGTCCATCTTCTTTTTTTTGCAAACGCATATCGTAGTTAAAGGAAGCTAACCCCGGTCCACCGAGTTCAAAATAAATTGATTTTGCTGCAGTTTGAGCATGCAATTGAACAGAAGCAAAAAGCAAACCGATTACCAGGCTTAGGGAAATTTGTTTTTTCATTTGTGATTTTAGCATAAGATACTTAAATAGTTTATTATGCTGCATTCTTAAAATGTTTATTTCTCAGCTTTCTGATGCAGCCATTAATAATAATGTACGGTTGCACTGTATAAAATTTACTGCAGTCCTTTTTAACAGCATAATTGCTAAGGTCTTTTTAACCTCAAAATAAGTAATAGCTGTTCCTGCTCTACCATCTTCACTTAATCCCTGTATCACTGCAGCATATTTTCCCGGCTGATCCGAAGTATAAAAATTAGTTTGTTCTTTACCGTTGCTGTTTGTTATCACATCCGGGCACCAATACAACAGGTTTCTGAAATCAGGCAAGCGGCTAAGCTGTTGCTCCTGCGTATCATACACGGGAGAATAAAAATCCCGTTTTAGTTGCAAGCCTTCATAATCGATCACTGTTGCACGTGGGTCTATTTCAAAGCCAGCAAGATCTCCTTTATAGCTGGTAGAGTACATTAAAGAACTGTTAAGACAACTACGCTTTTACTCTCGGATCTACAATACCATACAATACATCCGCCAGCATATTGATCAAAATAAAAATACAGGCGCTGATTAATACTGAACCCATCACCACCGGGTAATCCAGTTTTTCCAATGCATCCACTGTGATCTTGCCAATGCCCTTCCAGCCAAAAATATACTCTACAAAAAAAGCCCCGGCCAGCAGTTCAGCAAACCAGCCAGTGATGGCAGTTATAACCGGGTTCAGTGCGTTACGCAATGCATGTCTTACTATCACGGTACGTTTGCTTAACCCTTTTGCATACGCAGTCCGAACATAATCCTGGCTCAATACATCCAGCATAGAGCTACGGGTGAGTTGAGTGATGATAGCCAGTGGCCGAATGCCCAATGTAAAAGCCGGGAGAATCAAATTTTTTAGTGTGAGGTATTTTTCTCCAGTTACTTCATCAATATCAAACCAGCTGCCAGTAAGGTTTAATCCAGTGTAAGGATGGAGCACCACGCCAAACAAATAGGCAATGATGATGGCCATAAAAAATGATGGCGCAGAGATACCTGCGATGCTGGCAAACACAGCAGAAGTATCTAACCAGGTTCCTTTTTTAACAGCGGCAATTACTCCCAAAAATATTCCAACGATGGTTGCAAACAACATGGCTGTAATGGCGAGTATCAATGTGCCGGGTAATGCTTCCATCAGCACTGTGCCCACACTTTTTTTTGTTTGATAACTTTTACGCAGGTAAGGCAACTTTAAACAAATCTTTGTTTGCCCACCGATAAAAATGCCTTTCAGTTCTTTCTTTTCAATATCTGCTTTATTGTGTATGCTTAGCGGTGATACATCATTGAGGTATAATAAAAATTGTTTCCATTTGGGTTGATCCAGGTAAAGGTCTTTACGGATATTGTCAAGGGTTTTTTTATCGCCGGTTTGTCCCACGATCATTTTTGCAGGATCTCCAAACCCCTGGAACATGATAAATACCAGCGCCACCACTCCGAGCAGTACTAAGAAAGAATAAAATGCTTTTCTTAAAATAAATTTCACTGCAGCAGTTGTTTAAGAATTAACAATTCCAACAAAAACTATTTTACTTTATCCAGGTCAGCCCAGCTGTATTTACCCTGCACCACAGGTCCCTTCATTTCAAATAAAGTTGGATTGGCCCTGGCAGCAGTTTTAATGGCTGTCGCATCACAAGTATACACAGGCAATCCATAATTATTTTGCTGATTAAAGAAGGAACTCACTTTTGCATTTTCAGATGTGATAATATATAAAGGAATGTTTTGCTCTTTTGCTTTTTTGCTGATGGCTGCAAATTCATTGATCCACTTACCCGATTTTTCATCCAGTTCCTTTAAGAAAAATAAATAATAATGCGGTTGGTTTAAGATGGCTTCGGTAGAATCTGCCCCGGTACTGTCTGATAAAGAAAAATCATTGATGGCCGCAACATTATTTTTCCCGGCTTCGATCAGTGTTTGCTTTCTCTCCACAAATGCCCAGGTGCTGTCCGGCAATTTATCCATTGGGAATTCCTTTTTTACATTGTCTTTTGAATAAATAAAACTGTAGGCAAACTTATCAGGAATTGCATCGGCTGGCATCTTACGTAATTCCAAAATATCATTTCCTTTTTTGTAAGGAAGACAATCGGTCAATGGTAAATGCTTCATCACATATATTTGTAAAAACCAGGTGGCAGCAAGAGATAACAGCACTATGGCAAAAGGAAACATTCCTTTCAGCAGTGGTTCAATATAACATTGTTTCCAGATAAGGAAAATGATCAGCAGCAATAAAACAATATCCTTTGTAAAAGTTTGTATGGGTGTTAATGGAATACAATCACCAAAGCAACCGCAGCTTCTTATTTTTCCACTGAATAAAACATAGCTGGTTAAAAATGTAAAGAACAGCATCAGCAATAACAGTAACCTTAACACTAATTTTTTTTGCCAGCCCACCAGTAGTGCTACACCCAATACTACTTCCAGGGTGATCATAATAATAGTAAACATGAGTGAATGACTGTTAAACCAGTTCATCACTCCCGGCAAGTAGCCGTCTGATGCCCATACTTCAAAAAACTCCTGCATCTTGTAATTCAATCCCAACGGATCAATGGCTTTTACAAGACCGGAAAAAATAAAAAGGCCGCCAACTAAAATTCTTGCGATGCTTACCAGGATTTTCATATTCAATTTTATTTTTGGATGTTAACCTTTGTGTATTTCTTCATCAATCAGTATCAATGCAAATGCTGCATAGTTTAAGATGTCGTATAAGTTAGCATCAATGCCTTCACTCATGATCGTTTTGCCATCGTTGCTTAATATTTTTCTTATCCGCAGTAACTTTGCCAAAATCAAATCCGTAAAGCTTTCCTGGCTCATATCACGCCATGCCTCTCCATAATCATGATTTTTATCCAGCATCAGTTTTTTGGCGATACTAACCTTTTCATTATAGAGTCGCTCCACCTGCTCCACAGGCAGTTCTTCCACTTCATCAGTTGCCAGGCCCAATTGTATTAACCCAACAATGGCATAATTTAAAATGCCTTTGAATTCGCTCTTGATATCATCTCCAATTTTTTGCTCACCCTTTTCCTGGATAGTGCGGATGCGTTTAGCTTTGATAAAGATCTGGTCTGCCACAGAAATGATGCGGTAAACTCTCCAGGATGTTCCATAGTCTTTGGTCTTCTTTAAAAAAATGTCCTCGCAGCTTAGTATTGCCTGGTCGAATTGTTCGTTTGTGTTCATACTTTGTTTTATTGTATCTATTTTTGCCGGGCTCAAAAATACTTTATCTGGCTGATGTATACACTTAACTGCAAAGGAAAATTATTGGTGATGGATAAACCACTGGTGATGGGCATCATTAATGCCACGCCGGATTCATTTTTTGAAGGCCACCTGGATAAAGGCATTGAAGGCATTGTTGATTTGGCATCAAAGATGATTGCCGATGGTGCAGACATACTGGATATTGGAGGACAGAGCACCCGGCCCGGCAGCAGCAGAATTGATGCGAAAGAAGAAACTGCAAGAGTTGTGCCGTTGATTGAAGCCATTAAAACATTACACAACGATGCTATTATTTCTATTGATACTTATCACAGCAAAGTGGCCGAAGCTGCTGTAGTTGCAGGAGCTTCCATCGTTAATGATATCAGCGGCGGCAATATGGATACTGATATGCTTACAACTGTGGCACAATTAAAAATTCCCTATATCTGCATGCACATGCAGGGCACGCCGGACAGTATGCAAGAACATCCGCAATATGAAAATGTAACAACTGCTGTAGTTGATTTTTTTATTGCCAAAATTGCAGAATGCAAAAAGGCGGGCATTCTGGATGTGATCATTGATCCGGGTTTTGGTTTTGGTAAAACCATCCAGCATAATTTTCAATTATTGAAAAATTTAAGTGCGTTTAAAATATTTGAAATGCCGTTACTGGTGGGCCTTTCCAGAAAGAGTACTATTTACAAAACACTTAATACTGAAGCCAGCAAAGCTTTGAATGGCACTACAGTTTTAAATACGATTGCTTTGATGAACGGGGCTTCTATATTGAGGGTACATGATGTGAAGGAGGCGAAGGAGGCAGTGAAACTTTTTGAAGCTTATAAAAAAGTTTAACCATATTAGCATACATGCAAATAAAAAAAGCGCTTCATACGAAGCGCCTTTTTTTATCAAACTTTTTTTGAATACTTATTAATTACCAGTACCCTTTCTTGCTTTCTGCATAGAGTCCATCATCTTCTCTTGCTGAGCCTGCATTTTCATTTGCTCCTGCATTTCTTCTGCTGTTGCCTGGGCTGCAGAGACTACATCTACTACTTCTATTTCAAACACCAGGTTAGCATTTGGTTTAATGTCTGCACCAGAACCACGGGCTCCATAAGCCAATGCTGAAGGAATATATAAATTAGCCTTAGCACCTTTTTTCAGCATCGACAATCCATCTGTAAACCCTTTGATCACAGATCTTCTTGAACCTGGTGCAGCATTCATATAAACCGGTAAAAGTTCTGTACGTCCAAACTTTGGATCTACGTTAGAATCAAATGCTGGTCCACCGTCTAAAGGCTTACCGGTGTAGCGAAGCTTTAATACCTTAGAAGTATCTATTGCATCTCCTTCACCAGGAGTGAGTATTTGTACATAAGTACCTCCCGGTGCTTTTACAGTTGTAATTTTATTCTTCTCCAAATAAGCAGCAATGGCTTTATCGTCTATTTTGATTTGATCAAGCGCCTTTATTGAATCTTTGGCCCTTGCCGCAGACATCTGAGCCTGGTAAGCACTGTCTGCCGCTTCCCTTGATTCAAATACATTTACAATTTTATAAGTTGCAAAAATGTGTGCACCTTTTTTCATGTATAAAGGAGGCTGACCTTGTTTCATTAAACTGTCTGTAAGCTGCTTTACCACAATACTGTCGCCTTTTCTTGCCTGGGCAAATATTTTGTAATAAACCGGTGGTATAGCAGCAGAATCCAATGGTACTATCTGGTTAGGAAAGTCTTTTGAGCTCATCAATACCGTGTCTTTGTTGCTGCCTTTGTATTCCTGGTTAATCTGAAGTTCAAAGAAATTACCGCTTTGAATTTTCTTTCCCTTTTCATCAGAAATAATTTTATACTCCATTCCACCTTCGGTCTTTTTGAAGGGTCTGGTACAGCCAGCCAGTAAAACTATTGCTGCGGCGGTTGCTAAATAAAAAGAATGCTTCATTTGTAAGTTTTATATTTAAAATTGATAATTACTTAATTGATCCCTGTTTTCTTTCATGGCTTTAATAAACTTGGCCACCACTTCCTCCAGGGGTTCTTTGCTTTGTCCGCCAGAGGCGTTAAAATGACCGCCACCATCAAAATATTTACGGGCAAATGTATTTACATCAAATCCACCCTTGCTTCTGAAAGAAATTTTACGTTCCTCTCCTCTGTCAATAATGATCGTAGCCATTTTTATCCCTTTTATGCTTAAAGGATAATTCACCAGCCCTTCTGTATCCCCGGTAGTAATACCGTATTTGATCAGGTCGCTTTGCGGAATGGCTATCAGGGCTGTATTGTATTCATAAAATACTTCCATTCTGTTCATGAGCACATTGCCGATAAAACGAAAACGGTTCTCTAAAAAATTGTCGTAAATATTTTCATGCACCTTGCTGTGTTCAAGTCCTTTCTTTTTAAGATTGGCCACCATACTGTGCACATTATCTGTAGTGGAGGGAAAACGGAATGAGCCGGTATCTGTCATCACACCTGTATATAAACATTCTGATATTGCAATATTGATCTTATCATCATTACCTGAATCCTGAATAAAATCATACACCATTTCGCAGGTGCTGCTTTTAGCCGTGTCGCTTACTCCGTAGGCAAATTTATCTGCCTGTGGCTCCTGGTGATGGTCAATTAAAATACGCTGACCGGTAGCGGCTGCCAGTTTTGTTTCCATCCGCTTGGTACGGTTAAGGGTATTAAAGTCGAGGCAAAATATCCAGTCTGCTTCTGCTATCAACGCATCGGCTACTGCTGTCCGCTGTTCGTAATCCACCACTTTATTTACACCGGGCATCCAGTTTAAAAAATCAGCCCAGTTGGTGGGAGAAATTACAGTGGCAGTATGGCCGAATTGAACTAAAAAATGATACAATCCCAAAGTAGACCCCATCGCATCGCCATCAGGCTTTTGGTGCATGGTGATCACAATCTTTTTTGGATTGGAAAGTTCGGAATATATCTCGTTGATTGATTGCATAAAGCGGCGCAAAAGTAATGGTTAGTTTCCAGTAAACTGGTTACTGTTAACAGTTTTTTAGTATTAAAAACAAAATTGGTTGCTAAAACAACTATAATAAAACTTAAAACCGTCTATCTTTGCGGCTCAAAAAATGATAATATGAGTAAGAGAACATTTACCATGATCAAGCCGGACGCTACAGAAAAAGGATATACCGGTGCGATATTAGAAAAGATAAATGCTGCAGGTTTCCGTATCGCAGCCTTGAAGATGATACACCTGTCTGCTGAAAAAGCGGGTGAATTTTATGCAATTCACAGAGAAAGGCCTTTTTACGGCGAACTGGTGGAATTCATGAGCCGTGGCCCTATCACCGCCGCCATCCTTGAAAAAGACAATGCAGTGGAAGATTTTAGAAAACTGATTGGTGCCACTAACCCGGCCCAAGCCGCAGAAGGAACTATCCGTAAAGCATACGCTGCTTCTGTTGGTGAAAATGCTATCCACGGAAGTGACAGTGATGACAATGCTGCCATTGAAGGTGATTTTTTCTTCAGCAAACTGGAGCAGTTTTAAGTGAAATAGATTTTCATTAAAAAAATTATAAATAAGAAAGCCGTTGCCATTGCAGCGGCTTTCTTATTTTTCATACCCCAGCGTAAGGGCTGATATTTTTATTTTTTTATAAATACCTTCGCAACCAATCTTAAATTATTACTGGCAATTAACAATACCAATATGTTTCCAACTACTAACCCCACCACTACCACAGCATGGCAGGCATTGCAACAGCATTATGAAGAAATGAAAACAGTGCACATGAAAAAACTGTTTGCAACTGATGCTGACCGCTACAGTAAATTTTCTGTTACCAGTAATGACTTTGTTTTTGATTATTCCAAGAATATTATCAATGAAAAAACACTGTCGCTTTTAATACAATTAGCAAACGAATGTGGACTGCCAGCTGCCATCAAAGCAATGTTTGCAGGAGAAAAGATCAATGTAACCGAGAACAGGGCGGTGCTGCATACGGCATTAAGAAATTTTTCAGGACTGTCTGTATTGAATGATGGAAAAGATGTGATGCCGGATGTAAAAGCAGTGCTGGAACAAATGAAAAATTTTTGCAGCAAGGTTCATAGTGGCGAATGGAAGGGGTATAGCGGGAAGAAAATTAAATACATTGTAAATATTGGAATTGGCGGCAGTGATCTTGGCCCGGTGATGGTGACAGAAGCTTTGAAACCTTATTGGGTGGATGGTATCCAAACTTATTTTGTGAGCAATGTGGATGGCACACATATAACAGAAACGCTAAAAAAAATTAATGCGGAAGAAACACTTTTCTTAATTGCATCTAAAACATTTACCACACAGGAAACCATGACCAATGCACACACTGCAAGAAATTGGTTTTTGGAAACTGCAAAAGAAGAAGTTCACGTTGCCAAACATTTTGCGGCATTAAGTACCAATGAAACAGCAGTGGTAAAGTTTGGCATTGCCCCTGAAAATATGTTTGGCTTTTGGGACTGGGTTGGTGGAAGATACAGCCTGTGGAGTGCCATCGGTTTATCCATAGCGCTGACTGTTGGCTATGATAATTTTGAACAGTTGCTGAAAGGTGCTTATGAAATGGATGAGCATTTAAAAAATATTGATTTCGAAAAAAACATCCCTGTGCTGATGGCTTTGATTGGCGTTTGGTACACCAACTTTTTTGGAGTTACCAATGAAGTGATCCTGCCTTACGATCAGTACATGCACCGCTTTGCTGCTTACCTGCAACAGGGTAATATGGAAAGCAATGGTAAATATGTAGACAGAAATGGAAGCGATGTCTCCTACTCCACCGGCCCGGTTATTTGGGGTGAGCCCGGAACTAACGGCCAGCACGCTTTTTATCAGTTGATACACCAGGGCACACAAATGATACCGGCTGATTTTATTGCGCCGGCTATCAGTCAGAATCCGGTTGGTGACCACCATCAAAAATTATTGAGCAACTTTTTTGCACAAACAGAAGCTTTAATGAATGGCGCTGCCAATGATAATCCTTACAGGGTGTTCCAGGGCAACAGGCCCACCAATTCTTTCTTAGTAAAAGAGATCACTCCATTTACTTTGGGTAAATTGATTGCATTGTACGAACACAAGATTTTTGTGCAGGGTGTTATCTGGAATATCTACAGCTTCGATCAATGGGGGGTGGAACTGGGTAAAGTACTGGCCAATAAAATTTTACCAGAATTGCAGGATGATGCACCCATTCAATCACACGACTCCTCCACCAATGGTTTGGTAAATGCTTATAAAAATATGAGAAGCTGATTACACCCGGTGGTGATCAGCCTTCCAGTTTTTTATAGATTGTTTAATTTGCTTTGATGAAAGATTTTCATTCACAGCTTTTTGAGCCAGCCCAACAAATTCTTCATCGCCTGCAAAACGCAATGCGATGATCTGTGACATTTTCAAACTGGTATCCAGTGGTTTTCCTGTAAGAATAAAATGTCTGAAATTTTCTTCTGCCCTGATGGCTCTGTCCTGAGCTCTTAATGCAAAAGAACGGGCAAAGAAAAATAACATTACTAAAATTAAAGAGATAAGGCAAATAAGTGAGGCGCTGTACAAACCACCACCTGTAGCTATTACCTGGTATAAATTAATAAAGGAGCCAATTACTAAAGCCAGTATGGCTAAAAGAGTTACGCCATGATACAAAGGCACCAGCCTGCTGTGATTCTTGTAATGTTGAGTTTGCATGTTTATATTTTTATCAGTTTATTTTAAAATATCCAGCACCTGCCATATTTTGCTTCTTGCAGCAGAGGCGCTGCCGCCAAAATTATTTACAATAAAAGAAAACGTGTATTCATTACCGTCTCTGTCTTTTATGAATCCGGTATAAGATCTTACGTCAGCAATATAGCCATCTTTCATTTTAATGCCGTTAATTTCTGGTAGTGCATTGTAGAATGACCTGAACCATTGTTGTTGCTTTGCAAATTGCAATACTGTAACCAGGGCTTTTGTGGTAACCCTGTTGGATGGTGAAAGTCCGCTGCCATCTTTAATATTTATAGATGATGGTTCAATGCCATGATGACTCCAGAAATCTTTGATGAGTTCAATACCTTTTTCTGTACTGCCGAATGTTGTTTTTTCAAACGCTATTGTTTTAACGAAGGCCTCGCCATAGAGGTTGATACTTTTTTTGAGGAACCAGTAATTAATGCTGTCTAATGGTGGGGATACATGAGTAAATAATGTTTCAATTTTATTTTCAACTATTTTTTGAACAGCTGGATCAAATTCAATACTGTTTTCTTTCAGTACATTTTTTAATTCATAATGCAGTTGCTTGGCCGGATCGGGCATTGCACCCGAAATGATAAAACTCTCTTCTTCCGCAGGAATGGTGCCTCTCACATATCCAATAGTTGATTGTGGCGCTAAATAAATGTAAGCATTATCACCACTGCCTTTTTTTGCAGCGGTTACTTCTGATATTAATTTAACATCTTCCATCGTTGGCCTGGTGCCTTTGATGGTTACAGCACTGCCGGTTGCATTACCGGATTTTAAAATAAGATCATACTGATTTTCATGCCAGTTAATGGCGGAAGCTCCGGCTCCGTAATAATTACCAATATCATCCCACACCCATCCACCGGGTGTGCTGTTGCTTTCCCAGTTAGCATTGCTGTAAACAATTTGCCCATTGATCTTTTTAATTCCTTTTGCTACAAGAACAGCAGTCATCTTTTTCAAAACGATTTGTTCTTTTGTTTCATTCCATCGCCAGCTTCCAAACGTTGGATCTCCGGAGCCTTTAATAAGTATATCTCCTTTAAGTAATCCATCCTTTAATATTCCATTGTAAACTAACGCTGTTTTATAACGATAATTATTCCCCAGTAATTCAAATTCTGTTGTACTGGTAATTACTTTCTGGCAACTGGCTGGCGCCAAACCCATATCTGCATTCTTATCAAAAATCACCTTGCCGGTTTTAGTATGTACTACGTAAAAGCTAATGGCCGCATGCTTAAACTGGCTGTCAGTCTGTAACTGGTTGATTGCTTTGGTAAGTCGTTCCGTTACAGATTGAGAAAATGACGTTAATGAAAAGCAACTTAAAAGCAGGACAGCGATTTTTTTCATCCATGATAAAATTGAATTATCAAAACTAAAAGAATTAAATTTGATGTATGGAAAATATAGTGAATGAACCTGCACTCAAATACAATTACATTTCCCCTGAAGCGTATTTAGAGGCCGAAAGAGCTGCCACAGAAAAGCATGAGTATTACCAGGGCGAAATTTTTGCTATGAGTGGAGCTTCATTAAATCACAACGATATATTTTCAAATTTTTTTGGAGATATCTCCTATAAAATAAAAGGTAAAGGATGCAAGCCATATAGCAGCGATTTAAGAATTCATATTCCCAAAAATTCGCTTTACACTTACCCTGATATTTCAATCATTTGTGGTGGCCCCGATTTAACAGACGACAAATTTGATACTGCTACAAACCCATCTGTAATTATAGAGTTACTTTCTAAATCTACCCGTAATTATGATAAAGGTGAAAAATTCACTTTATACAGAGATATTGATGCTTTAAAAGAATATATATTGGTAGATACAGAAAAGGTTTTTGTGGAAAAGCATATCCGTAATGCAGACAACAGTTGGCAGCTTACTGATTATAGATCTTTGGATAATTCTTTTACAATCGAAATCATCAATTCCAATTTTTTATTAAAAGATATATACGAAGGTTTATCATTTGAATAAACTATTTTCTTTCTTTATTGTTTCCCATTATTTATTTTATGACACAGGCAACCATCATCACCATTGGTGATGAACTTTTAATAGGACAGGTAATTGATACCAATAGTGCATGGATGGCACAGCAACTGAACAAGGCTGGCATAAAAGTATGCAGGCGTGTAGCCGTTGGCGATGTGTGGGATGAAATATGGAGTGCCCTGGATGAAGAAAGTAAAAAAGCGGAGATCATTTTGATTACCGGCGGTCTGGGCCCTACTGCCGATGATATTACCAAACCGCTGCTGTGTAAATATTTCAATGGCACCATGATAGTGGATGAAGGTGCATTGGCGAATGTGAAAAATATTTTTGAGCGGATATTGAAGCGGCCAATGATTGAAAGAAACCTGAAGCAGGCAGAAGTTCCAGATACCTGTAAAGTCATTCTGAACAAAAGAGGTACTGCTCCGGGAATGTGGTTTGAAAGACCCCTCCCGATATCTCCTGATGGGGAGGTGAAAAACCAAATATTTGTGAGCATGCCCGGTGTGCCGCATGAAATGAAAGGCATGATGGAAGACGATGTGATACCGGCATTGTCAAAGCATTTTAAATTTCCTCATATTGCCCACCGTACATTGTTAACTGCCGGTGTGGGAGAATCTTTTTTAGCCGACTTGATCAACGATTTTGAAGTTGTATTGCCTCCGCATATCAAACTGGCTTACCTGCCTAATTATGGTATGGTACGGTTACGGTTAAGCACTTCAGGCTTTGATAAAGATGCCATTGAGAATGAAGTGGAATCGCTTTTCAATACCCTGCAACAATTGACAAAGGAATACCTGGTAACTAATAAGGATGAGCCGATGCAGGATGTGGTGGCTAATTTGTTGAAAGCAAAAAAACAAACAGTATCCACAGCAGAAAGCTGCACCGGTGGCTACATCGCAAGTCTGCTGACTGCTAAATCCGGCGCATCTGCATATTACAGTGGCAGCGTGGTGAGCTACTCATACCAGGCAAAAGAAGACCTGCTGCAAGTGGATAAAAATATACTGGAAACACTGGGAGCAGTAAGTGAAGAAGTGGTGATGCAAATGGCGAAAGGTGCTTTGAAAAATATTAAAACAGATTACACCATCGCAGTCTCAGGCATTATGGGGCCTGATGGTGGCACTGCGGATAAACCTGTTGGCACCGTATGGGTAGCAGTGGGCAATACTGACAAACTAATTACACAAAAACTTTACTTCCGGTTCGACCGGCAACGAAATATTGAACTTACGGCAACGAATGCGCTGAACCTGCTTCGCAAATTTATTTTAGAGAAACCGCAGGTTTAATACATATTTTGTTTTCGGCTTTGCAAAACATCATACTGGGATGTATTAATAATAACATGTATCGATTATATCTTGGCTCCGTAAGAGCAGCATTTAGAAAAAAATCGTTTTACGGAGCTGAATACCGTTATTAATTTTATTTCCTATCAACATTTAGCTCATATGAAGCTATAAAAATTAACTCCGGCAACAGGTTAAACGAATGAAGTGCAGTATAAATAATTAAGCCCAACTCCTACAAATTAAATATCCTCATCCGGTAAGCATTCATTGCAGTAAGCCCAAGTTTTTTTACCAGGTTGTTGTTGACGATTACACCAACAGGGGCGCCAATCACCGGCAGCAGTTGTGCCATCTTTGCCAGGTCAATATAATCCCGGTATTCCTGTTGAAAATTTCTCCACTCAAACTGGTGAATATCTTCAGGTAAATTTTTCTTTTTTTCTTCCCAGTCTGTCATTTTAATAAAGATATTTTTCCGGTGTACATCGCTTGAAAAAGACAGTTCAAAAATATGCAGCAGGTACACCCTTTCTTTATAATCATTCATATCAAAACCATACAGTGCTGCAATATCAAACAGCAATTTTATTTTAATACCAATCAGTATGGGAAAATCGGCCAGTCCCAGCAGGATGCCTCCGGCACCGGTAATGCCACCCTCCACTGCTGCAGTTTTCCGGTAGATATCTATTTTTTTCTGTACCGCTTCTTCCCTTGCCTGCAGGCTGGTATTTAGTAATGGTTCGGCGGTGGTATGTTTGGCGCCAAACAAAACACCCCGTATCATTTGTTTAATGGCTGAGGTAATGGCGTTGTGTATTTTTTCCGGTATCCAGGTATTGATCTTTGTCTGGATCTTTTTTGAAAGGCCGTTAAAAAAGCCGGGCTTTTTCAGCATTTTTGTTTGCCATGCCTTTACTTCCTTCATCACCGCTTGTTCGTACGCATCCATCTTCATTTTTTTTTTAAAGTTACTCCACTTGCCGGAAAGGATATTATAAAAGAGTACCGGTGGTATTACTACTGTCGCAACATTATGCTGATGACGGCATTCATCTTGTTTATTGACGGCTGTCATTCTCTTTGTATATTTAAACAACCAACTTTAAACAAAAACAGGAGGATACATTATGGCAACATTTAATAAAGAAACGTTTACCGTTCAGGGAGAGCAGCTGCTGAAAAAAATTAAAGAACTGATTGCAGAAGGCAACGTAAGAAAAATTACCATTCATGATAAGGACAACAAAGAGATCATGTCTTTTCCGCTTACACTGGGAGTGGTGGGTGCATTACTGGCTCCGGTATTGGCAGCAGTGGGTGCATTGGCAGCATTAATTGGTGAATGTACTATTGCAGTGGAAAGAGAAGCATAACTGCAGGTAAATTTTCATCATAAATAGCGGGGGGGGGTAAAAATATTTTACGGCGATGTAGAACAATGATAACTACCAATACACAGGATAGTGTATTGAGAAGTGCCTGTTTGCTTTTTGTTCAAAGCAATGAATGACAGGAATGTAAGATTTAATCAAAGTACCGATCTTATTGCCCGTTTAGAAAAGAAGGGAGTGCCTAACGAAACGCTGATAATAGTGGATGATGCCCATCACTGGATAGACTGGAATAATTCAGTAACAGTGTATGGCGCAGTGGCAGATTTTATTGTGAGAAAATTTAATAAATGGAAGATTGTAAATTGAGTATAACACTTTCTTTCCGGGCAGTTCTTTGTTCCGGAAGAAAGTGTTATACTTTGATGAATGAAATAATTATTCCGCAGTGGTGGGGTCAATAATAGCAGCTACCCGGCTTACTGAATTTGCAGGAAAGCCGCCCTGCATGGCATGTTCACGAACCATTTCTTCATTTGGTGCATTGTAAATACAATAGATCTTATCGGTGGTTACGTAACTGTGTACCCACTGTATCTGTGTACCCATTTTACTTAATACTCCGCAGGAAGTTTGTGAAATTGCTTTGAGTTGTTCCGGAGATAAATTACCTGCACCAGGTATCTCCCTCTCAATTACATATTTAGGCATCGTTGTAAGTTGATTAGTGAAAAATAAATTGACAATTAAATTTAATCATTTAATAAAGAAGTATAAAAATTTTCTGATGGTACAGTTATTGCAAATACCTGCACCTTATTTCATCTTTCTTTTTTAAAACGGAAGTCACATTTAGTTGCGCCGTTTGCAATGGTTCCTTTTCTTATCAATTTTAATCCAGCCATTGCAGAAGTCATTTCATCCACCTCATAAAGTATAGAAGCATATTGCTGGCAATCATGTTTCTTAAAAAGTTTACAGATGCCGCATTCTAAAATATCAATGCCATACCCCAGCCCTAAGGTTTCTTCTTTATCTGTGATGATGTTGGCGATAAAACCACCGGAGTTTTTATTGGCACTTACTTTTTTATTGAGTGCTTTTAAGAAAATGCCCGAGAGCCAGGTGTTGATAAGTTTTGCCGGCAACCGTTTTAACAATTGCTGGATCTTGTTTTTAGGTCTTACATATTCCGTTACTACTTCAAGACAAATTTTCCTGATGTTGTCAAAGCTTTCTCCCCTTTCGTCCAGTGTTTTAATCAATGCTAAAAAGTAGCCACAAAAGTCGAGGCGTCTGTCTATTGGGTTAGCTGAGGTTTTTGCAAAATGAATATCGGGAGAAATATTGTTGAAATGATTATCTGTATCAGCAATGATCTTTTCAGCATTGCCGGGAAAATGATTGCTAACTACCTGGATAAAATATTTTTTATAATCAGCCATTGGTTTAATTATTTTTTGCAGCTGCAGTTCTAATAAATCTAATATTTTTAACTACTTAATTCCTAAAAAGAGTCATCAGCAGACAGCCCATAAATTTTGTATTCAAAAGATTACTCAATATTCAATCACAGCATCTCCATCGGATCATCGCATATCCTGAAGTTTTCATTAAAGCCATCCATAAAAGTAACATCAGCTTCAGATAAATTAAAAAACTGGCTATCAAAGTTTTCCTGCAGTCTTGCTTTGCTGGAAGATTTGGGAATGGTGGAAATGCCATGTGCAAGGTTCCATTGTAAAATGATCTGTGCCGGTGTTTTATCATATTTGCTGCACACCTGCAATAACCGGGCATCATCAAATTTTTTCCCTCTTGTAATGGGTGAGTAAGATTGCAGTTGAATATTTTTTTGCTGGCAATATTGCAACAGTTCCCGCTGAAACAACCAGGGTGTAAACTCCACCTGGTTAAGCATGGGCAACAGTGAAGCATAGTCCGACACCTCTTCTAAAAAAGGAATTAAATAATTGGCGACACCGATAGCTTTCACTCTTTTATCAGCGTATAATTTTTCCAGTGCCAGCCAGGTTTCTTTTCGTTTGCCTTTAATGGGCCAGTGTACCAGGTACAGATCCACATAATCCATTTGCAGCTTTTGCAAACTGGCATCAAAGGCACGGAGTGTTTCATCAAAACCATGATCGCTGTTACCAACTTTAGTGGTGATGAAAATCTCCTTTCTTGGTATACCGCTTTTACTCACGGCATTGCCTACTTCGGTTTCATTGTTGTACAACGATGCAGTGTCAATTAAGCGGTAGCCAATTTCCAGTGCATCCAGCACTGCCTGTTCGGTAGTTGCCTGGTACATATCATAAACACCCAAACCCAGCAACGGCATTTGTATACCATTGCTGAGTGTGCTGTAAGGTTGTGTTATCATTTGTTTTTTTTAAAAGGCAGCGAGGCACTGAGGCAACAAGTCATTAAGTGCTATTAAACAGTAAGGTATTGAAAATATTTATCCAAAGTATTGTATTGTGCCTCTGCCCTCAATGCCTTTGTGCCCCGTTGCCTCGTTGCCTTTGTGCCTCCGTACCTTCTTCTCACCACTTCTCTAATCCCAGTAATTTTTTACCCAGCTCATTCAGCTCCGCAGTTTCATATTTTGTCTGCTCCCATTTTCTTGGGTCACCGGGAAACGCATAGCCTTCTGGTGCTACCCGATCCTTCCACGAAGTAATCCTCCATTGACGCAATGCTTCATTATCTTCCTCTGCAGGCATCATAGAAATGTATTGTGCAATTCGCACTTTATCACCACTCATATTCGGTCGGATGCCATGTGGCTGCAGGCTGTTAAAAATTAGTAAGTCCCCGGCTTCCATTTTTACTTTCTTCATTTCAAAGCCGGTGCTGTCTGGTTTAAAATGATCCCGGTCTTCCGGCTGTGTCAGTTTCCAGGTATCATACGTACGGAACAATTCTGGTAGGCATTGAAAGCCGCCCATGTTCTCATCTGTTTGATCTGCCAGCGCCAGTACACCCTGTACATTTACCGGTTTGGTTTCCGGATCATAATCCCAGTGAATAAAACCTTTGTATTCAAAACCAGGACGAATAGGAAAGTTGAGATTGGCACGGTCGATGGTTACCCATAATTTTTCAGTGCCCCAGATATCAGCAAATGCATCATATACTTTTTGTACCTGGCGGTTGTTCCACAGGTGCTGATTATTGTACACTTCCACCATGCCCGTGTTGGTGAGTTCTTTCATTTGCATTTCGGCTCTTGGTGGCGCATACCATGTTTCCGGGTTGGCAGGATCCTTCTCTTCAAACTCCCATAAAAAATTAGCCGTTGCCCTTACCTGTTCACGGGGCACTGCATTTTTTATTACAATATATCCATTGGTGATCCAGAAATTCCAGTCTGCCTCACTCAATACTTTCAGCGGTTTTCCATTGCTGCGGTCGTTCAGTTTGGTAGCACTGCTTTTTGCCGTACTCGGATTGCCGGGAATGTCTTTGTGAGCATTGGCGGGAGCCATCGTAGGTGTCATAGTGGGGGCCATCGTTTTTTGTTCCATGTTGTGCTATTTTAATTGTTTAGATTGAAGGTGAATGCAGGGCACTGACGTTTGCTGCGGTTACAATATCCGGTTACCATGCGGTATTTGCAAGCTTTTGCATGATTGTATTTTGTAAATGGCATACCCGGCTGCAATGGCAGAAGCAAATGTGCATTGCTGAAAGCCGTGTTTGTAAGTTGCTGTTTCATGTTGCAATTGATTGGTGATTTGATAACTCAAAAATAGCTTCTTCCCTAACCGGTTTTCTACACTTGTACTACCCAGTATTTGTGCTGTATTGATATTTTTCCTGAAATTTGAGGAGAAAAGGATTAACCAGAAGCAAAAACAGGTTAAAGCTGCCAGCCTTTTTGCAATAACCAATAGCCAGATGAAAGTAAAATTAGAAGCCATACAACCCGATACTGACAGTTCATTTAAAATGATACTGAACCCCAACCTGAACGACCTGTTTTACTGGCACTTTCACCCGGAGTATGAAATTGTGTACGTGGAAGCGGAGACAGGGATAAGACATATCGGTGATCATATTTCCAAATATGAAGGCAGTGACCTTGCATTGATAGGCCCCAATATTCCACACCTGAATTTTGATTACGGGGTTAAGACTTCTGTAGATACGGTGGTGGTGCAAATGAAAGAACAATTTTTGGGACATCACTTTTTTGCATTGCCCGAAATAGCAGCCATTAACCAGTTATTTGAGCAGGCAAAAAGTGGGCTGGCATTTTATGGGGAAACAAAAAAACTGGCAGGAGAAAAATTAAAATCACTCAGCACCCTCTCTCACTTTGATCAGCTGATCAGCATGCTGCAGGTATTTCAATTGCTGGCCAACAGCAAAGAAACCATTGAACTAAAGACAAGGCCTATTACCAGTGTGTCTGTTTTGAAACAACAAAAGCGGCTGCATCAAATTTATCATTTTATAGAAACCAATTACCAGCAGGCCATTGATGTAAATGTAGTGGCAAAAAACGCCAATTTAACCACGGCCGCTTTCTGCCGTTATTTTAAAAAATCAACACACCTAACGTTTACTGATTTCCTCAATCAATACCGCATTAACCAGGCAAAAAAATTATTGCTGCAGGATAAAACGGTTAGTGATGCCTGTTATGAAACCGGGTTTGAGAACTTGTCTCACTTTAATAAAACGTTTAAAAAGTTTTCTGGAGAAAATCCAAGTGCTTTCAGAAAAAGCCAGGCATTGTACAAATAATTGCAGACTGCAAGATGGTACATGCTGCAATCATTGCAGTATAAATAAGATCAGTCCAGGTTGGAATATGTTATTTCAAAAACTAAATGCTGCAGGATGATTGGTGCAAGAATTTTTTTGAAAACTATTACTTTCCACCGGTCTTTCTTTTTGTATTGTTTTAATTCCGATTTGATATCCCATGTATTTAATACAATTCCGGTAGCCATAAATCCCCTGTCGAGCATATTGGTTAAGTGAAACGCATCGGTTGTCCATACTAAAAATGTTTTACTTCCCCAGTAGGCTTCCCTGAGATCCCCGGCATCATAGTTTTTATATTTTCGCTTATAACTTTCCGTTATATCAACAAAAGAATTTCCCATCCCGTAACTATGGTGTTGAATAGCCTGGTTAAACCCATTGGCTACGCCTGATAAAGAAAACGCAACATAACTATAGGCTTCCCTTTTTGTTGGCTTCCACCATTGCTGGGCTTCTGTTGTTACTAATAAAAAAAACAACATTAAGCTTAGTAATATCTTTTTCATGTTGGTTATTTATTTTTCTTTAATAAATAATTATCAGCATTATACTAGCGGTATTTACAATGCTTTTTTTGAATGATATCCTGTTTAAATTTTCAGCGATCAATATTGTTAAAAAAAATCTGCAGATACCCGGTTTTTTTAAAAATCTCCTGTATGGGTTACAGGTTACCAGCAGGTTCAACCAACATCACAGAAGCCGTTTGCTGCATCCTGCAAAATAGTGTGATAATATCAACAATAAATGGATTAGTATGTACCTGCAATTTACATAATACTATATAAACGCCTAAGCTATTTAAAAAGTACAGGTAATTAACAGGGTAAACTGTTGATGGGGTTAACTATTGTTTTAAAACAGCCGCCGCTATGTTGCTGTTATCATATTTAAAAAAATAAAGCAGCTATCAATTCCGGCTGCTTTAAAACCTGCTGCCACCTGCAATAATAAAAAACACTATCTTCAAAAAACCTTAACCAATTACATCCATCAATTTCATTTGTATGACATTAAAAAGAAGAGATTTCATTAACCTCTCAGCCATTGCAGCAGCAACAGGTGTTGTAGCAGGAATCAGTTCCTGTACTTCCGCTGATCAGCCAAAAGAAACTACCACCACAACGGGTAAACTGCAATCCATCACGGCAGATGTGGTGCCCATAACTGTAGCAGAAAGAGAAGCCCGGATAGCAAAGGCACAACGCCTGCTCACCGAACAAAAAATGGGCGCACTGATATTAGATTCCGGTACCACCCTGGAATATTTTACCGGCATCACCTGGTGGCCCAGCGAAAGAACCATGGTAGCCATCATCCCTGCAAGCGGAGGTGTAAAATATGTTTGCCCCGGTTTTGAAGAAGCCCGTTTCAGGGAACTGATCAAGATAGGAAATGAAGTACATGCCTGGCAGGAAGATGAAAGCCCTTATAAATTGATTGCCGCTGTGCTGAAAGATGCAGGCATTACTTCCGGCACCATCGCTATAGAAGAACGGCTTCGGTTTTTTATTGTGGATGGTGTAAGGAAAGAAGCACCACATTTAAATTATACCAGCGGCGATCCTGTTACCATCCCCTGCCGCATTATCAAGTCGGCTGCAGAACTGGCACTGATGCAAAAGGCAAGTGACATCACCGTAGCGGCCATTAAAGCTGGTATCAGTCAGCTGAAAGAAGGCATGTCTCCCGGCGATCTTTCATCCATCATCAGTGCAGCCCATACTCAATTGGGCGGCAGCGAAGATTTTGCATTATGTCTTTTTGGTGAGGCTTCTGCTTTTCCGCATGGTACCACGGTGCCACGTACACTAAAAAAAGGAGACATGGTATTAATGGATTGCGGATGCAAGGTACATGGTTACTCCTCAGACATTACCCGTACCATTGTGTTTGGCGCCCAGCCCACCAAACGCCAACAGGAAATATGGAACCTGGAACAACAATCACAAGCAGCCGGATTTGCTGCAGCCAACATTGGAGCACCTTGCGAAGCCGTGGATGCCGCTGCCCGTAAAGTAATTACAGATGCAGGTTTTGGGCCAGACTATAAAATACCGGGCTTGCCACACCGCACCGGCCATGGTATTGGTATGGACGGGCATGAGTGGGGCAATATGGTAAGGGGTAATAAACAATTACTGGAGCCGGGTATGTGCTTTAGCATAGAGCCCACTATCTCCATCATTGGCGAATTTGGTGTACGTTTTGAAGACTGTGTGTACATGACCGCCGAAGGGCCCAACTGGTTTTCACAACCTGCCAAATCTATACAGCAACCATTTGGTTAATTGAAGAGGTTGAAAAAAGAAAATACCATTGAGGGGCTGTCAACTGACGGCCTTTTTTCCTGCTTTTGTTCCAACTGTACTTTCCAAATCCAGCACAATGTCCACGCTGCAGGGTAGCCTCCTCCCTTTTAGAATCCTTCCTGTTTTAGTACATAGTTAATTTAGACATTTCTTGTTCTTCTTCAATGTAGCTTGCCCTGGAGTTTTGGCTCTTTGCAAAAGATTTCAAATTGGATGCTTGTCCATTGATCACAAATACAAATAAATATTAACACAGCGCAGTGGACAAATATCTACTTTCTTGAAGCCCGGAGTGCTGGCAGTCCAATACCTGCAGCATCGAAGCCGCCATCAACTGCAATCATCTGTCCTGTAATAAAAGAAGCCTTCTCAGAGCATAAAAAAAATATTGTTTCGGCGATGTCCTGCTCAGTGGCAGAGCGATTTAAGGGTATTCCATCATAATATGCCCTGATGATTTCCGGCGAATGTACTGCTGCGGCCAACTTAGTCTTGACAGGGCCGGGAGATACACAGTTTACCCGAACACCAGCATCCCCAAGTTCCACTGCCAATTGTTTGGTGAGGTGAACAACGGCTGCTTTCGAAGTGCCATAAGCTACACGTAAGGTGCTGGCCCGAAGTGCAGATATGGAGGCGATATTAACAACTGCTCCCTGGCTTTTTTTCAAAGCAGGTATGGCTGCCTGCGTACAAAGGAAAACACCATCCAGGTTTGTGGACATAATAGTTCTCCAGCATTCATAATCTGTTTCCTCAAGGGGTTTGAAATATGCTACGCCAGCATTATTCACCAGTGCATCTATTCTACCAAACGCTTCAAGCACCTTCGATACCATTTCTTCAACCATACCAGGAATTGAGACATCACAATATACCGGCAATGTACCAGGCAACTCCTCCGATGCTTTTTGTAATTCCTCTTCATCACGGTCAATCATAGCAACCTGCCAATGATGCTCCAGGAAAAGTTTTGTTGTTGCAAGACCAATTCCCCTGGCTGCACCTGTTACAACGGCAATTTTATTTGTCATATTTTTAGTCTGTTATTTTAAAAAAATAAAAATGCTAATTTAGTAAATAACGTAAGACAGACGAAACACAAAGAATTAAAAAGGCTAACACAAGAAAGGTTTTATTAAAGGTTTCATAAACAAATCAAAATAACATATTATGGCAATGGTAAATAAAAAGGAGTTGTCACCAAAACAAGGTGAAGAACTACTCAACACATTAAAAGTCCGTTTTGAGAAAAACAAGAACCGCCATAAAGGTCTTGAATGGGCTAAAGTACAAGCAAAGCTGGACCCCGAACGTTCGGGGGAAAAGCTTTGGTCGCTGAATGAAATGGAAAGAACTGGCGGTGAGCCGGATGTTGTTGGTTATGATAAAAAGACGGATGAATACATTTTTTATGATTGTTCAGCGGAAAGTCCTAAAGACCGCAGAAGTCTTTGCTACGACCGTAAAGCGCTGGACTCAAGAAAAGAAAATAAACCCAAAAATAACGCTGTGGAAATGGCAGCAGCTATGGGTATTGAGCTTTTAACGGAAGAACAATACCGGGAGTTGCAGTTCAAACAAATGGCAGGAGAAAATTTTGATACCAAAACATCGAGCTGGATATTAACACCTGCTGATATCAGAAAACTTGGCGGTGCCATCTTTGCTGATTACCGGTACGGTAATGTCTTTGTGTATCACAACGGTGCAGAATCCTACTATGCTGCCAGGGGATTCCGTGGCTCGTTAAGGGTCTAATTTTTTCACAGACAGCTAATTTGAATTTGGAGCCTGCCCATTCTCATTTTGATGCTGTTACTGATCCGGCGATTGCTGCCAGGTTCACCAGGTAATTTATCAGTATACCTTAAAAAAAACTGCCGCACCGATGCGCTGATGGCCTTCTGAACCATAATATATTGGAGTCTCTTTATACAACCACTGCAGGTTGAGTAACTCTTTTATGCGCCGGTAAAAATTATCTTCCGGAAACCACTGATACAGCTGGAAAGATTTGAAGAGTTGTTAGGTGTATTGTTTTTTTTCTTGTATGTAAAACTTGCAACAAAAACTATTCTGATTTTTTGTGTAATCACATCGTGTGGGTATCTTAGTTGTGCAACATGCATCGAAAAAATCAACATAAATAGATAAACTAATAGAGACATAAATATGGATAGCTCATTAAAAGAAATACTTTGGCGGCAATTTGGAGCAAGTATTGATATGCTCAAAAATGCTATTACACTTTGCCCAACAGCATTTTGGGATACGGAAAAGAAATTTTGGTATAATGCCTATCACTGTTTATTTTTTTAGATTACTACTTAACGCTTGAACCAAAAGATTTTTCACCACCAACACCCTTTACTCTTTCTGAATTTGAAGACAGCATGCCTGAAAGAACTTATACTAAAGACGAAGTATTAACCTATCTGCAATTTTGCAGAAAAAAATGCCATGACTTAATTGGTGGTTTGACTGACGAAATTGCAAAAGGCTATTGGACAAATGAATCTAAAACAATGAGCTATAATGTAATTGAAATATTGCTTTATAATATGCGGCACGTTCAACATCATTCAGCACAACTCAACTTATTATTGCGACAAGAGATGAATGATGCACCTGAATGGGTTTATGAGGCAGCAGATAAGTTATGACTGATTGAATGAACCATAATTGAATACGAAATCTTTAAATGAACCATTACGCCAGGTAAACTAACATAGGCTGGAGGACACCGTTATATTAAAGCCAGGCGACCAGCATTATACCGGGACATTATTGGACAACATCAGCAACCGGAACAAAAAGTAGTGTGGCTAAACTCCGGCGAACATATATGATAACTGTCACCAGCCTTTGCTTCCGGTTACAGATATTCTTTCTTACATTCATTCAGACAATACTTCCATATCATGAAAAAATTAACCTTCTTTTTAATTTGCAGCTTCATTAACCTCGTTGCCTTTGCTCAACCTGTAAAGCAGGTGCAGCTCCGTGATTTCAATTTGCAATCATCAGCGGTAATAATGGACGGCGGAGCCAGTATATCAACTCCTGAATACGATTCTAAAAATTATTGGTTCCCGGTAAAAGTTCCCTGTACGGTGCTTACAGGATTAGTGGCAAATAATGTGTATCCCGATCCATATACGGGCATGAACAATATGCTAATACCGGATGCCTCCGATTCATTTAATCAGCAATACCACCTGGAGCAATACAGTCACCTGCCAAATGACCCCAATCCATGGAAAAAACCTTACTGGTACCGCACCAGCTTTACCGTACCTGCAGAAGATAAAGGGAAATTTTTTCAACTGATTTTTAAAGGAATCAATTACCGGGCGGATGTATGGCTCAATGGAAAACAGGTGGCCGATTCATCTCAAATGGCAGGTATGTTTGCAGAATATAGCTTGAATGTAAACACCCTGGTAAATGCAGGCAGCACCAATGCACTGGCAGTAAAAATATATCCACTGGATGTGCCGGGATTACCAGCACGTCCGCAATTGAAAGCATTGGATGATTTTTTTGAGAACGGCGGACCAACAGGAGATATCGGTAAAAATGTAACCATGCTAAGCTCTGTTGGCTGGGACTGGATACCCGAAGTACACGACCGCAACATGGGCATCTGGCAACCGGTGTATTTGCGTACATCCGGCAAGGTGGTTATTCAGCAAACACAACTGGTAACCGGTTTGCCAAAACTACCTGATACCAATATGGCAACACTTTCACTAAAATTAAAACTGGCGAATCATAATAATACAGCAGCAAATGGTAAATTGAAGATCACCGTTACTCCTGAAACGTTTACAGGAATGGCCTTCACTGCAGAGCATGCGGTTTCAGTGGCTGCCAATGATTCAAAAGAAGTCAATCTCTCTGCTGATAATATCAAACAATTTATCATCAGCAAACCACGTTTATGGTGGCCCAATAATTATGGCAACCCAGATCTGTACCGCATCCGCATTCAGTATATTAATGGCAATGAAATTTCAGATGATACTACATTTTTATTTGGCATACGCACCGTTAGTTCCACCACCACTACTGTGAATGGTTGGGTACGCCGTGATTTTTTTGTGAATGGAAAAAAGGTGCACCTGGTGGGTGGAGCATGGGTGCCGGATATGATGCTGAACCGGGACTCACTGAGAAATGATTATGAATTGCACCTGTGCAGGAATGCTAATGTGAACCTGGTTCGTATCTGGGGTGGCGGCCTTGGAGAAACAGATGATTTTTATGAAGTAGCTGACCGTTATGGAATGATGGTATGGCAAGACTTTTGGGTAACCGGCGATACGCATGGTGAATTCAAAGGCTCAGCAGACAATCCTCCGCAGGGAGAAATTTTTGTACGCAATATGATCAGCACTATTTTACGGATCCGCAATCATGCAAGCCTGCTAGTTTGGACAGGTGGTAATGAAGGCCATGCACGGAAAGAATTGTATGATGCCATGCGTAATAATATTGCTACGTTGGATGGCACAAGACCATTTATTCCAAGCTCATCCGGTTTTGCAAAACTGCCTGCAGGCTGGAATGGCTCCTGGCCAGATGACAAGCCTTCTGGTGTGTACAGCGGCGGCCCTTATTCCTGGCAGGATGCAGCACAATATTACAAACTGGTAAATAACGGTAAGGACTGGTTGTTTAAAGATGAAACAGGTATTCCATCGCAACCACCGTATGCCAGTATACACAAAATAATTCCTAACCTGGTTCCTGATTCCTCTCTGCCCTACCCTCTTAACAATACCTGGGGCTATCATGATGCCTGTTCCGGGAACGGTCATTACGAAACCTATTACAAAGCCATGAAAGATCGCTATGGCATACCCACCAGTATAAAAGATTACTGCGACAAAATGCAATTGGTAAATGCAGATGGTTATCGCGGCATCTTTGAGGCGCCGGGGCATAAACTGAATGAAACAGGTGGCGTGATGTTATGGAAACTGAACGCTGCTTTTCCCAGTGTAGTATGGCAGGTGTATGACTGGTACCTTGAACCCAATGCCGGTTATTATTTTATGCAACGTGCCTGCGAACCGATGCATGTGCAACTGAACCTGGATGATTCCATGGTGGCTGTTGTTAACCGGACCTATCAAACTAAATCCAATCTTACTGTATTTGCAGAAGTGCTGGACATCAACGGAAAATCTTTATATCATGAAACAAAAAAATTAAACATTGATACAATTGGTGCAAAAGAAATACTGGCGCTATCATCTGTGTTGAGTAAACAACAGGGCGTAGTGTTTGTTGTGCTGCAACTGAAAGATGCAGTTGGAAAAACCATTTCGAAAAATGTGTACTGGATGCACCCCAAACATGATTATACTGCTTTAACCAGCATGAAAGCAGCAACCGTACAATCAAAACTTGTAAGCGTTGTAAAAGGAAGATCAGACTATACCTATACATTGCAGTTCACCAACACGTCAGGCCAACTGGCGTTTTTTATCAATCCTCAGTTAATGTTAAACAAGGAAGAAATGATGCCCTGTTTCTGGAGCCAGAATTATTTTTCACTATCAGCGAAAGAAACCATTACGGTAACGGTGAGTTGCCCCATTGCTAAATTGAAAGGTATGCAGCCTGTGCTTGTTACATCTGGTTGGAATGCTGCAAAACAGGAAATGAAGTTGATGATGAAGTGAAAAAGAAATTAGCTGTTTTCTTTTTTAGTGGTAGCAAAATATAAGTCAATGCCGTTTAGTTAAGATTTCAAGTGGCGGGTGGGGACTGTCCACGGCTGACCGCCGGGGTTGGTGTCCTCACCGACCCCCTTAACTAAACGACATTGAAATATAAGTGATAATGATTGCTGCAACCGGGATTAAAACTGGCTTTACAAAAAGGGCATTGATGATTGCTGTGTAAATATTCTGTGATCGTCATTTCATTGTAGCATTCACCACAAAGCACTGCTTTGGAATCAAATTCATTGGCTGGCCAAACTTCCGCAACATGTCCTGCTGTTTCATTATGACAATCGATGCAGGGATAATATTCATTACAGCATTTCATGCGGATGGCAAGGATATCTTTTGAAGTATGATAATGCGTACACCGGGTATGTTCATCTACCACAGTTCCCTTTACTTGTATATTTGATTTACCTGGCAATAGAAATGAATTAATCTCAAAAATAAAACAGGCAGCGAAAATAATAGTATTTTAAAATCCTTAGCTTTAAATATAAAACCAACACTATGCTTCGTTCTATTTTACTTATCTTCTGTTTTTTTGCTGCAGCAGCAGTTACAGCACAACCAAATTACTTTTATCCCGGCGGTGGAAATTTCAATCCGCAGATTCCTACGCCGGCCCAGTTTCTTGGTTATGATATCGGCACACAACATACCCGACATGACAGGCTGGTAGAATATTTTAAAGAACTCGATCGCCTGAGTGACCGCATGACCACACAAATAATCGGTGAAACATTTGAACACCGCCAGCAAATCACGGCTGTATTTACTTCCGCAGAAAATCATGCAAAAATTGAAGAAATAAGAAAGGCGCATTTAGCAGGTCAGTTAACAGGTAACACTGCCAACGTTCCGTTAGTAATTCATTTGGGTTACAATGTGCATGGCAATGAACCCAGCAGCAGCGAAGCCGCCATGCTTACGGCTTATTATATCGTTGCATCGCAAAGTGAAGAAGCCGGTAAATGGATGAATGATATGGTGATACTGATGGACCCTGTGATAAATCCTGATGGCAGAGACAGGCATACCCACTGGGCCAATATGCACAAAGGAGAACCACCTGTTGCAGATCCGTTAGACAGGGAGCATACAGAAATATGGCCGGGCGGAAGAACCAACCATTACTGGTTCGACCTGAACCGTGACTGGTTTCTCGGCACCTTTCCTGAAACAAGAAACCGCATCAAGTTCTTTCATCATTGGCGGCCGTATGTACAAACCGATCATCATGAAATGGGAACCAACTCCACCTTCTATTTTGATCCGGGTGAAGATGCCAGCAACAACCCTATAGTACCTGACTTTTTATACAAAACCATTTATCCATTGTACGCAGGATATTTCAGCAAGGCCACTGACCAGATCGGTTCCATGTATTATACCAAAGAATCGTACGATAAACTATATCCCGGCTATGGCAGCAGTTATATTAATTTTTATGGCGGTGCAGGATTTTTATTTGAGCAGGCCAGCAGCCGTGGGCATGTGCAGGAAACCAACAGCATTCCCATCACCTTTGCATTTACCATCCGTAACCAGTTTACAGCTTCACTCACTACCATACGGGCAAGCTTAGCCGAAAAAGCACAACTGCTTAAAATGCGGAAAGAGTTTTACCGGGTGGCCCAATCCCAGGCTGCCGCCTCTCCCATTAAAGGCTATGTGTTTGGTGATACCAAAGATATTACCCGGACCAATGCCTTTTTAAGCATGCTGCTGCTGCATGAAATAGAAGTGTACCCTGTGAGCAGCGCTATTACAGTTGACGGCAAAAAATTTGAAGCAGGAAAAACATATTATGTTCCCACGGCCCAGGATAATTATATCATGGTTCGTTCTGTGTTTGAAAAAGCCATCACCTACATTGATAGTTCTTTTTACGATGCCTCTGCCTGGAGTTTGATACATGCTTACAATTTGCCTTATGCAGAAATGAAAACAGCACTGGCTAAAACAAACCGCATTGAATCCATTGCTGCAGCTGAATCCGTGGTTACAAAAAGCAACTATGCCTATGTGTTAGAAGCCACTGATTACAATGTACACAAAGTCATTTACCAGTTACAGAAAGGCGGCGTAATAGTGCAGGCGGCATTCCGTCCGTTTACTGCAGTCATCAACCAGCAACCAAAATCATTTGGATACGGCAATATTGTATTGCCGGTAAACCTGCAACAAATTAATTCAGATTCCTTATTTCAACTGGTGGCGGGGGCAGCCAAATCAACCGGTATTTCCATCTATTCTTTAAATACCGGTTTCAGTGCTGGTGGTATTGATTTGGGCAGTAATAATATCCGCAGTTTAAAAAAACCTGAAGCAGCCATGATCATTGGCACGGGTGTGGCAGGTGCAGAAGCCGGTGAGATCTGGCATTTACTGGATCAGCGTTTGCAAATGCCCATCAGCAAAATTGATATCCTGAACCTTGGCCGGGCTAACCTTAACCGTTACAATACCATCATTATGGTAAATGGCAATTATACATTGATAGATAAAACACTCACTGATAAAATAAAAGCCTGGGTACAAAACGGCGGTACCCTCATCACCCTTAAAACAGGAAGTGAATGGGCCATCAAAAATGGTTTTACCAAAGAAAAATTATTAGCCACCGACAGCAGCAAGACTACACCAGTAAGACAAAATTTTGATAATGCCGAATATATTGAAGGTGCCAAAGCCATGGGCGGTTCTATTTTTAAAGTGGATGTGGATACCACCCACCCAATTGGTTTTGGATTTACCAATCGTACGGTATCCTGGTACCGCAACGGGTTAACTTTTTTAGTACCCAGCCTCAACCCATACAGTACCGTTGCACAGTACGGTAATGACCCGTTGATTGGTGGTTACATACATCCCACTACCTTAAAGAAAGTAAAAAATTCAGCCGCAATTTTAGTGGGAGCTGAAGGCAGTGGCAGGGTGATCTTGTTTAGTGATAATCCTAATTTCCGTGGTACCTGGTATGGTACTAATAAATTATTTTTAAATGCTTTATTTTATGGCGGGATGATGAATGTGCCAACGGTGGCGGGGGAAGAGTAGGGAAATGTATTTGCAAAATGGCTCCGGGGTTTTATAAGCCCCGGAGTTTTATTTTAAAAGCACTGCCCTGTTAACATTACCAGGAGCTTCCTGTAATTAAAACAGGCATCGTGGTTTTGTGTTGAATAGCTCTAAAAATATTGTTGAGTGAAGATACACTCCAGTTGATACTTCAATTAATCAATTGATCACCTGCAGTATTTTCTTCAAAAAGTTTATTTATTCTTGGTTGAAGAATCCATATCCCAATTGGAAAAAACCAAATCAGGAAAAATTCTCCGGCATAATCACTAAAGGTAACCGGCCTTTGTAATTCAACAGCTTTCAATGATTTTGCGTTAAAGTATAAACAATAGAATATGCAAAACATAGAAAATAAGTGAACTGGAATAATGAGAGCAAAAAGTGCCATATTGGGAGGTTGCTCAGATGTACCGACTCTGCTAAACATATATACCATAAAAATGCAAATGATGAGAATATACAATACAGGGATAAACATAAAAATTTTAAACCTCACCAATTTCATGGTTACCGAAGCTGGTAGTTTTTTATACAAATTCATTCCCAGCGTATAAAACCATCCAAAATAAACAGCCATAAAAAGCACCATGATAATTGGAAAAATGAAAATGAGAATGGCTGGATTTTCCAATACCATCATTGCTCCAAAAAATACAAATTCCAAAATAACAGGAATCCCAACGAGCAGTAAAAAGAGTTGCCAATGCTTGAGTCTTAAAAGTTTTTTCATGATGGTTGTAAATATCAGAGGTTATTAAATGGCTATGCAGCAAGGAGCATAATTATGCTAATATACACTACAAAGATTTAAACTTTACTTGCTTTCAACGGTTAAAATATAGTTACAGTAAGCTGGTTGGAAAGCTCTCCCCAGCGCCAGCAAAGGCGGAGAGGAAACACCTGCGGCGGCAGAAGGAAACCATAGCCTATATGGTTGTCTCAGCTGCAGTTATCATGAACAAGTCCGTAATTTAAAACATACGGACACCAAATGAGCATTTATTTTTTATTGGGCAACGATGGTGACTGGATATGTTTTAGGGAAGACTACAAATAGCCGGGGTTGGATGAGATAAATCTATCTATATTTGGTTTAATAATTAACCTTAAAATTACAAAAATGGCTATTACCCTACCCCTACTTTTTATTCAGTTTCTTATAGCATGGGCACCTATAATTCTGAAGGAAAAAGATCCGATAACAGGGAAAAGGAAAGAGTTAATAGTAAGTGATTATATTGTTACCTTTTGCCTGGTTCTTTCATTTGGATTTTCTATTTATATGACAATTAAAAATGATGAACTAGAAGAAGCTAAAAACAATTTTAATCTTGAACTCAAACAACAATTAGCTTCAAGAGATTCGCTACATAATATAGCAGATTCACTCTTAACTAGGTCTTTTGAAAAAAAACTTTCATCAAATGACTCGGTTCATAAATTTGATGATTCCGTTTTATCAAAATCCTATGAAAAACAATTAAACAACAGTTATACAAATAGTATAAAGGCTTCGAATATAGCTTTGGCAAAATACAATTTGGAAATGGTTGACTCAATGAAGAAAGTCACAATCATTAATAATACAAGAAATCTAAATTTGCCTTTCCTTAAAATTGATGCTATTTCTCCTTTAGGTCTCCCACCAATTTATATAAACAAAAAAGACTCCTTTCCTTATATCAACTTCAGGTTTGTTTCTATTAACAATATATCTTACAATATAAGTGTTCACGTCTATTTAGTTTCATGCAGAAAGTTTGATGTTGACAAAAGATATGTTTTATTCGATTACAAATTACTTTTAGAAGACGGATTATTAAATGGCTACACGTTGGTGAATCAAAATAACGTTACCAATACCTCCTCCATGAGGGTCGGTGAAAATATAATGGATGTTGAGTTTGGAATAATTTTATTGCAAGAAACATTTTCTTCAGATATGGAAGGAAAAAATATAATTAACAGCTCTGAAATGTGGCAATATAACTTTAAGACAGGTGCCATTATTAATAGAATTGTAGGAGAAAACAAAAACAAGATTATTAGGGACTTAATTAGATCAAAAATTATTAAGGGCTAATTTTAAGAAACCTTGAATTTCCTCTTCATTCATGATTTGAGTTCGGTTAACAATATACACTGATCTGCCTCCAGCTTGCTCAGCCAGATCCCGGAGTACTCTTTTTTCTGTTTCGTATAAACCGCCTTCAAATTCTTTCATTTGCTGAATGAGAATCTTTAACGTACGCCTTGAAAGCCCAAGTTCATTTATTATTTCACGAATGAGCGCCTCTGCTACACTATATTCTGCAACCAAAAGGCGTGTGGATGAAAATTTAGGATTGGCCGTTTTGGAGATCGTTTGTTGAGTATTGATATTGGTGATCTCTATTTTATCAGGATAGATTTTTACATAGACAGGTATTGCCCGAAATATATTAAGCATAAGCATCCAAAAGCGTTAGTTACAAAATCATATCATTATTATTACTAAAAAATCAATGCCGTTATAACACGTTACCAAAAACACGATCAACCATTATCACAAATGTCATCCATAACACCACCAGTATCGTCAGCAAATTAATAATAGTGAGTGTTACATAGTAATTTCTCTGGGAAATATTGGATTTATTAATAATTTTTTTAGCGTAGAAATTAGACGCAATTGGAATCAGCGTCAATAATAAAAGCACAATTATGCCTGGATAAAAACCGGTGATTGCAATACCAATAACGCTGGCAGCTGCTACCGTAATTGTTAATATCATTGATATTAAGGTGACAGTTCTAAATATTTTCATTGATCGTTCCATGAATTTTGTTGCCCGTGATTATAGTGCCAAGCCGGCAAATAAAGTTTTACTTTTTTGCTATTTTATCGCTAAGATTTTAATTTTATAATGGATTTAATACAAAGAACTTTATGATCAACGATATTATTATTAGCACTATTAAAAATAAAATGTAATATCCTAAATACTTATCCGAATCCGGAAACTCACGTCTCAATCTCCATAATTTTCTTTTTGTCATTGACAGTTCAAGATATAAAATCATTAAAAGCATTGAACCAAGTGAAATAAAGAGATTTATTTCACTTTTCATTCCTTTTGCGTTCAAAATTCCAGATACAATAAAGACAGTTATTGAAAAGAGTAAAGTTAATGTTCGTTGAGCACCATCGGTATATTTCATGTATCGAAAGCCTCTGCCTTTTCGATATCGGTGTTTAAAATCTTGACTTCTGTAACCAAAGCATATAAAACCATAATAGACTTTGTCAATTAATGTTAGCTTCACTTTTTTGTGATTATCTGCGGGCAACATGTTCTAAAATTAGGGAAGCTGATGTTCATTTGTACTGTCGTCAAATTGGAACAAATATTTCGATGTATTGATTGCATTTTTAAATTGCTTACTGAAGTTAATTGGTAAACCCGAATGGAAAAAATTATTATACAACCTGTTACGGCGGAACATGGAATTCTTAAATGAATAACAAATGCCTGGTTTAAAATAATCCATCCACCAACGACCATATTTAAATAAAAACAAAACCCAGGCATTTATACCTGGGTTTGTTTGCAATATATTTCAGCTGGATGCTATTTCAATTTAGCCAATGCTTCTTTAATTCTTGCCCATGCTCTTTCAATGTTCGGCATGCTGTTGGCAAAAGAAAAACGTACACATTTTGGTTCACCAAATGCCTCTCCCATTACAGAAGATACATGCGCTGTGTTTAACAGGTACATGGCAAAATCGGCAGAATTGGTGATCTTATTTTCTCCATCGCTCTTTCCATAATACGAAGAAACATCAGGGAAAATATAAAAAGCACCATCTGGTTCAGAACATTTAATTCCGGGAACATCTTTTATTATTTCCAATACCTTCGCTCTTCTCCTGGTAAATTCTTCTGTCATTTCTAAAGAAGGTTTCAGATCAGTGGTCAATGCCACTACCGCTGCCTTCTGTGTAATAGAGCAGGTGGCACTGGTAAACTGGCCCTGTAATTTTTCGCAGGCTTTTGCTATATCAACATTGGCAGCGATATAACCAAGACGCCAGCCGGTCATGGCAAAACCTTTGCTTAATCCATTTACCAAAATCACCCTGTCTTTAATATCACTGAATTGTGCAATGCTTTCATGCTTACCAACAAAATTGATGTACTCATAAATTTCATCAGCAATGATGTACACGTTTGGATATTTCCTGAACACTTCTACCAAACCTTCCAGCTCAGCTTTGCTGTACACAGCGCCTGATGGATTGCAGGGGGAAGAGAACATGAACAATTTTGTTTTAGGCGTAATAGCAGCTTCTAATTGTGCAGGGGTGATCTTAAAACCACTTTCTAATGGTGCATGAATTTCCACCACTTTAGCCCTGGCAATTTTCACCAGTTCAGAGTAAGTTACCCAGTAAGGTGTTGGGATTATCACTTCTTCACCATCATCAGCAAGTGCCAGTATCACATTGGCAAGGCTCTGTTTGGCACCGGTGGAGGTTACTATATTCTCTGGTTTATAATCCAGGTTGTTATCTCTTTTCAGTTTAGTACAAACAGCCTCTCTCAGATCAGCAAAACCAGCTACCGGGGTATAATGACTCCAGTTGTCGTTAATGGCTTTAATAGCTGCATCCTTAATATGCTGAGGGGTATCAAAGTCAGGTTCACCAAGGCTGAGGTCAATAACATCCACACCTTTGGCTCTTAATTCACGGCCCAGTTTGGCCATTTTCAATGTTTCTGGTTCGGCAAAGCGGTCTAATAAAGAAGATAATTGCATACGTTAATTTTTAAGAGTGCAAATGTAAAAGAAAACGCCCATTTTATTAAATAGAATAAAAAGAAATCAAAACAATTTGTATGTCTGCATGTTTATCAACTACTTTTATTGAACAATTGTTAGTTTCATTAACCATAATAAGGTATCCAAAAAGATACATCCCGTTTGCCCTCTTCCAAATGGCATTATTCCGGTTTCCGCTATTCTTCAAAAGCAATATTTCGTTTTTCAAATTACTTGGCTGTGGTAAAAATGGCACGTTTGATAAAAATCCTGATTGGCAGCAATGGGGAATAATGACGGTATTCAAAACTGAAACAGGTATCGATATTTCAAATGAAAATAGCCTGGTAAAAAATTTATACGGCTCATTTATCAATGTCTGGCTGCAGTTTTTTCATTGCGAAACATGGACCATATTGCTGGAGCCAATTGAGGGACATGGAAAATGGGATAGCAAGGAACCCTTTGGTGAGCTGCCAAAACATTCTGAATACGATGGACCAATAGCAATACTAACAAGGGCCACTATCCGTTTATCCAAGTTAAAAGCATTTTGGAAAAACGTAGGTGGGGTGGCTAACCAGATGTCAGCTGCAAAAGGTTTAATCACTTCTATTGGTATTGGAGAAATGCCTTACATCAAACAAGCCACTTTCAGTATTTGGGAAAATAAAGAAGCTATGAAACAATTTGCGTATCAAATGAGCCAGCATACAGAAGTCATCAAAAAAACCAGGAAAGAAAACTGGTACAGCGAAGATATGTTTGTACGGTTCAGAACAATAAAAACATACGGTACTATTAAAGGAAATGATCCTTTAAAGGGAAAGTTATAAATTTGCCTTTCAACGATTGCAGCGGTATTGCCAGCATTATCTTAACAGGGCTTCGTGTTTAATAACCTGAACCTTTGTTTACTGCAACTTTAATTTTATTTATGAAAAATATTAAACTGATAGAAGTTCCAAGTGAGATAGGTGCAGGTACCCGTGGTGCAAGTTTAGGTGTGGATGCAATCAAGATTGCAGCACTCGATTTTATGAGCAATTTTTTCATTCATTTCCCTTCAGAAAAAATTGAGGTGGAAAATAATTTATTGTTTGAACCAATACAGTCGCCTTATGCAAAAAGGATACAGGGTATTAACTCCATTTATGAAAAAGTAAGCAAGGCAGTATCTGATTCAATTAAAAATAATTTCTTCCCGGTGATATTAAGCGGTGATCACAGTACTGCCGGTGGTACTATTGCCGGTATCAAAATGGCAAAACCTAAAAGTAAACTGGGGGTAATTTGGATAGATGCTCATGCTGATCTGCACACTCCCTACACCACTCCCACCGGCAACATGCACGGTATGCCGCTGGCTGCCACCATTGGAGAAGACAATGAAGAATGTAAAGTGCATGAACTGGATGAAAAAACTGAAAAACTCTGGAACCAGTTAAAAAATATTGGGAAGATCTGTCCCAAGGTTTTACCGGAAGATATTGTATTCATATCGCTGAGAGATTATGAATCTGAAGAGAAGGCGCTGATAGAAAAATATGGTATTAAAATTATCACCACCAATGAAGTAAGGCGTAATGGTGTGGAGAGTGTGAGCAAGAAAGTACTCCGTTATTTATCTGACTGTACGGATATTTATGTAAGCTTTGATGTGGACAGTCTTGATTCTTCTATTTCAAGAGGCACGGGTACGCCTGTAAGTAATGGTTTAAAAGAAAGAGAGGCGGAAGACCTGATCAGCAAGTTTATGCAAAACCGTAAGATCTGTTGTTTTGAGATCACGGAAGTTAACCCCACGCTGGACAAAGAAAATATGATGGCAGAGATAGCTTTTAATATTTTGCAGCGTAGCGTAAATATTCTGATGATGAATTAACAGCTGCATTAAAATAAAACCCCGGTCAGCTTTCTATCAACTAACCGGGATTTTAATATCTATCCAAATTCAAAACCAACATTTTTAAAAACCGGTCATTTGCTTCTGACGTTTACCAGCTAAGGAAGGATCTAATTCAATTGCCTGGTCACACATAGCCTGCCCTTTATCCTTCTGCCCCATTTTCTGAAAACACAAACCTGCCTGGTAAAGTGCTTTACCATCTTTCATATCCATTTCCATCAATTTCTGGCAGTAGCCTAAAGACTTATCATACATTTTAGTTTGATAAAATACTTCTGCCATATCCCGAAGCATTTCTTTATCACCTGGTTTTTTGGCCATTATTTCTCCCAGCATTTTTTCTCCCTGCTCAGTTTGCCCTGAATACATGTAAGCATAACCAAGGTTTTCTACAAAATCACTCTTTTTAGGATAACCTTTATCTGCTGCTTTATTAAAATAAACTACCGCATTTTTAAAATCTTCAATCGTATAGTAGATCATACCCAGCTCATAAGCCCACATATTTTTTTCTTCATTTAGCACCACTGCTTTTGTATAGTATGGAATGGCCTGTTTGAATTGCTCCATTTCCAGGTAACTTCTCCCCAATGTATAAGTGGCCTCAGGGTCTTGTGGGTTTTTAGTTAAATAACTCATTAATCCTTTTATTGCATTACCGTAATCTTCCTCCTGGAAATTACACATGGCAATAATCTTTTCAGCATTTAAACAGGAGTTGCATTTGGCAGCCATTTCTCTGGCTTTTGGAAATTGACGGTAGTTATAATACAACTCCATCAATTCATTAATAGCTTGTGGGTTGGAGGGGTCTATTTCTAATACCTTGGAAAAATTAAGAATAGCATTATCCGTTTTACGCATCTCTAAATTCACATATCCATTCTCCAGGTAGGCTTCTTTATATTTTGGGTTGAACTGTACGGCCTTATCTAAAGCATTCGCTGCCAGCAAATATTTCTTCGCAGTTCTTTGTTCGATGCCTTTTTGAAAATAAATTTCAGCACTGTCTGTTTGTTGTGAAAACAGTTGAATGGATGCCAATACCAGTATGGCGGTCATGGGGGCCTTTTTCATAGGGTTTAGTTTACAAAAATTATTCCAAAAAAAAGTACAGGATTATTTAAATACTACAGCTCCTAACGCCGGGAGATGGCAGTTTATTTCGTAAAGACCTGTATTTTTATCAATTACCGTTACCTCCGGAGATGGATTATAAACATTTCCTGTACCATAAAAATCAAGGCTATCGCTGTTAAATATTTCATTCCATACTGCCTTGTCGTACACTTTTATTTTCCAGTCCATACGTACTACCGGGGTGGTGTTTAATATGATCAGCAGATCATCTTCTTTCTTTTTACCATTTCTCCTGTACACCAGCACGCCTTCTGCCCTGTGATTCAGGTCCACCCATTCAAATCCTCCTATCTCAAATTGTCTTTCATACAGGCCTGGTTCTGATCTGTATAAATGATTCAATCCCTTTACACATTCCTGCATTTTTTTGTGAGGTTCAAATTGCAGCAGGTCCCAGTCCAGTTCACTTTTATAGTTCCATTCAGTTGTCTGTCCAAATTCATTGCCCATAAATAATAACTTGCCTCCCGGATGTGTAAACATATAGGTGTACAATAACCTGAGGTTGGCAAACTTCTGCCATTCATCACCCGGCATTTTATATAGCATGGGGCTTTTTCCATGTACTACTTCATCATGGCTCAACGGCAGCATAAAGTTTTCATCATAGAAATACATCATGCTGAAAGTAAATTTATTTTGGTGGTGCTGACGGAAAACGGGATCTAATTTAAAATAATCCAGTGTATCATGCATCCATCCCATCATCCACTTCATACCAAAGCCAAGTCCATCCTGGAAAGTGGGGCGGCTTACTTTTGGCCAGTCGGTTGCTTCTTCGGCGATGGTTTGAATATCCGGAAAATCACGGTACAATGTTTCATTCAGTTCTTTAATAAATGCGATAGCTTCAATATTACCATTGCCGCCATATTCATTCGGTTCCCATTGTCCTTCGCCTCTTGAATAATCCAGCTTCAGCATGGAACTTACTGCGTCCACCCGTATGCCATCGATATGAAATTTATCAAACCAAAAACGGGCACTGCTGATGAGAAAAGATTTTACTTCTCCCCTTTTATAATTAAAAATATAACTGTTCCAGTCCGGGTGAAAGCCTTTACGCATGTCTGCGTACTCGTAAGTATGCGTACCATCAAACATAAACAGGCCATGGGCATCATAAGGGAAATGAGAAGGCACCCAGTCTAATACCACTCCAATACCTGCATTGTGAAACGCTTGTACCATGGCCATAAAATCTTCCGGTGCACCAAACCTTGAAGTAGGCGCAAAAAAACCAGTGCCCTGGTAACCCCAGCTGCCATCAAACGGATGTTCCATCACGGGCATGAACTCCACATGGGTAAAGCCCATTTCCTTTACATACGGTACCAGGCGCTCTGTTATTTGTGCATAAGAATTATAGGTTTCTTCATCATTTTTATCCGGCCGCATCCAGCTGGTAAGATGTACTTCATATAAACTCCATGGTGCAGTGATTGCATTTTTTTCTTTACGGTTTTCCATCCAGTCACCATCTTTCCAGTTATCCTGCAGTTCCCATGTAATGGAAGCAGTTTGAGGACGCTTCTCCCAAAAATTAGCATAGGGGTCGCCTTTATCAATCTCCACACCTTTATATCCCCTCATATGATATTTATATACTTCTCCTTTTTTAAAGTTTGGAATAAATCCTTCCCAGATACCCGAGTTATCCATTCGCACAAACAAAGGAAATTCCTCTTTCTTCCAGTCATTAAAATTACCAACAATGGAAACCTTTGTGGCGTTGGGGGCCCATACTGCAAAGTAATATCCCCTGGTATCCAGCACTTCCACTTCGTGACTGCCAAAATATTCATACGCATCATATAAAGTACCATTCTGATAATTTCGTATAACCTCATCCGTTAATAAAGAATAATTCCATACAGGCTTGGTGGTATCTACAAAATGAATGTCTTCATACTTCTTTGAAGCGGTATCATTATTATTCACTTTCATTGTTTTATTTTTTTGCAGTTTGACTAGCTGGTTTTACCATTGATGGAAATGTTACCCGGTAACCGGATAAAAAAACACAGATTTGTTTTAACGTAAATTTAAGCTATCCTATTTATGATTCCAGAATTAATTAGAGAGATTTACCAATACTTTCCAAATAGCCAAAACTGTCCTTTATGATGAGAAAAATTACTCCTGTCCTAATCCTGTTTTTTGTTGTATCCTGCTTTCTTGCTTCGGCACAAAATGTTACAGGTATTATCACCGACACCACCAATAAGAAAAATATTCAGAACGCTGTGGTGGCACTGTTAAAACCAGCGGATTCAATTTTATATAAATTTATACGGACAAATAAAGATGGAGGTTTTGAAATACCGGGGGTAAAGCCGGGTAAATATATACTGATGATAACACATCCTTTTTTTGCTGATTTCCTGGATGAAGTAAATGTGCCAGAAAATGGGCTTCAATTAAATACCGTTTCCTTCATTCCAAAAAGCAAGTTGCTGCAGGAAGTAATCATTAAAAGCGGCTCCCCCATAAGGATTAAAGGAGATACCGTTTTTTACACTGCCGATAGTTTCAAGGTGGGGCCAAATGCAAACGTAGAAGAATTACTAAAAAAATTACCCGGTATACAGGTAGATAAAAAAGGGCAGATAAAAGCAATGGGGGAAACAGTAGAAAAAGTGCTGGTGGATGGAGAAGAGTTTTTTGGTGATGATCCGGGGATGGCAATAAAGAACCTGCGTGCAGATGCAGTAAAAGAAGTGCAGGTGTTTGATAAAAAAAGTGAGCAGTCAGAATTTACGGGGATTGACGATGGAAAAACGAAAAAAACCATCAACCTTAAATTAAAAGATGAGGCCAAGAAAGGATACTTTGGCAAGATAGAACTGGCAGGTGGGTTGCAGAAAAAAATTGATAACCGTTTCAACAATAATTTAATGCTGAATGCTTTTAAAGGCAAACGAAAAATTGCCGGTTATTTATTGCAGGGCAATACCGGCCAGAACGGATTGAACTGGCAGGAGCAGCAAAAGTTTGGCGGTGATGATGATAATGGCTCTCTTAGTTTTGATGAAGATGCAGGTTTCTTCATGTACAGCAACGGCGGCTCAAGTGACGATGAACCAAATATTGATACGAGGAATGGTTTTTTTAATAACCTGAATACCGGCCTGCAATACAGCAACAAGTGGAATGACAGACATACACTGAACTTTTCCCCCAAGTTTAACAAACAACGCTATGATAATTTGAGAACCACTTTCTCTCAAACGCAGCTTGCACCCGACACCGTATTTAATGAGAACAGCAGGGAAATCACCAGGTCGGACAAGTGGAATGTTAAAAACAATTTGGTGTATGATGCGAAGCTGGATTCATTCAATTCTTTAAAAGTAGTTACCAAACTAAATATTTATCATTCAGATAACACGATGTACCTGCAGTCTGAGAACAGGGATATTAATGGGGCTCTCAACAATAGCCGTGTTAGCCAAACTGATAATACCACCGATAAAACTTCTTTTAATAATTCGATACTTTTTAAACACAAATTTAAAAAAGACAGGAGAACACTTTCCATCAATACAGATTTTAATATGCTGAGTACAAGTTCTACCAGCTTTTTGTACTCTGTAAATAATTTTGGAAAAATCAACCGGGTGGATACGGTAGATCAGAAAAAAAATTCTGATAACTCCAACAGAAAGTTCCTGGCCAAAGCTGCTTACACAGAGCCGTTATCTGCAAAATATTCATTGGAATTAAACTATGAATTTTCAAGATTGTATGGTAACAATGACCTGGAAACATTTAGCAAAACGCTGTCAAATGGCAAATACGAGCAAGCGGTGGATTCATTAACCAATCACTTTGAACAAGACATCACCACCAATAAAACAGGTTTCAAAATCAGTTTTAAAAACAAAAAGCTGAAGTACAGCCTTGGAACGGCTGCCGGTTTCACTAAATATGATTTCACCGATATTACACAGGATTCAATCTATAAGAGAAATTACACGAACCTCTTTCCTGCAGCCAATTTAAACTATGCATATAAGCCTAACCACAACATTGGCTTTAATTACAATGGTAATACTATACAGCCCACCATTAACCAGCTGCAACAACTAAGGAACAATTCAAACCCTTTATACCAGTACATCGGTAATCCAAACCTTGAGCAATCATTCAGGCATAATTTTAATGTGAACCATAACTCTTATAATTTTTTAAAAGAATTGTGGACATACCAATCTGTTAATTTAAACATTACTGAAAATGCCATTACCAACAGCACAAAGATTAATAGTGCCACAGGAGAAACGCTTACACAACCGGTGAATACCGATGGGAATATTTCCGTAAATGCCTATATGGGGCTTGGTGCCAAGATAAAGAAGCTGGACATGTTTATAAACATGAACTACCAATACAGTCATTCCAAATTTGTAGAATTGATAAACAGTCAAAATAATAATACGGTTACTACTACCAATTCTGTTAGCCTGTATTTTAATAAATCAAAAGAGAAGAAATACGATATTTCAATGAATCATGATTTTGGTTTTAACGTTAATAACTCATCTATCTACAACAGGAAAATAAAATACAATACTTATACTGTTGGATTAAATGGAAGTGTTTACTTTAAAAAAGTATGGAAACTCAGCAGTGATTTTGAATTTAACTACCGCCAAAAAACAGACGAATTTGGTAAGGATGTAAACAACAGCTTATGGAATGCAAACATCGAAAGAACATTTCACAAAGATGAGTTCACTGTTTTCTTTACTGTAAGGGATATCCTGAATCAAAATATAGGAATTGACAGATCGCTCTATGGCAATACGTTAAAAGAAGTAAGAAATGACCGGCTGCAAAGGTTTTGGTTATTTGGTATACGCTGGGATTTTAAAAACAAATCTGCTGCTGCTGAAAAGAAATAAACTGCAGCAATTGAAAAATATTGATTCAAAAAATTATAATACCATGAAAAGAATTATTGCGCTTTGCCTGATCATCTGCATCACCATTAAATTAAATGCACAGCAGTTTATTGAAAAAGCTACCATAGAGTTTGAAGTAAAAAGTAACATTCAAAAAACGCTTGGAAACGGAGATTGGATGGAAATGATCAAAGACAAATTACCCACATTTAAAACATCCTATTACAATTTTACCTTTGCCAATAACAAAAGTTTTTACAAACTGGACCGATATGACAGTAAATCTTTAGTGATACCAGAATGGTTAAGGAGAGATGATGAAGAGAATGAATGGTTCATAGATTACAATACCGGAATTTACCAGGCGAAAAAGAGTATTCAGGGGTCTCCCTTAAATATAAAAGACAGCCTTACTAATATTGAATGGAAATTGGTGAATGAAAATATGACCATTGCCGGCTTTAATTGCAGGAAGGCGGTAGGCAGAATATTTGACAGCGTGTATGTATTTGTTTTCTATTCAGAAGAGATACCGATCAGTGGTGGCCCTTGTGCTATCACTGGTCTTCCGGGCATGATTATGGGAATGACAATCCCCCGTTTATATACATCCTGGATTGCCACAAAAGTGAATGTGGTAACTGTAAATGAATCAATCATAAAGCCCGCCACAGCAAAAAAGATTTACCGGAAAAAAGAATTTAATGATCTGCTGATTAATATGTCAAAAGACTGGGGATGGGATGAAGATTCAAAAGCCCGGATAGCAAGATTTATTTGGGATAGTTTTCTCTGACAAATTAATCTGACTGATTTTTACTTTCCATTTTAGTAAAAGGGCTTTTCATAAGTTCCACGAAATGCTCATCTTTTTCATTGGGATAATACCTGTCTAATCCATAACGGATAGAGGATGGGGCAAGCACTTTAAAAGTACCCAGCAGCCTGTCCCATATCGATAATATTGCACCGTAGTTACTATCGGTATAAGGTTGCTTCCAGTGGTGATGAACCTTATGCATGTTAGGAGAAACAAGAAAATAACTTAAAGAACTATCCAGCCATTTCGGCAAGCTGATATTTGCATGTGTAAAGGCAGTAGAAAACACCAATATTGTTTGAAAGATCATTACAGCATACATCGGGGCACCACTTATAACAATACCAATAAAAAAGAACAATCCCCTTAATACACTTTCTATGGGGTGATGGCGCAAGCCGGAAGTAACATCCACATTATTATCTGCATGATGTATTACATGAAAGCGCCACAGCAACGGCACTTTATGTTCTGTGATATGTACCAGCCACCCACCGAAAAAATCAAGCAATAAAAAGCTTACAATAATAGTAAGCAAGGTGCCTGCATTCCACCAGTATACCAGGCCAAATCTATTTGCAAGGCACCAGTCGCTGATCTTAATAATAACGATGGCCAGAAAAGTATGGATAACAAGATGAATAATGGTAAATGCAAAATTTACTCCTGCATGTTTCCATTTTGTTTTTTTATAATTGAGGGGAAGTAAAGGAATTGCACCTTCTATGATCCAGAATAACAGCAAGCCGATAACTAAAAAAGTCATTCGTTGCATTGGATGCCGTTCCAATGACTGAAAATATTCTATGATCTCATTAAACATAGCAATTTTTTGAGATCATAAATTTCTGATTTTTTCCGGACTTTACTTTTATTTATTTAACTCCAGCACCACTGTTTGATAACTGCCTAAATTAAAATCATTTAAAGCAGGTGATCTTTCTTTTGTTAGAATGTTGGTGTATTTGGAAAACGCTCCTGTCATTTCTTTATAGTTATTAAAAGAAATGGTCTTGTCTTTTTTTGAAGTATTCATTACTATCATCACTGTCTGTTTATTATCGTACCTGAAATAAACATATAAGCCGTCATCAGGAACAAACTGTTTCATTTTTCCCGTAGTTAAGGCTGAAGATTTTTTTCGGAAATTAGCCAGAGTGTAAACATGGTTCCAGATGGCATTATCTTTTTCTGTTCTTCCGGCAGCTTCAAATTTATTAACCTTGTCTCCTTCCCATCCACCCGGAAAATCCAATCTCACATGGCCATCATTTGGGCTGGTGGTTCCCGTGGTTGCAAATTCTGATGTGTAGTATAACTGTGGAATACCCCTGCAGGTAAACAGCCAGCTGAGTGATGATTTATATTTGTCTATATCTTCACCAATCACTGAAAAAAATCTTGCTATGTCATGATTATCCAGGAATAAAACATTCCTGGAAGGGTCTTTATACAAATAATCCAGCGCCAGCGTGGTGTACAATTTATTAGCGCCTTCATTCCATCCAAAATCTCTTGTCATTGCATCCTGAATTCCCCACAAGGTTTGAAAATCGGTAACGCCCTGCAGGTTACTTTTAAACGGCAGGGTCAAATTATTCTGAACAAAAAAAGCCTGGTTTGGAACACCATGAAACCAAGTTTCACCAAAGATGGTGAGTTTAGGATATTCATCTGTTAATGCTTTATTACAGCGATTCATAAATTCCAGGTCATTGTAAGCATAGGTATCAATACGCCATCCATCAATACCAAATTCTTCTACTGTCCACAATGCATGCTGTATTAAATAATTTGCCACATATGGACTGCTTTGATTGAGGTCTGGCATCTGTGTTGTAAACCATCCATCCACCAACTTCTTTTTGTCAATATCGCTGGCATAAGGATCAAACGCCACCTGGTCTTTGTATGTGGTGTTAGTATAAGTGGGCCATATATGTACCCAATCTTTAAATGGTTTATCTAATATCGTTACATGGTTTGTATCCACATGGTTGTACACGGCATCCTGTATAATCTTGAGTCCTTTTTTATGAGTGGCATCAATCAATTCCTGGTAAGCTTTTTCGCCACCCAGTCTTCTGTCAATAACATAATGATCGGTGAATGCATAACCATGTTCTGTTCTTTCTTTGCGGTCGTTTTCAATAACCGGATTCAGCCACAAAGTTGTTACACCAAGCGCTTGCAAATAATCCAAATGATTTTGAACTCCTTTTAAATCACCGCCGTGGCGATTGTAAACAGAATCCCTGTTCAGGGTCTGGTCTCTCATCCCGGGAATACGGTCATTAGCAGGATCTCCGTTGCTGAAACGGTCTGGCAATACCAGGTAAATAAAATCTTTAGTGTTTACGCCTTGTGCAAATGCTGTGCCTTTGCCATTGCGCCTTGTTTTTATTTCAAAAGGAATTTTGAACCCTTCTCCATGCACAATGGTATTGATATTAATAAATGTTTTGCCCGGTTTTGTATTGGGTGCGATTGAAATATCTACAAACAGATACCGCTTGTTTTCAACCCTGTTTATCTTCTCTACTTTTATTCCGGGATAATTAATATTGAGAGTAAACTTATCAGGAAAAACAAATCCACTGCCGGTATGCAGCATCAACTGCACTTTGTTCCATTTCATGCCTGGCCACCAATTGGATGGATAACATGCTGCATTGGTTTGGGAAAAAACTTTACACTGTATAGCGCATATACATAGAAGAATGATTAATTTTTTCATTGAAAAATTTAATTCCAGATTTAAATAAATTTCAGCAACCACATTAGGAAAGCGAATGCAAATCTTTACCGATATTTAGTAGCCGGTCCTGCTTTATTTTTTTTCCTCCTTCATCCACTACAAACAATACACTTATAGCGCCGCATATTAAAAAGAAGCCTGCCAAAACAATTGCATAAATCGTTTGACCTCCATAAATATGTTTTACAATGGAACCACCAAATAAGCCATTTATAATCTGAGGAAGGGTGATGAAGAAATTAAATATTCCCATATAAATTCCCAGCTTGCCTGGAGGAATTGAGCCAGATAAGATTACATAAGGCATTGCCAGTATACTTGCCCAGGCAAGCCCCACTCCTATCATTGAATAATTTAGCATGGCAGGATCCTTAATAAAGTAAATGGAGATCAACCCTATACCACCGGCAATCAGCGAAACAGCATGTGTCATTTTCCTGCCTAAGTATCTTGCGATAACAGGCAAAAACAAGGCATAGATCATTGCTACAAAATTATATACCCCAAATGCTGTCCCTACTTTATTACCTGCTTCATTATATTCAACAGACTTTGCATAATCACCAGAAAGTCCATATACATGCGTAGCCACCGCATCAGTAGTAAATACCCACATAGTGAAAAGCGCAAACCAACTAAAGAATTGAACCAACCCCAGTTGCCTCATCGTTTTGGGCATATTTTTAAAGTCAGTTATTATTTCTGACAGTCCTGATTTACCGGTATCTGCAACAGGCTTGCCATGATATTTTTCATATTCCGCAGGTGGATATTCTTTACTAAAAAAAATTGTGACAAGAATGGCTGCAACAAATACAGCTGCACCGATATAAAAAGCATATTTGATATTTGGAGCAATACCATCGGCATCAGCCACCATACTCACTCCACTTTTTGCAAGAATATCTGGCAACGCTGAACCAGCCACCGCACCAAGCCCTATTAAAAATGTTTGAATACTAAACCCTAATGTACTTTGAGAATTAGGCAGGTTATCTGCAACCAATGCCCTGAATGGTTCCATGGCAACATTAAAAGAGGCATCCATTACCATTACCATGCCGGCGCCAATCCATAAGGCAGGTATAATTCCTGCCATTCCTCCCGAGTTGGGTAAGAACACCAATGCAGTGGAAGATAATAAAGCGCCAGCTAAGAAATAGGGTTTTCTCCGGCCCACCCTGTTCCATGTTTTATCAGAATAATGCCCGATAATTGGCTGAACGATCATTCCTATCAGGGGTGCTACTATCCAGAACATGGGCAACTCATCTACATCTGCACCAAACGAACGGAGTATGCGACTGGTATTGCCATTTTGCAAAGCAAACCCGAATTGAATTCCCAGGAAACCAAAACTCATGGTAAAGATCTGGGCAAGTGATAATTTAGGTTTGATCATTAATCCTTGGGATGCAGCAGAGGGGATATTTCCGGAAGCCATGGCAGTCGTTTAGAATAAAAAATAATTAAATCGTGTACAACATACACATGTATTAAACAACAAGGTCACTTTAAATATAAAGTGACCTTGCTAAAATATTTAAATAACAAAACCGTCTGGAAGAATAGCGCCTTTCTTCAGTACCACAATACCGTCTTTAACAGCATACAATGAATGATCAGAATTAGGCAGGTGGTCACCGCCATTGATACGAACATCATTACCGATGCGGCAGTTTTTGTCTACAATCGTATTTTTAAAATAACACCTGTCTCCTATGCCAATTTTAGGAATGCCTTTGCTGGTATTGTTTTCAATTTCCAACAATGTTTCGTAATAATCATTACCCATAATGTAACAACTTACAATCGTGGTGCCATGACCAATGCGGCTGCGGATACCAATTACACTATTTTCGATCCTGCTGGCAGAAATGATAGAACCTTCTGCAATGATTGTTTTTTCCAGTGTAGTACCACTAACTTTTGCCGGAGGCAGCATCCTTGCATGGCTGTAAACAATTTGCTGGTTATCGAACAAATTGAACGGAGGCAGGTCCATTGTTAAAGCCAGGTTGGCTTCAAAGAAAGAATAGATATTTCCAATATCCGTCCAGTAACCTCCATATTGGTAACTAAGTACTTTATATTTTTCTATGGATGTTGGTATGATCTCTTTACCAAAATCTGTTGCGTCTTTCTTCTCCTCTTCCAGCAATTCAAATAACAATTTGCGGTTGAAAACATAAATACCCATGGACGCTAAATAATTTCTTCCCTGTGCCTGCATGGCTGCACCTGTATCACTTACCCATTCACCTAACAATGATTTATCCGGCTTCTCTATAAACGAAGTGATCTCGTTTGTTTCATTGGCTTTTAAAATACCAAATTCAGGCGCTTCCCTGTCGCCAACTGGTATGGTGGCAATGGATATATCTGCACCACCTGCTTTGTGGTTGTCTATCATTTCTTCAAAATCCATTTGATACAACTGGTCACCGCTCAGGATCAAAACATATTCAAAATCATGATTGATGATATGCCTTAACGATTGCCTTACTGCATCTGCAGTACCCTGGAACCATTTAGAATTATCAGGCGTTTGCTCTGCTGCCACAATATCCACAAAACCCTTACTGAACAGACTGAACTGGTAAGTGTTTTTAATATGCTTGTTTAAAGAAGCAGAGTTGAATTGGGTCAATACCAAAATCCTGTTGATACCAGAATTGATACAGTTAGAAATGGGAATATCCACTAAGCGGTATTTACCTGCAATGGGTACGGCAGGTTTACTTCTGCTGGCTGTTAAAGGATACAGTCTTGATCCGGCTCCTCCGCCTAAAACAATTGCAATTACTGATTTGCTGTCCATAAAAAATTGATTAAGAGTTTTGGTATAATGGGATTAGGTAAGTATTATCAAATTTAATTGAAAATTATTTTAAACTCAAGTACAAATCCATATAATGCTGTGCACTTGTTTCCCAGCTGTTATCCAGCTGCATGATCTTGCTCCTGATGGCATCCATCTTTTTTGGCTGCTCGTATAGATCCAGCGCCCTGTGTACAGAGTAAGTAATATCCCAAACTTTGGGATCATTAAAAACAATTCCATAGCCACCCGGTTCACCAATGTCTATCACCGTATCTTTTAATCCACCGGTATTTCTTACGATGGGTATGGTGCCATACCGCATGGCATACATCTGGTTCAATCCGCAAGGCTCCACCCTGCTGGGCATTAATAAAAAATCTGCGCCTGCGTACATTTGGTGACTGAGTTTTTCATTGTAACCGATCTTTGAATTATAATATCCAGTTAATGGTGCATTCAAATTACTCAGTTCCCATTCAACATTCGGTTCCCCACTTCCCAGTATTAAAAAGTTCATTCTGCCTTCCATGTGATAAACAGAATCGTAGATAGCTTTTGCCAACAGGTCAGCGGCTTTTTCATGCACCAGCCTTCCAATAAAAATAAAGAGCGGTTTACTAAGGTCTAAATTAAATTCATCGCACAGTATTTTTTTATTAGCCATTTTTCCATCATCTGCATTCTTCAGGCTAAAGTTCTCCGTAAGGTAAGTATCCACCGCAGGGTCCCAAACTGCTGCATCTATTCCATTTAATATACCGGTACATTTTCCTTTTTCATATTCAAATAAATTTTCCAGGCCGTTTGCACTGGTTCGCATTTCTTCCAGGTAACTCTGGCTTACCGTAGTTACTTTCATTGCACACTTAACAGCACTTGCCAATGGGTTAATGTTGTTGGCCCAGTCCAGCTTACCCCATTGCCAAACATCATAATCAGGAATATAGTTCGCTTTATCCCAGCCCATCCATCCCTGGTATTGTGCATTGTGAATGGTTAATAAAGTAGGTATATCTGCCAGGTGCAGGTACTTGTAACAGTTCTGCATCATAAAAGGAATCAACCCTGCCTGGTGATCATGTACATGTACCACATCCGGCAGGTGCTCCCATTTAGCAAGCCAGTCTACCACGGCTATCTGAAAGGCGGTGAACCTTTCACTGTCATCACTATAACCATATACATTTTCTCTGTCAAGCAAACCAAATATGTCCACCAGGTACAGATCGAACCCCAGTTTATTGGTTACTTCTTTAATGATCGTGTATTCAAACCAGGCGGTGCCCATGTTAAAATCACCTTTGTGCACCACATCAAATTCGTTCTGGTACAAAAATTTTGTCCGGTACATCGGCATCACCACTTTAGCAAGATGGCCCAATTGGTTTTGGTATTTGGGTAACGCACCCACTACATCCCCTAATCCACCAGCTTTTGCCACCGGGTAACACTCGGCGCTTACGTGTAGTATTTCCATTATCGTTATATTTCGAAAATCATGTATGAAATGGCCTGAAAAAAATAATCGCAGCAGATAATGCCGGCTCGCAATAATTGGTATAAATATAGAGAAGAAACAAATGAAAACATTTTTTGCCTGAATTTTTATTTTTCAAAAGCGTTTACTTGCAAATTAGCAGAACTGCCGGTTTGAAAAAATCAAAGAGATGAAGCTGTCAATAAAAACTTGATTAAAAATTCCACCTTATTATTATTGATATACCTATAGCTTTGCAAAAAACCTAAATACAGCTGATAGGGTGAATATTTTTTCTATTGCTTATTTTATTCTATTTTGAGCATCCTTAACCACTAACAAAAAAAAACGATAGCTATGAGCCAACCGAGCCAGACAACAGTAAGTACCAAATGGTCACAATTCGGAACCCTGATAACGGTATTCTTTTTCTGGGGTTTTGTTGCAGCCAGCAATGATATCCTGATTCCCGTATTCAAAAAAGCATTCGATCTTACACAGGGGCAAAGCCAGTTGGTTTCAGTTGCCTTTTATGTAGCCTACACAGTTGGTTCCATTATTTATGTCGGAATATCAAAATTAGTTGGTGGTGACCTTTTAAATAAAATTGGATATAGAAATGGTATATCCCTTGGTTTAATAATATCTGCTGTTGGCACCTTACTTTTCTATCCTGCTGCCAATACAGGTTCTTTTACATTAATGTTATCAGGGCTTTTTATTGTAGGGCTGGGTTTTTCATTACAACAAATAGCTGCTAATCCCCTGGCGATTATTATGGGTGATCCTAAAACAGGCTCTCAACGCCTGACCATGGCAGGAGGTGTAAATAATTTTGGTACCACCATCGGACCCTTGCTGGTAAGCTTCGCCATCTTTGGCAGTGTGGCAAATGCCAACCCGGATGCCAGTATTGAAAGTGTAAAAATCCCTTATCTCATTTTAGGGTTGGCCTTTGTGTTAGTTGCGATATTCTTTAAATTTTCATCTGTTCCCAATAAGATAGATTTGGAAGAAGTAGCCAAACAGGAAGCGGTAGAGGGAGAAGATAAATTAATCCATAAATCATCCGCATTTCAGTACCCCCAGTTAGTAATGGGTATGATCGGCATCTTTGTATATGTGGGTGTGGAAGTGGCTACTGCAAGCAACCTGCCCGCCTACTTAGAAACATATTTAAATGTGTCCACACAAAATGTAGCCCCCTATATTTCTTTGTATTGGGCTAGTTTGATGATTGGCCGGTGGACAGGAGCTGTTGGTGCATTTGATGTGAGCCAGGGAGCAAAAAAAATCCTAAGCTTTTTTATGCCTTACCTGGCATTTGCAGTTTTCTTACTGGTAAACGCCATTGCAAATCATGATGTTTCTCAATTCTATATTTATGCAGTGGTAATTGCAGTAATGATCGTTTGTGATATAGCAAGTAAAAATAACCCGGCAAGAATGTTGCTGATATTTTCATTGGCCGGCATTGCGGCATTGTTTGTAGGTATGTTTAGTTCCGGCATGGTAAGTGCCTATGCTTTTATCAGTGTGGGTTTATTCTGCAGTACATTATGGCCTTGTATTTTTACCATTGCAGTAGCAGGATTGGGAAAACATACCAACCAGGGAAGCAGCCTTCTTATCATGATGATCATGGGTGGTGGTGTTGTAAGCTGGCTGCAGGGTGTGTTGGCAGATATGATCGGTATCCAGTTAAGTTATGTTGTGGGTGTTGTATGTTTTGCTTACTTAGCTTTTTATGCTATCAGGGCAAAATCAGTATTGCAGTCACAGGGTATTGATTTTGATAAACTGAACAGCGGTGGTGGTCATTAATTTTAATCTAATCTTTATAAATAAATAAATCAGAAAATGAGTACGTATGCAATAGGCATTGATGTTGGCGGTACCAATACCAAGTTTGGAATTGTAAATGCCAAAGGGGAAATAATTGACCAGGGCAGGATGCCTACCAACCAGTATGAGGTAATAGAAGATTTTATTGATGACCTGTTCAACCATCTTGCACCAATGATTGCAAAAGTTGGTGGCAAAGAAAATATTATCGGTATTGGTATGGGTGCTCCCAATGGAAATATTTATACCGGCACTATTGAGTATGCTCCAAATTTAAAATGGAAAGGCATCATACCCGTGGCGGATCTGATGAATAAAAAATTTGGCCTCGAATGTAAATTAACCAATGATGCCAATGCTGCAGCGGTGGGTGAAATGATGTTTGGCTGTGCCAAAAATATGAAGCATTTTATCACCATCACACTCGGTACTGGTGTGGGAAGTGGAATTGTAATTGACGGAAGAATTGTGGTGGGCCATGATGGGTTTGCAGGTGAGTTGGGCCACACCATCATCAGGCCAGGTGGAAGACAACATAAAACCACCGGCATGCACGGAAGCCTGGAAGCATATGCATCTGCAACAGGTGTGAGAGAAACAGCTATTGAATTACTCACCATGCATCCTGAAAAGGAAAGCCTGTTACGCAATTACACCATTAATGAACTCACCAGCGAATCAGTGTACGAATGCGCTATGCAAGGTGATACCATTGCAAATGAAATTTTTGATTTTACCGGCCAGATATTAGGAGAATCTTTAGCCAATTTTATTATGTTCTCCTCACCGGAAGCCATTGTATTGTTTGGTGGATTAACAAAAGCAGGCCCTCTCCTGCTGAACCCCACCAGGAAGCATATGGAAGCTAACCTGCTGCCGATATTCCAAAACAAAGTAAAGCTGTTGTTCAGCGAACTGAAAGAAGCTGACGCTGCTATTTTAGGATCGAGTGCTTTGGTTTGGTAGAATTTTTTTATTGAACTATTTTAATACAACCATTTTTCTGTGATTCAGAAAAATGGTTTTTTATTTCTGTTGAATGGTAACTTTATTTATCAAAATATTAAATAAAAAATTATGCGGCCATACATTCTTGCTGAAAGTAACTGGAAATTTATTAAAGATGCAGCCATTGACTTAGCAATACTTCCATGGGGTGCTACCGAAGCTCACAATTATCATATGCCTTACGGAACAGATATCATTGAAGCAGACCAAGTTGCTGCAGCCGCTGCAAAACTGGCCTGGGATAAAGGCGCTAAATTAACAGTGCTGCCAACCATACCCTTTGGTGTAAACACCGGACAGGCTGATATTAAATTAGACATCAACATTTATCCCAGCACACAACTGGCCATACTCAATGATATTATCGAAGTGCTTAACCGGCAGGGCATTTATAAACTCATTATCCTGAACAGCCACGGTGGCAACGATTTCAGAACCATCCTGAGAGAACTGGGATTAAAATTTCCGAAGATGTTTTTAAGCAGCTGTAACTGGTACCAGGCGGTAGACAAAAAGGAATTTTTTGAACATGCCGGTGACCATGCAGATGAAATGGAAACAAGTTTATTATTACACTTAACACCTGAGTTATTATTGCCGTTGGATGAAGCCGGTGATGGTAAAGAGAAGAAACATACCATCAAATATTTTTCAGAAGGCTGGGCCTGGGCAGAAAGACGTTGGAGCCTGGTTAGTGAAGATACCGGCATCGGCTACCCCAAAGCTGCCACCAAAGAGAAGGGTGAGAAATTTTTTAACGCAGTTACAGAAAAGGTAGCTGATCTTTTTGTTGAATTGTGTAAGATGGATGTTGGGAAGATGTATGAGTGAACTTTTATAAATAATAGAAATAACTGTCAGTAAGAATTGATTTGAACGCAGGCAATATTTTTTTTTCGTCTCCTGTCCTGCTTTACATTCCTGCTCCGGCACCAGCTGGCACACATGCCTTCACCGGGGCATCCATTGCAATCAGGCGTAGGTTCTCAACAGTTGGAATTTTATTGAGCAGGAATGTTTTTATTTATAAAGGAAGTTAGTTTTTCATAGCACGCCGGGTCGGCTAAGGGTAGACCTGCCTGGGAATTATGTATATTTAAAATCAATAGCAAAACTAAAATGAAATCTCATGAGTGAAACATATGAACAGGGCAGAGATATATTAGAAGGACTGAATAAGGAGTTCAATTCTTTAAGCATAGTAAAATTTAATGAGGCTGACACTCGTTTTCGATTCATTGATACAATACTCACAAAGTGCTTAGGTTGGGAGCCTAAAGATATTAATAATGAAGACGTGGTTGATGAGCATTATGCAGATTACAAGCTCAATCTATTTAGACCTGTAGCAGTTTGGGAGGCAAAACGAATTGGAAACTACTTTGAACTTCCTGTAGGGAAACATAAGTTAATTTATTCTCTAAAGTCATTATGCAAAGACAATCCAGAATTTAAAAAAGCTTTAAAACAAGTTAGTGGATATTGTCATGAACGAGGCATTCAGATAGGTGTGGTTTCAAACGGATGGCAATTTGTAGCTTTCTTAGCAAATAGAAATGATTCTGTTCGCCCTTTAGAAGGTGATGGATTAGTAGTGCCATCTATTGAATCATTTTTATCAAACTACAAAGAAGTATGGAATTGCTTGTCAAAAGATGGTTTTGAAGAAGAGTACTTAATTAAAAAGATTTTAGGGGGGACAGAGGAACACTTACCTGCTAAACTTTCTTCAACAATCACAGATTATCCTGGAATAAAAAATCGAAATCCATTTCAAACTGAATTGGAGATAATTAGTGATTTAGTTTTGGAAGATGTTATCAAAGAAAAAAGCATAGAAAAAGAATTTCTAGAAGATTGCTACTGTAAAAGCGGTTCAATTTCTCAATATTCAGTTTTAAGTAAGCAAATACTAGCAACACGATACAATTATCTATTTGAATCAAACGATAAAAAAGCGATCCTAGAGCAAGTCGCAAATAAAAAAGGAGTATCTAATGAATTAGTTGAACTTTTTGCGAATAGCTTAAGCAAGCGACCAATTTTACTTATCGGTGATGTTGGAGTTGGCAAATCAACTTTTATAGATAATTTATTATTAGTAGAAGCTCCAAATGTTTTTGAAAAATCATTGACATTTAAAATAGACTTAGGTTCAAAAGCAATTATCACCCTTGATGTTCGAAAAGCTATAATAAAAATTATAAAAGACCAATTAAGAGTACTTTACAAAATTGATATTATAGAAGACGATTTTGTTAGAAATGCTTACTATGTTGATTTGGAAAATTTCAGGAAGAGTGTCACTGTAAAAAAATTATACGAAATCGACAAATTAAAAGCTATTGAAAAAGAAATTGAGTTTCTTTCAAATCTTATTTCTGATGATGTTTCACACATTAAAAAATCTTTGGAATATATAAGCAAGAATCACAAAAAGCAAATTATTGTTTTTATAGACAATTGTGACCAAAGAAATGACCAAGACCAAGAAACTGCATTTTTAGTTGCTCAAGAATTTGCTACAGATTGGCCAGTTATTGTTTTTGTTTGCTTGCGTCCAGAAACATTTCATAGAACAAAAAAAATATCAGGAGCTTTAAGCGGCTATCACACTAAAGCTTTTACTATTGCTCCACCACGAATAGATGAAGTAATTCAAAAAAGATTATCATTTGCTCAAAAAATAACCGATGGTGAAATTGTCCTAAGCAAGCTTGAAGGAAAAACAAGTTTTTCAAAACTTCATAAATTAATTCAGTCATTTAAAGATTCTCTTGAAAAAAACAGAGATTTATACCCTTTTTTAGATAATGTTTCAAATGGAAATATTAGAAAGGCTATTGAACTTATTAAAAAATATTTTGGTAGCGGACATGTTGATACAGAAAAAATTTTAAGAATAACTCAAGAACAAGGAATGTATACAGTTCCAGTTCATGAACTTCTTAGAAGTGTGATTTTTGGCGATAATATTTATTACAACCCAAATAGCTCCGAAATAGTAAACCTATTCGAAGTGAGAACCTATGATTCTAAAGAGCACTTTATTATTCCTTTAATATTGGGACTACTAAATGACTATACAGCAAATAATAGGAATCAAGGTTTTATTTCTATTAGTGACCTGTATTCATACATGCAAAGTCAAAGTTTTATTCCTACACAAATAGATGGGGCATTAAACTTTATGTATTCAAAAGGGCTTTTCGAAACATCACAAAAAGGGAATTCATTAAATACAAATAGCCAAGCCTTGATGGTAAGAGCTTCTAGTTGCGGTATTTATCACTTATCATATTTAATAAACTCATTTACATACATAGACGCTATTATAGTTGATGTTTCAATATTTGATGAAACAACGAAAGGTAAAATTATTAACTCATTTGACATTACTCAACGACTTGAAAGAGCCTTAATCTTTAAATCATATTTGGATTCAATTTGGGGAAGCGCAAACTTTAAAGACACATATTTTGTTTGGACACAACGTTCCAAAGAATTAGGGATTGACATCGAGAAAATAAAAACAAAGAGTCAAATAGTACGACGATAATAATATGCTAATAACAAGGAGTTTCCCGCCCTTGTGGGTGTTCCACAAACCCATCAGCTACATCTGTAAACCGCCGCCTAGTCTCCGACCAGCGGCGTACATTTATATGGATTTAACTTTGAAAGGGCAACACCCACAGAGGTGAAAACCTTAAATAACATTCCAATCACATTTGCCTGCACAAACATTCCTGATATTTGAATAAAAATCAGAGCATGAACGGCAATAAAGAAAATTCACCGCATATATTAAATGCATCCTCTAATCTTTTAGGAATTTGTTTCATTGTTTTAACTTCCTTGAAATTATTGAATAAAGGTTCCCAAACAATTATTGATGATATCACTTTAGGGGCCATTATATTGTTCATGGGAAGTTGCATATTTTCATTTTTATCGCTCAGAAGTAAAAGTAGTTTTGGAGAAAAATTAGAAAAGGCTGCAGACTATATGTTCATTGCGGGGCTTCTTTTATTATTTGTGACAACACTATTATTTTCTTTCAATTTTATAAACTGAAATAATTTGTCAGTATTGATCTTGCATCACTGTCTGTGCAAAGGAATATCATGTTTACAAGGCAAGTGAATTTCTGCTGCTTATTTATTCAACACCGGCTTCAAAGTATACCCCTCTTTTTTCAGTAAAGCAATCAATCCCTTCTCTCCCACCAAATGCCCGGCACCTACTGCAACAAAAACACTTTCGTTCTTCATCAATGTTTTCAATTGTGTTACCCAGTTCTTATTCCGGTTGTCCAGCAAAATATCCTGGTATGCTTCCATACCAAATTCCTCATCGTTAAACAACGTTTCCATTTTATCTAATTGCTGGTTTTTATATACCTGCACCATAGAATCAAAGTACACCGTGTAGGCTGCAAGACTGTCAATACTTTTTAATAATTCTTTTGCCTGCTGCTCATAAGGAATGGTATCAAAAACAGCTGCCTGGAATTCCAGTGTTTCAAGTCCTTTGATATTTTTTTTATTTTGTTTGGCTAATTTCATCAACTCCTCCTCCACACCGCTTACCGTTTTGCAGGGCATCATTTTGGGATACATCAGGGCTACTAAAAAATAAGGCTTTACACTTTCTAAAAAATTAAGTGGCATGTGCAGGCTGTCTTTAAAAAAGCTGCTCAGTTTTTCATATTCTTCCGGTGTATACAGGTCTTTTAATTTCTTCCCGTTCTTCATGTTCATCATCATCATACCACCCAGCATTACTGCCGGATCATCCATGTCCAGTTCCAGGTACATTTCATTGGCGTTGGCAATAGCAGTCTTTAAATTATTACTGAACTGTATATCGCTCCGGCACATCAAATGAAAGGTTCCAAACAAATAAGAATGTTTTTTCAAGCCCTTTCCGCTGATCTCCCACAGCAGACTGTTATTGTCTTTATTAACTGGAAGGCTTACCTGCTTCTGCTGTGCCTGGCAGGAAAAAAACATCGCCAAACTGGCCATTAGATTGATATATCTACGCATGATGATTGAATAATTAATTGTAACAGATATTTTAATAATCTACCTAAAAATAATGGATTGCAAAGGAACCGGACAGCAAATTTTTATTTGATCACATGGTACAGGCTTCCGCCCTTGTCAAATAACCGGTCGATCTTTTTTTCTACTGCTGCATCCACCTCAACAGGAGGTGCATGATGTGGTTTTATCCTGGCATCAAATACCAGCGGCCCCTTGCAGCCCCAGTGTTTATTGGCTGTAAAACTACCAATGCCGTGCATATCATGAGAAGGATTGCAGCGGGTGAACGTTACCCATAAAAAATTTCGCAGACTGGCTGCAACAAATGCTGCATCGTCTGCAATGATCAGCATCACTGTTTCCTCTTCATTATCATTGAGTAAATTTTTATGCTGCAACTGTTCATTTAATTGTTCCATTTCTTTTTGTGCAATATCATAACTGGTAAATGCTTTTGCTTTGATCGCAACCACACCCGGCATTACTATCTGTGGGTTTTCAAACCCCTGCAACTCTTTTAAACAAGCAGGAACTGTAGTGGCTAATTTTCTTTTTACTTCACCATAGGCTGCTATCACCACTTTACTGCCGCTGTTTAAAGAAGTACCAGAATAATCCAGTGTATCAATGGTGGTGTTGGTGTAAAAATGTATATCTCTTGCAAGGTTGATCCTTGATAAAATGTATTCCAGGTAATGCTGAATATCATGCGTATTTAAATGGTTACTATCATCTGCAGTAATAAATAAAAACTTAGCTAAACTCAACTGACCGGTGCCTAACACATGATTGGCAATGGTTAATATCTCTGCAGGTTGTTTGGTAGGTGTATAAGGCGTGTACCGTTCACTGCCGATTGCTAACAACAAGGGATGAACGCCAGCCGCATCCACTGCATGTACTTCTTTCAGTCCGGGTATTTCCACCTGTAAAGCACTGCCTGTCATTTCATGTATCAGTTGCCCAAAGCTGGTATCTTCCTGTGGTGGACGGCCAACTACTGTAAATGGCCAGATGGCATTTTTCTTTGCATATACTTTATGCACTTTCATCAAAGGAAAATTATGCTTCAAACTGTAATAACCCAGGTGATCACCAAACGGGCCTTCTGGTTTGTTCTCCTCGGGATGCACTTCACCGGTAATAACAAAATCAGCATCGGTGCTGATGGCAAATCCATCTTCATACACATAACGAAATCTTCTGCCACCCAATACACCGGCAAATGTCATTTCGCTGATGCCTTCCGGTAAGGGCATTACTGCGGCCACTGAATGCGATGGCGGCCCGCCTGCAAACACGCTTACTTTTAATGGCTGTCCTTTTTTATTGGCCTTGGTTTGATGTACCCCGATGCCACGGTGCAATTGATAATGCAAACCAATCTCTTTATTCATTTCATATTCATTGCCACTTAACTGAATGCGGTACATTCCCAAATTGGCATGCATAATACCGGGCTCATCTGCATCTTCTGTGTACACTTGTGGCAGTGTTACAAACGCACCGCCATCCATTGGCCAGTGATGCACCTGCGGTATATCCTGAATTTGTATTTGCTGAAATAAAACCGGCTTGCTGAGTGGATTTTTTAATGGCAATGCTTTTAAGCCTGCGATACCTGTACTAAAATTTTTAATGGGGTGTTTAATGGCCTTGATGGGGTCGTTCTTTAATTCTATCAACTGCTGTACCAATGTCAGCGTATCCCTGAAAATAAATTTACTGCGGTCTAATGTTCCAAAGATATTGGATGCTGCCCTGAATTTACTCCCCTTTACATTTTCAAAAAGCAGTGCAGGACCTTTCGCTTCATGTACCCGTAAATGTATTGCTGCCAGTTCTAAATAAGGATCAATTTCTTCTTTGATCCTTACCAATTGACCATTCTTTTCTAAATCCAGTAAACATGCTTCTAATGATGGATATGCCATTCGTTGTTTTTTCAGTGCAAATGTAAAACACTAAATCAGCAGATAAGTTGAATGTATTTAATTACGAATCCTGTTTAAATGCCGTTTAGTTGAGGCTGAAACATTATTCGACCCCTTCAGGGTCATTATAAAATCCGTTGATTAACTCCGGGTTAGAACTCAGAGCTAATCACATTTAACTGCTTCGCAGTTGGAAGAACACTTAACTAAACGGCATTGAATCCTGTTTAATAAACATTCACGGGACAACCGGTTCTGTTTTTTCCTGAATTACCATTGCCTGATTGTCTGTTCAGCCTGAAACTGATGGATGCACCAATGATATAATAGTAATCTGTTCTTTTAGGACTGCCCCGGATAGCACCCTGGTTTGGATATACCAGTCCCGGTTTTAATTCGTCGCCCCTAAAAGCCAGCTCCACAGCTTTTGCGCCATTGTTTGCCAGTAAGGTTGCCCTGTCAACATAAGTGGTACTTACATCATCCAGGTAGTCTGTAAATGTTTTACGAATGCCAGCTTCCAGTCTTACAAACACATCTTCATTCACCGCCAGTTTAAGGCCACCACCAAAAGGGATCACCATTCCGTTTAATGCATATTTTTTACGCCCCTGGAAAAAGCCCTGCCCTTCGGTGCCTAACGGTTGCAGGTAAACTTTTTGTCCAAGGGAATCGATGGTGGAAGGATTAAATTTAAAACCGCCGATCCCTGCAAATACATACAATGCATATCCTCTTTCATATACATTCATCAGGTCATACTCCAGGCCCAGGTGTATCTCTGTTACCGGGCTTGAAAAACTTAAATTCCGGGTGGCATTTATTTTATTGGTTTTATCATTACCACTCACTTTTGCGGACAGCACATTTAACCTGATATAAAACCGCTCCGTAACTTCATAGGTAGCTCCTGCCCCAAATGCAAGTTTGGCTTGAGAAAAAGTAAACTTTGCTTTTTGAAGATCTCCCTGGTAATTACTGAAACCGCCAAACAAATTCAAATGCAGTTTCTGGGCATTTAAAAAAATAAGGGGAAATAAATAAAGCGTAGCAGTAAGTAAAATCTTCTTCATATTGTACTAAATAGTTAGGATGACCACCTTTAGGCTTTTAAAAATGTAAAACTAAAATATTAACGTCGCTATTAAGCAGCATATTCTTAACCCTGGTTTATTTTCTTTATAGCAGGATAGCGATACTGATAAAAACGTTGCCTGAATTAATGAAATATCCGTGCCACTTTGATGGGGGTGCAATGCTCTGATAAGATTTGAACTTTGCCTTTTAATTTTATCACTGTAATGCTGCAGCGCTGATTTTCGTCAAATGGCTGCCCCTGGTAAGTACCCCTGCCCCGCCACCTGGTGCTTACAATAGCGGTATTCTCAAATAATTCCACATTAAAATCAGTTCTTTCCATACTATCTAATGCATAAGAAGGTGAACCGGCTGTTTGCACCACACCTTCCCTGCTGAACACACCGCCAGACTGGGTAAAATAAACATAGCCTGGTGCCAGTACTGAATCCACCTTATCCAGGTTTTTATTACGCCATCCATTATCAAAAGTATTGATCACACTCAGCACCTCTTTTTCTGTAAGTACCTGCCTTTTAACGCAGGATGTAAAAACAAAAACAATAATAATTAAACTCAGAAAAAAAAATCTCATGGCGCAAAGATACCATACAGGAAATAAACAGGCTTTTCCGGGCTATTTCTTCCCTGGTTGTTTCAGCTTCTTACAGCCTTTCTCTGGCGTATTTTTTTTACACTGAAATAGCAAAAAAAACTTTGATAATAATTTTTTCACAGATTACATTTTTTTCCCAACCTTTGCTCTCTACAATTTTACGAATTATGAAATTCTTTTAAGGCAGCTGCTTTGTACAACTGCTGATCTCCGCAAAAATGTTCAGGCTGCTTTCAGCCTTTTTGTATTATTTATTGTTACATCCTTAAAAAGAATTTCATGACTACTGCTCAATCAATCAGTCAACATACCAATAAATTTATTTCAATCATACGCCAGTCTTTAAATGGCGAACTGCAGGATTATACCACGGGCAGCATCCGTAAAGCGGTGATTCTTTTAGCTATTCCCATGATGCTGGAGATGTGCATGGAAAGTGTATTTGCGGTGGTGGATATATTTTTTGTGAGCCACCTGGGTAAGTACGCCACTTCTGTGGTGGGACTTACAGAATCTATGATTACTATTATTTATTCACTGGCCATCGGAATCAGTATGGCAGCTACCGCTATGGTAGCACGGCGGGTGGGTGAAAAAAATTATGAAGATGCTTCTAAAGCTGGTATGCAGGCCATGCTGATTGCGGTGGCCATTACCATTGTTATCAGTATACCCGGTTTTATTTATGCTGAAGAATTACTCAGGTGGATGGGTGCAGAAGAAATGGCGATCAAAACCAGTGTGAGTTATACCCGGATATTAATGGGCGGAAGTTTGGTAATCATGCTGCTGTTTATGCTCAATGGTATTTTCAGGGGAGCTGGCGATGCCATGATGGCGATGAAAAGTTTGTGGCTGGCCAATATCTGCAATATTATTTTATGCCCCATACTAATTCGTGGATTGGGACCGATACCGGCATTTGGTGTGGCAGGTGCAGCAATGGCTACTACCATAGGCAGGGGCGTTGGCGTGGTTTACCAGTTGTATCATTTGTTCAATGGAAAACGGTTGGTGAAATTTGTTTTCAAATACCTGAAACCAGACTGGACAATTATCCGTTCGGTGATCGATATTTCATGGCCCGCCACGTTGCAATTTTTAATTGGTTCCGGCAGCTGGATCGTATTGGCTATGCTGGTGGCGCAAACCGGGCAAAGCGATGCATCCGCAGGTTACCAGATCGCCATCAGGCTGGTGATGTTTTTTATTTTACCTGCTTGGGGAATGAGCAATGCTGCAGCAACTTTAGTAGGACAAAATCTCGGTGCCAACCATCCGCAACGTGCCGAAGAATCTGTTATTAAAACAGCTAAGTACAATGCTATTTTTATGGGCATCGTTTCTGTGATCCTGCTGGCATTTGCTGTACCCATCATTTCTTTTTTTACACAGGAAGAAACAGTAAAACATTATGCTGTGCTGGCTGTAAGGATCATAACCAGTGGTTATATTTTTTATGGTATTGGTATGGTAATGGCCAATGCTTTCAATGGCGCTGGTGATACCCGTACACCAACAGTGATTAACTTTTTCGGCTTCTGGTTTTTCCAGATTCCACTGGCTTATACCCTGGCCAAAACTTTTTCATTGGGGCCAGTGGGTGTTTTTGCAGCGATACCAATTGCAGAAACCGCCATCAGCATAGCAGCCTATATCTTATTTAAGAAAGGTAAATGGAAGCTGAAGAAAATATGATGCGATTTCGGATGTATGTAAATTCCGGCAAGTCGATGAATTATTTATGAAAATTTTTATGGGTAAATTAATATTGATTGTTTATCATCCAGGCATATCTATTTTTTATTGGTAACAATCAATATTAATCCCATACAAACTTCCAGGAGCCATCAGGCTGCTTTTTCCATACGCTGTGAAAGATGCCTTTTGCTTCCTGTACTATCTTTCCCTGTTCATCTTTCATCTGCCAGGTGTATTTACCAAAAGTATATCCCAGGTCTCCGCTTTCTGATGCATCCACAAAATCTGAAGACCATTTCAGTACGGCTTTTTTATATCCATCTTTCGCATAAAAATTAGTGATGCCTGTTTTACCATATATCAAAGAATCATTCCCTCTTTTAATGATGGCATCTTGTGCAGCATAATATGTAAAGGCAGCTTCAATCCCTTTTTCAGAAGCCATCGCTGAAAAATCATTCTCTGCTTTGGCGATCGCTGCAACCGCTTTTTCTTTTGTTGTTTGCGATGATGCAGCAAGGGATGCAAACAAAATAAATACCAATAGCAATTGTTTATTCACTGAAATCATGGCCGGTAATTTTATAAAATGAAAATAGATAAATCGTTCTATTTAATTTTAAATTTTTGATGGCTGCTGAGTTATTTTAACGAAGCGATTACTTCTTTCAAAAATTTGTTTTCATTAATCTTGTGCAGCCCCAGTCTTACCACCACTAATTTTTTTGAAGGAATGATGTACACATCTTGCCCGCCATAGCCATCGGCATTGTACATATCACCCGGAACATCTGGATACAAATGTTTAGTGCTGTCCTTTTCTTGATACCCGTTTAACCAAAACTGGTAACCATATTTTTTTTGCCTGTCCGCTGCCGAAGGTTGTATAGATTCCTCCACCCAGTTACCCGGTAAAATTTGTTCGCCATTCCACCAGCCATTATTGTAGTACAATAAGCCAAACCTTGCAAAATCCCTTGCCGTAGCATAACTGTATGAGGAACCGATATAGGTTCCTGATGCATCCGGCTCCAGCAAAAAACTGTATGCATTTATTTTGTGAAACAATGCCCGGTAGGGAAAGCCGGTATATTCATTTTCACCAACCGTGTTTCGGATAATGCGGCTGAGAATATTACTGTTGCCGCTGGAATAATTAAATACTTTCCCGGGTTCATATTTTAAAGGCAATGCTGCTGTGTAAGCCGCCATATCTCCCTTGTTGAATAACATATCTGTTACTTCACTGGGCCAGGAATAATTTTCTTTAAAATCCAGGCCGCTGGTTTGTTGTAATAAATGAAGCAGTTTTATTGCTTCCTTTTTATTGTCCTTCCATTCTGGCACAGGTGCCGGGTCATTTACAGACAGTTTACCCTGCTTTACCAAAATCCCAATTAACGCAGCAGTCAGGCTTTTGGACATGGACCATCCCAGCATCACCGTATGCTTATCAAAACCCGGTGCATATTTTTCTGCAACAATTTGCCCGTTGTAAACTACCAACACTGCTCTTGTATAAACAGGCTTATCATCCTTAGTTTCGTTTAGTACATTATCAACTGCTTTATCCAGTAAGGATTTATTTAGTTCGGCAGGAAAGCTTTCATTCAATTTATCTCCATAAGGCCAGGCAACGGTATCACTGTTGATTTCAGGTGCAGTTGGTTTATCAAAATGCTGTGCCCTTATTTCATTCTCAGTAAAATCATTTACCAATGTGCAGCCAATGAATTGCCTGTAGATGGCTTTTCTTTTAGCAAAACCCCACACGCTACCTGTAACTGATGAGTCTTTTTGGTTCCAGGTAAATTCTCCAATGGACAATGGAAATTCATCCTGGTAATCTTTTGTGATATCTGAAGGATTACGATGTTGCAGGTAAATAGCGGAACACATATCCTTGGCACCATAGCCACTCACCGCCGGAAATGCATGCCAGGCATACCAGAATCCGCCAGCCAATATAACGAGTAACAGTATTAAAAATACTGTTAAGATCTTTTTGAACCGCCGCATATATGTTTAGTTTGATATAAGGCTTTGTATCTGCTAACCAGCATCCATTTCATCCCTGGTTTGATACTCAAAAGTCAGTTCTCCATCCAGTTCTTTTTCTGCATCACGGAACAAATCAATTTGTCTTTCATATTTCTTCAGGTGATAAGGACTCAGGTTGATAAAACGAATGGCAATGGGCAATTCAACGTAAGCGGTAATGCAATCCCACAAGGCATCTAAGTTGTTGCCGAAATGATCTGGTAGTTTTAATTGCTCCTTACAGGCGCTGTAAAAAGACCGCATGCTGTGAATGTCGTCAAAGTTGAATATGATCGTCTTCATCATTTTTGCACAAAGGTTTTATAATGATCTTTTGTTACAAACAACAGGCCATCATTAGAAAATAATAAACGATCGGCATTGCGGTAGGCACAATCATAATTCAGGTCGGCTTCGTACCAGGTTCTTCCCGGCTTTTCGGGCAAATTACCTTCCCTGTTGGTAAACACATCTCCTCCTATTGCCCTGCCGGGCAGCACCTCACAGAGGTTTGCCTTTGCAGGATTCCAGCCGTTTTTTCTTGCTTGTTTTTTTGTGATGTAATATTCCGGAAGTTGATTATTTTGTTTTACATAGGCCAGCACCACGTCTTCTTTTGTAAGTTCATCTATGGCTGAGTTGCCATCAGTCTTTTTGTGCGGAGCCTGGACATCTGTTACCGGTTGAATATTTTTATCAGCAGGCTGTTCCTTGTGCTGAGCCGGGTAATTATTTTGTTTGTGAGAATATGTTTTTATAAAACGTACGGCAATAACAACAAGCAGTAAAACAATAATTAATTTATAAACAGTATTGTTCCGCATGGAGCTATAATTACCGGTGCAACAATAGAATAAACAGGAGATGACTTAGCAATACTAAATAACTCAGCTCTTTTTAGTTTTTTTTCTTTGCCGGCGTTTCAACGAGTTTGAAATAAGTGGCGACAAAACGGTTATCTTTTATTTCTCCCTGCACCTCTGCCTTTCTTACGGCATTGCAAAATCCGTCATCTGCATGGGCATCGCCATGTTCATCAATCCTGGTGCCATCTACAAAATAAGATTTGCCGTCAATCCGTACTGCCAGGTCGCAACTTTTGCCTTCCATTTTATACTGGCACTCGCCACAGGCTGCTTCCACTATTTGTATTTTTTTAGAAGGATCAGCTTTGTGAATGCTTGGATTTTTAGCTTGGGCAGTGGCTGCAACGGTAAAAAAGAGTACCGTTAAAATAGTGAGGATGGCTTTCATGATTTTCTGTTTTTACAAAGATAGTTTTTTGAATCCTTTAGATGGTGTGATTTATCAAGAGGTTTTTACTTTGGTCAGGTAATGATGAGTAGACAGCAATGCTATTTGAGAAGTTGGTAGATTGTTATAATAGCAATAATTCCCAGAATTGTAGTATAAATTGGCTTATTATATTTTGCCAGCCAATTAGGAAGATAAATGTCAAAATTAGCTTTGGTGGAATCGGAATATTTCCTTGCAATAATAGTTAACGGGCAAAAGAATTTAAAGACAAGTAGTGTGATTCCTTCTAAGATGACTAACCCGTAGCCAATCCAGAGCCACACGTCTAATTTATTTACAATTACTGCATAAAGCATGTAAAAGATCACAAAATTGAAAAAGAGCCAAACCAGTGTGTGGATGGTTTTTATGATGGTTAATTTTGTCTCACCAGTCATATTGGTGTGTTTGAAAATGATTTTCGTTATTCATTTATAACAAACTCCTCTCCCTTCAACTCTTTGCCTGCTCCTAAAAATTTATTTTTCCATCCTGCCACTGCAGCTGTAATGCAAAGAATGGTCAGCAAAAGAAATCCTTTTGACAAATCCGATCTTTCTGATATCAAACCAATCAGGGAAGGTCCTGCAAGAAAGCCGATAAGGCCACCGGTGGTAACCATTGCGAAACCTTCTACCGTACTTACGCCGGGAATATTGGCAGAGGCGCTGAACAGCACTGGGACAATACAGGAACAACCAATACCCACTAAGGTATAGCCTGCAATGGCTACTGCTATACCCGGTGCAAATGATACCATTAAAAATCCAACAGTTGCCAGCAGGCTGCCAACGATCACTATTTTTTTACCGCCCACTTTTGCAATAAAGCTATCTCCGTTCAACCTGCCAATGGTCATGGCAATAGAGAAACCTGCATATCCAAAACTCATGATATTCCTGGGGGCATGTAATACTTCTTTAAAATACAATGCACTCCAGTCGGCCACACAGCCTTCTGCCATAAAGGTAACCATGCATATAAATGATATGCCCAGTATAGTAAGGGAAGGAAATTTAAAGGGCGATTTGGAGTGAATAATTTCCTGGTTAGCCAATAAATATTTACGGTTACTGAGGATCACAATAATGATAACGAAAGAAATAATTTCTATTTGGTAACCCGAGCCAATTCCCATTCCAAAGAAAGTACTGGCCAGTAATGCACTCACAGCACCACCAAGACTGTACATGGCATGACAGGTACTCATCATCAGCCGGTCATATTTTTTTTCCATCAGGTTTACCGTGGCATTGCTGGATACGCCATTTAAAAAACCAAATACGCCATAGAAGTATAAACAGATCCAGAGCATGGGCCTGTTTAAAGAATTGATGAGGAGGATCATTATACAGCAGGAGATAATATACCCGATCATCATCCATTTACCTACCGGCAATTTTCTGAAAACGATCCTGGATAATAACATACCGGTGATGGCACCCAGCGGAGATAGTAACAAGGATAAGCCAAGACTGCCATCAGTAAATTGCAGCCTTGTTTTAATGGAAGGAATTGCCGCTACCCAGGTGCCAAATAAAAGACTAGATACTGAAAACAAAAAACCAACCGAAAGGGCTGACCTGTTTTTTATAAAAGAAGAAATATTTTTGATCATGGTAAGTTTCAAAAATACAATTTTGCTGCACTAAACCATTAACTTGGGAATATGAAAAAATTATTAGCCTTCATTTTAGTTATAGCAATCGGTTGCGGTGAAAAAAAAAGTCAATATCCACAAATTGTTATCAGTACCTCCATGGGTGATATAGAAGCGGAATTGTACCCGGATAAAGCGCCTAAAACCGTGGCTGCTTTTTTACAATACATTGATGCCGGTTATTACAAAAACGCTGTGTTTTACCGGGTAGTGATGCAGGAAGGAATGTCCCCGGAATCTAATACTGGTTTGATACAAGGTGGCATTGGGGATTCGCAAAAACTTAACCTGCCGGGAATACCGCATGAGAGCACACAGCTTTCCAAATTGTCTCATACAGATGGAACATTATCATTGGCCCGTACTGCTCCCGGCACTGCCAACTCTGAATTTTTTATTTGCATTGGAGATCAGTCACAATATGATTTTGGTAATAACGGTGTGGGTGACAAGCAGGGCTATTCAGCATTTGGCAGTGTAACCAGAGGGATGAGTATAGTGAGGAAGATACAACAGCAAAAAGTTAACGGAGATCAGCTGATTGAAAAAATTGTGATCAAAAATATTGAACGGGAATAGATTCATTGAAAAACTTTCAACTCAATAAAAATCCCCATTCAGTGAATGGGGATTTGCCGAAACATCAATCTGTACAAAACTGGTTACCTCATCAATACTAATTTTGAAGTATAAGGCTTACCATGTACGATTATTTCTACCAGGTACATACCTGATACTGCTTTTGCTGGTAATTGAATATTTTTACGAAGTGAACCTTTTATCAAAACAGCTTTCTCTGTGTACACTTTTCTTCCTGTTATATCCAATACGTTTATAATAGCAGTTTCGGATGTTCCCTGCTCAAGTTGCAGATCAAGATTAACTAGCCCGGTTGTTGGATTAGGATGCACCTTAAAAGTACTGGTTACCATATCAGGTGTTGTTGAAACAACATGTGCAGGTTTCACAAACAGGTTCGCATAACTTAAAGTTTTAAATCCAACAGATATTGAGTATCCAGTCCAGCTAGTACCACATTTAGCCCTGATCTGCCACTGGTAATTTTGGTTACTGAGCAATCCGCTAATAATAACCGAGCGTTTGTTACCTGTAACAAATACATCCACCCATTTAGATCCGAGTTTGGTGGTTTTGTATTGCACCTGCCATTGTACAGGATTAGCTCTTGCACTCCAGTTTAACTGTGCACTGTTCGAGCTGATATTGGTAGTTCTCAAAGTGTTTGCATTCTGGCAGGGGAAGCAAATGGTCTCATCAATATCACCGTTACAGTTGTCATCAATTCTATTGCCGCATACTTCCACCGCAGCAGGATTAACTGAAGCATTATTGTCGGCACAATCAGTGTTGTTTGCTACGTAACCTGATGGCGGTGTGAGAGAACACACAGATCTAGATAAAGTGATTGCAGGATTACCAAAGCCGTCTCCATCAAAATCAAGGTAGTAGGTGATCGGTAAAGTTAATGTTGCTGTATTGTCATTGCAATCAGTTCCTCTGGATTGAAGTGTAAAACCAACAGGAAGTGAAGTTCCGTAGCATACGGTAGCTGTCCCATTGGTAAAACCATCACCATCATTGTCTATGAAGGCAAGAACAGAACGCCATTTTGTTGCATCAAGCGGTGCACAATCATCTATATCCGACACTCCATCATTATCGTCATCTGTATCACATGCATCACCCTGTCCATCTCCATCTGTGTCTTTCTGATCAGGATTGCTTACTGAAGGGCAATTGTCGTTTCCTAAAGAGGATAGTATATAATTAAGTGGAAGCGATGTGCCGTAACAGATAGTGGACTGGCTTGTAGTGTACCCATCTCCATCAACATCTAAATATGCAACAGCCGACCGCCATTTTGAAGCATCAAGTGGCAAACAATCCTGTGTATCCGAAACACCATCGCCATCATCATCTGCATCGCAAGCATCACCTTGTAAATCTCCATCTGTATCTTTCTGATCTTGATTGCTTACCGAAGGGCAGTTGTCGTTTCCTAAGGAAGATAGTGTATAATTAAGTGGAAGCGAAGTGCCGTAACAGATAGTAGACTGACTTGTGGTGTAGCCATCTCCATCAGTATCTAAATAAGCAACAGCCGAACGCCATTTTGTTGCATCAAGCGGTGCACAATCATTTATATCAAGCACTCCATCGCCATCATCATCTGTATCACAAGCATCTCCCTGCCCATCTCCATCTGTGTCTTTTTGATCAGGATTGCTAACTGCAGGACAATTGTCATTTCCCAAAGAAACCAGGATGTAATTAAGTGGAAGCGAAGTGCCGTAACAAATACTTGCCTGGCTTGTGGTATAGCCATCTCCATCAACGTCTAAATAAGCAACAGCCAAACGCCATTTGGTTGCATCTAGCGGTGCACAATCCTGGGCATCTGGTATACCATCGTTGTCATTATCCAGATCGCAAACATCTCCCTGTCCATCTACGTCTGTGTCTATTTGATCGGGATTGCTTACTGAAGGACAATTGTCGTTCCCTAAAGAAGAAAGTGTATAATTAAGTGGAAGTGAAGTGCCGTAACAAATAGTGGCCTGGCTTGTGGTATAGCCATCTCCATCAACGTCTAAATAAGCAACAGCCGAACGCCATTTGGTTGCATCAAGCGGTGCACAATCATTTATATCCAGCACACCATCATTATCATCATCTGTATCGCAGGCGTTACCTTGTCCATCTCCATCTGTGTCTTTTTGATCTGGATTGCTTACTGAAGGACAATTGTCCACACCAGGAGAGGTTAGTATAAACTCGGCTGGCTGTACTGCGCCGTAACAGATCACAGATTGAAATTGCGAGTTTGAATATCCATCGCCGTCGGTATCGAAATATCCGATTGCGAAACGCCATCTTGTTTTATCTAGAGGTGCACAATCATTTGTATCCAGTACTCCATCGTTGTCATCGTCTGGATCACAAGCATCTCCTTGTCCATCTTCATCAGTGTCTAACTGATCTGGATTGCTTGCTGAAGGACAGTTATCAGTACTGTTAGTTACATAACCGGAAGGTAGAGAGCAAGCCTGAGTTGTTTCTGCCAGATTACCAAAGCCATCGCCGTCGAGATCCTGATAGAAAGTTTGAGGCTTAATCGTTGCATCATTGTCGTTGCAGTCATCTCCATTTACAGACCAACCGGGTGGTGGTGTTGATGTACAAAAGAACTTTGGTAATTTGGTTGGCTGAGGGTCGACAGCACACTGGGGTGCTCCTGAGAACGAGAGATAAGCGCCGTAATTGCTGTATGATATAAATAAAGAATAACATCCTTCTATAAACCTGGAATCATTTTTCTGGATATCATAGCCAAAGCCATCTCCATCTTCATCTGGCCAGTATAGAGTGGGACTATGCACTAGTGCATCGCCATCATTACAATCAATTATGCTTGAAGGTTGTTCCTTATATTTATCGGGAGCTGTTATCGTACAAAATATTACGCCTGTTCCGGTAGTATATCCGTCTTGATCGGCATCTGGATAAAAAAGATTGGGCAAAGTTTTATCAGCATCGTTACAATCTTCTCCTTTTGAAGTTAATGAATAACCTTGCGGAATTAGACCATAACATATCAGGACTGGAGAGCCCACTGTATAGCCATCCCCATCATTATCCACATATAAAGGACCGCTAATAAATTTATCAGGATCTAATGGCGCACAATCCGAGTTGTTTTCGGAATAACCCACTGGGGTTGAGCAAACCCCACTAAACACAGATAGTCCAAATCCATAACCATCACCGTCTTCATCCAGAAAAACAGCGTAATATCTTAAATCTTCATCAATACTTCCATCGCAATCGTTGTCTTTATTATCACACACTTCCCTGGCACCGGGGCGTATTTTATTATCATTATCATCACAATCGCCAGCTTTCTTATCTCCCTTAATTACATATCCTTCTCCCGGAGAAGTACATGCTGATATTATACCCCCGGTATAATATGTATCATTGTCATTATCCAACACCCATTCCGAAGCAGTAAGGCAGCCGTACTCATAGGCACCCATATCTATTGTACCCACTTTTCTTGGGCTACCATCCAGATCCAGCGGTTCATTATTTGCAGCATCTTTTCCAACATTTCTTGCAGGAGAATTACCGGTGAGTCGAAGGTCCCCTGCCACGTCGTCAACAAATAACGGATTCGTATAAAGGTTCCCCTCCCCGGTTTCTTTTGTAATAGAATAGGTAACTGAACTACTACTACCTGGGTCATTTAAAAGGTCAACAAGGGTACCATTACCCCACAAAATAGAATTGGTGATCGATAGGGTTGAATTATTGGTATTATAAATAAGAACTCCACCGGGTGTAAAATTATAGTTTGAACAGAAGGTGCTGTTAGTAATAGATGGAGTTCCCCCACTATTACCAATTGCATTACCGTACGTAATAGCTTGATTTTTAAAGAACCGATTGTTGATTAACACAGAATTTGCGTTAAGATTAAACATAGCTCCTCCATATTTGGCTTTATTACTAGAAAAATTACAATTGATAAATCGGGGAGAAGAATTAAATGAAAAAACGCCCCCGCCATTTTCAGCTGCAACGTTGCCAGAAAAATTACAGTTGGTGAAGACCGGTGAAGAACTGCTGTTACCCAAGCCAGCACCGTCAACAAGGGCTTTGTTGTCTTGAAAATTACAATTTGTAACGACAGGACTGCTCCCCACATTATACATACCACTTGCTAAGAAGCCGAGGTTTTTGGTAAACGTACAATTTGAAATGGTAGGGCTTGAATTAAAATTATACATACCTCCACCAAACTTATTTGTTTCATCCCTATCCGATGTTTGGCCGGCTGCTATAACAAATCCGTCAAGAATTGCTGTAGCATCAATAAAGCCCCCGTTGAAAACCACATGCCAGGCATTGTCGGTATAGTTGGTAAAATTTGTGCCATCATTTTGTGTTAAATCACCACTGAGGATTGTTACGTTTAATCCCCAATTACGACTGGCAAGATTGGTTTCTGTACCTGCGAAACCACCATATACAGCAATGCCATTTTTTAATTTAAAAGATGATGAAAAACTGTTATCAGTAATGCCTGCACCTTCATCAGGATAATAGGTGCCTTTCGCTACCCATATTTGGGTAATAGTTCCGCAAGGATTGGTGAGTGCATCTTGCAGATTCGTATAAGCATTAACCCATGAAGTACCATCATTAGCGCCTGTGGCGTTTTTATTTACATAAAAAATGGTTTGATTTAGAGTAGAACCGTCATTGCAGTCGGACGAGTTGGCAACATACCCTGCAGGTTGAGTACAATCCATTACAGAATTATTTGGATCGCCATATCCATCACCGTCACTATCCCTGTACCAGGGTGTAGCGGTAGTTGATGGTGATAAGATCACAGTTGCAGGTGATGCACTTCCACAATTGTTACTTATATAACGGCTATAAACATAATAAGTATTACCAGCATTTAAATTAATTGTAGTATTCGTTGAATTAATTTGCCCCACGACACCTTCCTGCAATATTGTATAACTAATATCGGAACCTGTTGGGCTAACTATGGTAACACTCCCAGTCGTACTATTGCATGCGGGCTGAGTGACTGAAACAACGGGCACATCGGGTCGGGAGGTACAACTTCCCCCTCCAAATGGATCATCACCAATGGCAAAAAGAACCTGCCCGGATCCAGCTTTTGGAAGTTTACTCGTTTGTGCCAGAAGGAGAATAGGATTAAATAAAAGAGTAAATACCAGTAAGATGAAAATGTTGATTAAAAGCTTTTGTTTTGGTGTACAACTGTGCATGTAAGTAAGGTTTTATTAAAGTGAATCAAATAAAATAAGAAAAAACAAATTCAGATTACAGGCTATTATAGCTAGGGCGGCTGCTGCAATACCATTTGCTCCATCGCCTCAATTCTTCTTTCGTAAATGAGGTACACAATTACAATCAGCAATACCGCAATGGCAATTATGGCAATAAGATATTTTTGTTTTGCAGGGATTAGCAGTGGTAAATATTTAAGAGCTTAAAAGTAGTACCGCCGGGCAGTAGATCACAAATAAAAGCACGGACAATTACAGGACAGGCACCAGACAAACACCTGACAACCACCGGACAAAAAACGGACAGAGGGAATTCACTATTGGTATTCAATAAATTATATCTTTCAATTGTTTCCTTTATTAATTGACAATACTTCGGATAAATATTTATACAAGAATATTTTAAAAGGATATTCGTTTGTATATTGCCAGTACAAACCAGGTACTTACCTTAACCAGCTTTTTCATGAAATTTATTTTGGCAATTGCAATGCTTGCACTATCGGCTAATTATTGTGCCAGCCAGGTAACAACAATTTCTGTAAAGGAGTGGGTAAAAAAACTGAGTGACCCGAAGGATATACAAAACGAAGCTATGCAGCTCCTCTATGAGCAAGTGATAACTAAGTATGACTCAACAAGACTGGATGCATTTGTAAAACAGTTAGAGGCTAACGGGGACAGCAATAACATTTATTTCTCTACGAGGCTAAAAATAGTTAAACTGAGTCTTTTACAGCTTAAGGACCACCTGAATGGTAACAAGGCTTCAAAAGTACCCACCCTTTTATTGATTAAAGAGGCAATGCAGCTTGCAAATGAAAGCCAGAATGAGTACCTGATTGCCAATGTGAGCAATTTGTATTTTTCAATAGCATTTTTTTACGATGAAAAAGAATTAGCCGTAACCTATTCCATTTACAGCATTGAATTGCATGAAAGATTAGTTGGTATAGAGTCTTATCCCAATTACCATTTTGTGGGAGAATTGATGTACCGGGTGAGAGAATATGAAAAATGTAAAGAGTATTCATTAAAATGGCTTTCTCAAACAGCCAATACAAAAAGTGAAGGGAACAAGGCTTACCGAATGTCCGTTTACAATACCCTGGCACTGGCTTATCATCGCACTAATAATTACGATTCTGCTATGTACTTCTATAAAAAAGCATTGGCAGAAACCTCTAAATATTTACGTGCTGGTTGGGAAGGCATTATTAGTGGCAATATGGGGCAGGTATATTACCTGCTTAAAAAATATGATTCTGCAATAGCACTGCTTGATAAGGATTACCGGATCAGCATGGACAATAAATTTTTTGACAATGCTGCCAATGCCCTGCAATGGTCAGCCCGTGCTCATATTGCAATAGGTAAAAGCTCTTTAGCTCTCCCACAAATAAGGGAAGCAATGCTGCTCATTAATAAATTACCTGATGACAATTACCGCCAGAATATTTATTATGCAGCGGTGGATGTATATAAGCTAAATGGATTTGATGATAGTGCAATTTATTATTCCGGCCTTTATCAAAAATTACATGACAGCATTGAAAAAAGAATAGCTACCAGTAGCATAGCCATTTCAAATTTGCGCCTCAATGAAGAAAAAAATCTCTATAACATTCGAAGGCTAAAGCAAGAAAAAAATGCTCAATTACAGCAACGGAACTTTGTAATTCTAGGTATCGTATTGCTGGCTATCATTACTGTGCTGCTGGTAAACTGGCAACGACTAAAATTTAAGTACCGGAAGGAGAGCCTTGAAAAAGAGAAAATACTAATGGAAGCAGAAATGTTGTCTGCTAAGCTGCAGATGGAACAGTTTACCCAAAACATTGTTGAAAAAACCAACCTGATAGAAAAACTGGAAGTACAAATGCTGGCGAGCAATTCCTCTGCAGGTCAGCAGGAAACTATATCTGCTTTAAGCAGCCTCACTATTTTAACAGAGGGGGATTGGGACAAATTTAAAGAGCTCTTTGAAAAAATATACCCAATGTTTTTCCAAAGGCTAAAGGATACCGCCCCAGATATAACTGTAGCAGAACAGCGTATGGCAGCACTTACCCGCCTTCAGCTTACCACCCGGCAAATGGCTTCCATGCAGGGCATATCGCCAGATAGTGTACATAAAACAAGACAGCGCTTACGGCAACGGATGGGTGTGTCTAATGACACCAACCTGGAAGAATTTTTTTCAAGCATTTAAATACTCAATCTCTCTATTTGGCAGTCCATGGAGATTTCTACTCTCCTGTTTACTACCTATCTTTAATTCCTAAATACTGCTTACATGAAAAAAATAAAGGCTTTCCTTTTTACCTTTTTTTTATCTATTCATTTCTTACATGCCCAGCAAACTCCCACTTTACAGCAACTGGATTCTGTACTGACCGTACTGTATAAAAGCAGCCGCTTTAATGGAACGGTATTGTATGCTGAAAAAGGTAAAGTGATCTATAAAAAAGCATTTGGTGTAACAGACTACAGAACCAACCAACCACTCACCACTACTTCTTCTTTTAACCTGGCATCTGTTACCAAGCAGTTCATGTGCATGTGCATTATGATACTGAAAGAAAGAGGACAATTACAGTTTGATGATGATTGTAAAAAGTACATTCCTGAATTGCCTTACGACAATATCACCATCCGTAACCTGATGACCCATACCTCCGGCATACCGGAATACTTTGATGTTTTTCAGCGTTACAAAACACCACTGGATACACTCTCCAATGAAAAACTCATTACATTATATGCCACTTACAAACCAGCACTGGATTTTGCCACCGGCACCAAATGGAATTACTGCAACACCAACTACGCATTGCTGGTAAGCATTATTGAACGCATCAGTAAACAGCCTATTGATGTGTTTGTGAAAAAAAATATCACCACGCCATTGAAATTAAATGATACTTATGTGTATCATGTTTTAATGCCCTCCATTCCCGCCAATCATGTGTATGGTTTTGAAGAGACTGGTGAAAAAAGAAAACTAAATGACCTTACTCCTTTTGATGGCGTGGTGGGTGATGGTAATATTTATTCTTCTGTAGAAGATCTGTATAAATGGGAACAAAGTTTGAATACAGAAAAATTAGTGAAGGCTTCAACATTTGCTCAAGCATTGGAACCGGTTAAATTAAAAGATGGAACTACTTATCCTTACGGTTTTGGTTGGGGTATTGAAAAGGATAGAACAGGAGAATATTCTCACACCGGCGGTTGGGGTGGTTTTGCGAATTTGATTTACCGGGATACAAAAAACAACAGAACCATTATTCAGTTAAGCAGCGGCAGCAATGGCTGGGGCATCCGCACCACAAGAAATTTTATACAGGGTAAGCCATTAGATGTTACACAAACGATATTGATTAAAAATGTACAGGTAATGGATGGTACCGGCACCCCTGCAAGAAATGTGTCAGTAAGAATACAAGGCAAAAGAATTCTTACTGTAGGAAACCTGCAACCTTTTGAAGGGGAAGAAATTATTGATGGCGAAGGAAAAATATTAGCACCTGGTTTTATTGACAGTCACAGTCACCTGGAAGGTTCTTTAACCAAATACCCGGAAGCACTGGGAGCATTGAACCAGGGCATCACCACCATTGTTGCCGGGCAAGACGGAGGCAGTGATCCTGTAGACAGCATCAAAGCATCTATGAAAACAATTCCTGCTGCTATCAATGTGGCTACGTATACCGGCCATGCAACCATCAGGGAAAAAATTATGGGCACTGCCAATTTATCAAGACCTGCAACCAATGAGGAGTTAGAAAAAATAAAACAATTGCTGAAAGAGGAATTACAAAAAGGTTCACTGGGACTTTCCTCAGGCCTGGAATATGAAGAAGGTTTTTACAGCAACCGCAATGAAGTAATTGAACTGGCAAAAGTTGCTGCAGCTGAAAAAGGCAGGTACATCAGTCATATCCGCAGTGAAGATATCAGCATGACAGATGCACTGGATGAGATCATTAATATTGGAAGAGAAGCAAAATTACCCGTGCAGATTTCTCACATAAAAATTGCATTGAAAGATGACTGGGGTACTGCACCTGCATTATTGGCTACCCTGCAAAATGCAAGAGCTGAAGGCATTGACATTACAGCCGATTGTTATCCTTATGATTTTTGGAACAGCACGGTAAGAGTATTGTTTCCAAAAAAAGATTTTACCAGTTTGGAAGGAGCCACTTATGCCACGGAACATTTATTTGATCCGGAAGGATCGGTGATGGTTCGTTTTGCTCCCGACAGTAATTACAAAGGAAAAACAGTTGGTGCTATTGCAAAGCTCAGGAATGAAACTCCTGCAAAAACATTATTGTATTTAGTAGCTGCTGCGTCAGATTATCAAAAGCAGCACCCGGATGCTGGTGGGATAGAAACCATCATGGGTAAATCCATGTCAGAAGATGATGTGATGAGTTTCTTAGCATGGGGCCACACCAATGTTTGTTCTGATGGCGCCAATGGTGGTCATCCAAGAGGATATGGAAGTTTTACTAAAATACTGAACCGCTATGTAAAAGAAAAAAAGATCATGAGCTGGGAAGATGCGATTCATAAAATGACCGGGCTTGCTGCGGAGCATACAGGCATTACTAACCGTGGCATCATTGCTCCCGGTTATTTTGCTGATTTGGTATTGATTGACCCTGCGACGGTGAAAGATAATTCCAGCATTGAAAATTCCAAAGCATTATCTGATGGCATTTTAAAAGTGTGGGTGAATGGTGTGTTGGTGTACAAGGATAAAACGGCTCAACAAAAATTTCCGGGAGAATTTGTGGGGAGATGATATGAAGAATGATGAGTGATGAATGATGAGTTATGAGTGGTCAATGCTTGAACTTATTACTTATAACTTACGACTTAAAACTTATTACTTAAAACTTACAACTTAAATGAAACCAAAAGCCATTGTACTAACAGATGGAGTGCTGCATGAAACAGATGCAAAGACAGCACACGGCCTGATCCGTGGAACAGAACGTTATGAAATAGCCGCTGTGATTGACAGTGTGCATGCCGGTAAAGATGCCGGTGAAGTACTCGATGGAAAGCATCGCAATATTCCTATTTATGCTACTGTTGAAGATGCGGTGTATGCGGTAAAAAATATTCAATATTGTATCATTGGTGTGGCTACGCCAGGTGGTGTATTGCCACCACATTTTCTTCCTATACTGGAATCGTGTATTCGTCAACGTATATCCCTGGTAAATGGGCTGCATGAATATTTAAATGACAAGCCTGCATTTACTGCGTTGGCAAAAGAGTATGGTGTGGAGATGATAGATGTAAGAAAACCAAAGGATAGAAAAGACCTGCATTTCTGGACATCAGAAATATTTTCTGTTGATGCTCCCATTATTGCAGTGATTGGAACAGACTGTGCATTGGGCAAAAGAACAACCTGCCGTTTGGTAAAGCAGGCCTGTGCAGATGCAGGTCTGAATGCACAAATGATCTACACCGGTCAAACCGGCTGGCTGCAAGGCGGTCAGTATGGATTCATTTTTGATTCAACTTTGAATGATTTTATTTCCGGAGAACTGGAACATGCTATTGTGAGTTGCTGGAAGGAAACAAATCCTGACGTGATGTTGATAGAAGGACAATCCGGTTTACGCAATCCAAGTGGCCCATGCGGATCAGAGTTATTAGTTTCGGGCAATGCAAAAAATGTAATTCTTGTTCATGCACCAAAAAGAAAGTACTTCGATCATATTCCTGATTGGGGCACCATCCATTCATTGTCATCAGAAATTGAGCTGATTAAAATGTACGGCTCCAAAGTAATTGCGGTGGCCATCAATACAGAGCATTGCAGCAATGAAGAAGCATTCGCTTTTCAGGCACAGTACGAAGCTGAATTGCAGCTGCCCGTGTTATTACCATTGCAGCAGGGAGTAGAAAAAATAATCCCTGTTATTAAATCGCTTGTAAAAAATCAACAATGAAAATTCAATCCATAAAAGTTTGGCTGCAGGAACTGCCATTAACAAAGCCATATACCATTGCCTACAAAACCATCACCAATACGGAAATTGTTTTCCTTGAAATAACATTAGCAAATGGAATTACCGGACTCGGTGCTTCCAGTCCTTCTCCGGATGTAGTGGGTGAAACACCGCAGCAAACACTGGTAAACCTGCAGCAGGATTTTGTACAGGAACTCGTGGGCAGAGATATCCGTCATTTCAATTTATTGATTGATGAAGCAAAAATAAAATATCCCAATTTACCGGGCACTATTGCTGCCATTGATTTGGCATTCCATGATGCATTCGGACAATACCTTGGTATCCCCGTGGTGGAATTGTATGGTCGTAAAATTGTAGCCCTCTCAACCTCCATCACCATTGGTATCAAAGATGCAGCGGCCATGCTGGAAGAAGCGAAATCTTATTATGCTGCAGGCTTTAGAAACCTTAAAATAAAAACAGGATTGAATGTGGAGGAAGATATTGAAAGGGTATCTAAGCTTTCAGAATTATTTGCCAATAAAATGAAGATCAGGGTTGATGCCAACACTGGTTATGATTTGGCGCAACTGCAGCATTTCATCCAGCAAACAAAACATCTTTCTTTGGAATTGATAGAACAGCCATTGCCGGTGGGAAAAGAAAAAGAGTTAAGCACTTTAGATGAATCGCAACGCAAATTGTTAGCAGCAGATGAATCGTTATTGGATGCCTCCTTTGCATTGAAACTCTCCCACCCTCCGGTGCCATTTGGTATCTTCAATATCAAGCTGATGAAATGCGGTGGCATCAGGGGCGCCAAAGAAATTGGATTGATTGCAGGCCTTGCAGGTATCGATCTTTTCTGGGGTTGTAATGATGAAAGTATGGCCAGCATTACCGGCGCATTGCATGCGGCTTACAGTTGTGCCAACACCAAATACATTGACCTTGATGGCAGCTTTGATTTGAGCAGTGATTTAGTGACAGGCGGATTTATTTTGAAAGATGGAATGATGTATTGCAGTGAGGAACCGGGATTAGGGTTGAAGCGGATATAGTTTGGGAAGTAACTGAAATGAATTTATTTATTGCATCTTATGAAATGTACGTTCTACCGCATCTATCTCATATGCAATATTTACATTTTTCCTGCCGCATTAAAAACTTCTCCCTTCGCCTGTTGGTGAAAACACACAACAGGGGTGTTCAAGTTAATAATTAGTATTAAAATCACAATATCAACAAAGGCACAAGAGACACCACATGAGAATAATGATTTTAAACTTAATAATTTTGCCTTTGATTTCTTGTAGTTTCAAAAGAGATGGAGGGCAATTGATACAACCGAAAGAGGCTACTGTTTTTCTACAAAATTTATGTATAAATAGATTTACTTCTGAGAATGTGTTTTTGTTAAAGCGTTACCTTTCTGGTAATCCTAGATGGGAAGTTTTACAGGAAAATGGAAAATCATTTGCTATTCGAAAAGAAAAAGAGGAAGGGAAATATGTAACATCTCTAAATGGCTTCTACTCTAATTTTATAGATAGTGCAGGATTGTATGAAACGAGAGTTATAATTTCTTTTGGACGATATTATGGTTTTGGCAACGATGAAAGCGGAATTACTTTTACAGACAGCAAAGACAAGGAGCTCCCAATGAAAATTGAAGGTGAGCATGACGGTTCACCTGGTAGTTCATCATATTTAATAATTACAAGCAATAATATAAATATTGAAATTTTTGAAGAAGGAAAAACTGAAAAGCGGCACTTTACACAAAAGACAATCGAGGAGATAAATAAGGAACTATTAGAGGTGTTAAAATACGAAAAGGAAATCAATGAAACTGGGATAATTCCCGGTTCGGCTTACTACCCATTCAAATTAGATAGCTCTTATTTCAATATTATTGACGGTATTCAACCAGGTATTTACATCGTTAAGGCAGGTCTGAATATTGATAAAAATGGCATCATTTATACAAAGGTTTTTAAGAGCAAGACGAATGAAAGACTTTCTGCAGACAGAATTACCCCTTCGACAATACGAGAAATTGGTTGGTCGAAAAAAGGACAAACCATTTTCCAATATGAAAGTGAATTGACTGTTTATGAAGGTGACTGGGATCATGAATATGAAGCAAGATTTGAAATTTGGTTTAAAGACAAAAGTGGCCAAGAGAAAAAGCTTGTTGAAAAAAGCAGAACGATTAACGGTTGGGAGTGGTAAAACTACCGCTTAGCCTCAGCCTTAGCTGGTAAAGTTCCAACTCAACATTAAAAAAATCGGCAATTCAGCATACGCCGCAGTTGTGCTTCCCAGCCAACTGCCGAAGCCACAGTCAACTTACTGCAACTATTTTTAATGACCTTAAATTCTGCGTAAGTGCCAACTGCATCCGAAACTGTATTTAATCACAACCCTCAGCCGGTTGGCTGTGAAGCACAACCGGGGCGTTTTAGAAACAGCGTAAAGTATATAATTCATAAGCTAAGGAGTAAGAGATTTTACTACCTTTATTTTATGCCGCAATCATATCCAATTTATAACCCGGAGTTTTACACAGCCACTATATTAGAATGGAAACATTTACTTAAGCCAGATAAATACAAAGACATCATTATTGAAACGCTTCGGTTTTTAGTAACCGGTGAAAGAATACGTTTATTCGGATTTATAATTATGAGCAATCATTTGCACCTGATATGGCAACCATTAGGCGAATACTTGCCAAAAGAAATACAACATAGTTTTATGACACGTACTGCACAAAAGATAAAATCAGACCTTGAAAAAATCACCCATCCGTATTAGCCCGTTTTAAAGTAAAAGTTAAAGACAGGCAGTATCAATTTTGGGAACGCAATTCACTTGGCATTGAACTCTACACTCATGAAGTATTTATTCAAAAACTGGATTATATCCATTATAATCCGGTAAAAGCCGGCCTCTGCCAATTACCAGAAGAATATTATTATTCGTCTGCCAAATTTTATTATACAGGCATAGATGACTTTGGGATTCTTTCTCATTACAATGGATAAAAACCACAACCGCAACAACAAATCCTCCCCTACTCAATAATTTTAGTTCAACCAACATCCATTAAATATATTTACAGCATGAAGCTATTTTTTAAACCGCAGGTAAATGCCATTGCCTGGTTGTTATTGCTTACGGTATCGCTTGCCGGTTGCCACAAAAAAGATCCGATTGCTGAGAAAGCCGGTGAAATTTTATCCTTTAAAATGGAAGCTGCCTATAATGCAGCGATTTTATCAGCAGATATAAAAGGCGTTATCAAAAATGATTCGATTTTACTGGCCCTGCCCAATGGCATCGACTTAAAAAGTATTATCGCCACCGTTGAATTCAGCGGCACCTCACTTCAAGTAAATGGCGTAACCCAGGTATCCAGGCAAACACCCAATAACTTTGAAAACAGTGTAACCTATGTAGTGGTAAATAGCAGTGGCGCTTTGGCCAGGTACATTGTTGCCGTTGTTCCTTTTGATGAACCCGGTATTCTTTTAACTGCCTTTGGTTTTGAAACAAAATACAATTCACTGCTGGCTTCCAATTATGTGTTGAACATTTCAGGTAATTTGGTTAAGACTACCATCATCACCACAGCGCCAAAAACACTGGTAGCCAGCTTTGCTACCACCGCAAAGGAAGTGTTGGTGAATGCGGTGAAACAGCAAAGCACTCAGTCGTTGGTTGATTTTTCCAACCCGGTTATTTATACGCTGGTATCCGCTTCCGGTTTTAAAAAGAATTACACCGTAAAAATTAACTGGAACTACGAGGTACCACATATTTATATTACTACAGACAACAATGTACCCATCGTGTCTAAAGAAGATTATGTACCGGCATCCATCACGATAGAAGGCAATGGTGGCTTCAATGATTTTACAGCAACTACCAAAATAAAAGGCCGTGGCAATTCCACCTGGGGCATGCCTAAGAAACCATACCGCCTGAAGCTGGATAAAAAAGCTTCCATTTTCGGATTGCCCGAAAGCAAGAACTGGGTGCTGCTGGCCAACTACCTGGATGGTACGCTGATGCTGAACTCCGTAGCCATGAAAACCGGGCAACTGCTGGAGATCCCTTACACCAATAACACCATACCCGTGGACGTAACTGTGAATGGCCAGTTTGCAGGCAGCTATATTTTTACAGAACAGGTGGAAGTTGCTGCTAACAGGGTACCTATTGAAACCGGCGGCATCTTACTGGAGCTGGACCAAAATTTTGATGAGCCCTGGGAATTTAAATCCAATTATTATAACCTGCCGGTAATGGTGAAATACCCCAGCCTGACTGCAGCAGCAGAACTGGAACCCATCAAAGATCAGTTTCATCAACTGGAGTCGCTGGTGGCAGCAAGCAATTTTCCTGATAATAATTATACAGACTATATTGACATCGAATCGATGGTGAATTATTTTATTGTATATAACCTCACCGACAATGAAGAAATCAATCATCCAAAAAGCACTTATATCTACAAGCCGCTTAATGGAAAATTTACCATGGGGCCTATTTGGGATTTTGACTGGGCTTTTGGTTACGAAGGCAGCTTTGCATACTTTAATTCATACACCAATCCCATGTTTTGGTCAACTACTGCGGAGCCCGGCACGCCTTTCTTTTCCAGGTTTTTATCAGACCCTGCATTTAAAACTTTGTACAAACAAAAATGGGCAGCATTTAAAACGGATAAACTGCCGCTGCTGTTAAAGTATGTGGATGATTACGCCAGGCTGATTGAAAATTCAAGAGATGCTGATTATACAATTTGGCAAACCGGCAGTGGAAATTTTTTGAACGATGCCGGCAAGCTGCATGCATGGTTGCAGAACAGGGCTGATTACATCAGCACTTACGTGGATGGGTTGTAGATGATCGATACCTAATGCCGGTATTTGCTTTTATTGAATCATTCTCTTTTTTTAATAACAATAATATTATTTTACGCTATTAATTGTGTTCGTGGTTAAATGAATTTATAGAAGTAGGCATCTAGTCACTCCATAATTATAGCTAATAATATTAGTAAATACGTTAATTTTGCTAAATTAAATAGCCAATTATGTTTGAAGGT
>JAYWII010000108.1:0-33770 GCA_043788995.1 Chitinophagaceae bacterium | reverse complement strand
TCTGCCTTTGTTAGTTTAATCGTATATCGTATCATTTGTAAAGTGTTTTACAAATCTACATATAATACGTCATATTATACTTAACTTAACACTAGTTTGTTTTTTAATTTAATCTTCAGACAGCAGCGCCATCCACCGATAGTCAGCAAAATATGTTAGGCAAATAGTGGAATGCGTATTTTATTGTAAGCTAATGTATGCTCCATTTAATAATATTCTCACCATAAATTTTCTTTATGTCGAAATATGTTCAAATTTTCGACATGAATTAAGTTTCATGTCGAATCAATCAACATGAAGGAATTGATATGTTGAAAAAGCGGCTTCTTTTCATCATGAGGTAAAGATGCAGGATTGATTTGTCTACCGCACAATCATTACCGACCCGGTAACAACTTTCTCCTTTTTTACATCAGGCTGCACCTGGTAAAAATAGGCACCCACAGGTTGCGCCACACCTTTATAAGTTCCATCCCACGGTTTTGAATAACCAGATGATTCAAATATTTTTTGTCCAAAACGGTTATAGATAATTACTCTTGCAGCAGGATTGCTATTGATTGCCGGAATATTCCACACATCATTCAGGCCATCATGGTTAGGAGAAAATGCAGATGGGATAAACAATGCTTTCAGCACTTTTACACTCACCGTATCAGATGCTTCACAATTACCGGCTCCGCCAACGGCAGTTATAGTATAAAGAATATCATCAGGTGTATTGGTGGATGGTTTTAGAATATTTGTATTATCTAAGTATAAGGAAGGGCTCCATTGAAACTGGTAAGTACCGGTATCATTCATCACTGCATTGATAACAACTGACTGTCCTGCCACTTTTAATATTGACGGACCTGCATCCATGTTTGGGAGACTGTAAATGGTTAACTGCTGTGTGTTTGGTTTAGATGAACAACCTTCTATAGTTTGAACAGAAAGTGTTACGGGGTAAGTAGCAGCATTATTATAATTGCGGTTGATTGGTGGAACAGCAGTGGATGTGCCATTGCCAAAATCCCATGACCAGGATTGGATATTGCCTGTTGATCCTGCATCTGTAAATACAATATCTTTTTCCGGGCAAAATGAATTGCCGCTATAGTTAAACTTCGCTTCTGGTGCAGGATAAATCACCGGGATGATTTGAGTAGCTGTATCACTCTCACAACCACTGCCTCCACTGATCATAAATTTTACTAGAATATTAGTTGATGCAGAAGTGTATGCATGAGTAATTGAGTTTGCATTATTTACAGTTTGTGTTTGTCCATCACCAAAATCCCAAAATCCATTTTGAATAAGATTACCATTTGCTTTTACAGCAGGTGTAAATAAGAAGTTACTATCCGGGCAGGGTTTTCCTAAAATGCTGAAATTTACCTGTGGTTTTTCATTTACCGGTACAGTCACAAAAGCAGTATCGCTGATACAACCTTTATCTGATAACACTGAAAGGCTTACACGATAATTATTTGAAGCAATATAACTGTGATAAAATGTATCATCATTTGTCCGAATGCTGCTGCCGCCATCTGCAAAATTCCAGCGCCATTCCGTGGTGCTGCCTTGTGCTATAACAGAACTGTCTGTGAACAATACAGAATCACCCCTGCATATATTTCTATCGTAACCAAATTTTGCAACCGGTGTCGGATAAGTTGTAATGATCCTGGTGCTATCATCCACACAACCATTGTCTGCAATTACTTTTAAATAAACAGGATGATCGCCTTCAGCAAATTTTTTGAAAGTGGTGATTGCAGTGTCAACTGAATTATCATCAAAGCGCCAGGTATATTTGTTGATGTTATAATTATTTACATCGGCAAGGCCGGTAAAAAAAGCAGTGTCTGCAATGCAGCCATGATAGGCATAAGTATAATCAGCCACCGGCCCGTTTTTAACGATAACCGCTACAGAAGTTTTCTCTAGCTGGCTGCAATGGTCAATCTCCGGCGAAGTGTATATCACTGGAATATTATAAACACCGGTATCGCTAAAAATAAAATTGGTGGCAAGATGGTAAGTGAAATATTTTCTGCCATTCACCATCAGGGAATCCGCAGGCACCGGGTTGCTGATGCTGGTGTCTCTTGCTGGCGTAAGACCTGGCACCTGGCTGAACAACCATTGCAGTAAAGTGGCACGGTAAGCCACTTTAATGCTCAGCGTAAAAGGCGATTCCGGGCAGGTAAAAGTATTTGGGGTACTGGTAACATTTAGTACGTTTTGAATACTGCCAATACTGTTAAGGTTATTGATCAAAGTACCTGCGATATAGCCATAGCTTTCAAAAATACCGCTGCCGAATATCATGGCGCTGAAAGCGGAATCACTTTCAATGGTATGCTGGGCCCCCGGCCCCAGCAGCCTCTTTGCCACAATAGTATAATCAGGATTGTTGGGATGCACCATACGGATAGATGCAGGCACAGCAGCGCCATCAATCCTTAAAGAAGAGATGCCACTATTTGGAATGATGATGGTAAGATAATTAACTGTGATATTAGCGTTCTTGGTATTGTATATTCTTGCTTTTTTTATGCCTTGTTCTATGGGAGGTAAAAACATCAACTCCGGGTCACCCTGCGGACTCATCGCAGTGCCCGTACATTGATTGGAGTTATGAGTATACTGGCATACCAATATGGGCTGGTCTGCTTCAATGTAATCGCCTGAGGTGCTTTCAAATTCATAAAAAGAATTGTTTTGTAAACCGGTTAACACCAGGCCGTTTCTTTTTACCACGGTGCCATGGTTGGTCACCATCACCCGGAATACATTTATAAAAGGAGTGGTCAATGGATTACTGGTTGCAATAATGCTGTGAAAAGTTAAGTACCTGGTTCCCCAGGCACTTGCAGGAAATATTTGTTGCTGGGCTACCTCACCGCCATCTGTCAGGCACAATATTAACCTGCTGCAACCGCTGAATACAGCGATGGGATGACACTTGCCATCACTGCCTGCTACAGAAACAATTTTGCTGCCCGTTAGGTCGGTTTCATTGTATTCAGCCACTTTTCCAAAAACATTATACAATTGCCCCTTATTCAGGTTTACAGTAATAGTTTCTCCCGGTAACAATCCGCCCTGCGTAGTATCCGAAACAGTTATTCGTATCGTGGTATTGTCTTCACTGGCAATTACGTAGAACCAGTTTTTTCCCCAATTGTTTACCGGGGGTTGTTTATAATTAATAGAATAATAAGTATAGCCATAAGTCTCTACCGGTAACAACATGGTAGCACCTGATAGTTGTGTATTATACTGGTGTGCATAAACCACTACTGGTTTAGTGCTCACCACATGAATGGCCCTTTCAAAAACCCCCTCATTTCTTATCCTGCAATCATCAGGGCCATCTTTGGGAAGAACAATACTTACATCAACACTGTTAGCCGGGATGCTTATTGTCTGACTCCAGGCAGTGCCATTTACAGATACGGTAACTTCTGCCGCTTCTTCCGCACTGATGTACAGTACCTGTTCCTGGTTGTTGGCGCCATTATATTCAACCACATCAAAAGAAATGTTGTTGCCATAACCCAGCCAGAACTCTGTGCCTTTGTTAGACTTATCCTGTGCAATTACTTTGTAGCAGCCCGTTATAAATATAATATAAAGTAAAAATTTTTTCATGCAGTGAATAAGCGTAAATATTAACGGCTGATAAATAGTTGACTGCTTCTTACAAAACTAACCAGTGTTCCAAAGCTATCCCTAGGTGTTTCTACTCAATTTTATAATTGATATAAAACGCTCAATAGATTCATGCAGACAGATTTTATCTTTAGCCAACCAACTCTAACTGTAATTTCCATTCCTCTGAAAACCTCCTGGTTCAGCCTCCGAAACAATTTTATCACAAAAATTAATCATCTATGTCTAAATCTACCTTGAAATTTATTGGCTTTCTATTTTCTTTTTTAAGCATTGGAATTCTTTCAATTGCACAGATGGGTACCAATCAATGGAAATACAGCAATCCCAAGCCATTTGGTTTTTGGAGTAACCAAATAGCCTATGCAGATGATAATACCGCTTTAGTAGTGGGTGAAAATGGAGGCATAGCAAAGACAACTGATGGTGGTGCTACCTGGGTTTATTTTGCTTACACTGCCACCAATTCATCAGGTGATTTAGCAAAGCCTATTTTTAATGATGTACAATTTGTTAATAGCTCATTGGCTTTTGCAGTTGGTTCTGATGGTATCATGATAAAAAGTATTGATGGTGGTATTAACTGGAGCCTGTTAACTACGCCTTTTTATACAACTAAACTTGAGATAAATACCGTTTGGTTTGTGAATGCCACTACAGGTTATATAGGCGGCAGCGGTGATCCAATAACCAGGAAATCTACCATGTATAAAACCACAGATGGGGGTAGCTCCTGGCAACCAGAGTTTGTATTCCCTGAGCCTCTTCAATCTTGGCTTGATCCTGCATTGTTCAAAATAAGATTTTCAGCTACTGGTGTAGGTTATGTTAGCGGGGCAAATGGCCTTGTATGGAAATATGAAAATGGCGTATGGTCTGATTATTCAATAACTGACGCTATTGTTTATCCAAACGTAAATGCTGTTGATACTGTTTTGTATGATAATTACAATGGAGGATTTGATACAGTGGGTTACGCTTATTCAGATAATATATATGGATTACAGGATCAAAATTACCGGGGTATTGCTATAATAAATGATACGGCCGTGGTAGTAAGTACTCAAAATAACGGCGGGCTTATCAGAATTAATACAAGCACTGCTACTGGTAGTTATCTTATGCTGAATAATGGTTCAGCTTATGTACAAAAATACGCTCCTTTAGGGTCTCCTCAAATGTACAACCTTATCTGTCGTGATGGGAATACGATAGTAGGAGCTGGTAGTAATGGAAAGTTACTGATTTCAAAAGATAAAGGTTATACCTGGAACAACAATGATGTATATCCTGCTAATAGTGGGGAGGATGCATTCGGTTTTTATGGTATTGATATTTCACCATCTGGCAGGGTAGGATTATGTGGACAGGGGGGTGTTGTTGCAGATTCTGCAACCCAATGGAGAAGGCCATATAAGTTTACTAAAAAGAGTACAGGTTTTTTTGGTGGCTATGGATTAACGACTGTAAGCTTTACCGATGCTAATGCTGGGTTAGTAGCAGGTAGTGGCGGTGCGATGTTGCGTACTGCGGATGGTGGTAATAATTGGCAGGATGTATCCAACCCAAGTTTCAGCCCCTGGGATAGTTATACATCTGTTATAAATCTTTCACCCAATGTGGTGCTTGCAGCAGCCAGTAATGGACAAGTTTACAAAAGCTCAGACAGGGCACTCAGTTTCGACCTGTTGTTTACAGAACCAATAAGCAATGCCTATATCTGGTCTATGGATTTTACTAATGAAGATACCGGCTGGTTAGTGGCTAATGTAAGGTATCCGGATAATGTTAACTATATAGATACTTTTCACCAACTTATTTATCATACTTACGATGGTGGTGCTACCTGGGATACCAGTGGTACCATTTTTTCTTATGAAACCGATTATTCCTTAAATAATTATTTAACGGCAATAAAATTCCTGGATGGAAAAATTGGTTATGCAGCCGGTGTAAACGGAACCGTTTATAAGAGTACTGATGGAGGGATAACATGGATTAAACAAACCAATTTACCTGCATTTGCGCTTGATAAAACAATCAACAGTTTTGCAATAGTGGATGAAAATATCGCTTATGCTTCCGGTAGCCAGGCATTGGTAATGAAAACGATTGATGGTGGTGTTACCTGGACTTTGTGTAAACCCAGCCAGGCAGAACAGTATGCCAACTACTCAAAAATATTAATGAATGATGCTGTTCAGGGGTTGTTATTTGGAAGAGGGGAAGTATACGCCACGCTTGATGGAGGTGCATCCTGGACGCCCTATTATGTAACAGTTGGTGGATTTAATAACTTTAGTGGTGCTGCTTTTGCACCCATTGCAGGTTGCACTTTTGGGGTATGTAAAAAAGTTTTTGCCGTTGCTGGCTCAAATATTTTGAAACTGGATGCAGATGCAGAAGGAGGGCCGCTGCCAGTAAAATTCAGCAACCTCACCGGTACGGGTACCCAGGAAGGCAACCAGTTATTCTGGACAGCTTTTTCCCAGGAAACAGTCACTTATTTTGAAATTCAACACTCCGCTGATGGTGCCAGTTTTAAAAAGACCGGCGAAAAAGTATATCCCGGTGCATTGGGGTATGAATCTTATCAATGGTTAGATGCGGCCGCACCTGCAGGGAAAAACTTTTACCGTATCAAAGCAGTTGAAAAATCAGGCGCCGTTTTTTATACCAATATTGTAATGATCGCTACAAAAAAATCTTCTAAATGGAATTATGCATTGAGTAATGGTACGCTGATATTGAATAATGTAAAAGTGCAGAAGGGTGATGTAACAGCAATGCTAATCAACCAGGCAGGACAAACCGTTGCAGCAAAAAGCTGGAAGCAAAATGGGGGTGCATTTAACCAAACCGTTGTGTTACCACCTGCAGTTAAAGGAATCTATTTTGTTAAGATCTATAATGAAGGAACTGAATACAGTTTTAAAATACTGGTTCAGTAATTATTTTTTAGGCTTCTTGTAAAATATTAATTATCGTTTTAATTGAAAAACCCAGAGCAATATATGCAATCAGCCCTTTAAAAAAGGCTGATTGTTTTATATAATAATGCTGTGGGGTATTATAATTCATGAACCAATACAGTTGCTTACCAGGTCTGTTCCGGCGATTTTGTATTTTTACTGAATCACTTAGATAAACAGTGAGTATGCGGCATGTATAGAAAAATAAAAATAAAAAAAAGGAAAAGTATGTTGCGGTTCACTGCTTTTCATTTTGCTGCATTAACGGTTTTGATGTTTATTTCAAATATTAAATCGGAAGCACAGGTTTTTAAAAAGGAGGAATTGGCTTTGCGTGGCGATACGGCTTCGGTTATGCAACTACTTAAAGAGGGAAGTCTGCTTACAGATAAAAAACCTGATGAAGCACTGGAGCTTTTTGTAACAGCGGCAGAACGGAGCAAGCAATTAAATTTTGTAAAAGGACTTGCTTTGTCCAATGCAAAAATGGGTCGCTGGTATTTCGGAAATAATACGGATAAATCAATAGATTATTGCAGGCTGGCTCTATATTATTATGAAAAGGATAATACAGCCTCTACAGAAGACAAGGCAGAAGTACATCTTTTGCTTGCAGAAGCTTTTGATGAACAGGGTAAGCAGGATTCATCTGCGTACTATTATTACCTGTTAAGCAGTGAAATAGAAACCGGCCAGATCAGTGATGCCATGCTGGCTGTTGATTTGTATACCAAGCTGGCAATATTCTGGATCAACCTTGACTTTGGCAGCAGTGAAAACGGCGAGTATTTTAAAAAATTAAAACGGTTTGTAGATAAGGCAAAATCAGCGGCATTCTCTATAGAAGACAGTGCAGATGCAGTTTCCAGCGTCTATTTTTTACAAGGAGCTTATTTTCACGGGTTGAAAAATTTTGATAGTGCCAGGTATTATTACACCATCTACCTGGATGCAAGACAGCGGTTGAATAAATTAGCATTGCCCCGTAAAATATCCACGTATGCAAATATTGCGGATACTTACCTGCAGGAAAATAAACCTGCAGATGCCATGCGGTATATCCGCAAGGTGGAAGAATTAGGCAATGCCCCGGAAAAAAATAAGTACCTGGTTTTTTACCTGCTCTTCACCAACCTGGTTAAAGGCAAAGCTTTGTACCAGCAGCAGCAATATTTGCCGGCAATTAATTTGCTAACCGCAACACTGGAAAAATTAAAAATGACAGGTGCTCACTTAAGAGGCGAACTGGTAGAGGCTTATAAAATAATGGCTGATAGTTATGAGGCAACAGGCGATTATAAAAATGCTTTGATTCAGAAAAATAAATACATTTCTCTGAATGACAGCCTGATGAAAAAAGACAAGATCGACATGATCAACCGGCTGGAAATGCGTTACCGGATCGTGGAAAAGGATAAGGAACTGGCAGAGCAAAAATTAAGGATCGCTGAATTTGAAAATAGTGTCAGGAGCAGGAATTATTTGATTGGTGCCATTGCCTCTTTAGGTTTTTTTATTGCACTCGCTTTTATATTGTGGCGGCGAAAAAATATACATAAACAAAAATTGCAACAGGAAAGAATAGACAACTTGCAGCAGAAAATGGAAATTGAACGGTTGAATGCCACCATTGATGGGGAAGAAAAAGAAAGAGCCCGTATCGCAAGGGAATTGCATGATGGAATTGGAGCATTACTTACCGGAGCCAAAATGAATTTTGAACTGGTGAAAAAGAATAACCATTATGAGAACAATCCCGACTTTATTGAAGGGATCAAACTGCTGGAAGAGACCGCAGCTGGGTTAAGAGAAACAGCGCAGAATATAATGCCGGAAATTTTAATGCAGGAAGGGTTGTCTAATGCAGTAAAGTCATTTTGTGAAAGGATGACAGGCAAAGGCGGAACAATTATAACTTTTCAAACACTGGGTGAAGAAAAAGACAAGAATCCTAATTTCGATCTGCCCGTTTACCGGGTGATCCAGGAGTTGATTCATAATATCCGTAAGCATGCAAAAGCTGCCACAGCCTTGGTACAAATGAACTTTCATGAAGATGGCGGATTGGATATAACAGTGGAAGATGATGGTATTGGAATGACGGAAGGCAGTATTAAAAACACGAATGGAATGGGTTTGAATAATATTAAGGAAAGAGTTCGGCAGTTGGGCGGCCGGATTGATATCAACAGCAGCCCAGGTAAAGGAACCAGCGTTTATCTTGAGTTTGAGTTTTTGAAAAATAATGCCGTATGATCAATTTAGCAATAACAGACGACCAGGTGATTATCCTGAATGGGCTGCAAAAAATTTTAGCTGATGTTCCCAATATCAGGATAACTGGAATTTATAATAATGGGGATGAACTGCTGGAAGCACTGGTGAAACAGCAGCCGGATGTATTACTGTTGGATATACAAATGCCCGGTAAAAGTGGGATAGAATTGGCAGCCATTATTACAAGGACTTATAAGAACATCAAAATAATTGCATTGACCAATATTGATGTACTGGCACAGATAAAGAAGATTTTGCAGCAGGGAGTAATGGGGTATTTATTGAAGGATGCCAGTCCAGAAATAATTATTAAAGCAATTGAAACAGTGAATGAAGGGGATCAGTATATACAGGAAGGGTTGAAACAACAATTGCTGAATAGCTTGTCAATGCTGAATGCCAAGCAAATTGTTACCCGGCGGGAAAAGGAGATTTTACAAATGATCGTGGATGAATTTACCAACCAGGAAATTGCGGATAAGTTGTACCTCAGTCTCCGGACAGTAGAGAATCATCGGAATAACCTGTTACAAAAATTGAAAGTAAAAAATACAGCGGGGCTGGTAAAAATTGCCATACAGGAAGGATTGGTATAAATCAATTTACCGGAGGTAATAAAACTACAAAAACGGCTCTCTTTTAAAGAGCCGTTTTTAATAATATAAATCTTCTTTATAAAAGGAATTGTTTGATATTAATATCCACCACGGTTACCGCCGGCACCGCCGTAACCACCACCGCCACCACGACTTCCGCCGCCGCCGTAGCCACCGCCACCACTTTTCTTGTACCCGCCGCCACCGCCGCTTCCACCACCGAAACTGCGTTTTTTAAATCCACCACCACCGGCGCCGCCACCTGTACCTTCAGCTTTTGGTTGTGATTCGTTTACGATTAGTTTACGGCCTTGTACTTCGCTGTCATTCAACGCTGCGATAGCTGTTCTTGCAGCTTCGTCATCTTCCATTTCAACAAAACCGAAACCCCTGCTGCGGCCACTTGTTTTGTCCTTCAAAACTTTGGCACTGGTTACCGTTCCGTAACTGATAAATAATTCGTTCAAATCGGCGTCGGCCATGGTCCAACTAAGATTGCCTACATAAATGTTCATTGTAAAAACTTTTTATTAAAAAAATTGAATGAATACAAAATGACTTAGGTAGTACAGTGAACTGAAGTATGAGTTCCTTGGGAGAATTCTATCAGCTAATGACAAAATACTAAAACCATTGTGCTTCACAAATGTAGGGATTTATTTAAATGAACAATTATTTATCTAAAAAAATCATATTGACGGCTTTTCCAATATCATTTTAACTAAGCGGCTGTCCCTGTTATACACATCTTTTCTGAAATTTATCTTACCTGTCGGGTCCACCCAGGTAGTGAAATAAGCTATAAATACCGGGATGGTTTTTGTAAGAGACACTGTTTTTTCTTTACCGCTGTTCATTGCCGCAGTAATATTGGTTTCATTCCAGTTGGGGTCATTTCTTAAAAGATAAATGGCTAATTTTTTGGGTTCTGCCACCCTGATACAACCATGACTGAAAGCCCTGTCGCTTTCATTGAATAAAGATTTTGAGGGCGTATCATGCAGGTAAATACTGTGGGTGTTAGGGAATAAAAATTTTACCAGTCCCAGTGAATTATTTGGCCCGGGTTTTTGCCGAACATTCCCACCATTCCATTCCATATTATGACTGGCAAGATAATTGGAATTTCGCCTGATAGCAGGCAATGTCTCTTTTTTTAATATGCCTGAAGGAATATTCCAGTAAGGGCTGAAAACTACATATTTCAATTCACCGTTAAAAATTACTGTTTTATTCTGGGTTTTTCCTACTACTACATTCATGCTGAATGCCTGTTTTTCATTTTCAATTACGTGTAATTTATATTCAGGGATATTTACCAGCAGGTAGTCTTGTTTTAACTTTTCCGGAACCCACCTGCAGCGTTCCATATTAATCATAATGCTTTCGATCCTTTTCTCAACAGGAATGTTCATTTCGGCAATTACACCCGGTCCAATTACTCCATCATCTTTCAGCCCATTGCGGCCTTGAAACTGTTTAATACCTTCAAGTAATTCATTATCAAACACATTGCTGTTATTGTTTACAGCAATATCACCCATTGTAAAAAGCCATTGCCTGATATTGACTATTACTGCTCCGGAGTCACCCAACTCCAGTTTCTTTTTATCAGTTTTAATAGGCTGTAATGGGTTTTTCGATTGAATGTCCCTGTATCTTTTCAGGTAATCCTTCAGTAAATGATATTGCCTGAATACAGGTTCATTTACCAATGATTTATTTGACAATGAATCCAGCAACTGTGCGTAAGTGAGTTTTTTTCTTGGCAGCAACCATTCCATATCCTTTGTTTCTTTTTCACTCACACCCTTCCATACACTTTTTGCATATGTCAGGTACTGGCAGGTAAGCATTAACTCTAATGAATCAGATGGTTTACTCTCTGTTTCTACCGCATCCATTAAGGCAGTGAAATTTTCGTTGTAAGGTATCCTGTCTGGTATTCCTTCTTCACTGATATTGTCTACACGGTTATGCAGGTTATCTGCAGGTTCTATCAAACCATTTTCATCAAACCAGGCATAAGCATAATTTCTGCTGCGGTAAAAGGAATAAATATCTTTCTCAAATGTTTTGAACTTACTGTACTTATTAAAAAATACTTTGATAAGGCTACTGTCGAAAGTAAGTTGTGTTTGTGTACTGAAACTTCCGGGAATGGATTGGTCATTGTTGGAAGGAGCAATGGTATCTTTTACAATAACAGCATTGGGCGTTTTACTGTTACCGTTACTGCCACAGCTGATGAAAATCGCAAGTAGTAAAGCCAGGAATGTTATTTTACTGATAAAGGAAGATATATACATTATAATCTTTTTTGTGAAGATAAAATTTTACTGCACATCATCTGCAAGAAAACCCTTTCAAATTCACCACATACTGATCACAAGTTAAATCCGGTATGTCATTATCAGCATAGAATAAATTCGATGGCATAAAAAAATCCATCCCGTATATCACGGGATGGATCTGTAATTAAGTATCTAAAAAAATTATTCAGCGCTTACTTCAAAATCAACTTCGGTTTCGTGTCCGTTACCAAAATCGATCTTTGCCTTAAAAGTGCCTAATTCTTTCACTTCATCAATGATGTGGATACGACGACGGTCAATTTCATAGCCCTTTTGTTCTTTAATAGCACGTGCTATCTGAACAGAAGTTACACTACCGAAAATTTTTCCACTGGTACCAACCTTAGCGCCTAATTTAAGAACGCCATCTTTCAGCTTAGCTATTACGCTGTTAATTTCTGCCAATAGTTTTGCTTCTTTTTTCTGCATTTGCTTCAGCTTTTCTTCCATCTTTTTCAAGTTAGAAGAATTGGCTTCCACCGCAAATTTTTGTGGTATCAGGTAGTTACGTCCGTAACCGTTTTTTACTGTTACTAACTCATTGGCACCGCCAAGGTTGTTTACATCCTGTATTAATATTACCTGCATGTTGTTTGCATTTTTACCCAATGTCGCCTTCGGCGCCACTTTCTTTAAATTGGCCGGTAAGTCGTGAAGTCGGAAAGAAGAATAATTGTCTTAACGTCTTCCTGCCTTCCCGGCAAACCCAAATTAGGGTGGTGAAAAAAAATTATTTCATTAAATCTGTCACGTAAGGCAGTATGGCCATTTGACGGGCTTTCTTTACGGCTTCCGCTACTTTGCGCTGGAACTTTAAGGAGTTGCCAGACAAACGGCGTGGTAATAATTTACCCTGTTCGTTCAGAAACTTCTTTAAGAAATCGCCATCCTTATAATCAATATAATGGATGCCCATTTTCTTAAAACGGCAGTACTTCTTTGGCCGCTTTTCAGCTTTGATCGCTGTAAGATATTTGATCTCGTTTGCTTTTGCCATGATTATGCCTCCGCTTTTTCTGGTACTGAATTTACGCCACGTCTCTTTTTGGTGTTGTACTCAACGGCGTATTTGTCGAGTACGGTGTACATGTGACGCATTACTGATTCGTCACGTAAAAGTTGAATTTTCAACTTTTCATTGAAGCTGGTTGGCGCTTTATACTCTATTACCCAATACAGACCGGTGGTCTTTTTGGCAATAGGATAGGCCAGTGATTTTAGTCCCCAGGGATTGGTGTGCAATACTTCTCCACCGTTTTCGGTAACCAAAGAAGCATACTTTGTCTGAGCGGCTTTATATTCCTCTTCAGACAGCACAGGGGTAAAAATCACCATCAATTCGTAGTTGCTCATTTCCCTGATGTTTATTGTTTAAAAAATTGTTTAATTCCCGTCAAATTTTATAACGGGCAGCGAAGGTAAGGGTTTTAGGCAAAAAAGCAAGGCTGATTTTGAAGTTTTTTGGTGTTCTTGGTCGGTACCGCAGGTCAGGTGTACTAAGGGTCGGGGCGCTAAAAGCGACCTGAACCGTAATAGTATAAATTCCGAATCCCGGTCAGGCCTGCGGTACCGACCGGGAGTGCATTACTCTACCGTTACCCTAACACCCTCACTATGACTGGTAAACTCCGGCGCATACATACATTGGATAGAAGTGATCCCATTACTAAACTCCCCGGTATGTGTCACAAAAAGTGAATATTCAAACACATAACTGCCTTTATTCAGCCAGCCAAAAAAGAAATTGGTGCTGGCATCTTTGGTGCTTTCATAATAACCCAGTCCACCCTGGTATTTGTATTCACTGATCACATTCACCGGCTCCATGCAGGCTGCCCTCATGTCTTTCATGTGAACATATTCCATATCCCGGCCAACCCTTAATTCAATTCTCACTTTTACCCTATCGCCTACTTTTAAAGTGGCTCCATCTTCAATCGCTTCTAATGCCGGTCCTTTATCGGTATTCTTTTCTACAAATAATTTTTTAACCAGTTTTAGTGGCGTGGCGGACGGCGTGATTTTGTCAAGGTCTTCAAAATATTGCCAGTAAACACTCCCCCAGGAGGCCCCCCCACCCCCCAAAGGGAGGCTTTTGGTGTCTGCTGACTTTGCAGATACTTCTATATTGCCCATGTTGGGGTTCACATCTTTACCTTCAATTCTTTTTTTGAAATAGCCTGTGCCAGCTTCTGTTTTTTCATCATTACTGTTGACAGTTATATTGCCGAGTGTTATTGTTACATCCTTCTCTTGATTTAGGAAAGAGCTTCCTAAATCCCCCCTTTGGGGGGTGGGGGGGCCTAATAATAAAGCGTAGCATGCCTCTGCAGTGGCTTTAGTTGTCTTCCAGTTTTGAGTTTGCTTTTGTTTCAGCAACCAGGTTTTCAGATCATCAATGGTATGTTGGTTTTTATCAATTTCTGTAAAGGCTTCAATCATTAACGACTGACTTTCTATAGGAGCCTGGTGCCAGTAATAACCACCGGTGTTCCATTCTTTCCAATACATTCCCAATTCTTCATTGCTGATGCTGTTTTCTCTCAGAGATTTGATGATAGCTGTTGCAGTTTGCAGATCATTGTTGCGATTCAATGTCAGTGCAATCATTGCCTGCATATACTTGCTGTTGCTGAGCCAGTATTTTTTTGACTGCTGCAGGTAATAAGTAAATGCTTTCTGCGAAGCCGCAGGGATAGTCGTTTCTTTAAAGAAACTTCTCATATACAAATACTGTGTAGCAGTATAACTGAGGTTATTTTTTTTCAGGTCAGCTTTGTATTTAATGAGGTTATCATATTCTTCTTTGATCTTTTTATCTAAGTAAGGCAAGGCTTTTTTTACAATACCCATGATGTCTTTCAACTGATCACTTTCATTTCCGGATAATGCATTTAGTTTTTTCAAATGACCAATTCCCGTGATGATGTATTGAGTAATATACCGGTCATCCTGCCCGCCTTTGAACCATACAAAACCACCATTCGGGCTTTGCATTTCTTTCAGCTTTGCAATGGCTTTATTAGTTTCACTACTCATCTTCATCATGTCGAATAACAAGGCAATATTTTTCTTTTGTTGTGCTTCATTTTGTGCAGCCATTACCCAGGGAGTTTCCTGTAGTAAAACAGATTTCAATTCTTCATTTTTTTGAAGATTGCTCATCAATGCTGCTGTGTCGCCCCCTGCCCCCTGAAGGGGAGAAGCCCATTTCTCAAAGACAGCTTTTAATTTAGGAATAGAATTAGAAATATGAGTAGCCAATGTATTGGCATAATAGCGGTTGAAAGTTTGCTCAGCACATTCATAAGGATATTCCATTAAATAGGGCAGGGCCTGTACTGCATACCATACCGGGTTGCTGGTGTATTCTACTGTGAGGGCATGATGCGATAGTGTGGCCCCCTCCAAACCTCTCCCGGTGGGGGAGGCTTTAAGAAGCTTTTCAAATTTGAAGTTCTTACTTTTTTCTCCACGTAAATTGATCGGCATACTCTCCGTTACCAGCATCCTGTTGGTGAGGATAGGTAATGACATTTCCTCTCCATCAGAAAAACCGCCCCCATCCCCTAAAGGGGAGTTATTTGAAGACTTCGCAATTATCCGGTAGGTCATGGCACTGTTAAAATTGAATGGAATTTCCATGGAGAATTTTACCGCTGCACTTTGTCCTGCTGCCACCGTAAAAGATTGTGATGGGGAAGCATTTTTAAACCAGTTGTCTATTGGTTGGTTGGTGGCAGCATCCAGTAGTTCTAAAGTAGTGGTGCCGGTTAGTGTACTGTCGCTGAGGTTTACAATTTTAGCACTAAACTCCATGTGGTCGCCTTCTCTCATAAACCTTGGTGCATTAGGCTGTACCATCAATGGCTTTTGTGTCACTACTGTTTTTTCTGAATAACCACTGGAGAGATCTCTTGTATGTGCCAGTGTCATCAACTTCCATTTCGTTAATGCTTCCGGCATAGTGAAACTAAAGGACACATTGCCTTCTGCATCTGTTTTTAAATCAGGAAAGAAGAATGCGGTTTCGTTGAAGTTTTTGCGGATTTGAATGTTGTCATTATTTTGTGAAGGTTCTTTCTCATTAGTTTCTTTTTTACTGGTTGTCATATCGAAACTAATTGAGTCAGATATCGCAACTAAATTTGCTTGAGCGAATTGCACTTGCCTAGTTTCTGCCGGAGCCATAGCACTTATTGCTCCTGTAGCATCTTTTCTCAATGAAGCTTTTGGAAGTTTCATATGTTTAGAATAATTCCTATTCAATACATAACTGTCGTAGCCACCATACTCGTCAACTTTCCAGGCATCTAAGTAATCATAGGATTTTGCAAAAGAATTATTGGCATAGTTTATTTTAGTATACTCTTCCGAACGAACTTCATTAAATCCATTCTCACTCCAACTAATACTATTATACAACTCCGGCCAAATATTCAACCTGTTCCAGCTATGTGGTTTAAACTGGTCAAGGCTTGCATCATACATACCTGCCAGCATTTCTGCCGCTGCCTTATCGCCTTTTTTGCCGCTAATTTTGATACTCCATTTTTCTTCGCTGCCAGGCAATAATTTATCCCTGAAGGTGCCGTAAGAAATAGTCAGTTCTTTATTGCTCCATGGGATGGCGAAATTTTCTTGTCCTTTATACACCCGATTGTGCTTCACAAATACATAGTTCATTCCAATACCACCACGGTCATTTTCTGTTACGGCAATTTCATTTTGAAAAGGCTGTGATGATTTGATGGATTGATAAGTGATAGTAATTTTTTTATCAACTTTTGAAAGTGAATGTATCAGCCATATATTTTCAAACCCTGTCTTGATGGAGTAATTAATTTTATCTCCTGGTTCGGCTTTTTCTTTTGAAACATTTACTATAACGGCTTCTGTATTTTGATTTGTTTGTTGTTGCTCATTGGTAAGCTGTATAAACTTTTCCGCCTTCACTTCCTCACCATATTTATCTTTTGAAGTAACAATTATTTTATACCATCCAGGCAATAAGGAAGACTTTTTGGATAGACCTAAATCAATAGCATTTTTTTCGTTGGTAGAATCCGTAACATCAACCAACCTGTCCAGTAATTTCCAGTTATTTATTTTGTCTTCATCTTTATACACATCATAAGGAAAGAGGCTGTAGTATTTATCCTTGCTCATTACAAACTGGTCAGGTGTCTCCCAGTAACGCTCCCTGAAAATTTTCTCAGGCTGCTGCACTGCATATATCGAAACAACCACTTTTGTCTTTTCAAAAATATCATTCAGGTTAGTGGACCTTATGTTGATATTTTTCAAACTTTCTGCATTGATTTTATCCGCTACATCTATGTTTAATTGCAGCATCTGGTAAGCTACCGCCACCGAGGTTTCTCCACTTCTTGTTTCTCCATTAACATCCGTTACATCTGCACTTACTTCGTAATAAAACGTTGGCTGGTCTTTTTTATCAATGCTTTCATCCGGCAATGCTTTAAAAATAATCTTGAACTCACCTTTGTTGTCTGTAGTGGTTGTGCCATTTGTTATTTCCACTTGCTCATTTCTTCCACCCGGAAAACGTGCTCCACCCTTGCGGATGTAACCACCCCAGCCCCACCAGATAGGATATTTTACTTTTCTCACCACCCGGTATTTTACTGCGGCTCCATCCACATTATTACCAGCATAAGCTTTTGCAGTGCCTGTCACCGTGATACTGTCATTCACCCGATAAGTGCCTGTTGGCTTTTGTATTGCGGTAACAAACTTTGGACGTTTGTATTCTTCCACATTAAAATATTGGGTGGCATAAGTAACAGTGTCATACAAACTAAACTGCCCATTTAACCCACCTTCAGGAAGTTTAAATGAACCATGATAAGAACCATATTCATTTGTTGTGATGGCGAGGTCGCTCACTTTCTGTCCGTTGGCATCTCTCAATATGATGGCGGAATGGAAATCGGCTAACACTGTTGCAGCCGATGTGTTGCTTTTATTTTTTAAAACAATCCCTTTGAAATAAATGGTCTGCCCCGGCCGGTAAATAGAGCGGTCTGTAAATAAAAATGTAACCGGTTTTATTTCTTCTGAATATGAATTGTATACAGGCTGGTAATCATAATTGCTGAGAAATAATTCATCGCCATTGTGCGTAAACTGTAAATTATACTGGACCGGTTCTTTAGTTTCCTTTATTTTTAAATAACCATTTTTATCAGCAGTGTATAGTTCTTTTTTAAGTTCTGTATAGCCTCCGTTTTTGTAATCATAATTTCTTTGCCATAGCTGTGCTTTAGCTCCGGCAAGCGTTTGCCCGTTATCCCTGTTTAAAACATAGTATTCGTTTGTATTATTATGGATGTAGCTGATATTACTTACATGTACCACCTGCTTTGCAATAATATTTTTCTGCAACGAAAATTTTTCATCCAAACTGGCTAAAATATAATATGTGCCAACTGGTAATGCATCCACTTTTATTTCTGCAGCATGACCCTGGTAATCCAACGGATCAGGCATGTTTACATTCCAACTTTTTATTGAGGTAAGGTTGATAATATCCTTCCATAATTTCTCATAATCCCTCCGGTCTGCTTTTTCTATTTCAGCTTTGGAAGTTTTTACAATGCGGAAGAAAACGGTCTTCGCATTTTTATATTTCACCAAAGTTCTGAAAGGCTGGCCCGGCACATTTACCTGTTCAGTTTCCAAACTCAGTGATGGTTCTGATATTTGATTGAGCAAATTCTGGCAATTGATACCACCCTCACTCGTCGGAAATTTCTTTACCGCTGCCTCACACAATTCCTTTGCTCTTTTTATTTCGTACTGGTTATCTGTTTTGGTGAAAGGTTCAAAGTCCTGCCCTTTATCAAAATAAATTTTTGCCCTCAAATACATGGCCTGTGCAGCAACTTCGTTGTCCGGATATTTTTCTTCAATATTCTTTAAAGCAGCTTCGTATAATTTCCCTTTATCCTCATTTACAGCATACTGGTTAATGAAATTTAACCGGATCAAATCTGCATCCAGTAAAGCATTGGGCTTAGCATCACCCAAATGAAATTGCAGAATTTCCTGCAGCAATAAAATGGCTTTGTAGTGTAAGGAGGAAGTGTCTTTTGTAGCAAAGGATGCCTCTGCAAATTCAGCAGCCGGTGCAAATGCTTTAGGATCATTGATGCTGAATTGGTATGCCGGTTTGGTCAAATCCCGTTCATCCGTTACAAAATATTCTAGTGCTCTGTGAGCCAGGAAATCAAACAGGGTAGGGCGGAGGTGCCGGGTATTTTCTCCTTTGATGATAATGGCATCCAGCCCATCTAATTTGGTTTGTTTTAAAATGACTTCATTAATTAATGACGCCTGGTACAATTTGGAAATAGTGCCATGCAGTTTATCCAAACTCCAGGTGCTGATGTCCTTACTTTTTTCTTCTGTTAGTTTGGTACGGTCGTAAAATTTCCAGCGGTTGTTTTGCAGGTATTGCCAGTACATTTCGGCCTGCATACTTTGTAAAATATTCTTTGCCGGTGTCTTGGCTTTTGCGATCAGCGTATCTACAAAGAAAATATTTTGCTCCCCGCTTTCCTCCTGCAACACATTCCTGTATTTAATTTGATACATACTGCTTTTGATCTGCTGTGCATCATTGTTATCCCTCAGTGCCAGTTTATAAATGCCTTCCACTTCCTTCAATGCAGATTTGGTGAGGCCCTTCTTTTCGAGACCCTCCACTTTTGTCCATTGTGCAGGGTAATTCTTTTCTTTTTGTGCCATTGCTGTTTGTAATGATATTGCTGTAAGCAGCAGTAAGAAAACTTTTTTAAGAAACATAACAGGTTATTTAATTACAAGATACAATTTGTGAAACACCGCCAATGATTTGATATCACCATCAGCGCTGGTAAAGGGATGCAATAGTAAGAAGGATTGCATAAAGATTGCGGATACAAATTTCTTTAACTATTTATTTTGTTTTGCCGGGAAGGCGGAAGACGGGAAGTGGGAAATATTACCAGGCATTGTCTTTACAGGTAAGGTGGAGGCTCATTTTCGGTATACTGAATTTCGTTTATTGCAATAATATATATTTGCTCACAAAAATAAAATCATCCATAAATGAGCAATGAAACCTACAGCATCCCCCTCCGGTACCGTAAGATGGAAAACCTGCACATTGTTTTCTGGTTGTTTAAAGATATCAGCTGGTGTATGATCTGGAGGCCACTGGCTATTTTGATGATCATTCCCACACTGGCCATTTCAATTATTATTGCATACCGCACCCGGCAGTATATGAGTGAAGTGTGTCATAATCTTGCCATTACTTTCTGGATATCTGCCAATTCTTATTGGATGATCAGTGAGTTTTTTCACTTTGATACGGATGTGCTTTTTGGAGAATATACGTACAAGCATCTTGCTATTATTCCTTTTGTAATTGGTATTGCTATGCTGGCTTATTATTATATCTGGTGGAGACCAAGGCATAAAGATGCGGTGGAATCAATGTAAACCGGTAGGGACGCTAAGCGGCCTGAACGGTGATCTGGATAATCAGTTGAAACTTATAATCCTGTTTTTAATTCAATTCTATATCAGTTGATTCTGCATAATGCAATATTAATCCTGTTTTACCCTAAGCTTTCTCTCTGTATATTTGCAGCCGCTTTAATAAAAGCTAAATAGCAGTACGGCCTTTAAACTGAGTCCCAAAAAATCGGGATAATGAAGTTCTATCAAGGCTAAACTGCTGGTAACAATTATCAATTATCAATTATCAATTAATTATGTACCGTTCTCATACCTGTGGCGAATTAAGAATTGCCGATACCAATAAAGAAGTAGCACTCAGTGGTTGGGTGCAGACAGTGCGTAAGTTTGGCAGCATCACTTTTGTGGATCTTCGTGACCGCTATGGCATTACGCAGTTGCTGTTTTCAGAAAACCTGAATGCCCAGTTAGAGGCTAATCCATTAGGACGTGAGTTTGTGCTGCAGGCGAAAGGAAAAGTGAATGAACGCAGCAGTAAAAATGCGAATATTCCTACCGGTGAGATTGAAATTGCGGTGAGTGAGTTTACCATTTTAAATAAATCTGCTGTGCCGCCATTTTCTATACAGGATGATACGGATGGTGGGGATGAGCTGCGGATGAGATACCGTTTTTTGGATCTGCGTAGAAATATCGTAAAGAAAAATTTAGAGTTGAGGTATGCTGTTGGCCGCAGCACCAGGAATTATTTGCATGAAAATAATTTCATGGATATTGAAACGCCTTTCTTAATTAAATCTACACCGGAAGGTGCAAGAGATTTTGTGGTGCCCAGCAGAATGAATGCAGGGCAGTTTTATGCCTTGCCGCAGAGTCCGCAAACATTTAAGCAGTTGCTGATGGTGAGTGGTTACGACCGGTACTATCAAATTGTAAAATGTTTCCGGGATGAAGATTTACGTGCCGACCGCCAACCAGAATTTACACAGATAGATTGTGAAATGAGTTTTGTGGAGCAGGAAGATATCCTGAACATGTTTGAAGGTTTGGTGAAACGTATTTTTAAAGATGTAAAGAATATTGATTACACCGATGTGGTGGAACGCATGACCTGGGAAGAAGCCATGTGGAATTTTGGAAATGATAAACCAGATATTCGTTTTGAAATAAAGATTGCCAACCTGAAATTTCCGCAGCATGCATTTCTGAATAAGCAGAGTGCTTTGGAAACCTCCCCCACCGGGGGAGGTTTGGAGGGGGCTGGTTTTGGAGTATTTGATGATGCAGAAACAGTGCTGGCTATTGCGATACCCGGCTGCAGTGAATACACCCGTAAGCAAACAGATGGACTAACGGAGTGGGTGAAACGTCCGCAGATAGGGATGAAGGGTTTGGTGTTTATTAAATGCAATGCTGACGGAACTTACAAAAGCAGCGTAGATAAATTTTATGCGCCTGAAAGATTAAAAGCTATTGCAGCTGCAGCCAATGCTAAAGCAGGAGACTTGGTGTTGATATTAGCCGGAGCTGAAGAAAGAACAAGAAAAGCCACCAGCGATTTGCGGATGTACATGGCGGATAAGCTGGGCATGCGTAAGAACGATGAATTCAAATTATTGTGGGTGCTGGATTTTCCATTGTTTGAATATGCAGAAGATGATAACCGCTGGGTGGCAAGGCATCATCCGTTTACTTCGCCCAAACCGGATCATATTGATATCATGATCAACAACAACCCGGTGATTGAAAATGCCGCGGAGTATTTAAAACATCCTTATGCCGGTATTAAAGCCAATGCGTATGACATGGTGCTGAACGGAAATGAAATTGGCGGCGGTTCTATCCGGATTTTCCAACGGGCACTGCAGGAAAAAATGTTTGCAGCCTTGGGAATGGATCAGGAAGAACAACAACATAAGTTCGGGTTCTTGTTAGGTGCTTTTGAATATGGAGCTCCTCCACATGGTGGGCTGGCATTTGGTTTTGACAGGCTTTGTGCTATCCTTGGAGGCAGCGAAAGCATCCGTGATTTTATTGCGTTCCCTAAAAATAACAGTGGCAGGGATGTAATGTTGGATGCACCAAGTACAATTGATGCAAAGCAGTTTGAGGAGTTGCAGATAAAGCTGGATTTGAAATAAAATATTTTCTTTAGCTTTATAAAAGTAAAAATGTAAGAACATGCAGGATAAGAAAGTAAAAAGCAATACAAGAAAAAGAAGCAGCCGTGTAAAGGATGATAAAAAAATTTCAGCTTTCTTTGGCAAGTTGCCCAATATCGAAGATGGTTTAACTTTTCAAAAAAAAGTACGCAGTGAGTGGAAGTAATTTTTTGTTAGACACCAACATAATTATTTATGCATTGAAAGGCCTGGCTGATGTCAGGCCTTATTTTGATGCCAAACCTTTTATATCTGTAGTTACCGAGATTGAAGTGTTGGGTGTAAAAGATTTGAGTGATAAAGAAATGAAAGTAAGAGAAATTGCTACGGAATTTTGCGATATTATCAGTTTGAATAATAAAATTAAATTGAAAACGATCGAACTGAAGCGGCATACAAAGATCGCCATACCAGATGCAATAATTGCTGCTACGGCGATTGAGCAAGGGCTTACCTTAGTAACTGCTGATAAAGGGTTTAAGCGGATAAAAGAATTGTCATTATTATTAATTGAAGTGTAATCAAAAGATTATGGAGTCACTCTCTTTAGTACTTCTTGCAGTGTTCTTCTTGTTTTTTATTATTTACTTTTTTCAGACTCAAGAAATTTATTCAAAAGACCGATTCAAGTATTTATTTCTTATTTCTTTAGCTATTCCTGGTCTATTATTTTTTGTTGCTGCGGATGATAAAAAATTAGATACTCTAAATTATGGTCTTCTAATATTTTATTATACTTTATTGTTATGGTTGATTAAAATAAATTATAAAAGAGTAAATCAGTTTTTTGTTGATAGAAAGTTGGTTGATATAAATTTCAGCAATAAAGATTTTACCCTAAGTATATATAGTGATTATGATGATGATACCTGGGATGAAAAGTTGTCATCCCCACCTTCCTGGTTGGATAAGGTTTTATCATATTTGTTATTAATTCTCCCCGTTTTATTCATAATTTTAGTTAACTACCTAATAGACACTTTTTTTCGATAATTTGTATTGTGAATACATTAACCCCATTAGCAGAACGTCTCCGCCCCACTACATTAAACGAATTAGTAGGCCAGCAACACCTCACTGGAAAAGGAAGCATTTTGCGAACTGCCATCGAACATGGCAAAATTCCTTCTATGATTCTATGGGGGCCGCCGGGTGTTGGCAAAACCACCATCGCCAATATCATTGCTCAAACATTACAGGTTCCGTTTTATCAACTCAGTGCCATCAGCAGCGGTGTAAAAGAAGTTAGGGAAGTAATTGATACTGCAAAAAAACAAACAGGTGTTATTCTTTTCATTGATGAAATTCATCGTTTCAACAAAGGTCAGCAGGATGCATTATTGGGTGCCGTGGAAAAAGGTATCATTACATTAATTGGTGCTACCACAGAGAACCCTTCCTTTGAAGTGAATAGCGCTTTGCTCAGTCGCTGCCAGGTATATGTATTAAAAGCACTGGATGAAAAAGACCTGGTTGAATTATTAAATCATGCCATTAAAACAGATGAATTTTTAAAAGCAAAAAACATTCAGCTAAAAGAAACTGAAGCACTCATCAATATCTCCGGCGGCGATGCAAGAAAATTATTGAATTTACTTGAACTGGTTGCAGAAGCCTCCCCCACCGGGGGAGGTTTGGAGGGGGCTGTTATCACAGATGCCTTTGTAATGCAGGTTGCTCAAAAACGAATTGCACTCTACGATAAAAAAGGAGAACAGCATTATGATATCATCTCCGCTTTCATTAAATCAATCCGTGGCAGTGATCCCAACGCTGCAGTATACTACCTGGCAAGAATGATAGAAGGCGGGGAGGATGTAAAATTTATTGCCAGGCGAATGCTGATATTATCGAGTGAGGATATCGGCAATGCCAATCCCAATGCATTGCTGTTGGCCAACGCCACTTTTGAAGCAGTGAACAAAATTGGTTATCCTGAGTCTCAATTGATCTTATCGCAATGTGCCATTTACCTGGCTTCAAGTGCCAAGAGTAACGCTGCAACCGTAGCAATAGGTGCGGCTATGAGTGCAGTAAAACAGCAAGGAGATCTGCCGGTACCATTACACATCCGCAATGCCCCCACCAAACTGATGAAAGACCTCGGCTACAATAAAGGCTATGAATATTCTCATAGTTACGAGAACAATTTTTCGCCGCAGGAATATTTGCCGGATGCGGTGAAAGGAACTGCATTTTATCAACCTGGCAATAATGCAAGGGAAGAAGAACTCCGTAAACATTTAAAAGCTTTGTGGAAAGAAAAGTATGGTTACTAGGGTCGGGGCGCTGGAGCGACCTAAACCTTAATTTAAAACAATATTTAGTTCGAATTACTTAATTTGCTTTTTCAACACTAATTTATTTTATGACTATCCGTAATTTATTACTGGTTGCTTTTACCAGCTTCATTGTTGTTTCCTGTAAAAAAGAATCATCGGTTGATACCGGTGGGGAGACTGTAGCTGCGTCTACCATACTGAATGTGGCTTATGGCACAGACCCTTTACAAAAGATGGATGTGTATCTACCGGCAGGAAGAAGTTCTTCTGCTACCAAAGTAATAATACTGATACATGGCGGGGCATATGTTTCAGGAGATAAATCTGAATTTGATAGTTACGTGGATACGCTGAAACGCAGGTTACCCAAGTACGCCATCTTTAATATTAATTACCGTTTAGCCACTCCGCCAACCAATGCTTTTCCTACCCAGGAAACGGATGTAAAAGCTGCGTTGGATTTTATTGCCGGTAAAACATCGGCATATTTGGTCAGTACTAAATTTGTGTTGCTGGGTGCCAGTGCCGGTGCACACCTGGCATTGCTGCAGGCTTATAAATACAGCAGCCCTGTAAAAATAAAGGCAGTGGTTGATTTCTTTGGGCCAACCAATATTAATGATCTGTATGATAATCCGGGGATCATTCCACAGTCTAATATTGCACTGATTGTTGGCGGCACACCCACCAGTAATCCGGATATCTACCAACAATCAAGTCCCATTAATTTTGCAACCTCCTCAGGCGCTTGTCCTACGCTTATATTACAAGGCAGCGATGATCCTATAGTAAATGCCAACCGCCAATCTGCTGCATTATATGGTAAATTACAAATGCAGCTTTTGCCAGTGCAATATGTGCTGTACCCTGGTAAGGGGCATGGCGATGATTGGGATAATGCCACTTTCCAGGATGCTTTTGACAGGATACAGTCTTTCGTTAATCAGTATAATCCATAATGCACAACCCGTGATTGTTGGCTTAAAAAATGTAATTTTAGCTATGCTTTTACAATTAAAAAATACTGATCAAACAAGCATTGATAAGTTATTGGCTTACGCAAAACAAATCAATGTAGAATTAGAAATGATCGATGACCATTCTGATAAATATCATTTGCCGGGTAAGCCGCTTTCTCCGGAACAATTAAAGGTATTGATTGAGCATAGCCGAAACAGTGGAATGCTGGGAATGCAGGAAGCACACCAGGTAATACGGAACAGTTATCATGAAGATTAATTATACCGTTGATGCTTTTAATTCATTGGTTCAGCTTGTCAATTATATTGAAGAAATGAATACAGCTGGTGCGGGCATTCGTTGGCTGAATAAATATGAGTCGTTTTTGCAACAGGCTGTCTCATCCATTCATCAAGTAAGGCTTTGCCATAACAACACTTTTAATCAGTTAAATCTCCGTTGTATATATTTTAATGACTGGGTTATTGCTTTTTCGGTTCATAGTGATTTTATTTTAATAGAAGCATTAATGCATAAATCAAGAATTAGTGATTAACTGATAATTTATTTTACTTATAGTAATGAAATCCAAATCGCTGTTTTTTTTATTAATAACTTTTTACTTTACCGGGTTATCTGCACAGCCTGTTGTTGATATTCTTTATTCAAAAGACACCAAAGCTGCCAACCGTGACCGGCTCTACAAAAGTTTAGTGAACAATGCCATCACCAAAAATTTATCTTATCCATTAGCTGACAGCACAGAAGAAAACTGGATGGATGCATTCAATGCAATTGAACTGATCCGGTACAAATCTCCGTGGATTGACAGCCGGATTCATGAAGCATTTAACGGGGTACAAAAAAGAAGCGATGATTTTCAAAAAGCCCTGCTTGGAATGGTTTTCAGTAATTATCCGCTGGAGTTCTCAAAAGAAATAACAACATTGCTAAACCCGGCAGTAAGTGACAAAGTTTTTGCAATGAGTGCAGAATACCTGGCAGCGGCTCAGCCTGCTGCGTTACCGGAATTAAAAATAAAAGCAAGGCAACGGCTGTTGAATGATAAAGAGAATGCTATTATAAAAACACTCTGCTACCGTTTAGATAATTATATCGCTAAAAATATATTGCCTTCAGCAAAAGAAATGCTGCACCAATTTTTTTTTAAAAATGCAGTGGTGGTTTACAGCTTCCAGAGAAAGAACAGGAACTATCCCGGTATGGCCATTGTAAGAGACAGTGCAGGTAATTTTTTAAAAGGGTTGTACACTGATTTTTTTTATGTGCCGCAACTGGCAAGAAGCATCACCAACCTGCCCGGCTATATCAGCAATGGCAATACACCACAGGGCATTTTCAGGATGTTTGGTTTTGCAGTGAGCAAAAGTAATTTTATCGGCCCCACACCTAACATACAACTCACCATGCCTGCAGAAACCAGCATTCAGCATTTTATGAATGACTCCAGCATTATCGATACGGTGTGGACAGAAAACTGGTATAAAAAATTATTGCCACCGCAGTGGAAAAATTATATTCCGTTCTATGAATCTTATTATGCAGGCCAGGCAGGCCGTACCGAGATCATAGCCCACGGTACTACTATCAATCCTGCTTATTATAAAGGACAACCCTACTACCCACTAACGCCTACGCTGGGTTGCCTCTGTACCAAAGAAATATGGAATGAAGAAGATGGCAAAAGAACCTTCAGCGATCAGCAGCAACTGGTGAATGCGATTCAGCAGGCGGGCGGCGCCAATGGATATTATATTGTAATAGAATTAAATGATGAACAGCGGCCGGTAACAATAGAAGACATCCTGCCATTATTAAAATGAGATTGAACATGCAACTTACCTGGACATACAAAGCTTTTGATGAATTAACAACTGCTGAATTATATGCCATCCTGCAATTGCGGATAGCAATATTTGCAGTGGAACAAAACTGTGTGTACCAGGATGCAGATGGAAAAGACCAGGAATCTTTTCACCTGTGTGGCTGGGATGGCAACAACCTGGCTGCTTATTGCCGGTTGCTACCTTCAGGACTCTCTTATGATCACCCCAGTATCGGAAGGGTGGTTACTGCTGCACAATACCGGAAGGGCGGACATGGCAGGCTGCTGATGCAAAAGGCCATCGCTCAATCGGTGGAACAGTTTAATGATCCCATCATTATCATCAGTGCCCAACTGTACTTAAAAGCATTCTATGGGTCGCTTGGTTTTGAACAGATCAGCGATGTTTACCTGGAAGATAATATCCCTCACATCAAGATGCATCGCATCGGTTGATTTAAGCCTTTTGAATACAATATTTCATTTCCTTCTTCGTTAATCTGAAGACAACAGCAACTTTATACCCATCAACCGGGGAAAGTCAGCCTATAAATATCCAAAATTTGTGTTCTAATGAAAATCCGCTTACTACAATTAATACAGAAAAGATTATTCGCTTTTTTGTTATGCTTTATCCTGGTTTTACCGGCTACAGCTCAGCACCTGATGTTGGGAGGTGAAAGCGCCCAGGTAGAAATAGGTTTAAACTTTGGCCCCACATTTTTTTTAGGAGACCTGGGTGGTAAGGTTGGTAAAGGAACCACCTTTATTAAAGATTTGAATTTCCAGTTAACCAAATTAATGAAAGGTGCATTCGTTACCGTATATCCAAATGAATGGATGGGATTCAGGTTAGCGGCTCAGTATACTTATGTAGAAGGTATTGACAGTATTATCAGTACGCATGGTGTGGATGAACTGTGGCGTAAGCAGCGAAATCTTGATTTTAAAAGCAATATGTGGGAAGTATATACCGCCATGGAATTTTTCCCTTTACAGTATATAAGAAGAGATGATTATGATTATGACCCAAGGTTCCGTCCTTATATTTTTGCGGGGGTGGGCATGTTTCACTATAATCCAAAAGGCTCTTTAAGAGATCAGAACGGTAATGTTACCTGGCATGATTTGCAACCACTGCATACAGAAGGGCAGGGCTTTGCAGAGTATCCCGACAGGAAAAATTATAAATTGACACAGCTGAATTTGCCTTATGGTGCAGGGTTTAAATACCTGCTGTCTGGTAATATCAACCTGGGTTTAGAATTGTTGTACAGGAAAACTTTTACTGATTATATAGATGATGTAAGTACCAGGTATATTGATCCCCAATATTTTGATAAATATTTATCACCTGCAGACGCCGTAATTGCAAACAGGATCAGTGATAAAACAGTCGGCATTGTTACGCCGGGTGTGGGCCGTTATTCTCCCGGTACTATGAGGGGTAATTCAGGCAGGGATGATGCGTACTTTTCATTTTTGCTGAAGTTTGGTATCAGGCTGGGTGGCGGTGATGATACTGGTTATGGCGGAAGCAGCATGGGCGGCAGTTATAACAGCAACGCCAAAAGTAAGGCAAGATGCCCGGTTAGATTTTAATAAAATCCATTATTAATAAAAATCCAATAGTATGAAAAATGGTTTACAAATGAACCCGATGTTGTTCAAGATGATGATACTAGTTACCTGCTTTATGATGGTGATGTTGTACAACAAATCAAAAGCGGCAGGTGTCCCAAACCCCACAACAAATATTGCAGTTAACCGGTAGTACAGGAATCAAAAAATATAAGTCACCGGTTTACACAATGATGCCCGGATCTGAAATTAATACCAGCATACGAGTCCACATAAAATATTTTCATTTTCTAAAAAATGTCAAAGTACTGTATTGAATTTTACCCAGAGGCAAGATGTGTCTGACAGCTTGTTTCCCCTGAAACCATTTATTGAATTCTCTGCAACTACTTTGTCATTTTTTAGTTATTGCCCGGCGTTATGACCCGGGTCTTTTTATTTATTGGTGCAGCGCTTTCCTGAAAACATCAATCTGACATTATCCATTATCCATTATCCATTATCCATTATCCATTATCCATTATCCATTATCCATTATCCATTATCCATTATCCATTAATTCAACTCTGCTTTCAAATACTTCCCCGTAAAACTTTCTTTTACTTTTACCAGTCCTTCAGGAGCTCCTTCATATAAAACCAGTCCGCCGCCATCACCGCCTTCAGGGCCAATGTCAATAATGTGATCCGCCACTTTTATCACATCCATATTGTGTTCAATCACTAAAACACTGTTGCCGCGGTCCACTAATTTATTCAACACTTCAAGTAAATGCTGTATATCCTGGAAATGCAGGCCCGTAGTAGGTTCGTCTAAAATATAAAATGTTTTGCCAGTGTCTTTTTTGCCAAGTTCAGTTGACAGCTTTACCCTTTGTGCTTCACCGCCACTGAGTGTTACTGCACTTTGTCCGAGTGTGATATAACCCAGTCCCACTTCCTGCAGCACTTTTATTTTACGGTAAATAAAAGGCACCGCCTGGAAAAATTCAACCGCATCATCCACCGTCATGTCCAGCACATCGCTGATGGATTTTCCTTTGTATCTTATCTCTAATGTTTCCCTGTTGTAACGTTTACCATTACACTTTTCGCAATGCACATATACATCGGGTAAAAAATTCATCTCGATCACTCTCATGCCACCACCTTCACACACTTCACAGCGGCCACTCTTTACATTAAAAGAAAAACGGCCTGCTGTATAGCCACGGATCTTTGCTTCCGGTACCAGCGCAAACAATGTACGGATGTCAGTAAAAAATCCACAGTAAGTAGCAGGGTTGCTTCTTGGTGTCCGTCCAATGGGGCTCTGGTCTATCTCAATTACTTTATCGATCTGTTCTATGCCTTTAATTGCTTTATATTCTAAAGGATTGGCCTTGGAATTATAGCAATATTTATTCAGCAACGGGTACAATGTTTCATTGATCAAAGTGGATTTACCACTGCCGCTTACACCCGTTACCAATATCAGTTTGCCCAACGGAAATTTTACGGATACATTTTTTAAGTTGTTTCCCTTTACACCGGTGAGTTCTATAAATTTTCCATTGCCTTTTCTTCTTTCTTTTGGTATCGCAATACTTTTTTCGCCACTTAAATATTTTGCTGTTTCAGATTTGGAGGCCAGCACTTCCTGCGGTGTACCCATTGCTACGATCTCACCTCCATGTGTACCTGCTTTGGGGCCAATGTCCACCAGGTAATCACTTGCCAGCATAATATCTTTATCATGCTCCACCACCAAAATGCTGTTGCCGATGTCACGAAGGTTTTGCAAAGCACCGATCAGGCGCTGGTTGTCCCGCTGGTGCAAACCAATACTTGGTTCATCTAAAATATAAGTGATGCCCTGCAATTGTGAACCAATCTGTGTTGCCAGTCTTATCCTTTGGCTTTCGCCGCCACTCAGGCTCCTGGACGGACGGTACAATGTGAGGTAAGTCAGTCCCACATCTAATAAAAACTGCAACCGCTCCCTGATCTCTTTCAGCACATCTTTTGCAATGGCATTTTGTTTATTGCTCAGTCTTTTTTCAATACCTTCAAACCAAACCGCCAGTTTATCCAAATTCATATTACTCAGCTCCGCAATATTCTTTTCATCCACTTTAAACCAAAGGCTTTCTTTTCTTAGTCTTGTTCCGTTACAGGTGCCGCAGGTTTTCAGCACCATAAATTTTCCCACCCAATCCCTCAATGCTTCACCGCTGTTAGGAGACGCAAACCATCTTTTCAGCATCGGGATAATACCTTCATAACTCCCGGTGTATTCCAATGGAACCGTTTCATCACTCAGGTCCAGTTCCAGCTCGGGGTTAATTTGCTGGTCGCCATACAATAGCAGGTCGGCCTGTTCTTTGGCCAGTTCTTTATATGGTTTATCCAAATTGATTTTGTGTTTTCTTGCAAACGCCACCACCTGCTGAAACACACTGGCATCCCGTTCTTCACCCAGCGGCACAATGGCACCACCCTTTACACTTTTAGAAGTATCCGGAAGCACTTCTTCCATATCAATCGTATATACCGTACCCAAACCTTTGCAGGTAGGGCAGGCACCGTAGGGACTGTTAAAGGAGAATGCATTGGGAGAAGGTTCTTCATAACTGATGCCGGTATCAATACACATGAGTTGTTTGCTGTACAAGGCCACGGACGCCCCCCCCGCCCCCTGAAGGGGTGGCTGAGACTCTGCTGATTCAAACAAGTCTTCTTCACTTAAAGAGTTACTCCCTGATTTTTTTGTGCTCCTTTTTTTTGCAGGTTCTTGCCCTACACCCCCTTTAGGGGGCTTGGGGGCGTTGTCTTCATGCGGCGCCACAAACATCAAATCCTTCCCCACCTGCAGTGTTTTCTGCACACTCTGGCTTAGCCTCACTTTCATATCGTCTGTTACCGCCAGCCGGTCCACCACCACTTCTATATCATGAATTTTATAACGGTCTACCTGCATCTTGGGTGCCAGGTCTTTTACCTCTCCATCAATCCTTACTTTCAGGTAGCCTTTTTTACGGATGTCTTCAAACAGTTCCCGGTAGTGCCCCTTGCGGCCACGAACCAGCGGTGCCAGCAGGCTGATCTTTTGGCCTTTGAACTTGTCGAAAATATTGCTCACAATTTCCTCTTCACTAAACTTCACCATCTTTTTGCCGGTGTTGTAGCTGTAGGCTTCACCCACCCGGGCATAGAGCAACCGCAGGAAATCGTAGATCTCCGTAATGGTGCCCACGGTGCTGCGGGGATTTTTGTTGGTGGTCTTTTGTTCAATGGAAATTACCGGGCTCAGGCCGGTGATCTTGTCCACATCGGGGCGTTCCATATCGCCGATAAACTGGCGGGCATAAGCACTGAAACTCTCCATGTAGCGGCGCTGGCCCTCGTTGTAAATGGTATCAAATGCCAGGCTGCTTTTACCACTGCCGCTTACACCGGTGAACACCACTAATTTATTTTTGGGAATGCTGATGTCAATATTTTTCAGGTTGTGTTCCCTTGCACCAAACACCTCTATCGTTTCGTTGTGTGCCTGCCCGTTGGTGGCGGGTACTTTCTTTTCTTTTGCCATTATTGTTTTCCTCGTTGTAAAGATACAAAACAAAATATGCGCTGGTAAAGTTGGGGAGAAGTGGAAATAGTTTTTTTAACGTATGGCGATTTTTTTTATGGCTGCATCGTTGTGTCAATCACTTGTGCGGAATACCGTTGAGGTACTTTAATGGAAGTTTAGTAAATCTGAAGATAGAAATATAGATTAAAATAAAACCAAAGTATGGAAATTATTCACTTTTTTTTCCATGCTTCCTAAATGCAGCTATAAGTTGATAAATCAGGTAAGCGGTAAATATCTTAGAAATGCTATCTACAACAAAGGCAATGGTAGGAACATCAGTTTCTTCTTTAGCATCAATCAAAACTTTTGGCAAAAAATCACTCTTTCTGATTGGGTTTAAGAATTCTAGAAAATAACCACTGTTTCTAAATAATTTTTCAAATCCTTGTTTCGAAAAATCGATTGTGAAACCAAGTGAAAAGCAGTATAAACAATAAAGAATAATACCGCCGACTAAAAGAATCTTGAATGCTTTCCCCCAACTTTGACCATGGTTATTAGTGATTTTATTAAGAGTAAGGTTGAGCTTTTCCCAACCGAATGAAAGGGTATTCATATAAGTATTCAACTCTTCTGCTTGATATCTGGAAGCTGTTACAACATCTCCCATGTTTTGATATATTTTTTTTATTTGGCTCAATGCTAACTTTTTCTGTTCATCTTGATTTTCAGCCAAACAATAAATATTTGATGGTTTAGGTAGATAACCTCCAGCTAAAGCAACTTCAGTTATTTTAGAACTATCAAAAATCATTTTTTGTTCTGAAAAATTACAGTCTATAAATGTTGTTTTTCCGAGATCAGAATTTTCGATACAAATATTTTGATTGAGTTTAATATTTGAAATTGTAATATTGCCAATATTTGTAAAGTTAGAAGTAGGCATCTAGTCACTCCATAATTATAGCTAATAATATTAGTAAATACGTTAATTTTGCTAAATTAAATAGCCAATTATGTTTGAAGGTACTA
>JAYWII010000107.1:0-184641 GCA_043788995.1 Chitinophagaceae bacterium | reverse complement strand
CCCTTTAGACACGCCTATCTGCCTCAGTTCATACTCCAGGTCAAATAAACCAGATTCTGATTGATCCAGTAAAATCAATTTTTTCAGGTTCTTCTTAATTAACTGCCTGCAAATTTCACTGCCAATAGATCCAGCTGCACCAGTAACTAATATTACAGCATCCCTGTAACTATCATTTGACAAATCATTGGGTAGAACTATTTCATCTCTTTGAAGTAACTCCTCAATGTTCATCCCTTTAACCTGCTTTTTCTGGAACAGCCCGCCTGACCATTGATTGGCATGAGGAACTAAATTGATTTTCACTTTATAAGGTGCACACAAATCAGTAATAGCAATTTTCCTTTCTACTGACAATTTATCAATAGCAATATATAACTGGGTGATCCTTTTTTCCTTTATCAGTTTGGTTAAATGCGGATCCACAGCGCTGTAAATAGGAAGCCCTTCTATTTTCTTACCAATCTTGTAAACACTGTCATCTATAAACCCTACCAGGTTGGTATTAATTTTTTCATCCTGCTCCAACACTTTTTTTGTTATCTGCCCCATCATCCCTGCACCAAATATGAGTGTTCTGTCTGCAGGTGCAGGCCTTGCCTGTGCCCTGAAATAAATCTCTTTAACCAACAAACGAAAAGCAACTAAAAGAAATATTACAACAAACAGGTTTATCAGTAATAAGGGTACACTGATCATTTTGCTTATTAAACTATTACTGGTTGCCGGTAAATAAATAACCATCCATAATCCAAGCTGTAGAAAAGCAAACTTAATTATTCTTACGATATCCTTAATCTCAGAATACCTGATGATACCCTTGTATATGGCCATGGTTGCAATACAGATAGAACCAATAACAAGATTTGCAAATAAACCTGGTAAAATATTGGTGATATTATTACTATTAACCGAAAGACGATGTATGAGAAAAAAAGAAAGAACGAAGGATAAACTTATAAGGACAATATCACAGGAAAAAATGATCCACCGGGGAGCAAAGTTTTGGAAATATCTCTTTGGCATATTTAATTCTTTTATATACTCATTAATATTATTTATACGGGGTATAACATTAATAAGTTATTAATTTAATGTACAGGAAAAAGAATAATCTTTCTTGTAGTTTGCCGGGTTTTAGCTGCGATAAAAACTCAATTGGCCTACAAAACTATATCATTTTTTCTTATAACCTAACTATTTGTTTAATTTAAGATAACTAAAACTGCTTTTTAAAAAGCAAACAAAGTAACAAACGATGTTTATCCTTTATTATTTCAAAACATTAAATCTTTATTAATTTATCATTATTTGTTTTAATGAATCAGCCACAAAATTTAAATCTTCCTGAGATAAATTACTTCCGGAAGGAAGACACAAACCATCACTAAAAAGCTGTTCAGAAAGCCCATCTCCATAAAACGGGTATGATTCAAAAACAGGTTGCAAATGCATCGGTTTCCACAATGGACGACTTTCAATATTAAGTTGTTCAAGGTGGCCTCTGATATCTTCCCGGCTTTTTCCTGCAATTGTTGAGTTAACCAAAATTGTTGTCAGCCACCTGTTACTAAAATAAGTATCGGGTTCGCCTAAAAAAGATATTCCTTTAATTTCTTTTAGGGCATTTTGGTAAAAAGAAAAATTATTTCTTCTTTGTTCAATCCTTAACGGTAATACCTCTAATTGCCCCCTGCCAATTGCAGCACATACATTACTCATCCGGTAATTGTACCCTATTACTGAATGCTGGTAATGGGGCGCTGAATCCCTTGCCTGCGTAGCCAAAAACCTTGCCATTTTTATATGGCTTTTATTATCCGATAACAATGCGCCACCACCAGATGTAGTAATAATTTTATTTCCATTGAATGACAAAACCCCCAACTGGCCAAAGCTGCCACAGGGCTGCTGATTAATGGATGACCCCAATGCTTCAGCAGCATCTTCTATTACGGGAATATCAAATTCATTGGCTATTGCCATAATTTCCTTCATTTTTGCAGGCATGCCATACAAATGAACCGGTATAATTGCTTTTGGTTTTTTACCCTTTGCCAACCTGTCTTTAATAGCTATCCTCAAAAAATCAGGGCTCATGTTCCAGGTATCTGGTTCCGAATCAACAAAAACAGGTATTGCTCCCTGGTAAACAATTGGATTTGCGGATGCTGAAAAGGTAAAGCTTTGGCAAATGACTTCATCCCCGGCCTTTACTCCCAGTATGATCAATGCAAGGTGAATTGCCGCTGTACCACTGCTTAATGCTGCAGCCTCTTTTACTCCAGTATATGCTGCCAATTCCTTTTCAAATCCGTCAACATGCGGTCCCAGGGGCGCTATCCAGTTGGTATCAAATGCCTGTTGCACATATTCCCGTTCTTTTTCTCCCATGTGTGGGGAGCTTAACCAAATTTTGTTGTTCATATATGAATTGTAAACTTTAAAAGATTAAAAAAGCAATCCCCAACTATAAGCATTGTTATAAAGCAGCTTTAATATTTCCTAAATATTCATGCAGTACGTAATTGGTGAGTGCTACATTAGACATAGTTGGCAGCCATTTTATAAAATTGTCTTCCGTTGTTTCAGCAGCCTTAAAATTGGTGGGTGCTGCAACCGGATTCACAAAACCTGCTGCTTTAAAAAAACGCATTGCCCTTGGCATATGTATGGCATCTGTAGCTATCACCAACTGGATATTATTACCATATTGCGCTGCCAGATCGTTGGCCTCTTCCAGCGTAGTGGAAGGAGTGTTCAGTTCCAAAACACTTTCGGCCGGGATACCTAAAGCAACAGCAGCTTTTTTTGTTACCTGTGCCTGTGTTTCTTTTGACTCTTTTGGCCCGTTACCAGAACAAACAATAACCGCACTGTCCATCAGTCTGTACACCCTTATAGCTTCTGCCAACCGGCCCAATGCCACCAGGCCAATTTGTGCATTGGGTGGAATATTTTTATTGGCTGTGTACCCACTTCCTAAAACATGAATATAAACTTTGCCCCGGATATTTTTGATTACAGCTTCTGATAATGGAGGGTATTTATTTTCCAATTTTTTTGCCAGGAAGGCGGGCAGATAATTTGTAGAAGTTAATAATAGCAGAATAAGAGCGGAGATAAAGAAAAATTTAGCGGTTCTCTTTTTTTGAAACCGATAAAAAATGAATGCTGCAAGCAGCATGAATAAAAAAAGGTTCAGCACACTGGCTGCTTCTTTCAGTGCATTTACAAAAAAGTACATTTATTTATTTTCAATTTCCCTGGCCGGCACTCCAGCCACTCTTGAGCCAGGAGGAATATTTTTAACTACCATCGTTTGGCCACCAATAACAGCATTTGCCCCGATAAGAATATTTTGCCTGGTAGAAACGCCAATACCCACATCCACACATTCTTCAATTTTTGTAAACCCGGCAAGATTAACACCCGGGGCCAAGGCACAATATTTTAAAATATGGCAATTATGCCCAATCGCACAGTTCATATTCATGATCACAAAATCTTCTATCACGGTTTCATAATTAATAGAAACTCCCGGATAAATTATTACCCCCTCTCCAATTGAAACCATATTAGACAACCAGGCATTTTTCGAAATAAAAGATGGAAAATAAAACCCTTTATTTTTTAGTTTTTCATGAATTATCTTTTTTATTTTGGGAGCGGCTATTCCAATTGCTACGGCGTCTATATTGGGTAACGTAAAAATCTGTTCTACACTTCCCAATACTTTATACCCGTAAAACTGCTGGTCAACCTTTTTGATATCGTCATCCAAAAAGCCCATGATATTATAACCTTCCTGAAAAAGATCCATATTGTAAGCAATAAAACCACCTACATTTCCAGCACCAATTATGATTAGATTTTTTTTATTCAACTGAGTTTTTTATTGATGGATGTTCAACAAATTTTTTAATTCAGGAAACCTCATTCTTACCGAGGTAACTTTCCAGAACCGGCTTTAGTCCTTTCTTAACGGGCAATTGCCATAAGAGTTTACACCAATTGTGATTACCTTCTATCAATTCCGGTCCATTTTCAGTAATGGCTACATCCCAACCCACCGACCTGTTTCCTTTATTCTTTGAAGCGGCTTCTGTAACCATCTGCACAGACTCATTCCAAAATGGCACTTTAAAACCTACTATTTCAGTTTTGGTAACAGGATGAAAAAATTCATCTTCCCTGGTAATATCGCTGTACACACCTGGTCCTTCCACTTTTCCTGTTTCTATATCAATGGGTGCAGCAATATTTCCCGCTGCCATATTATCTACAGTTGAATTAATGGTGATCCTTAATCTTGCTCCAATAATATCAACTTTGTTTTGGTCATTTAGCTGGGTAACTATTCTTACTGTGTTTAAGCCAGATGGCGAAAGTTTCATTAATGCAGGATGCTGCACTACGAACTCTTCTACATAATCATTGCCATTTTCCTTTAAACGTTCCACCATCTTTTGCTGGTTTAATCCGGATACACTCACTACTTCAACACCATTACCACATTGACCGTGAGAGTTTTTAAAAACCAATTTTCCAGATTTATTGGCAAGTAATTTTTCTGCTATCGCTGGTTCGTTTTCCAAACTGGTTAAAGCTGCATAATTATGATGAACAAATTTTCCGTAAGCATCTAAAAACTCCAGCTTGTTCTCCAATACAGAGCGGCTGGCTTTAGGATTCATTTTTAACTGGTATTCATACATGTACCCTGTGCCTGCATAAGTTTCCCTCGCTTCTTTTGACAGTTTATAAAAATGAAACTGAAAATATTCAAGAATGGCAATATTGTATTTAAAGATACATTGAAGCATATCTGTTACAATTGATACAGCAGATTTCCCTGTCTCCTTTTTTGCTTTATTTAAAAACAACTGAAATTTCTTCCGGTCTAATTCTTTTAAATAATAGAAGAAGTATAATATTTTTTTACGCATAATTAATAGTTTCCTTCAAACGGCTGCATGGGCCTTTCAGCACTTTGATTGATACCCTCTTTCCTGAAGACTTTTATAAAAGTGAGCCATAAAATTTTTATATCCAGCAGAAAGCTCACATGATCTACATAGTACACATCGTACTTAAATTTTTCCTGCCAGCCAATACTGTTCCTTCCATTTACCTGTGCCCATCCGGTAATGCCCGGCCTCACTTCATGACGCCTTCTTTGTTCAGCATTATACAGCGGCAGGTATTTAAACAATAAAGGCCTTGGGCCCACTAAACTCATATCGCCTTTTAATACATTAAACAACTGTGGTAATTCATCCAATGAATATTTGCGGCAAAAATTACCTGCTTTTGTAAGCCGTTGTATATCTGGTAACAGGTTGCCATCTGCACCCCGTTCATCCGTCATCGATTTAAACTTAATGATCCTGATCCGGTTTTCATTTTTTCCCGGCCGGTCCTGAAAAAAAAATGGATTGGTTTTGTTGACTATAAAAAGAACAATGCAGGTAGCGATGATAAGGGGCGACAAAATAATAATTGCCAGTAAAGCCACCACAAAATCAAAAGCCCGTTTTAAAAATCCTGCATATAACTTCAAGATCAACACAATTATTTTTGATGCAAAATTAATAAGGTATTATACAGAAGCAGTAATTAAATCTCCCAATTCGTCCGAAGACATAAACTCAACATCAGGCCAACGCTTTACAATAGCATTCAACAATGCTTTCAATGCTTTCAATCCGGCCTCCCTGTTTTTGGGATCAATGTGCCCACAAAAATTTACCCGGTGAGAACTGATATTGGCGGGCAAATTCCACCGGAATGCTGCTTCTATTTGCTGCATACAAAAAGCCACCCAGTCTAACCCCCTGTCTTCTGTAGGTTCAAAAACACAATTTCTTACTAAGTAAGTTTGCCCTAACAGGTTTTTCTTCCCGGTATAATTAAATGTTTTACTACCCATTTTACCCTTACCTAAATGTTCTCTTTTAAACCTGGAAGTATCAATATATTTTATCCCCCCGGCTGCAAGCACCGGATCTAACACACAACTGTAACCATTACTACCACAAGGGGTAAAATTAGAAGCCTTAAACCCAAATACTTTTTCAAATAAATTTAGCCCGTCATTTACAATTACTTTTAATTTTTCATTTTCTTCAAACTCATAAAAATCAAGTGCTGCTGAAAAATCGATAGTCTTATAACCCGTATTTCCTATTGCAGTATAACTTCTGTTTTCAAAACAATTTAGTATATCCTTATCCTTTCTTTGTAATCCTTCCATCAATACTTTCAGATTCAGATGTTCTCTTCCATGAAACTGTGGTACAAGCAACCTTTCCTTTATCCCCTGCTGCCATAATTCCCATGCTCCTTCATAGCCCTTTAATTTTTTAAATGTATCAGGTAATTGTTCATAATGGTATTCTGAATAACTGCTTTCCTTCATCTTTTCAAAATCAATATTGGCACATATAGAAAAAGCGGTAAATACTGCCGGATTGCCATTTTTGTCCTTTACAGTAAGTAATGTATCATACAAAGCACTTAAATCTTCAGGGGTTTCCAATGCATCAATAAGATCAAATCTTGTAATGGTTTTTAATCCATTTTCAAACATCCTATTCCTGGCCTGCTTTGAATCAACTTGTACATTACCATAATCATCCACAGAAAAAACTACAATCTTTCGTTTTGTTTTCCAGCCAATAATATTTTTAATATTTACCGCCACCGCCTGTTTTAGATTACTGATCACACTCATGTTGCTTTGTTCACCTTAAAAATTATTAATCATATGCTTCAATAATAGCATTGGTATTTTCCCTTGTAAAATCTAATGATGCTTTTAATGAGCTCATCTTGTATTGCTGTTGTAATTTTTTATCGTCACTCACCTGCTTTATAAACGATGCTATCTTTTGGAGCTCATCACATTCAAAACATTTTCCATTGTCATACTTGTCAGCATACACATTCAGTTCAGAATCTTTTGAAGCGATATATAGAATGGGTTTGCCTGCAGTCATTAAATTATATGCCTTGTTAGGTATGCTTCCTTTTGAGGTTTTACTGTTCAGAATCACCACACCCATATCTGCAGCAGACAGGGAATATGGGAAAACATCATCGGGCTGAAATGGCAACACTAAACAATTGTGAAGCTGGTAGTCTTTAATACGCTCTTTAATTTTATTTACTTTTTCTCCTTTCCCAATAATCAGGAAAAGAATTTTATTATTATCCTTCAGCAGTTTTGCAATATCCACCATCACCTCTACATTATGAATAAGACCAATATTGCCGGAATACTGCACCACAAATTTATCCTGCAACTGATGCTCTTTAATAAAAAAATTATCTGCCTTATCTACGGCTGTAAAATTTTCAAACGTAGTCCATAACCTGATAATTTTTATTTTAGGTTTGTCTACATATTTTGCGATAAGCTCAGCCATTTTATCTCCAATGGTAAATAAATACTTAGCTCTTTTAAATATTTTTTTGTTTGCCCAACTCCAGCATTTAAACAAAGGATTACTGTTACCAATACCATAAATATTGAGTGTATCCGGGTAAACATCCCAAACCAAAATAGAAAACGGATTTCGTAATATGAGCATGGTGAGGTAAGACATTGGCGGAATAGAAACAAAAAATACTTCATGCCTTCTGTAGTTGAACAGCAGCTTAAAAAAAATCTGGATAGTTGCTACCGTCCAGCCATATGTTTTAGTACCAAAACTCTTCTCGTTGTATTTAATGATCTTGTCAATCTTTACTTTAGGGTTTAGTTCAGTACCCTGCGTATGAACATTACCGGTAATAAGCGTAATGTCATCAAACTTTTCAGCAAAAGAATTTAAAATATCTACTGTAAGAAAATTAACCGCCTGGTTTATGAAAACTATTTTTCTCTCCTTCATCTTTTTAAACGCACCGAAAGTTTATTTTTAACGCTGTTCCTGTTGAAATATTTTTAAAAAAGTTCTTGCAAATGTTTTGATTCTTTCTTTATGATCCCCATATAAAGTGTGGCTGTTACCTGCCAAATAATTACCCAGCACCTGTGCCAGTTCATTTTCATTTTCAGGATTAAAATAAGTGCCCTTATTACCCAGCTGTTCTTTATGTACTTCGATGCTGGATGCAATCACCGGTAACTGCAGGCATTTGGCATCTTCAATAGTGGTATTCCATCCTTCAAACCTGCTGGGCTGCAGTACTGCCTTAGCATTAGTCATAATTGACAACTGATGCTCCCTTGGTATTACGCCCAATAAACTCACGTTATCTTGGAGTTGATTTTCTTCAATAAATTTTCTTAACTGATTTATATGAACATCATCGGCATACACTTCCATTTTACCGGTAAATACAATGTGAACCGATTTTTTATTTTGCTTCAGCACTTTTAAAGCCTTTAATACCACCCAATGATTTTTATGCTTTAGAAAACTATTAGATACTATGTAATACTCATCGGGAATGTTGTAATCTTTTTTTAATGTATCAATGCCAGGTAATTCATATCCATCCAGGATAGAAACAAACTGAAGCACATGTATGCGGAGAGTGGAAGGAATATTGTAAAACTGTTTAAAATGACTAACGGTATCGTGGCTGGAAACTACCAGGTCTGTTGCGTTTTTTAGGGTTAGTTTTAGCCTGAGCTCACGTAACCACAATCTTTTCTTATCAAAAAATTCAGGAAAAAATTTATGTTGCAGGTCGGGAAACCAGGCAGCGGCAACAGTATCTTTTGGAATTACATTACGGGCAGCTACCGGGTTGTCATTAACTGAATAAATTCCTGCCAGGTTGTAATCACTGATCATCTGATCAACAAAAACATTTTTTCTTTTTAAGAATGAAAGTAAATAGCCCTTATTGATACTGATGAATTTCCATGGCACCAGCTTAAGGTATGGGTAGTTGATATCGCTGAGATATTCGGAATATTCTTTGTTGTAAAAAATAACGATCTCCGGCTTCTCATCATCATTCAGAAAATTGATAGCTCTGATAACATTTTGATAATAATAAAATCCGCCTAACCACCCCCTGGTAAAGTTGAATATTATTCCAATTCTGAATCTGCTGCTTTGATCCATTCGTAGTATTTTTTTAAACCTTCTGATAATTGATGTTGTTGTTGATATCCCAATTGTGCTAACACTGAAATATCAGCCACCCAGTTATTGGGATCTCCCACTCTGGTTTGGCCTATAAACCCATATTGAACCTGCTTATCAAAAAAACTATAAAATGTTTTTACACAGTCTTCAATAAATATTTCTTTGCCGTTGGCAATATTTATTACCTGTCCTTTAAACGTTGCATGCTTTGCCACCAGGTAAATAGCCTGTACCAGATCATCTATATAAATAAAGTCCCTTGATTCTTTGCCTGTACCGAATAAGGAAATACTGCTGCCGGTTTTTGCTTTCTGAAACAGATCCCAGAATAATTGTTTTTTCAACCCTTCCCCATATGCAGAAAAAATTCTTAAAGAACAGGTGGCTATCCCGAAAAAGCGATAGAACTCTTCGCAAACCTGCTCACTCATTTTTTTATGAAACCCATAAGGTGAAACCGGTGCTGCCACAGCCGTTTCATTTATTGGAAGTTCCTGCGGATTACCGTATACTGCTGCGCTTGACAAATTAATGAACCTGCAGGCCGGTTGGTATATCCTTAATGCATCTAGTAATTTAAATACGTTTGCTGCATTTAAATTATAATCCCTCATAGGGTGCAGCAGTGAGTCTGGTACACTTGCGGCACCGGAACAATTGATGCACACATCAAATGCCTGCTCCTGGAAAATAGCATGATAATCTGCATTGGAAGCATCAATTAAAAAATATTGCGCTGCATGCGCATATTCCACCATCACATCTGCACCCCATACCTGGTGATGCTGACTGATCAGGAACTTTTTAAGGTGCTGCCCGATAAAACCTTTTGAACCAATAATAAGAAATTTCATTTTCAGGATTTAGATTTAGCTGCAGTTAAAATAAAATTATAAAACTTGTCGCCAATATTTTCCACGTTAAATTTTTGAATGCTTTCTGTTGCATTTACTGCCATTTGATCTCTGAGTATTTCATCGTTCATTAGCAAGGCAAGTTTTTCCTGAAAAAGTTGATAATCAAACAATGGAATTAAAAACCCATTTTTATTATCTGTGATCATTTCAGATGGACCAGCCACACAATCAAATGCTACCACCGGCAAACCTGCAGACATAGCTTCTCCAATTACGTTTGGGAAACCTTCAGAGCTGGAGGTGAAAGCAAAAACTTTACTCCTGAGATAATAGCTTTCCACATCAGATTGCTTGCCTGCTAATATTACTTTATCGTTTGCATTTAACGTTTTTACCAAAGCCTGCAGGCGTTCCATATTATTCTGCTTCAGGTGATCGTATCCAACAATCACCAGCTTCCAGTCTGGATGATTGATATTTACAAACATTTCAATTAATTTATCCTGGTGCTTTGATTGTATCAACCTGCCCACCATCAAAACAATATTTTCCCGGTGAAATATTTTTTCACTGCTTTGTATATTACGTACAGGATTACCAATAACAGTTATATTAGGATGAACGTACATAGATTGGTATATCTGCTTTGCTTTTTCAGTTTGAGCTATCACGCCAGTGGCAAAAGGATACAGCCAGTTTCTCAACCTGTCCTGCAGTTTGCCAAGGCTTTTATCCGGCTGGCTTCTGTCAGAAACAAATACAGGATATCGTAATCCACGGGTAGCCATCAATACAAAATTATTCCAGTACTCGCCAAAGCTGAGTGTGGCATCTGGCTGAATTTGCTTTATTTTTTTACGCAGATATAACAAGGTTTTAAATGTAGAAACAAGCCGGCGTGTATCATCAAAAAGGAAAGGGGGTTGATGAATGGTTATATCTTTTGACAAAGAATAAAAAATATCTCTTTTAATACCATACAGTATGAGGTGCAATTGTAATGAGTCTTTTTTTACAAAATGATTCGCTAATTCTGCCATCACTCTTTCCATTCCGCCAGCCTGCAAAGAATGTACCACCAGGCAAATTGTTTGTGTGTTTTTTTTATTAACTCCGTTTAACATGATTCAAGCCTGGCTATCAACCAGTCACTCTTTTTGAGAATTACTTAACGTTAAGACTGTCTGTGTTTTTTAAAAAACTGGCTACTGCTTCAGTAATTTTTTTTTGTCCTTCCCGGTTTAAATGAAGCAGGTCAGAAAAAAGCAAAGCGTTATGAGAAAGATCGCCTGTATTCAAATCCAGGTAAGTAATATTTTTATTGGAAGCAGTGTAATTCTTATAATATGAAACCAGCGAATTATAACCGGATGAATCAAATGTAGCCTGTTTCTGATAATAAATCGGCATCATTACCAGCACAACTTTGCTGTTGTTCATTTGCAAAAGCTTCATGGTTTTTTCAAATACATTCACTTTAGCAGTACTATTCTCAATCATCACTTTGCCATTTTCTATCTCAGAAAAATAATGGGTCCCGGAGTCAAGGCTGGTTGTTTTAAAATTATCATAGTTATTCATGTAACCTTTTAAAACAAAATTTACTGTGAGTGCATCATACCTTACAGCCCTGCAATATTTATGAATAAAATAATCAGTAGTTCCTGCCCTTTTTTTTATATACCCATCAATGCTGTCGTTATCAATAAAGGGGTAAAAAATGGTATACACATTTGCCGCCGTCAGTTTACTGGAAAACAACAACGGGTTAATTTCATATATCACTGTATTAACAGTGCCCGGATGCTCAGAAAAAAATTGCGCCAACATTGCATGCCTGTCTTCAACACCAACCCCTTCTTTTGCATAAACAGCTACTTTTTTATTCAGTTGCTTTTCAATATCTGATTTGTGAAAACCCGATAGCGTCATGGAAGATCCATTGATCAGTATTTCTGGTTTTTTATCAAATCCATAAAATTTATTGAGGCCCTTCTGCATCAGTTTCGATACAGAAAAATCTATTGCAAAAAAGATCAATAAAAAAGCTGTAAGACGTAAAAGGAAATCTTTAAAAGTCACGCCTGCTAAAATTGAAAATAAATAAAACGGTTACCAGAAAATACTCCAAAATACAGTATTAAAAACACTACACATAAATAAGATGAATACCGGATCAAAATACTTTTATTATCAAAAGCCAGGTACTTTCCCGGTAAGAACTCATCCCGCCAGTCACTCAGCAGCAACATACCCAGGCCAAGAAAAGCATATAGCAGGTTGGTCATATCAAGATACAATGGACCACCGGAACTTATTATCTTTTTTAACACCAATACTGCATTACTTACACTGCTGGCACGGGCAAAAACCTGTGATAAAGAAAACAATACAAATGTCAATATACAGGCAGACAATATATACCACCACCGGCGGGTTAGTTTGTAGCGTTCTTCAAACAATTTTCGCCTGCCACTGAGTAACGCTTCCACACTTAAAAAAATACCCTGCAGTAACCCCCATGCTACAAACGTTAAGGCTGCTCCGTGCCAGATACCACTTATAAAAAAAGCTACCAGCAATGCCAACACTACTCCCCACTTTCCCAACTTTCGAAACGTAAACGACAAGGGCGTATAGATATAATCCGTAATCCAGGTAATCAGCGATATATGCCACCGGCGCCAGAACTCTGCCATGGATACAGCAAAAAAAGGACGCTTAAAATTGGGCATTACTTCTATGCCCAATAGCTTAGCTGTTCCTATTGCGATTAAGGAATAGCCACCCAAATCTGCATATACCTGTAAGGGATACAATACAGAAGACAACAGCAGGGTGCGGCCGCTGTGATTATTTACTTCATTAAAAACCACATCCACATACAACCCAATACGGTCTGCTACCACCAGCTTCATAAAATAACCCCACAGCATCAGCTTCATTCCCTTTACAAGGCCAGCATAATTTACGCTGCGTAACGGATTGTTAAACTGCGGAATCATATGCTTTGCCCGTTCTATCGGGCCCGATAATACCAGCGGAAAAAAAGAAATGAACAAGGCCACCACTCCAAAATGTTTCTCTGCTTTCACTTCTTCATTGTATACATCTATGGTATAACCAATGGCCATAAATGTGTAGAAAGAAATACCTACCGGCAACAGCAGTTTGATTTCCGGAAGTGGCCAATGAAGATGCAGTTTTATCAAAGCCCCTGTAATACTTTCATTCAACGCACCAAAATATTTAAAGAAAAACAAGGGTAGTAAGATGAGGACAATATTGAGGACCATGTAACGCTTCTTTACATGGTCTTCAGGGGTGCTGTCCATTAAACGGGTGAACACATACGTACTAACAGTAATGCCTGCAAGCAGCAGGAAATAAACGGGCCGGATATTGATATAAAAATACCAGCTTACCAGCAACAGCGTAAGCCAACGGTATTTAACCGGAGTTAAATAATACAGTACCGCAACAAGGGGGAAAAATAAAAGAAAACCTACTGATGTAAATACCATTATCCTGTTACAGTTTTGACAAAATAATATCCATCATATCTCCCACATTTTTCATTTTGTTCAGCTCTTTGAGTTTAAAAGTAACACCCAGAGATTTTTCAACTTCCCCTATCAGTATCATATGAGACAAAGAATCCCAGTTGGCCACATCATTTGCCGTTAAACTATCTGTTATCTCTAAACTATCGTTGCTGAATACACGACGGAATATACCTGTTAACTGCTCCTGCAATGTTAATCGATCCATACTATTTTAATTTTTAATGACTATGATGGTTGTTACTTAATAAACTGACACTATTTTTTATACATCAGATTTAGCAGACTGTCACCAATAAACGGTCTGAAGTGTTTGTCTTCATACCAATTATACTTTGACCTTGTAATATTATTTTCTCCCGTAAAATCATAGAGATTTTCCCCAAAAATATTTTTTAAGGTCTGGAGATCTGCAGGATGAAATTTAATCTCATCATATATAGGGCTTAAAACTATCCTGTAATTGCTATGATGCTTCACCAATAACTTCTTAATTTCATGAAGCATGAAAAGCGACTTTTCATTTATCCGTTGTACTGAATCAGGGGTTTCCCCTTTTCTTGCGTAAAATAAATTACTTCTTTTTTGATAATATGCACCGGGGTCAAGGGCAATCTCTTTTTCCTGGTCAAGTATCCTGAGCCCATTGGAGATGGTGTCACAAAATATTTTTCTTTCCTCGATGAACCCGGTCATATAAGGTTTAAATTTTTTCGTAAACGTGTAATTGTAAAAACTCGCCAGGAACTTTGAATTCAGGTAAGCCTTAAAAAATACATAATGAAAGTGTAACCAGCTTTCTCCTGAAACAGCCGGGTGTTTGATAGTTAAATGATCATCAAAGTTTTCAGTATACCTGAATATAGCATCCCGGCAGAAAAGAATCAGGGCATTGTCAATCTTCACTTGCTTTTCATCCAGGAATTTCAACTTTGTATAGATACCATAAATGGCTTCACCAGAAGCATCAAAAAGATATACCCTGTCTGTATCATGGAGGTATTTTTTCCAGCTGCCGGGAGGGAATGCTATTGTTCTGGAGCTTCCAAAAATGAAAGAATTGTAATCCTGTTGCTTTTCATTTTTTAAAAAAACTTCTGTACTCACATAATCCCTGTTGGGTATAACATAAGGATAAGAATAATCTTTATAAGGCTTTAATATTTTAAACGGATCATAATAAATATAACCTGCCAGTAATAGCAGTAGCGGTAATAATGCAATGGATAAAAAAGCAAAAAGCTTTTTAAAGAATTGTTTCATTAAAACTTGAAATAAATAAACTGTGTATTATCACCTGATACACCCAAAAAAATGATCAGGTAAAAAATGATGATGTATGAGGTATACCGTACCGCTTTACTGTTACTTTCAAAAGCCAGGTATCTTTCCGGAAAGAACTCATCCCTGAAGTCGCTCAGCATTAACATACCCAAACCTGCCAAACCATACAGCAAGTTGGTCATATCAAGATACAAACCACCATGATCTGTAAATATTTTCTTCAATACCATTACTGCATTGCCAAGGCTGCTGGCACGGGCAAAAACCTGTGTCAATGAAAACAACACAAATGTCAATATACAGGTACACAGGATGTACCACCACCGGCGGTTTAGCCTGTTTCGCTCTTCAAACAACTTACGTTTACCACTTAGTAATGCCTCCACACTTAAAAATATTCCCTGCAGTAAGCCCCATGCAACAAATGTTAATGCAGCCCCATGCCAAATGCCACTTATAAAAAATGCCAGCAACAATGCCAGTACTATTCCCCATATACCCTGCTTTCGAAACGTAAAAGACAAGGGCTTATAAATATAATCTGTTATCCAGGTAATAAGCGATATATGCCAGCGGCGCCATAACTCTGCCATGGATACAGCAAAAAATGGGCGCTTAAAATTCGGCATTACTTCTATTCCCAAGATCCTGGCCGTGCCGATGGCTATTAAAGAATAGCCCCCCAAATCTGCATATACCTGGAAGGGGTAAAGAATAGATGACAACAATAATGTAGTACCGCTTTGTATACTTACATCATTAAACACTACATCCACATACAAGGCGATACGGTCTGCTACCACCAGTTTCATAAAGTAACCCCACAGCATCAGTTTCATTCCCTTTACAATACCGGCAAAATTTACTTTATCAACAGGTTTATTGAGCTGCGGAAACATATTCTGTGCCCTTTCTATAGGACCTGATAACACCAGTGGAAAAAACGAAATAAACAGGGCCACAATACCAAAATGTTTTTCCGCCTCTATTTCTTCGTTGTATACATCAATGGTATAGCCTATTGCCATAAAAGTATAGAACGAGATACCTACCGGCAGCAACAGTTTTATCTCCGGAAGCGGCCAGCGCAAATGCAACTTATCCAATAATCCAGTAATGCCCTCATTAACCGGACCAAAATACTTGAAGAAAAATAACGGCAGTAATATCAGTACAATATTCAATACCATATAACGCTTCTTTACCCTGTCATCTGGGGTATTATCCATTAAACGGGTGAACACGTAAGTACTTACTGTAATACCGCCAAGCAGTAAAGCATATACCGGCCGGATATTGATATAAAAATAATAGCTCACCAACAACAGGGTGAGCCAACGGTATTTAACAGGGGTTAAATAAAACAGTACGGCAACAAGCGGAAAAAAAAGCAGGAAGTTAACTGAGGTAAATACCATTCCTGCTATTACAATTTTGACAAAATAATATCCATCATATCTCCCACATTCTTCATCTTGTTCAGCTCTTTAAGTTTAAAGGTGATGCCCAGGGATTTTTCAACTTCGCCTATCAGTATCATGTGAGACAAAGAATCCCAATTGGCTACATCGTTTGCTGTTAAACTGTCTGATATTTGTAAATCACCGTTGCTGAATACACTACGGAATATAACCGTTAACTTCTCCTTCAATAATTCCCTTTCCATTTTTTTAATTTATAAATGATGCTGTTTTATTTAACCTTCCGGCTCATCAGCCACTTGCTGTTTGCCGGAAAATAATTTGTTATACTGCTGTTGTCAGAACGGCGTTCTGATAATTTTACAAATTGTGATTTTTCATACGACTTAATTGCCGCAAGGTTATTTCCAAAAACCTGTACATAGCATTCGGAAATTTCCGGTGCCCCATTAAGCAGTTGTTCAATTTGTTTTTCTATCAATTTATTGGCAAGACCTAAACCTCTGAAGTGGGCAGATACATATACCAATCCTATCTGTATGGTATTGTTAATGTATTCAATGTGTAAATCCTTTACCAGGCTGTTTAAAGAAACCGCCTTCTCTATACATTGCTTTGGCAAAGTATAATTCAGCAAATTTCCTTTTAACATGGATGAGGGCATACCTTCAGCGCCTTCTACCCATGCTCCCACGGCGGCGGCATATTGGCCATCTTTTTCAGCAATTAAAAAACTTGAAACAGATAATTCACAGCCATCTACCTCTTCCAGTAACATATCACTGATATATTTTCTTGATTCGCTTTCAGACAAACCAAAAATTGTGGTGTAAGTAAGTATATCTGTTCCGCTCTTTTCTGCTTCAATAATCGTATCAACTAAAAAAGGCACATCCTCCATCACAGCCTTCCTGATATTCAATTCAGACATCATTAAATTATTATTAATTTTCTTAGAATATTCCTGTCAATTTTCCCATTGGTATTCAGCGGAAATTCTTTTTCAATCAAAAATTTTGTTGGCATCATATAAGGCGGCATTTTTGATTTAAGATAGCCGGTAAGTTCATTTACCGCTGCAAAATTCCCCTCAACAAAAAGGGCTATTTCTGTATTGGTGGTTTTATTTTCAAAGGCAATGGCTATTGCATTTTGCCCGGCTAAAAATTCTCTTGCATGGTGTTCTATCTCACCCAGCTCAATTCTGTATCCCTGAATTTTTACCTGGAAATCCAGGCGGCCCGAATACATAAGATCCCCTTCTTCGTCAAAATAACATAAGTCGCCGGTTTTATAAAACCGCTGTGATACGCCATTGTAATTCAACTCCAGGAAAGCCTCTTTATTTTTCTCCGGATTGTTCCAGTATCCCGGTGTTAGTTGTGGCCCTGCAATACATAATTCACCCTTTTGATTGGTGCCCAGGATATTGTTATTGTCATCTTTTATAACAGCTGTTAACCCGTTCATTGCTTTGCCGATCGATAACATTCCATTTAGCTGTTTGCCATTTTTATCCGCAGGAAATTTATACCAGGTACAATATATAGTAGCTTCTGTTGGCCCGTAAAAATCATAAATTTCTGCATTGGGAATACACACTGACCATTCTTTAATAAGGTCGAGTGGCGAAGCCTCTGCTGTAAGGATACAATAACGAAAGCTTTTAATATCAATCTCGGCAAAATAAGGACGCAGGTACCTTATCATAGATGGCGCCATTGCTCCAAATGTAAGCTGGTGATCATCGAGCAGGCCAAAAACATAACTGTACTTTATCTGGTCATGTGGAATAGTATAGGTACAGGCGCCTCTTGTAAGTGGCACTAAGTAAGACTGAACAGATACATCAAAAGTAAGATCGAAACATTGAAGGCACTTGTCTTTTTCATTTATTTCAAAGCCGGTTTCCCAAAATGATTTCATAAAAGCACCTACGTTGCTCCTTTCAATAGGAACGCCTTTAGGTTTACCGGTACTGCCCGAAGTAAAAAGGATATATGCCAGTTCACTTTCAGGCACTTCTTTTATTACAAGGTTCAGTTCTTTAAACTCCAGTGTACTGCTCAAAATATTTTCTACTCCTTCAAAAACAAATTTATCAGAAGAACTGATCACCAAACCCACTACCGCCTGGTCAATAATTTCCAGGCTTCGTTCCACTGGCTGGTTAGGGTGCAGCGGAACATATGCCAGGCCTTCCAGCCATATTGCAAAAATGGAGGCATACGTTTCAATATCATCATTTGCCACCAACCCTATTTGCCTGCTTTTTACAGGCTTTGACTGAAGGACAGTTCTGACAGACGAGATATGTTTTGCAAATTCATTGTAAGAATAAAACTGTTCATTAATACAAAATGCATTTTCTTCTCCGTGTTGTGCAATTACATCAATAAGCTGCTTTAATATTTTTTCACTGAACATATTGGATACAGTTGTTTAGTAGCTGTTATAAAATTTAGTAAGTTGAAATATTTTAATCCTGTTTGAATACTGTTACGGAACAGTAATCATTGCACCAAACTGGTAGTCCAGTTCTACGGGTGTAATGCTGTCGAACCCACCACCATGAGACTGGGTTATTTCACCAAAATAAAGATGCCCCTCCACATCATAAAAATCTACCCTTACATACTTGAACTGTTGTGCAATTTGCTCTGCTATTGCCAGCATCCGCTCATAACTGGCAGGAGGTGGAACTTCCTCTCCTCTTATATTGGATATATCCTTTCCTTTTCTGTTCCATGTAAAATACAGGGGGTTCCATGCTCTGTCATAAATATTTCTTTTGTTAACCCCTTCCCTGTCCACAGATACATATACAAACTGAACCCTGCCATTAATACAATGTAATTTATAATCATTGGGTATCCGCCCGCTTTTTGTCACCAGCAATTGCTCTGCTACCAGCCTGGGTTTAATATTAAAATACTGCCATTCTCTTTCATTGTAATAATAATTGGTCAGCAGCCAGAGCCTGCAATCCGTTCTCAGTCTTTTCCAATTCACTTTGGTTTTATCCCTTACAATAAAATAAGTTCCAAAGCCGTGGTTGGCTTTAATAATAAAAGGAGTATCCGGCAGGTTCTCCGGCCTGATGTCCCGGTAATCAGTGGTATGATACAGCAGGGGGATCAAAATATCTTCGCCAAAATTATCAGCCATGTATTTTCTCACTGCATATTTATCTGCATACACAGTATATATTTCTTTTCTGTCGTTCAGTTTTAACCACTGCAATTTTTCATTCAGTGTCCGGGGGTTATCCAGTTGCAACTGGTAATCCTGTACCTGGTTAAATTTTTTGGTAATGAATTCCCTGTCACTAAACCTGTCACGGGTTAAATAATATTTTGCTTTATTAAAATAATACAGCACCCAAAAAGTAACATCATTCTTATATCTTAATTCTCTAAAAAACTCCTTCATCGTTTCTTGTAGTTATTTAATTTTAGCAGGTATTGAATTTTCTTTTTTCCAAACTATTTCATTCAATCCATGCGATGCTGCCCATGATTGTTTTTTTTCTTTTGAAACCACTACAGCCTGCCCTGCCCACAGGAGCAATGGCAGATCGGTGATACTGTCAGAATAAAAAACAGATTCCTTTGCAACAATTGTTTCAGGAAAAAAATGATCTTTTAATTTATCGATCTTGTAGTGATACATACAATCAGTTCCTTTTAGTTTTCCTGTACAGATTTCCTTTGAATTAAATGCAATTTCGCTTGCAATAACATGATCAATTTGATGATCTTTTGCAAAAGAATCCAGGTATATCGAATAGCCACCGGAAATAATAGTGATAGTGTATCCCCCGGCTTTCAGTTTATTCATTTCATTCAGCAGGTCTGGAATCATCTCCGGTACAATCCTGCTCCGGTAATATATTTCTGCATACTTTTCCAGCGTTGATCTGCTAAAGCCCTTCAGTTGAAAAAGCTTCAGCCGCTTATCAAAGGAGTACCAGGGAAAAAGTTTATTAATGACGGCAGTAACACGAATTTTTTTCAGCAGTATCCTCATTTTTTCAAGCCGCTGCATTTTTTCAGACCCGGTTTTCAACCTGATAAAATCAACATACGGGCCAGCAGTTTGAAAATCAACCAGGGTTTCACAAAAATCAAACAGCGCTAACTTTTTCATATTTGTCTGCAAAATATTGTTGAATAAACGAACCTACATATTTCATTTGCTCCTTAGTACCGATAGTGATTCTTACACAATCTTTTAAAAGGATGCTGTGTGTAAGATTCCTGATGAGGATATTGTTACTTTCCAAAAATTCAATAAACCTGTCTCTCACTGCTGTTTCTCTAAACTTTATCAATACAAAGTTTCCTTCTCCTGCAAACGGTTTTAATTTTTCAGGATATTCGTTTAGCAGGTTTATAAACCATTGTTTAGCTTCTTTTACTGCCAGCACATATTGCTGCATGTATGCTACATCAGTTAAAACGGCAATGGCTGCTTCCTGGGAAAATGTGGTAAAATTTTTAGGGTTTCTTACTTTTGAAATGTTATTGATATTTTCTTTGCAGGAAATTAAATACCCCATCCTGAAATTGGCCAATGCAAATGCTTTGGACAATGTTCTTGTTACTAAAATATTATCATACTGCAGCACAAGGTCTTTTGCTGACCTGCCAGAAAATTCATAATAAGCCTCATCTATTAAAAACAAACTTTCCGGAAATTTTTGCAGCAACGATTCGATATAATCTACTTCAATAAAAGTGCCGGTTGGGTTATTGGGGTTGCAGATATAAATGAGGGAGGGACATACCCGCCGGATATCAGCTTCAAATTTTGATGCATCAAAAATAAAGGTTTCTGAAAGTTCGCTGTATTCAATTCTTGCACCCTGCGATTCACATGCCAGCCTGAAATTATCGTAGGTGGGGCCCAGTATCAACACCGGATCTCCCACGCTTACAAATACCCTGGTAATATATTCATGTAATGAATCGGAGCTTGCAAAATATTGAACATGCTCCAGCGGCATATTGGTATAAGCAGCCAGTAATTGATGCAGATCAGGATTATAAGTACTGGGATACAGGTAATAAAATTCGGGGCCTTCTATTAATGCTGCCAGCCTTTTTTTAACCAATGGGCTGGGGGGAATAGTAGCTTCATTCCAGTCCAGTTTTAAAATATTAGGCCGTTCGGCTTCCTGCACATCCCAAATTTTATGAGATGCCACTTTATAAGGAGAGAGGTTTCTTAGGTACTTGTTAAGATATCGCATACAATTTTTATTTTAATATAAATCTCCTAACCTGTCAGAAGTAATAAATTCCACATCCTTCCAGGTGTTGGTAATGTTAGCCAATAATAGTTTCAGCAGTTCATGATTCTTTATTCTGTTATCTTCATCAATAGCGCCGGTAAAATTGATCCGGTGTGTACCAATAATTGCCGGCTTACCCCAAAAAAAAGCAGTGTTGATTCTTTTCATACAGTCATCCACCCAATTAAAATTACGATTTAATGAAGGCTCAAAAAAAGCATTTCTAAAAAAATACCGTTGCCCTGTTTCATTTTTTTGTCCTTGTGTATGAAGTATTCTCCTGTACTGGTCCTTGCCAATTTCAGGAGAGAATTGGTAATTAATTCCCTGGAGGTATTTCACTCCATTTTCATTTAACACCGGTTCAAGGTCTCTATGCCATACATAACACGGAGCAATGAAAGAGCGGGAACGCATACCATAAATTCTTTCAAACTCTTCCAGGCCTTCTTTTACAATTTGCCTCTTGGCTGCAGATTCTGCTGGCGAATTGAAATCAAAAGCAGCCATAAAGTTATTGCGTAAAGAAAGATTGTTTTTAAAGTCAATCCCAAATACCCCCAGTTCAAAAGCTTTTAAAATTTCAGGGGTTTTGTTTTGAAGTGAGGTTAACCACTGATGGATATTTACATGCTCCCTGCCATGAAACTGTGGCCATATAACACCTGCCGCCATTCCATCTTTAAAAGCCTGGTACGCTTTAGTGCTGCCTGGGTTTTTTTGATAAGAATCAATAACACTTTCCCAATGGTAGGTTTCAAACTGATCTTTTTTTATCTGTTCAAAATCCGGGTTGGCAACAATACAGTTAGCCGTGATAACCGGATGATTACCCTGGTGATCTTTAAATTGTGCCAGCAGTTCAAACAAAGAAACAAGGTCTGTTTCTGTTTCCAAAGCATCCAGGTAATTGAACGGATTGCTATGCACCGCAATGCCGGCATCAGCCAATTGATGCATCACTTTTTTGGAAGGAATCCTGATGCTGCCCCAGTCGTCTGATTCAAATACCACCAGCTTCCGGGAAAGTCTTTTACCGGGAATGTTTTGAATGTTATTTTTTATTGTTTTTAGCAAGTATACTTTATCCTGTTAAAACTACTTATTGGGTTATGTTGGATTATCATTTATAATGCAATGTTCCGCTATCAGAACAATCCCTTGGCCACTTCAATCAGTGTGATATCCACATCAATAAAAAAGGTTAGCAAGGGGTTACCAAAGATTGAAAAAAAGCCCATCGTATCAAATGCAATACGAACGGATACGATACAGTATAAGATTAATGCAGGTACAGACAAAGTAATCAGCTTTTTTATAATTTTCAGGTCAGGGGCAAACTGTACATACAATAAAATAAATGCAAAAGCACATAAATTGGCGAGGTACAAAAATCTTCCCCCGGAAGGCACCAGGCTAAAAATGTTAGCTATGGCATACAATAAAAGGGTAAAGCTAAAAACACTATCAAAATTTTTATTATTGTCAATGAATTTTTTTCCCTTAAAAAATACAACCGTCATAAATGCCACAATTACCCATTTTAAAATATCCCTGTAAATTACCGCATACCAGTTGGCCGTTAAATAAGTATCAGCAATTTCATTTGCATAATCTTCGCTGGTGTAGCCTTTTACCCGTGGAAGAAAAATTTCTGGCAGGTTATTGGATAAATAATCTCCTATCGTACTTAGATTTAATTCCTTTATAAACATACTGGCAATAAAAAGCGCAAAATAAATATTTGCCCTTCTGCCTGCTGCCAGGTAAATTAACAGGATCACTATGGGGAACAGGTAAGAAAAATGAATAAAGATCGAAAGGAATGAAAAAAGTAAATACTTTTTTTTTCCTTCAAAGAGATAGGGTAATACCCCATAAAAAAAAACCAATGTAGCAGTCCAGAATCTAAAGCCATTTATTTCCCAAAACCCTACAATGAATGCAAAAGTTAATATGATTGGTATATTAACAGATTTCATTCCCGGCCCGGCCTTGTCAATCAAATACCAAATATTCCTGGAATAAAAAAAGCCAAAGATCAAACCGAATATTGCAAATAAAATATGATGATTGCCGGTAATCCTTGAAACTAAAAAGATCAATGCCGGCTGAAAAACATCTAAGTATTGCGTATCCTCGCTATAGAGTGATGCTGTAAAATTATCAAAAGACATCTCCTGCCCGTGCATTTCTGCCAACTGCAATTTATACCGGTTTGCATCTATTGATCCCTCGGCAGTTTCACTGTGAATGGTAAGGGTATAGCCATGAAAAATAACAAATAGCCAAATAATATTTTTAGCCCACACACTCTTATAGTTCCGGATGGCAAAACTTAGCGCAAAAAATGGCCAGATCAGAAAGAGGATGATGCTATTTTTATTGTTTTTATACAAACTGCTGCAGTTATTTCAACCGATGATTAAAACAGGCTAACGTATTTTTCAATTGCACAATTGAACGAATTTTTCTGCAATGTTTTTTATATCATATTGCTCAAAATCACTGATCACAATTTTTCCGCTATAATTTTTATTTAAAAAATCACTTACCATTAAAGTATCGATTTTACCAGGATTGATGGAAAGAATGGGTCTTGCTGTAAGGGTATAATCAATCAGTTTACTTGGCGACTGAACATTGGAGCCGTAATTAAAATTCACCAGGAAATCCATTTTACTCAGCTCATACAGCAACTCTTTTCTTGGGATATAATCTCTCAATTCAATTTTATTACCAGCGATGCTAACGTATGGTTTTACGAGTGCTTTATTATTGGTGTAAATAATAAACTTATAACCATTTTTATAGCTCATCAGAAAATCTAACAGTTCACGGGGGTCTCTTATTCCCGGTTCAAAGCTGCCGGCATAAGCAAAAGTGGGCACTTCATTTTTTATCACGCCCTGGTATAAATTAACGTCACTAAAATTAAATCCCTGGGGTATTACCCTGAGTTTTGAATGGAACTCTTTGTAATATCCTTCTTTTGAACCTTCTGTGGGAACTGTAATAAAATCAGCCTTTCTGCAAAACCATTTTTCTATAAAGCTGAAATAAAAAAGCTTCTTAAAACTATCTGCTTTATTACCCATGTAGGGGTCTCCACAGTCGGCCACCCATGTGTTAGCCAGCAATTTATTTTTAGATAATGCACCTGCCACACCCCAGTGAACAGGAAACGGAACAGCAACAGATACCAACAGGTCGTATCCCTTTTCACCAGCAAGTGATCTTTTTACTTTAAACATCAATTCAACATCCGGGTATTCAAACAGCATAAGTAAACTGCGGCTCAGCACCCTTTTGATTAAGGATATTAATTTGTTGGAATGATTAACATTGATCCTTGGATAATGTAGTTTACCCAAATCCTTAATTGTGATATTCAGCTCCTTTGCCATGGTTTCATGTAAGGCTGCATTCTTTAAAGTATACAGCGTAACCTGGTGGCCTTGCCTGGCCAATTCCTTTACCAGCTCTGTTGTACGAAAAGATCTTGGAGAAAGCTCGGGATAAAAACTTGCTGATACTACTAGTATTTTCTTAGAGGTCATTATAAACTAAAATTCTGCAGGTAAGGATTATAATAATTTTTAAGTATGATTCCTGGTTTTAAATAAACATTTAATTCTTATTAAAAACTATACTGGCATAAAGATCATTGTCACCACATTCGGTTACTTCCAGGTTAAAATCATTTTGCCATTTTTTTACAATCAATTTTTCTTCTTCCCTCATATAATCATCCAATAATATAATTGACTTATCTGCTAATTTTTTATACATAACAGGCAACAAGCCATACCTGCCACCTTTGGTATCATGGGGAGGTCCGTCACAAATTACAAGGGAGAAATCCATTTCCGGCAAAACGCCAGCAGTATTATACCATTGAAAGTTTTCATAGCTCTTCAAAGGGGCGAAACAAACTTCTACACTTTTGATATTTTGCTTTTCCAAATGCTCTTTCACGTGATTGGCCCAGGATTCATGATGCTCCAATGTACAAACCTTAAAACCTTTTTCTTCCGCAATAATACCTAAAATTAAAGTACTCAACCCGGAGCCGCACTCCAGTACAGGCCCACTTGTTTGTTTGGCAGCATTGATAATTGCATATGTATAATTCTGGTATGAGGACCAACCCATATTACCCCAACCATAGATCAGGTCATTGATAATTTTAGGGTGGTTTTCAATTTCCCTGTAGTGATCCCGAAAGTTTACAATGGCTTTTTTGAAAACAATTTTTTGATGCAACTTTCTCATTTTAATCCTGGCTGCTTCAGGTACTAAAGGTTTTATAAATCTTATAAAAGCGTTTGTTTTATTTGGCAGTTGCATGTGTGTAATTTTTTTTATTAAACAGTGATTGTATTTTATTGACCGATGAAATGAATGCCAATTTTAAACTCCAAACAAAATAGAATAAGTCAATTGATATATTATATATTAATCCATGCCTGTAATAAATCCCAGAGCAGCCCTGAATATCAATTTTATCAAGGTTGTTGAATTTAAGTTTTTCTTTCGTTTTTTTATACTGTTTGTATTTATCTTTTCCAGTGCAGGCCTGTACAACAAGTAATGTAAATTTTGCAATTGGCTGATTAATCAAAAACTGTTGCGCTTTATTTAGATGTTGACCCTCCTTGAATTTTTTTAGGTTATTAGCCCCAATAATAAAACCATTAACAGATCTTTCAGAATAAAACAAATCAGAATTGATTGCAGAACCTGGCCTTGTAGTACGCATATAAAAAAGACCTGGTGAGAACACACATCTTTCAGCAAGACATAAAACCCTTGCAATAAATTCTCCATCTTCTAAAACCGGAATCTTTGCAGTATATCTTAACTGGAATTTATTTAAGAATTCTTTTTCATATAAAATTCCCCACGACCTGTCAGGATCACTGGTACCATCGCCTCTTGAAAGGCCATAAGCAATAAGACCGGGATATGATTTATCCTGCAGTTGTTTGAACTGGATTTGTTTTTTTTCGGAACCATCTGCATTGAGTATACTGTAGTCTAAAAAAGTTATTTGTGCCTGCTGCTGTTTTGCAATTTTTAGCGATTGCAGTAATGAGTTATCTGAAATATAATCATCGGCATCAATAAATAAAAGATAATGTCCCTGGGATTGTTCAATACCCACATTCCTTGCTATTGATACGCCTTTATTTTCCTGGTCTATTAATTTTATATTGCTGAATGTACCCATTAACCGCAATATTACTTCCCTGCTGTTATCAGGCGAGCCATCATTTACTACAATAATCTCATATTGATCTTTGGGTATATCCTGGCGCTGAAGGCTAAGGATACATTTTTCAATGTACTCCTCTACATTATAAACCGGCACAATAATACTTAACTGCATTGCTTAATTATTAATCAAATTTCAAAAACATTGAAGAAGCGAAGTAATGGGCAGTTGTTTCGTACCCGGCAGATTCCTCCTTCGTCGGAATGACAGCATCAGTCAGCATAAAAAATATTGTTACTACCTGCTTTCAATACCTTTTTCTTAAAAAAAATAATGTGCCGGAAAGGATTTAAATAAACCGTAGAGAATTTATACAAAGCGATAGAGGAAGCAGTTTTTTTATTAAGACCTGCCCACTGAAAAAATCTTGATACCATTAAAATATGCCTTTCGCTTCCTGCAATATCTCAGGGCAGAAAAGGGGATACAAATTTTTCTTTAACCGCTGCCGATCGAAAAAATAGCAGTTCATGCTTTGTCAAGCTGATTGATAAGCTTTTTGTAATGTCTTTGTTTTTGTCTTGCGGATAGCTTGTAGTAATTTTTTTTCTTTATTCGCCTTTATAAACGCACTAATTGCCAGTTCTTCTTTTTTAGTAAGGGGGTGTTGTTGTCCGCCAATGAAATCTACATCTAGTTTTTTAAGTTTATTTTTCACTTAGCTAATTTACGAAATAATAAAGCCCTTGTCAAATGTCGCTTGAAGCTTTTAAGGTGCAAGATGTAATGCCTGCTAACCCCGGAATGACAGCATCAGTCAGCATAAAAAATATTGTTACTTCCTGCCTTCAATACCTTTTTCTTAAAAAAAATAATGTACCGGAAAGGATTTAAATAAACCGTAGAGAATTTATACAAAGCGATAGAGGAAGCAGTTTTTTTATTAAGACCTGCCCACTGAAAAAATCTTGACACCATTAAAATATGCCTTTCGCTTCCTGCAATATCCCAGGGCAGAAAAGGGAATACAAATTTTTCCTTAACCGCTGCCGCCTTTAATACCATTGGCTTAAACAAGCCATAGTCTGCCATATTATTTAATGCCTGCTGGTGCCGCCGGTAGCCCACTGTAGCTTTGTGAAAATAAAAAAGCCGGTTGCCTGCTTTGGTCAGCTTAAGCCACATGGGATAATCTTCTACCAGCTTATTCCCTTCGTCATATCCACCAATATCAACCAGCGCCTGTTTCTTAAAAAAATACGATGGGGTATAGGTGATCCTGTCAGACAGCAACAGTAGTTTGTACTGGTCTGCTGCGGTATAATCCGGGTTCATTAAATTCATCGGCCAGGGATCTGGAATTGTCGAAATAAATTGATCATTCGTAAAATGATCCTGGTATATCATTACCTGTGAAAAAATAATAGCTGCATCTTTGTTTTCAGCAGCAAATTGCATATTATCTTCAATACAATTGGGAAATAAAATATCATCCCCTGCAATAAATTTTATCCATTGTGCTCCGGCAGCTTTTATAGAACGGTTGCAGTTGGCAGATACACCAGTGTTCTTTGGTACAGTAATAATTCCCGTTCTTACAAAACAATCCTTATTAACCTCCATCCATTTACTACAAAGCGCTACCGTGTTATCTGCTGAACAATCATCCGATACAATTAACTCAATGTTTTTCCAGGTTTGTGCTTTTGCACTCTCCAGGGTATCAATTACAAAACTGGCTGAATTATAAGTGGCTACAATTATTGATACTAATGGTTCTTTCAATGAATATGTTTTAAAATCTTTGGCGTACAATAGCAACCAAATTCATCTTTTTATTTAGCTGGCTAAATGAAAAGATAACTGCAAGTATTAACAGTGGTGCAGTAAATATGTAACGGTAAACGCCGGTAAAATAACGTACCAGTAAAAAACAACTGACGGCTAATAATAAATTAAAAAAAAATATTTTGTAAAACTCTTGCTCAAAAGTAAATCTGTATCTTATATGTGTGATTACATATACCTGTATCATTCCCAAAAAATAACATACAAGAAAAGATATACCAATACCGTTTAGTCCATAGAGTTTAAAAAACAACATATTTAAACCCAGTGTATAGATATTAGAAACTAATTCACTGTAAAAAAAAGTTTTGGAATCTCCTTTGGCAAGAATGATAAACCCCATGGACCAGGTAACTGTTTTTAAAATAATACCCAGTGCTACCATCTGGATCATTTCATTAATGGCTAAAAATTTTGAGGAGTATAAAACAATTACCACGGCATTAATGAATACCATAAAAATGATCAGTATGGGTGCAACGATCAAAACCGCAATTTCTGCCTGCTGGTTTATAAGCAATGCTGCTTTTGAATTATCACCAGCAACAGCGGATAATCTTGGATAGTAATCTGTTGCCATTGCTGTAAATATCATTCCCACATAGGTATTTACAATGGCAAAGCCTGCATTATATAAACCCACCTGTTCCACCCCGCCATGCTTGCTGATAAAAACGCCGAGTAAATAGGCGGCAGCCATACTGATCAGGCCACTGAGGCTAAGCATCACCCCCATTTTAAGCATGCCGCTTCCTTCTGCTTTTACAATAGCTGAAGTAAGGATTGCTTTGTTAATTTTTACTTTGTGAGAAAAATACAAAGTAATACCCAGTGTAATGAATGCACTGATAACAATTGCCGGCACAATGCCCTTTACACCCAACCAATAATAAACAGGAATGGATACCAGCAAACCCGTAACGGACCCGGCCATGTTTGCTTTTGCCAGGTATTGCAGCTTACGCATACCCTGCAACACTACCAGCCTGCCTGAACTAAGCTGGGTTAGCAGCAAGGTAACAGATACCCAGCGGAAAGCCCCGGTATAAACATAGTTACCAAATGCCATCTTGCTTAACAAGCCGGCAAGCAGGAATGTAACGCCTGCACCAATAATTCCCGTGATCCATACCAGGCGGTTAATTACTGCCACCACAGTGGCTACACGTTCTTTGTCATCGCTTGCATTTGCTTCAGAAACATTTTTTACAGCGCTGGTGCTCAAACCTAAGTTTGTGAAGCTTGTAATAAGATTGATGGTGGATGTAAGCAAGCCCGCCACCCCCATGCCTGCAGGACCAAGTAATACTGCAATAAACTTAGAGCGGATGATACCGATGATAATATTAAAAACCTGCACGCCTCCAAAAAGTGAAGTGGCTTTCATTATTTGCCGGTATGACTGCTGCTCCTCTGCCATTTATTTTATTTCCTTTATCACTTTTGCCGGTAGCCCGCCAATCACCAGGTTATTGCCAAATTCACCACTTACCACTGCACCAGTGGCAATAATGGTATTATCTCCTATTATTGAATTTTTGAGAATGGTCACGTTACTTCCGATCCATACATTTTTACCAATGATCACTTTGCCAATCTCTCCCGGCTGTCTTCGTTTCAGCGGATCAATACAATGGGCTTCATGATCACTGATGGTTACATTTTGGCCGATCAGTGTATCGTCTCCTATTTCAATAAAATTGGCTGCACACAAAAAAACATTATTGTTGGTTGCCACATTATTGCCAATCACTATTGTTGCATCTTTATACCTGGGCTGTAATTCAACAGCGCCTCCCCGGTGAAACCCTCCTGGCTTATACCCAAAAACACAATTTTTGCCTATTATAACCTTGCCGGCTCCTGTTATCAGCGTTCTTTGCTGAGCTGCAGGATAGCTTCCGCTAAACTGCACCCTGTTACTGAATATTGTAAAGAGATTTGGTAAGACGAGGTTGAAAAATATTTTCAACTTTAACAGCAATGAATTTTTTAGTGGCAGCAGCAAAAGGATTATTTTTTTACAAGTTTCACTTAAAAGCTGTTATACTTTCCGAAACCTTTTTTATTTCTGCATTCGTAATAACGGGGCTGATGGGCAAGCTCAATATTTCACTGTGAATTTTTTCTGTGACCGGATAAGATAACCCGTTCCATTGTTTGTATGCCTGCTGTTTATGTGGGGGTATAGGGTAATGTATCAATGTTTGCACTCCCTTTAATTCAAGGTGCTTTTGCAATTCGTTTCTGTTGGCTGTTCTGATAACGTACAAGTGCCACACATGACCGGGGCAATTACTAATACCTGTTGCCGTTACGGGCAAACAAACCTGGCTGTTTGCAATATGCTCAGTATAAAGCATTGCAACCTGTCTTCTCCTTTCATTATCTGCATCCAGCCTTTGCAACTTTAATGTAAGCACAGCAGATTGAACTTCATCCAAACGGGAATTTACGCCGCAGTACTGATTATGGTATTTTACTTTTGATCCATAATTAGCAATGGTCCTGATTACATCAGCCAGGTCATCATCGTTGGTAGTTACAGCTCCTCCATCACCCAGCGCTCCCAAATTTTTACCTGGGTAAAAGCTGTGTCCTGCAGCATCGCCGATATTACCAGCCCTTTTTTCCACTGCGTTTTCATCTGTGTACACAGCCCCCTGCGATTGTGCTGCATCTTCCACCAGTTTCAGGTTATATTTTTTTGCCAGCGCTGCTATTTGAGGATGCATGGCTATTTGTCCGTACAGGTGAACCACCATAATTGCCCTGGTGCGTTCAGTAATTTTTTCTTCAATCAGCAGTGGGTTGATATTATAGGTATTGATATCCGGCTCCACCAGCACCGTCACCAGTTTGTTATCTGTAATGGCAAGAATGGAAGCAATATAAGTGTTGGCTGGAACAATCACTTCATCTCCTTCCTGCAGTACCCCCATTTCAATCCATGCTTTTAATATCAGCCTCAGGGCATCTAAACCATTGGCAACACCAATGCAATGTTTAGCCCCTGTGTATTCAGCATACGCCTTTTCAAACTGTTTTGTTTCTTCCCCCAATAAATACCAGCCAGAATTTATTACCCGCTGTACCGCTTGTGATAATGCTGGTTCAAAAGAATGGGTGATTGCCTGTAAGTCAAGAAATTTTATCATTTAGTTCTGTTATAATCTTACACCTATTTTAAAAAAGTCTTTTACATTTATCTCTTCGCCATTTTCTGTAGTAATATTTGAAAGACTTACCGCCGTATTTTTTGTTTTGATCCACAAAGAATTTCCATTAATATACACTATCGCACCTGATGCTCCGGCAGAAGGTAAAAAACCCGGAACATTAGTTATGCCACCAATGGTAAAAAAGCTGCTTTTATAATTGAATTTAAGACCGGTACCAAGTGGTTTACCAAAAACGTAATGCCTTCTTATAAACCACTCCGTATTCTCATCCCAGTTTTTAATTATACCGTCTGAGGGCCGTAGCCTGGAGCAATAAATAAAGTCACTTGCACTTTGTGAAACGGGCTTAAGCTGCTCTTTGTATATCTTTGATAAAACAATTCCGGCATTTAAAGCAATATCATTTTCAATTGCCTGTTTGGCATTATGATAAGTCAGATCATTTTCAATGTTATACTCAAATTTATAATATATATCACCGGCATCCAGTAAATCTGTTACATCATGTAATGTATAGCCTACTTTTTTCTCTCCATTCATTACAGCCCATGCGTTAGCGTTATTGCCGCGATATACAGGTAATAAACCCATGTGAAGGTTTATTATTTTTTTTCCGGCAAAAGCTTCCAGGTCGATAATCCTGTTATAATTCATTACAAATATCACATCACAGGTTGTATACGCATGATGACCTTCTGTTACAAGAGGTAAATTATTATCAGTAAGAAAAGCAGTAAACTCCTCCTGCATGGGTGATGCTAATGGCTTATCTTGCTGAACTCCCAATACGCTAATACCTTCTTTTTTAAAAGCAGCTAAAAGCATTTTTATCGGATTCCCATTCCCAAATATCAATACTTTCATGAAGCAGTTTTAAAAAAATGGTGGATTAGCTGGATAAAATAATCAAGATCTTCAGTTTGCAAATGTTGATGTGCAGGAATAAAAAATGACTCCTCACCATAAAAAACACTGCACTGTATTCCATGTGCATACAGGTATTCTTTTAATTGGGGCAACTTCACATTTTTATTATTTACCCTGAACATAAATACACCCGGCACCACCCCTGCAGCCAGTTCAAAACGTTCTTCTATCATCTCTCCACACAACTGCTGTTTCAGGTATTGATAATTTTCTATTCTTTTGGAAATGATCGTATCTTTTTGTGCCACTCCCCGGGATGCTGCATTTTTTATGTACCTGAGCTGTGTTGGGTTTGGCAAATCATTTTCTGTTATCGAAATACTTTTTTTACTTGTAAGTAAACCGCCAATTTGTACCGGGAATATTTTTGGAAAACTGTGAATCACAAAATCTCCGGTGTTGCCGGTTTTTCTTTCTGCATCTGTTGAAAAAAAACTATGAGCACCATCTTCAATAATGGGGAGATTATATTTTGCAAGCTCCTCTAAATTGTGAAAAGGATAACCAAATTCGTGGTTCACAAAAATGATTTTGGTATTATCCTCTATTACCCTTGACCAACGGCAAAATTTTTCAATCTCCTTTGTTACACAGCCGCTGATGTAAAAGTTACCGGATGTGGTAAAGATGGTTACCACATCTTCTTTTTTCAGGTTGTATTGCTGCAATGCAATATTGATCGCTTTTCTTCCATCGTGTACATAATAAAAATGCCTGCCTGCAAAACGCTCCCTGCAATAGTCATCAATAAGATCACTATGAGGCAGCAGGTTATTAAGATGCATATCTTTTGCCCCGAAAGGACTGATGAGATAGCTGGGCAGTAAGTAAGGATCAGGATTTAAAACAAACATCAGCTTAGATTTTTACTGAAAGAAAACTTACAACTAATGCTGCAACCAATACTTTCTTTAAACTCACACAACCCAAAATTGGGAATGGAATTTTCTGTAGATGGGCCAATGTCTACTATTTTAAAATTCAACTGCTGATAATATTCAAATACTTTATAAGAAAGGAAGTTCATTGTTTTAAGATGAGCATATGCAGGCAGGTCTCCCCAGTAAATTACCTGTACAATTCCCCGTGCCACATGAAATACGATGGCTGCAGCTATTGCTGTTCCCTCACTGTTTTCCGCCACAAAAAAATCTGCAGGCATTACTTTAGTGGAGTGCTGTACCTGCTCCCATGTCATCCTCAGCGGAAAGCCCCTTGCTTCCCTGTTTTGTTTTATTACAGTGTAAGCCGCTTGTTTTTCATCCAGTGTATTACACAAACGGAATGAAAAATTATTGGTGATGGCAATCTTTAAATTTTTTCTTGCATTATACCAGATGGATGCCGGATAATCTGCGGAGAACTGGTTAAGGTGGTAAGCATAATTCAAATCTGCTTTTTCAATAATAAACCCACCCCTGTAAAGACTGCTGATTTGCTTGGATAAAAAAGATTCGTGGTAAACAAGCGGAGGCAATGTAAATTTAATTGCCAGCAACTGCTTTGATGCTGCCCATGACTCCAGCAAGCTAAGGGCCTCATCAATCCAGTTGATCCTTACATCCTCCTGCATAAAAGAAAAGCCACCAAACGGAGCAGAAAAAGGTGACAATAGTATATTGTTACGGATACCCATAACAATTCCCAACCTGTATTTACTGTCTTTAAATAACAAATAATGAACCGACTCACATTTATCTTCGTTGATACGACTGAATGCAGCGCTTCCAAAAACATGATACGGCTCAGGGAGCAGTTTTGCATATTCATTAAAACCTGCCTCTACAATTTCCATTCTATAAATTCAGTATAAGTTCTTATATAATCCGATTCATCATATACATGTGATGCCAGCACTAAACAAATGGAACCAGATGAAAAATTTATTTCGGAGGCCCAGATACCTGGTGGGATATGTAATCCCAGGGTAGGTAAGTTGAGTAATATCTGTCTTTTTGTTTTCCCGTCATCCAGCATCACTTCAAATGCACCACTTGCCGCAATTAATATTTGATGGCAATTTTTATGTGCATGAGCCCCCCTGGATTCTCCACCGGGAATATCATACAAATAAAAAATTCGCTTTATTTCGTATGGCACTTCCTGGTTATTATTAATTGCTGTTATATTACCATTTCTGTCACCAATTTTTGGGAAAGTTAACATGCTGCAGTCAAATACAGTTGGTTTAAGCATTACTCAAAATATTTTTATATAAGCCAAAGTCTCTTATGTAATCTTCCGGATTAAAAAATTTACTTGACATATGAAACCCTACAGCATTAGTTGAAAAGTTTTCCATTTGCCGCCAGGTAAGTGCCGGCAGGTACAATCCATAATAGCTTCTGTTAAGGGAGAACTTTTCTTTGCTTCCGTCTATATTTGTAATCACTACATCAAAACTGCCACTTAATGCAATAATAATTTCCTGCTGTTCTCTGTAAGCATGTGCTCCCCTTATCTCTCCACCCGGCACATCATAAGTCCAGAAAACCCTTTCTATTTTAAAGGGTAGCTGATCAGGGTTTTGCAAAAAAGTAAGGTTCCCTCTTGGGTCAGCTATTTTAGGAAAGTGAATGAGAGCAGGCTGCACAATAAAATTAATTGGTAAAATAAATATTATTAAGGGTTAATATAACTTCAAATAGAAAGCTGATGCTTAAAACCAGGCCATTACCCTTTTCGCCTGAAAAGTTTACGGGTAATTTTTTCCCAGGTTGATACTTCTTTTTCTTCTTCCGTATATCCATAACCATACCCATAGGTATACCCGTAACCATAACCCTGTCCGTAGCCATAACCCAGTACTTTTTTGTTGACAATACCATTAAAAACGATGTTGATATTTGGCATTGTTTTCTTTTGATAAATATCATTGATCGCTTTCAGAAAAACAATATTGGTAAAATTATGCCGTACGATGAACAAGGTGATATCTGCAAAAGCAGCCAGTAGCTTGGCATCGGTAACAGAGGCTACCGGTGGCGAATCGATGAGAATATAATCAAAATTCGCTTTGAGGTAATCCATCAGTTCTTTTAGTTTGGGAGACCCGATCAGTTCTGCAGGATTGGGAGGCACAGGCCCCGAGGCAATGATATGGAAATTGGCAATACTTGGGTGTTGCTGGATGATGCCTGCTTCATTTACATTTCCAATCAGGTAATTGGTAATTCCCGGTTCCCGTTTAATGCCCAGGGGTTTACTGATCTTTGGTTTTCTAAGGTCAAACTCCAGCAATACCACTTTTGCGCCGGTGAGGCAAAGGCTTACAGAAGTATTGATAGCTACAAAGCTTTTCCCCTCAGAAGGGATAGAAGAGGTGATGAGTATTGTTTTTGATTTGCCGTTGTTAACCCCTGCCGCAGCAACAAAATTCAGATTGGTTCTCAATTCCCTGAACTGTTCTGCAATCAATGTACGTTTACCTTCCCCTACCACTACCGGGTTACCGCTTGCATTTGGTTTAAACACCAGCTCTGCCATAACAGGTACCGGCAGCTTACTTTCTATCTGCGATCTGAAGAGCAGCCTGTTGTTGGCAAATTCTTTTAAGTAAATATATAAGGCTGCCAGCAGCAATGCAATCACGATAGAAACAGCATAGTAATTCTGCCGGTTGGGTGCAATGAGGGTCCCTGTTTCTGGTCTTTCAATTACCCTGTAATTAGGAACAATAGATGCAGCAGCAATGGCAGATTCTTCTTTTTTCTGTAACAAAAAAGTGTAGATGGCATTTTTAATACCCTGCTGGCGGCTGATGTCTAATAAAGCTCTTTCCTTTTCGGGTATCCTGTTAATGGTATTGGTAATTTCAGCATTATCATTTTGCAGTTTCCGTTTGCTTGTCTGTAAATTGATTCTGAGGTTTCTGATACTTGCCGTAACGCTTGGTTTAAGTTTAGCAATCACTTGCTCATACACTTCAATCTGGGGGTTTTTTTCGCCTGAGGTTTGCCTTACTTTATCCAGTTCAAATTCAGTTTGGTATAGCTGGGTTAATAACCCGAGCAACACCGGATCTGTAATACCTAACGTAGCAGGGATGCTGCTGTTATTATTATTTCTTGTAGTTACATATTTTTCAATCTCCCCTAATACTTCCATCTGTACTTCCATTTCGCCAATTTTTGAATCGGCTAGTTTTAGTTTATTTAAATATAAAGTACCCTCTTCACTAAGATCTACTATGTGCTCACTTGTTTTAAAAGCCTGCATGCGCTTTTCCACCCCGGTAAGTTCAGCAGAAACCAGGCTTAATCTTCCATCCAGGAACCGTTGGGTGTTTTCATAAATACGGCTTTTATAATCCACCAGGGAAGTGCCATAGTTACTGATGATTGAATTTAGTATCATTACAGCCCTTGCCGGAAAGGCATCCACATAGCCAAGATCAAGAATAGAAGATTGCTTTGATATGGGGGCAACAGATAATGCACCTTTTATCTGGCGGGCTGTTGAAGAAACAGGCTGTATTGTTACTGTCCATTTTTCTGAACTCCTGTTTGGTTTATAATTTTTATTGATGTGCCAGCGGATATTTCCAAAGGAGCTTTCTACCATCGTATCCACCGGGTACAAAACACCATTAAAATCAATTTGATTGCCATTTATTTTTACTTCGCCGCTTATGCCTGATCTTACTGAGTCGGGATATTCCAGTTCAAGTATAACAGGTGTATAATTAAATGCCTGGCCTGATTTGATATTTCCCTGCTGGCTGTATTTTACATTTAATTGCAATTGGCTGACAACTTTTTTCAGCAGGTCTGTTGAACGCAGAATTTCCATTTCTCTCTCTGATTCTGAAGAAAGATTTCTTGTATCCAATTTAATAATTTCCTGCAGGTTGGCACTTTTTTGCTGAGAATCATCATTTACAATAAGTCTTGCTTTTACCTGGTATACCGGGGTGGCATACCGAAGGAATAAATATCCCCCCAGTGTTCCTAATGCCAATGCCAAAAATATTAATGGCCAAAATGGAAATATCCTGAATAACAGATATTGCAGTTGCTGATTTTTTTCCAGGGAATTTTCCTGTGTATCAACATCTGAAATGTAATTGGAATTGGGAATGATGGTTGCCATTAATATGAAGTTGTATTTTATTTTGCTGAGCTAAAAATCAGAGCGCAATATTTTTGATGAATCAGACACTTTATAAGACTTACTTTTTTTAATAAACCAAGGCAACAGTGCTACGCTGAAAAAGGATATGCACAGCTTTAATTTTGAAGGCAAATTGAGTTCCCCTTCAATACATATACATCTCCTGTTTTTGAACAAATATATTCACCTGAACCTGCTACCGGCAACGCTATTTTTTCACCAAAACGTGTCATCCAACCTGCCTGCTTTGCCGGCACCCCTGCCATCAATGCAAATGGGGCAACATCTTTTGTAACCACTGCACCAGCACCAATAAAAGCGTATTCCCCAATAGTAATTCCACAGATAACTGTACAATTAGCCCCCAATGTGGCTCCACGTTTTACCAGGGTATTTTTAAACTCATCTTTGCGGTTAACAAAAGCCCGTGGGTTATATACATTTGTAAAAACCATACTGGGTCCGCAAAAAACATCATCTTCTATGCTTACATTATCATAAACAGACACATTGTTTTGAATCTTCACGTTATTGCCAATTATAACCTTATTTCCTATAAACACATTCTGACCAAGAATACAGTTGCTGCCTACTACTGCCCCGGAACTTACATGCACCCAATGCCAGATTTTTGTTGCTGCTCCAATTAAAGCACCCTCATCTACCAGGGCAGTTTCGTGTTTAAAATAACTCATCCTGCATATTTTTTAAGAAAGGGATGAAAATCACCTGTAATTCCTTTTGGTGCCTGGGTTCTGATACTGGTTACGGTTTCTATTGCCACCCTGTTGTCCTCCAGGCCAAAACCACCTCCAGAAAGTATATCCTCATATATCCGTGTATGCAAATCATTAAACCCCTCAGAAAAATCAATATCCTCACCGTCAATTTTTATGGAGCGGAAAGTTCGTATACTTTTTATTATCAATTCAGAAGGTATATCCTGCACATCTGTTGATAAAAACCATCTTACCCTGGCTTTTTCATATTCAATATAGCCGGCTGCTTTGCTCTCATTCCTGTAATGAAGTGTATTTAACAACACCCCGCCAAATACATAATTCAACATGTCAAAAAAATGAATGCCAATATTGGTTGCCACCCCTCCAGATTTTTGTTCATCTCCTTTCCAGGAGCTAAAGTACCATTTACCACGGGCACTGATGTAAGTAAGGTCAATATCAAATTTCTTGTGTACCTCCTGGTCCTGAACCATTTTTTTCAATTTTTTTATGGCCGGGTGCAATCTTAGCTGGAGAACAGTGAACACTTTTCTGCCGGTATCTTTTTCAATTGACTGCAGGGCATCAATATTCCAGGCGTTCAGCACTACCGGCTTCTCACATACAGCATCCACATTAGAACGCAATGCAAAACGAACATGTGAATCGTGGAGGTAGTTAGGGGAACAAATGGAGATAAAGTCTAGTGCAGTTTCCTGATTTAACCTGCTGATTTTATGTATGTGGCGGTCGAAACGTTCAAATTCTGTAAAAAAATAAGCCTCTGGGAAATATTTATCCATCACCCCTACAGAATCTCTTGGATCAAAAGCAGCTACCAACTGGTTTCCTGTATCCCTGATTGCTTTCATATGCAAAGGTGCTATATATCCGGCTGCTCCAATTAATCCAAAACGACTCATTAAAAGTTTGTTCTCCAGGTGTTATTTATTGGTATAAATTTTATGAAAGATATTACATTAATAAGCCTACTTACTGATGTTTACCACTGTAATAATCAATGATAAGGCTATTGCAATTACGGCCAGGTATTGAGGTATACCTGTCCTTGTAATAAATCTTGCTTTTACCGGCTCTACATACACTACATCATTAGTTTTCAAATAAAAGTAAGGGGAAGTAAAAATATCCTTTGACAATAGATTAACTCTTGCATATTTTCTTTCCCCACCTTCTTCCCTTATTATTAAAATATTTTCCCTTCTGCCAAACTCTGTAATATCTCCTGCAGTACTGATAGCCTCTAATAAAGTTATTCGCTCTGTTGTCATATTGAACCTGCCGCTTCGGTTTACTTCACCGATAACGGAATAGGAATAATTAAGGAACCGAACATTTACTACGGGGTTTTTTGTATAACTTTTAAATAATTCTGTAAGGGTGTCCTGCAACTCGATTCTTGTTAAACCTTCTGCCTTTAGCTTACCTACATATGGCAATTGTATATTACCGTCAGCTTCAACCAAAAAGCCCAAAATCGAATTATTGCTGTTGCCGGCAGAGGCTGCTCCACCACCAGTAACCGTACCATTGGCTGAATTTAAAGCCACCAGGTCCAGTGGATTACTGCCGCCCACTGTAATCCACAACTGATCACTTTTTTGAATTTTACTTTCAAATACTGACTTTGCAGCACCAATTGCTTTAATGGAAGCAGTATCCTGAATATCATAAAAGTAAATCACTTTTTTGGGAGAGGTACAGGAAGCAAAAAAGACTAAAAGTATCACTAATGAGGCAGATAGAAAATGCTTTAGGATGTTACGCATAAATTAAAATGAATAAGTTTCTTACAATAATCTGTTAACAGGCAGGATGCAGTAAAAGGTAAATCGATTACTCAAACGGGAATTCAGTACAAAATTTATAATTTACTCCGGGGCTTATTGGTTTTTTCTTACGGCTTCGCCAGCCTCAATCACATTAAATTTGATTGAAAAATAAAAGGTACGGTGAAAATTGAAAGCCCGGTATTCTTATTTTTTGATGTTTATCATTGTGTTGGGCTTTGTTGAATAGGGTTGATTGCTGCATATTTAACAGCTCAATCCCAACACAAAAAAACAAACAGCATTTTTTTATTTTACAGGCGGGCAAATCTACTTCATTTTAGCGAAGCGACCAATGGTAAACAATGCTGTTTTAGCATCCGGCAACCGTTTAGAAAAATTTGATGGGTAAAAAAAAGGAATACAATTTGTGGGTACTTATAAAAAAAAAGCGGAACAATATGTTCCGCTTAAAAAGATATTTAATAATGGTATTATCCTAATGCCACCCTTTTGAATTCAATCACTTTTAATTCAGCATCCACACTCTTCAAATACTCACCTACAGACTTTGCATTGTCTTTTACAAAAGCTTGTGCAGTCAGGGTATTTTCTTTAAAGAATTTGTTCACTTTGCCAATGGCAATTTTCTCTGCCATCTCAGCTGGTTTACCTTCAGCTTTAATTTGCTCAATGGCAATTTCTCTTTCTCTTGCAATGGTTTCTGGTGAAATGGAAGTTTCGTCTACTGCCAGTGGATTCATTGCAGCAATTTGCATCGCCACATCTCTTCCTGCTTCTGCAGCTGCTTTATTCAATCCAACCAAAACACCCATGCGGTTAGCACCGTGAATATAGCTTGCTACAAATGGTGCGTCGATACGCTCAAATTTTACAGCGATCTTTTCACCAATGGCAGCCAGCTTATCATTGATCAGTTCAGAAACTTTTGCTCCGTTGATAGTCACCTCATTCAATTCTTCCACGCTCTTTACATTGTTAGCGATGGCTGCATCTGCGATACTTTTTGTAAAGGCTACAAATTCTGCGTTCTTACTTACAAAATCTGTTTCACAACTCACACAAACAATCATTCCGGTTGTATGATCTGCTGTTGTATTGGCAATAATAACACCTTCTTTTGCTTCCCTGTCGCTGCGTTTTGCCGCTACTTTCTGACCCTGCTTACGCAACCAGTCGATCGCTGCTTCAAAATCACCATTTGTTTCGGTTAAAGCTTTACGGCAGTCTAACATACCTGCCCCTGTTGTTTGACGCAGCTTATTTATTTCTGCTGCAGTGATTGTTACACTCATGATAATATATTTTTCCTCATTACATGGAGATTTCACACTCCCTTTGAGAACTTTTAATAATTCAATTTTTAGAATACCGAAAATCAATGATTAAATACAATTCAATCTTATTGATCTTTCAGGCAACAATGCCTTGATCTTCCCCTTCGGGGTTCTCTGAAAGAGAACAAACGGAGTTAAAGGAAGGGCCTGAGCTTTCTATCTTGCTCCTCCGGCTGGTTTCCTGCCACCTGCCCCTGGTCCTGGAACCCGGCGCTTTGGTGCACCACCACCGGGTGCAGCTCCCCTTGATCTTTTATTCCTGTCATCACCACCGTCAGCTCTTTGCTCAAAACGGGCAGCTTTTGCTTCTGCTGATTCTTCCACATCTCCTGTTGAATCATCTTCTACTTTCTCAGCCTGGCGCTCTGCCAAACCTTCTGCAATGGCGGCAACAATATAGTTTACCACAATAGCGATTGATTTTGTAGCATCATCATTTGCAGGGATTGCAAAATCAACTTTATTAGGATCAGAGTTGGTATCCACCATACCAAACGTAGTAATGTTCAAACGCTTTGCTTCCGCCAATGCAATGTGTTCATGACCGATGTCCACTAAGAATAATGCTGCAGGTACACGGCTGATCTGTGCAATGCCACCGAGTACTTTTTCCAGCTTATCTTTATCACGGGATAAAGTAAGGCGCTCTTTCTTGGTAAGATTATCAATACTTCCGTCGTTCAGCATTTTTTCAATGCTCTGCATTTTTTTCACGCTCTTACGAACAGTGTTAAAGTTGGTAAGCATACCACCCAGCCAGCGCTCTGTAACATAAGGCATGCTGATGCGCTTTGCACAATCTGAAACGATTTCTTTAGCCTGTTTTTTAGTGGCAACAAACATTATTTTCTTACCGCTTTTAGCAATTGATTTCAATGCTGCAGCTGTTTCCTGTAAACCTTCTACGGTTTTATTCAGGTCGATAATGTGTATCCCTTTTTTCTCTGCAAAAATGTAAGGCAACATCTTGGGGTTCCACTTCTTTTTCAGGTGACCAAAGTGTACGCCTGCTTCCAGAAGTTGTTGTTGCAAGGAAGTGTTATTTTCCATTTTATTTATTTGAAAATGATATAATTTGATACTTTAAAAATGCTAATCCCATAAGAGACTTCTGTAACAGACGTATTAACGCTTGCTGAACTGGAAGCTTCTTCTTGCTTTTTTACGGCCTGGTTTTTTACGCTCTACGGCACGTGGATCTCTTTTCAGGAATCCAGCAGCTTTTAAAACAGGGCGATACTCTGCATTTACCTGTAATAATGCACGTGCAATACCCAGTTTAACAGCTTCTGCCTGTCCTTTTACGCCACCACCCTGTGCATTTACCACTACATCAAATTTGTCTGCCAATTCCACTGTTTTAAGTGGGGCTTCTACCTGGTTTTGTAAGTACACTAATGGGAAATAAGTTTTATAATCTTTACCATTAACCGTGATCTTACCATCACCCTTGCTTAAAAAAACACGGGTCACAGCTTCTTTTCTACGGCCAACTGCATTTTTCTGTTTTTCCATTTTTATCTATTTGGAATGAATAATTTATTAATTAGAATTTAAGCTCAGCAGGTTTTTGTGCGCCATGCGGATGAGCTGCGCCAGCGTATACAAATAATTTTTTGTACATCTTGCGGCCCAAGCGATTCTTTGGTAGCATGCCTTTAATAGCTCTTTCGATAATTACTTCAGGTCTGCGTTTCAGCAAATCTTTTGCAACTTCTTCTTTACGTCCACCGGGATAACCACTGAAGTTATCATAGACTTTTTCATCCATTTTGTTTCCGGTGAATTTTATTTTTTCGCAGTTAGTTACAATTACAAAATCTCCGCAATCAACATGTGGGGTGTAATATGCCTTGTTCTTACCACGGAGAACGGCTGCAATTTTTGAACACATACGACCAACGGTTTGATTAGTACCATCAATCACATACCAGTTGTGAATAACGGTAGCCTCGTTCGCATGTTTGGTGGTGAAATGTAGTTTACTCATTGTATTAATTTTTAAGTGATGCACCCGCTATCCCGGGGCTTTAAATTTTTCGGATGGCGAAGGTAAGTGCCGGCTGATTGATTTCCTACAAAAAGGGAAAGTTTTTTTAACGAGGCTTTGCAATAGATTGATTTACAGTAAAAAATTTGTCACAAATAATTTACACTTTGTTGTTTCAAGCTATTGCTGGTTGTTTCTATTGAATTAATTGTGAGTTAAAAAGCATAGGCCTGAACGTATGCTTATGAGTGATTCAATATTTAATTTTTATTAAAAATCAATTCCCGACAATTTTTTCTTACGCTTTTCATATTTCTCATAATTGAACTTATAGAGCTTACCCGGCCGGTGAGGTACATTCTGTTCCATTTCGTTCAGGTCAATTAAAAAATCCATTGAGAAGAACTTCTTTCTGAAATTACGCCTGTCCATTTTTATATCCAGTATCGCTTCATACAAATTCTGTAATTCTCTTAATGAGAATTTCTTAGGAAGTAAATTAAAACCCAACGGATGTTCCTGAACTCTCTTTTTCAATTGCTCTATACATTTATCAAAAATTTCCTGGTGGTCAAATGCAAGGTCTTTTACACTCCTGATGTCATGCCAGTGCAATTCATTATCCAGGATATTTAACCTGTGATGCTGCACATTTATCAATGAGCAATAAGCAACAGTTACCACCCTGCCGGCAGGGTGGCGACCAGCCTTTCCAAACGTAAGTACCTGTTCCAGGTATACATCGCTCAGGCCAGTCCGTTGTTTCAATATCCTGTAGGCTGCAGCATCAAGGTCTTCATTAGGCAATACCAAATCTCCCAACAACGACCATTTACCTAAATATTTTTTCAGATCACTTCTTATGAGCAACACTTTTAGTTTGCTTTCATCAAAACCAAAAATTACACAATCCACTGATAATGCAATTCGGTTGGTATTCTGTACTTCAGACTGAATCGTCTGTAGTGTCTTTACATGTCCGCCCTGCTTTACCTGGTTTTCAGTCACCATAAATATTAATTATTGTATAGAAAGGTTTAAAGGTATTTTAATTTTTTTACCCGCTATCACCGTAAACTTGCCTCCCTGTGTAATTGTTTGAGCAGTGTTTATACACAATCTCCATCCACTCCTGGCCTAATGATTATCTCTGAACAAATGAGCAATTCAGCTGCTGGCACTATTGGCTGTAAAGTAACATACTGACTTGTTGATCCAATACTCACAGTTCTGTTTGTTGCGCCGTTAATAACTAAGCCTGTTCCATTTTGAAGCATCAACTGTAATAACAAGTGTAGAATTATCATTTGGGAATTGCGGAGATCATTTTAATTATCAGGAATAAGCACTTAAATAAAGTATAACAATGCTCAGAGAAAACAAGACTTTCTTGATTTAGCGAACCAGGTAATGTAATAATTTATACATCACCTGATTTGCAAAAAACTGCAGAGATATTATTTACCAAATACCTTTTCGCCGTTAACAAAAGTACCTGAAACCTTCGTTTTCAAAATATCATTAACCGGGCATTTTATTAAATCCTGATTTAAAATAATAAAGTCTGCTGCCTTCCCTGGTTCAAGACTTCCTTTTTCATTTTCCTCAAATGCTGATTTGGCTGCCCAGATAGTCATGCCCATTAGTGCTTCTTTTCTGCTGAGGGAGTTTTCTGCCTGAAACCCGCCCGCAGGGAAACCCTGGCTATCCATCCTTGCCACCGCAGCATAAAATGTTTTGAACGGATCAATATCTTCCACCGGAAAATCTGTACCCAGCGGCATCCAGCCATTCTCATTCAGTAATTGCTTAAACGCATAAGCGTTTTTTACTCTTGTTGTCCCCAATCTTTCAGCAGCCCAGTACATATCGCTGGTACCATGTGTAGGTTGTACGCTGGGTATAATATTATATTTACCAAACAACAAAAAGTCGTTTTCATTTACTACTTGTGCATGCTCTATTCTCCATCGTTTATCATTTTTTCCTTTTAATACAGCAGCATAAGTATTTAAGATCACCCTGTTCCCGCTATCGCCAATTGCATGTGTACACATTTGAAATTTAGTATTGACAAGGTCAATGGCAATTTTTTTGAAATGATCTGCCGGGCTCAATAAAAATCCGTTCCATCCGGGTTTATCTGTATAAGGTTGCAAAAGACAGGCTCCCCTTGACCCCAATGCCCCATCGGCATACACTTTAAATCCGCCCACATTCAGACGTTCAGTTTTATAAACTCCCTTCTTTATCCATCGTTCATAATACTGTGCACTGTCGGTAAGCAGTGCAAATATTTTCATTTTTAGCCTGCCTGCTTTTTGTTCAGCGTCCACCAGGTCAATAGTATGTTCACTTACACCACAATCATGCACACCAGTAAGACCAAACCCAAAACAGGTTTGTTGTGCCTGTAAAAAATATTCCTTTGCCAATACATCATCAACCAGAGGGATTTTATTTTCAGCAATATCCATTGCATTATCCAATAAAATTCCTGTTGGCTGACCATCCTTTAATTCAATACTTCCTCCTTCAACTTTTGTGGAAGCATTGATGCCAGCAGTGTTTAATGCTTTTTGATTTACCAATGCTGCATGACCATCCACCCTCTTTAAAAATACCGGCCTGTCTGGAAATAATTCATCCAACTTTTGCTTAGAAGGAAATTCTTTTACTACCCAGTCATTTTGGTCCCAACCTCTGCCATACACCCACTGAGTTTTTGATTGGCCTGCGTACGATTTAAGCTTATCAATAATTTCTTCAAATGATTTTGTTTCTGTAAGATCACATTTCCATAAATCTGTTGCGTAACCGGTAAAGTGGCAATGGGCATCAATAAAGCCCGGATATACTGCTTTTCCTTCCAGGTCTTTTACTTCATCAGATTCATACTTTTTTAGTATATCATCATTACTACCCACAGCAACGATCTTTCCATCATTGATTGCCATTGCCTGATGAACAGAAAAAATTTTATCTGCAGTATAGATTGTTCCATGATGTACAATCAAACTTACTTTTTGCCTGAATTTGCAGGAGGTGATGGTGACAAGTAATAAGAAACTTAAAGTGAATACTAAATAACTATGCTGTTTGTTGATATGATGCATGTAGTTTTTTTATAAAAATACTTTAAATGCTGATTTCATAATTTTTAACTTTGGACCAACACAAAATAATTATGTACGATCAGCAACAAACAAATGAACTGCAGCAACTGACAAAAGAATGGCTCTCCTCTATTAAGCACAAGGCTAGTGAACCGGTTGTTGAAAAAACCGAAGAACTGAGAGATATATTACGCTTTCATGAATACAGGTATTATGTACAAAACGATCCGCTCATCAGTGATTTTGAATATGATTCATTGTATAAGTTGCTGGAGAAAATTGAAAAAGAAAATCCGGATTTAAAAACACCGGATTCCCCCACACAAAGAGTAGGCGCAGGATTAGTGAAAGATTTTCCTAAAGTGGAACACCTGGTTCCAATGTTATCACTTGAAAACAGTTATAATGCAGAGGACTTGCTGGATTGGGACAGAAAGGCAAGGGAACTTTCAAAACTTGATATTGTTGAGTATTGTGTTGAACCAAAGTTTGATGGTGCCAGCATATCGCTGATTTATGAAAACGATCAGTTTTTAAGAGCAGCTACAAGAGGCGATGGCGTAACAGGTGATGAGATAACCACCAATACAAAAAAAATTAAATCAGTACCGCTATCTGCTAAATTCAGCAATTATGGAATTGAACAAATTGAGATCAGGGGTGAAGTACTGATCAATAAAAATAATTTTAAAGCCTATAATCAAAAACTGATGGAAGAAGGCGTTCCTCCATTAGCCAACCCAAGAAATGCAGCTGCAGGTTCGCTTAGAATAAAAGATACGGCAGAAGTAGGCAGGCGCAACCTGGAAGCATTTTTGTACCATGTAAGTTATTTGGTGAATGGTCAATGGTCAATGGTCAATGGAAAAGATGTTCATCGAACACCCGAAACCCACAGCGGTATGCTGGAGATGCTTTGGATGCTGGGATTCAGAAGCCCAAAAAAAGAAATGACGGTGGTAAAAGGCATTGACAAAGTGATTGAATACATCAATGAGTTTGAAATAGAAAGAGACAACCTGCCCTATGAAATTGATGGCATGGTAATCAAGGTTAACAACCTTGCATTACAAGACCGCCTGGGAATGACAAGCCACCACCCACGCTGGGCCATTGCTTATAAATTTAAAGCCAGGCAGGGCACCAGTAAACTAATTGGTGTAGAATTCCAGGTAGGCAGAACCGGAGCCGTAACACCTGTTGCTAAAATAGAAGCAGTTCAGGTAGGGGGCGTAACAGTTACGAGTATATCTATACACAATGAAGAATATATCAGTGAAAAAAATCTGCTGCTGGGTGATACTATTTTAATAGAACGCAGTGGGGATGTAATACCACAGATTGTAAAATCATTTCCGGAATTGCGGAGTGGGAGCGAAATAGCTATACATTTCCCAACTCACTGCCCTGTTTGCAATCATCAATTGTTTAAACCGGAAGAAGAAGCGGTATGGCGCTGTATTAATATCAACTGCGAAGCACAGGTAGTGGAAAGGATCATACATTTTGTGAGCAAAGATGCAATGGATATAAAAAGTTTTGGAGAAGCGAATGTGAGAAAATTTTATGCTGAAGGTTTATTAAAGGATGTTCCGGGAATTTATACGTTAGATTTTGATGCCATTGCTAAAATGGAGGGCTTTGGAAAAAAATCTATTGATAATCTGCAGGCCGCAATTGAAGCATCTAAAAGCCAGCCGCTGCACAGGCTTATCTATGCACTGGGCATCAGGTATGTTGGTGAAACCACAGCTAAAACGTTGGCAAATCACGTAGCGCATGTACTGGATTTTAAAAGCTACAGCGAAGAGGAATTACAGCAAATGGAAGATGTTGGCATAAAAGTAGCTAACAGTATATACCGGTTTTTTCACGATGAGGATAACCTGCAGATGCTTGAAAGATTAGAACAACTGGGCATTTCGCTGGTTAATCAGAAAAAGCAGGTTGCTGAAAATGACAGCCTCGCCGGGCAAACTTTTTTATTCACCGGTACACTTACCCAACTTAAAAGAAGCGATGCAGAAGCATTGGTAGAGAAAAATGGCGGGGAGATTGTGAGTGGTGTAAGCAGCAAGTTAAATTACCTGGTAGTAGGGGAAGATGCAGGCAGCAAACTGGAGAAGGCTAAAAAGATCACCTCCATCAAAATCATCAGCGAAGAAGATTTTATAAAATTATTACCAGCATAGAGAAAATAATTTTTTATATTTATAGTCGGTGCAAGATCTCATATAAAAACATTGCACAGCTTGTCACTAAATTATACCTCTCACTAAAATCAATTTTTATGATTAACAAAGCAGCAGGCGAAACATGGAAGCAACTAAAGATCAGTGGCCACAAAAATGTACGCAGGAAATATGCTGTTTCCTCATTAGGCAAAGCTGCCAGCTACACCAAAGATCTTTATGAGGATGGTAAAATTTTAAAAGGGTCGTTAACCTCAGGCTACCGCACACTCAATCTTCATTTAGAAGATGGTAACGGCACCATTTACCTGCACAGGGAAATAGCAAAGTTATTCTGCAAAAAAAAATCGCCCAAGTACAAATATGTTATACACTTAAATCATAAAAAAGAAGATAACAATTATACCAACCTGCAGTGGGCAACCTTGCAGGAAATGAGCGACCACCAGCAAAACAGTCCACTAAAAATTGCTTATAAAAAACAACAGGCCAATAAAAAAGTAGGCTTAAAATTAAATGCCACAAAAGTGAAGAGTATTAAGGATGCCATACAAAACCCAAAAAGAAAATTGACCTATAAGCAAATGGCTGCTAAATACAACGTTAGTGAAATGACTTTATTCAGAATCAAAAGCGGTGAAAACTGGAGCCATATCAAATAAGTAATAACAAACTATCAATATAAAAAAGGAACTGTTTAATACAGTTCCTTTTTTATTAAATTGCTTATCAAAAATATTTACTATGCTGCAATCATCCACCTTAAAATTCTTAAAAGATCTTAAGAAGAATAATAATAAACCATGGTTTGATATCAACAGGAAAAGTTATGAAACAGCAAAAGCAGATTATATAATTTTAGTAGATGCTGTTATTGCTGCCACAGCCAAATTTGATACATCTGTTGCAAGCATGAAGGCGAAGGAGTGCATTTTCCGTATTAACCGGGATGTGAGATTCAGTAAAGACAAAAGTCCCTACAAAGCTAACATGGGTGCATTTATTAACCCGGGAGGAAAAAAAGTAAATACGCCCGGATATTATTTTCACTGTGAACCGGGACAGAGTTTTGCTGCCGGAGGTTCCTATATGCCTGAGCCGGGAGACCTTGCTAAAATAAGGCAGGAGATTGATTACAATTTTGATGAATGGAAAAAAATCATCAGCAATAAAACATTCAAAAAATATTTTATCAAAGGTGTTGAAGGAATAGCTGTGCTCAGCAGGCCGCCGAAAGGTTATGCAGAAGATAATCCTGCTGTTTCGTATCTTAAAATGAAGAGCTTTATTGTAAGCAGACCTTTGAGTGATACTGACCTTTCTGATAAAAATTTGGTGAAAGAGGTTGCCAAAACATTTGAAGCAATGAAACCCATGATTGATTTTCTCAATCATGCAATGCAATAAATTTTCAATACTTCATTGGCGGGCAATCCAGTTGACTCTTTTTACCAAAGCGATACACCAATCCAATGGTATGGGAATGATAAGCATCTTTTTGATTTGGATCTGCAGCATGGCTGAACCCATCCAGGTAATCAGTAAATGTGTAACGGAACATTGTTTCAAAAGTTAATGAAAACTTGGGGCTCAGATAATAAGCTACACCTGCACCCAACGGCAGGGAAAACAATGATCGTGGAAGACTATGAATAGTATCTAAACCTAAACCCTGACGCTGCTTTGAACTTGCAGGAAATGCCACGATATCCATTTTGCTATAATCCCTGCTGATATTCAAAAAACTTACTCCTGCACCGCCCATTAAGTATGGCGTAAACCTAAGCCCCAGTTCATTATTATTGTTACCAAATGGGTTCCATACTACCAATCCACTTACCTCTGTTAGTGGTGTTGAAAAATTCAAGCCACGAAGTTTTCTCCAGAATGGGTTACTATACACTGCTTCATTCCCTTTTAAACTACCAAAAGCAGCATTGGCCCGGATAGCAAAATATGGATTTAATATTCTTGAAACATATATTCCTATTGTGGGGGTAGCAGTTTTATAAGAACCAAATGGGGAGGGAGTCAAATCCCCCTGGTATATCATCATACCACCGTTGATACCTATTTGCCATTTTCTTTCCTCCTTTTGTGCAGCTGTACGCAGACTGATTGATACCAATACCAACAGTAGTCCCGATATTTTTAATAATGTATTCATGGTGAATATTTTTTAATAATAAAAAAATCCCATGCAGATAGTGGTTAATAAAAGGGCAATAAATAAGTGCAGGTAAAAATAAATTCAGATAAAAAGGATTAAACCAATAAGATGGATTTTTTCGAAATATTTAATTGCTGCCAAATTAGGCAGAAATGATTTAATAAATCTTAAAAAAAAGATAAAACAGGCTAATTGTTAATAAAGATTGTAATTAAAAAAATACAACAGGCTGATAAAGCTCAAGCCTGTTGTCCTGTATGGTTTTTCTGAATATAATAATGCTGTTATAAAAGTAAATTGAGAGTATCTCTGTATAACCACATACAAAGGAGGCTTTCGCCGGATATAAGTTTGTTGTTACACGGTAAAATATCCAACAACCATGCAAGGCCGTGGAATGTACCGGTGAACAGGAAGATTGTGCCGGTAAATAAAAAAAGGAAGGATATTTAAAATATCATTTCCTGTTAATCCAGTTGTTTAATGATGCAGTATAGGTATCGCTTACGGGTAAAGTTTTACCAGACAACAGCAATACTTTTTTATTGATCACAGAAACTATTTTACTCAACGGGATAATATAACTGCGGTGGATACGTAAGAATTTATCCGCTGGTAATTTTTCTATAAAAGTTTTCATGGTCATCAGTGTAAGTACAGGCTTGCTGTTACTGATGTTAATTCTAACATAATCTTCCAGGCCTTCAATGTATTCAATTTCATTCAGCTCAATTTTTACCATTTTATACTCTGACCGTACAAACAGGTTATCCTGCTCCTGAGCCTTTGGCAAAGCTTTGTTTTTCAGCATCTCCATCGCTTTATTGATACCTCTTTTAAACCGCTCAAAGTCGATCGGTTTTAACAGGTAATCTACAGCATCCAGCTCAAAACCATCGTAAGCAAATTTCTTATATGCTTTAGTGAAAATGACCAGTGGCTTATTTTGCAATGAACTCACCAGGTCTATACCATTGATATCTGGCATATTAATATCCACCAGCAGCAAATCAATGCTGGTATTGCGTAAATACTCTCCGGCCGAAACAGCATCATTAAATGTATGCAGCAACTGGAGGGAAGGTATTTTAGCTGCATAATTTTTTATCAGTTCCAGCGCTGGCAGTTCATCATTTACTGCAACACATTTAAAAACCATATTCAAAAATATTTTAAGTGTATAAAACCAGTTCTACTATATAAAGTTTTTCATTTTTATCAATCTTCAGCATATGCTTGTCCGGGTAAAGTGCCTGTAGCCGTTTCTTTGTATTCTCAATTCCTATCCCCGTTCTTTCCATATTGGCTGGCTTTGCAAATACAATATTCTGTTCATAAAAATTAATGTATTTATCCTCTGCCAATATCTTAATAATGATATTAGTTTTTTCATGATTGCTTACACCATGTTTAAAAGCATTTTCCACAAAAGTCATTAAAATTAAAGGTGGTATTGTTTGGTTGGCTGTATTACCCTTTACAGAAAAATGAATCGCAAAGTCATTACCCAAACGTAATTTTTGAAGACTGATATAATTATTGATGCAATCTATTTCACTTTGCAGCGGCACCATTAGCTCGTGTGCATCATCAGTAATATAACGCATGATATTTGACAACTTCATAATTGCATCAGCAGCTTTATCATCTTTTGTTACCGCCAATGAGTAAATATTATTAAGTGTATTAAATAAAAAATGAGGGCTGATCTGAGCTTTTAAAAAAGACAACTCTGCATGTGCTTTTTCCGCTTCTGCCTGTATTACCCGCTGTTCTGTAATCCTCCATCTCTTTACCGATTCTGTAGAAATAACAATCAAAATAAGCATCACTAATAAAAACACACTAACAATATCAAACAACGGAGAGAATTTTTGATTTCCTCCGGGAGTGGGTGGTTGTGGCCTTGGTGATTCATGTATTGAAAATGGCGGCTTGTCATTAAAATTTCTCACAGGCCGGTTATCTCCTGAACGATGTATCAACTTGTCAAAGGGTTTTATATAAACAGCACTTGCAAGTAATGCGGTCATAACAATTGCCAGGAAAAAGTACCTGCTTTTTTTATAGAGCTTTGGTAATATCACTTTGACAAGCAAGAAATAAATACAGAGATAATAAAGTATAAATAACCAGTATTGGTAAGAAAGGAATAATTCTGCAGCGCCGGAATAATTCGACTGGCTGTACACAAAAATTAGAGGAATACTAAAAAATGTTATGATCCCGAAAATATAATTGATTACACCTGAGGTTTTCAAAGCAGTCATTTAATAAAGAAAGATACACCAAAATACTTTTTCAAATTTTATCGTCGAAAGACGATATTGTACAGATGAAAAAGTCATTAAAAAAAATTGGCCAGAGATAAAAATCTCCGGCCTTGCTTACCTCTGAAACCACAAGAAAAAAATTTGAAAAAAATATTTATATAAAAAACAGATTAATAATTGAATTAATTACAGATTGATTAGAGGAAAATTGGACGTTCGTTGGGGGTTTTCATCAATATAGGAAGCTGAATGGAGGCCTTAACAGGATGTAAATATAAAATATTTATTTGATTAGTATAATTTTTTTTATCATATCCTTTTTATTTCCGTCAGTTCAGCATCGGCCAATTGATATACCTTTTGTTTCTTACGGTCGTACCACCATTTGGGGGCCGTTTTTTTCATCATGGTATCAATCCCACGCATGCCAAATAATTTCCAAGCCCCTGATAATTTGCCACCAAGTGTACCCTGCATGGCCCTCAAACTCATGGCAAAACCGCTGTTGATATACTCCATATGATGCCAGTAACCGGCAGGCATAAATAAAGTATCTCCATGCTCCAAAATCACTTCATACCCCTTTGCCAGCCTTACTGCCGGAAAATTCTCATAATCAAATTTATCTTCTGAATAACCGGCAAAATTTGCCATACTCAATACTTCCCATGGCTTCCTGTACAATTTATACTGTTCTTCAAAAGGGAAAAGTAATACCCTCTTTTTACCCATAAACTGGGTATGCAGGATATGACTCATGTCAATATCAAAGTGCATATGTGTAACAGAGCCTTCCCCACCAACAAAAAGCATAGGGTAATTTTTTACAAATCCCTTCATTAGTTGTTCGGGCCAAGTAAAATCTTTAGCCAGCTGAGGGGCGTGCTGGAAAATATTAAACAGGAAAATTCTTAGTTCCAGCGGACCATTTTTAACCTGCTGAAGGTATTCGCCAAATTTCACATAGGCATCGGCAGTATTAATGGGCGTATAAGCATCACTCTTAACGTTGTTATATACACCGACCTCTTTATTTCCCACCACCTCTGTAAAGTAGTCCCAGTTCCATTTATTATATGCCGGCCATTGCTTTGCAAGCCCTTTAATAATCAGCGGCTTTTTCTGATCATAATAATTCTTTTTAAATTCTCCAGCTGAGATGGCCTCTACTGTATCCACCTTTTGTAACTGCATAGCAAATTAATTTGGCGGCAAAAATACAGATTAAAATTTTTAAACGACGTCCGTTTATCACCACTAATGTTTAAGAAAAGTATAAAATAAAATGACATATCAATCCGGCAAAAACTAATAAGTGTTAGTTTTGCGAAAACGAAAAATTGCCCATGGCAAAAATCCTGACAGAAAAAAATACTTCGAAAAAAGATGTGATCATACAACATGCTGCATCTCTTTTTAAATTAAAAAGTTATAACGCCTCTTCCATGAGGGAACTGGCAGATATGGTAGGTGTAGAGGCTCCCAGTCTTTATAACCACATTGGTTCCAAAAGCGAATTATTGCAGGCTATCTGCTTTAAGGTAGGGAATGAATTTATTGAACAAACCGGCATTATAAAAAACGGCACCGGTACCGTAACGGACAAGATCAGGGCTATCATCCGGTTTCATATTGAAATGATGCTGGATAATATGGATGAAGTATATGTTGCCAATCATGAATGGAAACATTTGGCAGAACCTTACTTAAGTGATTTTCTGGCCATCCGCCGCAATTACGAAAGAAGCCTGGTGAGCCTTGTAGAAACAGGCATTGAAAAAAAGGAGATCAAACCTATCAACCCTTATGTGGCGGTATTGACCATACTCTCTGCCGTAAGAGGGCTTGAGTTTTGGCAACGCAATAAAAAAAATATTCCCTCACAAGTTTTGGAAGATGACATGGTAGATCATTTATTAAACGGTATAGTCAGATAATTTATGGCAGTACATTTTCATCCGCTAACAGTCAAAGAAATAAAAAAAGAAACCGCTGATTGTGTTACTATTTCCTTTGATGTACCAAAGGATTTAAAGCAATCTTTTGAATTTAAACAAGGGCAGAACATAACACTAAAAACAACTTTTGATGGTGAAGAAATAAGAAGGTCTTACTCTATCTGTTCTGCTCCCCATGAAAATAAACTGACTGTTGCGGTAAAAAAAGTAAGCGAGGGTAAATTCAGCAGCTTTGCAAATGAAGTACTGAAAGCAGGCATGACGATAGAAGTGCTTTCACCAACAGGGAAGTTTCACACTGAACTAAAAAAAGAAAACAAAAAACATTACGTCGCTTTTGCTGCCGGCAGCGGTATTACACCCATTATTTCTATTATTAAAGCAACTTTGGTAACAGAACCTGAAAGCACTTTTACATTGGTGTACGCTAACCGGAGCCGCAGTTCTATTATTTTCTTTGAAGAGCTCGAAGGAATTAAAAATAAATACCTGCAACGCTTTCAGCTGCTCAATATTTTGAGCAGGGAACGTACAGATGCAGACATCAGCTTTGGCAGGATCAATACAGAAAAACTGAATGATCTTTCCAAAATTATCAACTATCAACTGGCAGATGAATTCTTTATTTGCGGACCAGAAGAGATGCTCTTTTGTATCAAAGATTTCCTGGTGCAACAGGGTATCAATGAAAAGAAAATTCATTTTGAACTATTTGCTGCAGTTAAAAAAAATACTGCCCATCTTCCACAACATAATGGTGACGTAAATAAAACTTCGAGGAGTTTTATTACAATAAAATCAGATGGCAGAAGCTTTGAGTTTGAAACCGGGTTTGACAATACCAGTATTTTAGATGCGGCTCTTAAAGCAGGAGCAGATCTGCCCTTTGCATGCAAGGGTGGCGTATGCTGCACCTGTAAAGCAAAACTTATAAAAGGGAAAGTGGAAATGGATGTGCATTGGGGCCTGGAAGAAGAAGAGGTAAAACAGGGATATATTCTTACTTGTCAATCGCATCCTCTTACTGAAAGGGTGGTAATTGATTTTGATGCCCGTTAAATTTTTACAAATTAATATTCAACCAATTTTTTATTTGTCCTGAAACAAGTCCCTTTAAAAACTGCCACTACATGCTCTTTTTGATTGGTAATAGTGATTTGATAGAGGCCTGTTGATTTACCATTGTGCAGTTCCTTTGCTTCAGCAGTCAGCACATCTCCCACATGAACGGGTTTTAAAAAATTAATCGCAGTATCTAATGCCACAGATAATACATTCCTGTTATTACAGGCAAATGCAAAAGCACTATCCGCCAGGGAAAATGCAACACCTCCATGCACAATACCAAAACCGTTGATCATCTCATTGCGGACAGTCATTTGAATGTTACTGTATCCCTCCTTTATTTCTTTTACTTCAATGCCCAGCCATTGGCTGAACAAGTCATGCTGCATCATATGCAACACTACCTTGTTTGCAAGCTGATCTTTTTCTTTTTGCATATCTTTTATTTTCCTTTAAAAATAGCTGCTCTCTTTTCTATGAATGCAGCAATCCCTTCATTGTAGTCTTCTGTAGCTGCAGCTTTTTGCTGGTATTCGTCTTCCAGCATCAGCTGCTCCTCCCACGAATTAGCAATTGCATTATTTAGCGCATGCTTGGTATAAGCCAATGCCCTGGTAGGCATCTGCGAAAGTGTTGCTGCCAGTTTCTTAGTTTCTTCTTCGAAAACTTCGTTGGTAAAAACTTTATAGATCATCCCCATTCGCTCAGCATCTGCTGCGGTTACTTTATCACCGGTCATCATCAATGCGCTGGCTTTTTGAAAGCCAATTAATCTTGGTAAAGTAAACGTGCCGCCACTATCTGGTATCAAACCAATTTTGCTAAAGGCTTGTATAAATGACGCATTTTCTGAAGCCACTACAATGTCACAACACAAAGCAATGTTAGCACCGGCGCCGGCAGCCACACCGTTTACAGCAGCCACCACTGGTTTAGGAAGATTTCTTATTCTTTTTACAATCGGGTTATAATGTTCGGAAAGAATTTGTTTGATCTCCAGTTTATCGTCTCCTGTTAATTCGCCAATATCCTGGCCGGCACAGAATGCTTTACCTGCACCGGTGATGTACACACAGCGTATTTCATGCAGTGAGGCACATTCATCTAATATTGCCTGCAGCAGCAGAGCCATTTCACGGTTAAAGGAATTGAATTTATCAGGCCTGTTTAATGTGATAAAAGCAATATTGTTTTTTATTTCAAACAGAACAGAAGACATATCAATAGTTTTTTAATTACAGCAATCAAAACGAATTATACAAATTAGTGGAATGTTTTGAATTCAAACAGTTTGGGCAATTGAGAAAATTAATGTTATAAAATTAAAAATCAAAGCTCTGAACCCCTGTATTCATCAGCAAATAATTATTCACTGCATCATAATTTCTGTTGGGAGAGCCAATGCGATAAGTGTAAACAGCATCATTATCTTCCTTCACCACTTTCATACACCTGAAACTGGCTCCTGTTGATTTTAAAAAATCATCCAGGTCATTTTTAAATACACTTCCATCGCCGTTAGTTTTAATCCGGTAGTCTTTTACTTTGTGCAGGTTGTTAATAAAACGCTGTACCGGCTCCAGCACAAACAGCGCCACCACCACCATCGAGGCCACTACTATTGCAATGGGATAATTATGATATCCCACAGCCATACCTAATGCGGCAGTGATCCATATTAAAGCTGCCGTTGTTAAACCATTCACAGAAATGCCTTCTTTAAAAATAACACCGGCGCCGATAAAACCAATTCCGGTAACTATATTACTGGCAATTCTATCGGTGCTGTTGCTGTCGGCTTCCCTGGAAAGAATTGTGTAAAGACAGGAGCCTACAGATATCAGGATCATTGTTCTGAAACCTGCAGGCTTACTTCTGAATTCTCTTTCCAGGCCAATAATAGCACCGATGATAAATGCAACTGAAACCTGTGCGGCTTCCTCAAGATAAATTGAAATATCCATAAGCAATTGAGGTTAGAAACTGCATGAAAGTTACAGTAATTTAATGGCACTTAAAATAGTCAAATGGTTCTTTGCAATCATTGCATTGGTATAATGCTTTACAGGCGGTGCTGCCAAATTCACTGATCAATTTTGTATTGTGTGAATTACATTGCGGACATTCCACACCATCAGCCGGTATGGAGAAATTTTTATTGGGTGCGGCAATGCCATATTCTTTTAGTTTTCTTTTTCCTTCTTCACTCATCCAATCGGTGGTCCAGGCGGGAGAAAGGACCGAAGTGATTTTTATATTTTGATAACCATGTTCCAGTAAAGCCATACTGATATTCGTAGCAATCATATCCATTGCCGGGCAACCGGTATAGGTTGGGGTGATAATTACAGCCCCCTCTAGATCTCCCCCGGTGGGGGAGACTTTAAGAATAATATCTCTTACAATACCTAAATCTATAATAGAAAGTACAGGTATTTCAGGGTCAGCAACAGTTTCTAAAATTTGCCAGATTCTTTTTTCTTCTATGGAAATATTCTTTACCATTCTGAATTAGGATAAGCCCTTTGAATATATTGCAACTCGGCCAAAATGTAACCTAAATGTTCTGTGTGTATTCCCTGTTTACCACCGGTTTGCATAAAGGTATTTATGGATACCGGTAAAGCAGCTGCTGAAAAAATAGCTGTTACTTGCTTCATCCATTCTTCTTTTAATAAAGAAAAATTAATTGTGGCCACCTGCTCATAATCAGCAGGCATAAACATTTCACCAGTGTAACTCCATAACTCATCAACAGCTTTCAACATTCTTTGATGGCTCTCTTCTGTGCCATCTCCCAAACGTACCACCCATTCTTTGCTCCAGCGTAAATGATAAGTTGTTTCTTTTAATGATTTAGCCGTAATAGCTGCCACCTGTTCATCTGTATGGTACTGCAGTTGCTGAAATAATAAATATTGAAACTGGCTGAATAAATATTGACGAAGGGTTGTTTGCCCCCAGTCTCCATTTGGTTGTTCTGCCAATAATAAATTTTTAAATTCTCTCTCTTTTCTTAGATAAGCCAATTTGTTTTCATCACAATTATTACCTGCCAAGTGTGCAGCATATTGGTAAAAATTTCTTGACTGCCCCAACAAGTCAAGTGAAATATTGGTGATGGCAATATCCTGTTCCAGAACCGGACCATGACCACACCATTCGCTGTTACGCTGTGATAAAATCAGCGTTGTATCTGCTAAGTGCAGTATGTAGTCAATCAAAGCCATTATTACATGTGGTTTACTTCGTCAGGTAATTTATAAAAAGTAGGGTGCCTGTAAACTTTGTCCATTGCAGGTTCGTATAACTCACCTGCTTCCTCCGGATTAGAAGCTGTGATGTATTTACTTTCCACCACCCAAATGCTTACACCTTCCATTCTCCTGGTGTAAACATCTCTTGCATTTTCAATGGCCATTGCTGCATCAGTGGCATGAAGGCTTCCAACATGCTTATGGTCTAAGCCTTGTTTGCTGCGGATGAAGATTTCCCAGAGAGGCCAGGAGGCCCCCTCTAAATCTCCCCCGGTGGGGGAGACTTTAGAACTTTTCAATTCAATACCGCCTGCACTTTCTTCAGGAATATCTCCGTAATAAAATCTCCTTATTTCAATATTCATGATGTAACACTTTTATTAAATTATTTACGCTGCTTTCAACTCCCCTTTAGGGGATGGCGGCGTCTTTTTCTTTTTTGCTGCATATTCCATTGCCGCTTCTCTCACCCATCTGCCTTCATCATGTGCTTTTCTTCTTGCTTCTAAACGCTGCTTATTGCAGGGGCCGTTTCCTTTTACCACGTTCCAGAATTCATCCCAGTTGATCTCTCCAAAATCATAATGCTTTCTGTCTTCATTCCATTTCAATGCAGGATCTGGCAACGTCATTCCTAATAATTTGATTTGTTCAGCAATCATATCTACAAACTGCTGACGGAGCTCATCATTTGTTTTCCTCTTGATCTTCCATTTCATACTCTGATCACTGTTGATGCTTTCACTGTCTTTCGGACCGAACATCATCAGGCTGGGCCACCACCAACGATTGATGGCATCCTGGCACATCGCTTTTTGGTCTTCTGTTCCTTTTGACAAAACCAAAAGTGATTCAAAACCCTGCCGCTGATGAAAACTTTCTTCTTTACAAATCCTCACCATCGCTCTTGCATACGGACCATAGCTTGTTCTGCACAGCATTACCTGGTTCAATATTGCAGCGCCATCCACCAGCCAGCCAATGGCTCCCATATCAGCCCATGTTAATGTTGGATAATTAAAGATGGAAGAATATTTTGCCTTACCGCTGTTCAAATCATTGATCATTTCATCCCTGCTCATACCTAAGGTTTCCGCTGCTGAATAAAGGTATAATCCATGCCCGGCTTCATCCTGTACCTTGGCCAGTAAAATAGTTTTTCTTTTTAGAGAAGGCGCCCTGCTTATCCAGTTGCCTTCGGGAAGCATCCCAACTATTTCGCTGTGGGCATGCTGACTAATCTGGCGAATGTTTGTTTTGCGGTAAGCATCAGGCATCCAGTCTTTGGGCTCTATCTTTATCTCACTATTTATTTTCTGCTGAAAAAGTGTTTCTAATTCCTGTACACCCATCTTAAAAATTTTGAAATCAAAAATACAAAAAAAAACTAACGATTGTTAGTTGCAGAAATGGTGACGGAGTAACAGGAGAGGATGATATCAATGATTGTCCAGGTGTTCTAAATTTTATTACGCTTTCCTCATTTTCATTCCATGCAATTATCATTGTAAATAAAATCCAGTCAATATTTTAACTACATTTCATCATAAATGAAATATTTTGCAGCCGAAATAATTTACTATTTTAATGCTGGATATCATATACATCGTAGTGGCTTTTGTTATTGGTCTTGCTATTGCCGGAGTTATCAGTTACATAAAGTTGACAAAAGTTCGCAAAGAATTAAAAAGTACGCAGGGATTTTTAGAAAGTGAAAAACTGATGAAAGAAACCGTACAAAAAGAATTAGCTGTGGTTCACCAAAGCAAAATGGCTTCAGAGCTGGACCTCTCTATAAAATTACAAAATGCGGAAAAGATCATGCAGCAAATGGATGCTGACATTCTGCTGCTGCAAAAAAGCAATGAAGAAACAGAAGCCTTGCTGGAAGCAAAACAACCGGAAGTGCATGCAATCAAACTTCAACTGATAGAAGCACAGAATGCTGCTGCCCGGTATAAAGCACAACTCCTGGAAAAAGGAAAATAATATCGCATTTATTAGTTGGGCGACATCATATCAGATAACAAGTATGGGTTTAATGAAAACGCTCCCTCTAATTTCTCCCCATAAGCTCCAAATCTCAAATGCAAGAACTGTTGTGTTTCCATTAATTCCCACAACGTAAGCTGTTTGTTATTGATTTTTGTAAAAATTTCCGGTATCAATTCCGGTAAAAAACCATCCCAGCAAATATTTTTCAATAATTCTGTTGGCGATAATTTTTTTGCAGCATTATTTTCATTCCGTTCACAAAATTCTCTTTTACAAAAACTGGTGTTGATATTCAGCAATACTTCCTGGTTTATCGAATCGGTTTCCATATACAGAGCCATTAAAAAAGCTCAATGGTAAGATGCCGGAAAATTAAAAAAGCTACATGCAGGAACTATAAAATATTGTTAACCTGCATGTAGCTTAATTCAAGATTTATTTCAATTACCAAATCCTCAAAAGAAAATTATCAATTTACATCCAGCTGATCTTTTGACATGATTTTTGGAAAGTTTGTATGTGGTTCTGTTTGATACCAGAAAACAGTAGAGGCAATAGCATCATTATAGCACCAGAAATAACAAACAAAATTTTAATAACCTCTTCTATGGCCTATCAAAAGAGTTTCTGTTCTTGTCAATCCATCCTGCCCACAGCACCAGTAACCACTGCGACAGACCCATGATGGCTACCGGTTGTACTGCCGGAGGTGGCGGGCCAAATACATTCATTACCTGGATAACAAGCAGAAAGATGAATAATGCCCAAAAACCGATACTATATTTTTTATTGTTTGGTTTTGCAGATTGAATATAGAAATAAACTCTTGCGGCAAAAGCAGCAATTCAAATAATAACGCCAGGTATTTATAATTCTACAAACCAAAGCCAGATTAGATTTTTGTAAACGAAGTCAGGGGGCAGATATGGAACATGTAACAACATATCCAATAACCAGTGATTCAACACCAGATCTGCAATAAGTACAGCACTTTTCCAGTTCTTTTTAAAAAGGAAATAAAAAATACGCAGGAGGTTTGGCGAAGATAATTTTATGCCTCGCCAATTTCAGCTTCCTGGTAAACTTAGCAGACATTTTTAGATGTGGTTAAAATAAAAAAGGTTGAGAATCATTCGATAAATGATTTTCAACCTTTTAAGTGGTGTGGGCCGGGATTGAACCGGCGACACAAGGATTTTCAGTCCTTTGCTCTACCAACTGAGCTACCGCACCATCGTTCTTTTAACAGAACGTCCCCTTTCGGGGCAGCAAAAATAGGAGATTTGATTCAAAAATCACCAAACAAATGCAGCAAATTATTTCTGCCAATAAAAAAGACAGCCTTAACTGTTGTCCCTTTTACGAAAGATATAGGAGGTATGATTTATTTTAATGAGGCAATGTCTATTACAAAACGATACTTCACATCTGATTTGATCATTCTTTCATACGCTTCATTGATATAGTCTGCTTTAATTACTTCCACATCAGAAACAATATTATGTTCTGCACAGTAGTTCAGCATTTCCTGTGTTTCTTTAATACCTCCAATTAAAGAGCCTGCCAGTGAACGGCGCTTGCCAATCAAACTAAAAGCATGCACGGCTGTGGGCTGCGGAGGTACTCCCACTACTACCATGACACCATTTAATGTAAGCAGGTTTAAGTACTCATTATAATCATGCTGGGCAGAAATAGTGTTTAAAATAAAATCAAATTTCCCCTGCAGTTTTTTCATGGCTGCGGCATCTTTGGTTACTTCAAAATGGTGAGCTCCTAATGCCAATGCATCATGCAGTTTTGATTTGGAAGTACTGAGTACGGTTACTTCGGCACCAAAAGATGCAGCAAATTTCACACCCATATGACCGAGACCACCAAGCCCTACAATAGCTACTTTATGTCCCTTGCCAATATTCCAGTGTTTTAAAGGAGAGTAAGTGGTGATGCCTGCACAAAGTAATGGTGCCACTCCTTCTATTGGAAGATCTTCATCTACATGCAGTGTGTATTTTTCATCCACCACTATCTGTGTGCTGTAGCCGCCATAGGTGGGATTACCTTCCTTATCTCTTGCATTGTAAGTACCCACCATTCCATTATCGCAATATTGTTCCTCATGAGCTAAACAGCTTGGGCAAGTATGGCAACTATCTACAAAGCAACCAACACCGGCAATTTCCCCAACTTTAAAATGCTGTACGCTTTCCCCAACTGCAATAATCCGGCCCACTATTTCATGGCCGGGAACCATTGGATAAATGGACCCACCCCATTCATTCCGAATCTGGTGAATATCAGAGTGGCAAACGCCACAGTATAAAATTTCTATCTGAATATCGGTTGGCCCCACAGCCCTTCTTTCAAAGTTAAAGGGAGCTAAAGTACTTGTTTCGTTTTGAGCTGCATATGCATTCACTGGATTCATTTGATGTAATTTAATTTGTTATACAATTTGTCAGAGGTATTTGTTTTTATGTAGCTGCCATTTTAGTACCAAAATTTAATGGGAAATAAAAACCCCTCTTAAAAAGAAGGGCTTTTACAAAATAGTTGATTCAATTTAATTACCATAAACACTTAAAAATTTTATCCGCATAATTTTTAATTGCTCCCAGGTAAAGCTGCTGTCGGCAAGTTCTTCCTGCGCTATTTGCAGGCTGCTGGTTTCGCAGGCTTTAAAGTAGTCCAGTATTTCTTCCTGTTCATATTCATCCACCATTTCGTCAATGGCGTAATCAAGGTTTAGCTTGGTGCCACTGGCTACAATAGTTTCCATCTCTTCCAGCAACTCATCAATTTTAAGATCTTTATTTTTTGCAATGGTTTCCAATGGAATTTTTTTATCTACGTTCTGGATGATAAAAATCTTGTTATTATTCCTGTTTACCACACCTTTCACTACAAAATCATCTGGTCGCTCTATGTTATTTTCCTCTACATATTTACCAATAAGTTCAAGGAATTTCTTTCCATAACGGATTGCTTTTCCTTTACTCACACCCTGGCATTTTTCCAGCTCTGCTACAGTAGTTGGATAGTTGGTAGCCATATCTTCCATGCTGCTTTCTAAAAAGATCACAAATGGCGGTAACTTAAGATCCTTCGCCACCCTCTTCCGCAGATCCTTTAACATTTCCATCAGTTTTTCATCGGCAGCGCCCGTTGCAGCACCACCTGGTCCGGCTTCATCATCATCCGCATTCGCTTCCTCAAATAAATTGTTCAGCACTATTTTAAAAGAAGCAGGCTTTTTTAAAAAAGCGTCTCCCTTTTTGGTGAACTTCAGCACTCCATATTCTTCAATATCTTTCCTGATAAGTCCCTCCAGAATCAATTGGCGCATCAGTGAGTTCCAGAAATGTTCATCTTTATCTTTTCCAATTCCAAAAAAGTCTCTTTCTTCATGCCGGAACATCTTTACCTGGGGGTTGGGCTTACCTCTTAAAATATGCATCAGGTATTCCATAGTAAATTGCTCGTCCAGCCCTTTAATGATCGTAAGTGCATTGAGCGCTTCCTGTTTTGCTTCAATCTGTTCTTTTGGATTACTGCAATTATCACACATGCATTTGCACTGCTTCACATCATATTCTTCACCAAAATAATTCAGCAATATTTTTCTGCGGCACACGGCGCTTTCAGCATACGCCAGCATTTCATTAATCAGTTGAGCGCCTACTTCTCTTTCGCTTAATGGTTTATCTCTCATCAGGTGCTCCAGCTTGGCCACATCTTTATGAGAGTAATACAACAGGCATTTACCTTCCATTCCGTCACGGCCACCACGGCCTGTTTCCTGGTAATAATTTTCTATTGATTTGGGAATATTAAAATGAATTACAAAACGTACATCAGGTTTATCGATACCCATGCCAAAAGCTATGGTAGCCACAATTACCTGAACATCTTCATTTAAAAAAAGATCCTGCCTGTCAGCACGGAGCTTACTATCAAGGCCAGCATGATAAGCCACTGCTTTAATACCATTTGCCATCAGCACTTCAGCCAATTCTTCAGTAGTCTTACGGTTCAAAGTATAAATGATACCACTTTTCCCTTTATGCTGGGAAATAAAACGTACAATACTTTTTATCGTTTGTTCTTTTTGAATTTTAGGTAAAATCTCGTAATACAGATTGGGCCTGTTAAAAGATGAAATAAAAATTTTAGGATTCCGTAAACCTAAATTCCTGAGAATATCGCTTTGTACTTTTGGGGTAGCCGTGGCCGTCAAAGCAATCATGGGAGCTTCTGGTTTTATCATTTGCATCATTTCCCTCAGGCGGCGGTATTCCGGCCTGAAATCGTGTCCCCATTCTGAAATACAGTGAGCTTCATCCACTCCAAAAAAAGACACATTGAGGTCTTTAAAAAATTCGATGTTCTCTTCTTTAGTAAGCGTTTCTGGTGCCACATACAGCATCTTTGTTTTACCAGATGTGAGATCATCTTTTACAACCTTTTGCTGTCCTTTATTTAAAGTGCTGTTTAAAAAATGTGCTACGTCATCCTGGCTGCTGTAACTCCTTACCAGGTCCACCTGGTTTTTCATTAATGCAATTAACGGAGATACGATGATGGCGCAACCTTCACTGATTAGTGCTGGCAACTGGTAACACAAACTTTTACCTCCACCAGTAGGCATTATTACAAAAGTGTCGTTACCAGCCAATAAATTTTTAATGATATCTTCCTGAGGGTATTTAAATCCGTCAAACCCAAAATAATTTTGGAGTTGAGCTTTCAGATCTTGATCAAGAGAGGTGTTGTTCTTTTTTGAAACAATTTTTGTAACAGGTTTTGCTTTTACTTCTTTCTCAGCAAGAGTTCTTTTTTTTTCTTTTACGGTAGCCATAGCTTCTTTTCCTTCACTTTATTATTAACAATGATTCGGCTGGGTAAGGTTAATGCAGATTTTTAATTCCTGATTCCTTTTGATAAAGGACATCTTAGAATGATTCTGCAAATTTCCAATACTAAATGTTATTATATTGTTTAAGATAAGTCTTTTTTTTGCAAAGATGAAATACTTTTACTGCAATCGGTAATCTCTTTGTGTTATGAATGATTTAGAGTAGGTTTGCGCCCTGTAATTTTTGCCATTCAGGGATATTTAAATATTTTTTTTGACTAACACTGATAAACAAAAAAAAAATAAAATACAAGAAAATACCGTTTTAGTTTTCTCATGCAGCATTGGCAACTGCAAATATTAAAAATTACTATTGAAGCAGCAGTATGAATAAGAATCATTACGTAGCAATCATGGCAGGTGGTATTGGCAGCAGGTTTTGGCCAATGAGCCGTACTGATTTTCCAAAGCAATTTTTAGATATCCTGAATACCGGCCGTACCCTGATACAAGGTACATTTGACAGGTTTGCTTTATTTATTCCGAAAGAAAATATTTATGTAGTTACGGCTGACCAGTATAAGGAAATTGTGCAGGAGCAATTGCCGGAAATACCTGTTGGCAATATTTTATGTGAGCCGTCTCGTAAAAATACAGCACCCTGCATTGCCTATGTGTCTTACAAACTCCATGAATTAAACCCACTGGCAAATTTGATTTGTGCACCGGCAGACCATATTATACTGGAGCCGGAAGCTTTTAAAACTGTTTGCCTCAACGCCCTTGACTTTACATCTAATATCAAAGGACTTGTAACGCTGGGCATCAAGCCTACCCATCCTAATACAGGCTATGGCTATATTCAATATGAACAGCAGCCTGTAAGTGATAATGTATTTAAAGTAAAAACGTTTACTGAAAAGCCCGACCGGGATCTTGCCAAAACATTCATCACCAGCGGCGATTTTTTATGGAATGCCGGCATCTTTGTGTGGCAGGTAAAAAATATTATTCATGCTTTTGAAAAGTTTTTACCCGAAATGCATGAGGTGTTTGATGCTGAAAAAAGCAACCTGATTACCAATGATGAAAAGGATGCCATTGAAAGGATCTATCCTCAGTGTGTGAATATCTCCATTGACTATGGTGTAATGGAAAAAGCAGACAACGTCTACATCATCCCTGCTTCTTTTGGCTGGAGTGATCTGGGTACCTGGGCCAGCGCTTACGATAATCTTGAAAAAGATTACTTAGAAAATGCGGTTGCTGGAAATAATGTAATCGTTATTGATGCTACTAAAAATATGGTACATGCAGACAACAACAAACTGGTTCTGCTGCAGGGCCTGGATGATTTTATCGTAGTGGATACCAAAGATGTATTACTGATCTGCAAAAAAACTAAAGAACAGGAAATAAAAGAATACGTGGCAGAAGTAAAACGAAATAAAGGTGATAAATTTCTTTAGGCTTCCGGGTAACCATTTTTAGTTAGCTAACATTTTACACTATGTTTAGTATTTATTAACGTTCATATCTCCCGAATAAATAAAGGTCTTTAAACAATGCCTCTCCAATAATCTTGCTGAGAAGAACTCCAGGCAATATCCCTCCCGGTGAAAGGCTTCATTTAGTGCTATAATATTTAAGCCTGTAACTACGTTATATAATAATTAAAACACATCTACACCTATATCTAATTATAAAAAGTTGTTCATGCAAAAAACATTACTGACCGCACTGGCGATACTCTTGTTTTTGCCCAACTTATTCAACACAGACATTCATACACTCCTCAGCTACGACAAAAAAGAAAAATTCAACTCACAGTTTGCTTACTTAAACAGTATTGACAAACTTGAAAAACATACAGACAGCCTTGCGCTGAAAAAAAATATCTCTTTCAATAGTTTTGAATACGCAGCGCTGCTGGAATCTGTTGTGGAAGATCGTTTTTATCATGGCTTTTCACATTTTTCTTTAAGTGAAAACTGGATAGCTGCAGTTTGTGGTAAATGGGTTGAAGAGGGTCTTGGTTGTAAAGTACAGCCAGAAGCCATTATGCAACACAGCAATGCAGCCTGCTCCCAGCAATCAATTGTAATGATGACAATATTGCGGAACAAAAATATTACATACCGTAATGTTGGCTTTCCTCACCATTATGCACTGGAAGTACTCATCAATAATAATTGGTATTTTATTGATGCAGATATGGAGCCCGTAATTACAAAAGAACAACGTATGATGAGCAGCTGGAATCATCAAAATGATCAGTTAAAAAAATACTACGACACCAACCGCTTCAGTGATCTTGATTATAAATTTGGTACCGGGCTTACTGCTACCACCGGCCCTGTTAACGAAGTGCCAGCATTGAATGCCCGGGTTTTTCATGCAACCACTACTCTACTTTCAAAAATATTATGGTGCTTCCCTTTATTACTGATCTTTTTTAAACCGCAGTTTTCTTTTAGTCCGGTGTTCAGGTTAAATTTAAAAAGAAGAAACGTTGCTCCCGTTTCATTGGCCGTGTAATCCTTATTTTTGATTTCCATTTATTTTTTAAATGTATTAAATAGCAAATTGCTGCTAATAAAAAATTAAGCATCGTGAAGCCTTTGATCAAAAGCAAACTACCCCATACCGGCACCACCATTTTCACTACCATGAGTGTACTGGCCGCAAAGCACCATGCCATTAATCTTGGTCAGGGATTTCCGGATTTTATGATGAGTGAAGAATTGATCAGCCTGGTAAATAATGCCATGCAACAGGGGCATAATCAATACACACATATGTGTGGGCTGCCATTGTTGCGGGAAAGAATAGCCGAAAAAGTAGAAGATTTGTATAACACCATCATCCATCCGGATACGGATATCACCATCACACCCGGAGGAACTTACGCTATTTATACTGCTTTAACTACTGTGCTGCAACCCGGCGATGAAGTAATTGTGTTTGAACCTGCTTATGACAGTTATATCCCCAACATTCAGATTAATGGCGCAATACCTGTCTTAATTCCACTGACTTTTCCAGGTTATTCTATTGATTGGGAACTGGTAAAACAAAAAATCACTTCCAGAACAAAACTCATCATTCTTAACTCGCCGCACAACCCCACAGGCATGGTATTAAGCAGGCATGATATTGAACAATTAAGGTTAATTGTAAAAGATACCGGCATATTTATACTAAGTGATGAAGTATATGAACACCTGATCTTTGATGGCAAACAACATGAAAGTATACTCCGGTATCCTGATTTATTGGAAAGAAGCTTTGTTTGTTTTTCATTTGGCAAAACTTATCACTGTACAGGTTGGAAACTGGGTTACTGCATTGCCCCGGCTGCACTAATGGCTGAATTTAGAAAAGTACATCAATTCAATTGTTTTAGTTGCAACAGTCCTGTGCAGGTGGCATTAGCAACATTTATCCAGCATAAACAATATTATCTTGAATTAGGTACGCAGATCCAACAGAAAAGAGATCACTTCCAGCAATTGATGACACAAACCAGGTTTAAAGCCATCCCTTCTTATGGCAGTTATTTTCAACTATACAGTTACCGGGAGATGAGTGATGAACCAGAAACAGCATTTGCAATAAGGCTTACAAAAGAATTTGGCGTTACCGCAATACCAACAGCCGTATTTTATACAACCGAAACAGACAATAAAGTACTGCGGTTTTGTTTTGCCAAAAAGGAAAGTACCCTGGATGATGCAGTAAACAGGCTGATGAAATTATAGCAGGTATGTATATTCCAACTCAGCGAAACTGATTACAAATTAAAACAACACTGGTACTTTTTACTATAAAATATCATCTATATCAATGACAGGTATCATATGACACCCGGGATAATTTGATAAATTTTGTACTGCTGCACAATGATGAAACAGAAAAAAATACTTTTACATTAAGCAGTCAATATTTATATTTATAACCACAATAAAAATAATCATATGAAAAAAATCATCGTTCCAGTAGACTTTTCACCTGCGGCTTCTAACGCTGCATTATTTGCAGGTGAGCTGGCAGCTTTTTATGGCGCTGAAATATGGCTTTATCATACCTACGAAACTCCTGTTGCCATCAGTGAGTTTGCCTACCCGTTATTTGATACCAACGAACTGCAAAAAGCAGCAGATAATGAACTGGAATTATTAAAGGAAAAAACACTTAGTAATTTAAGAACCTCCGTAAATATTCATACCAAAGCCGAAATGAGTTTGCTACAGGATGGCTTAACTGAACTTTGCGATACGTTACAACCAGACCTGGTGGTGATGGGCATTTCCGGTAAAGGAGCACTTACTCAGTTACTAATTGGCAGCAACACGATTAAAGCTGTTCATTATTTAAAATACCCGGTGCTGGTAGTGCCACCAAAAGCAACATTCATTCCTGTGAGAAAAATTGGCTTTGCCTGCGATTACAGGGAAATAGCAGCCACTACTCCTATACCATTACTGAAAAAGATTGTAGCTGATTTTAATGCCGAACTGCATATTCTGAATATTGATTTTCAAAATAAAAATTTTACTGCCGATGAAGTTCATGAAAGCTTCGTATTGCAGGACCTTATAGATGACATCAAGCCGGAATATCACAGCATAGAATCAGCAGATATAACAGAGGGAATTAACTGGTTTGCGGATAAAGCCAACCTGGACTGGATTGTGGTGATTCCAAAAAAACATCCGGTGGTACAAAAAATGTTCGGCCGCAGTCATACAAAGCATTTACTGTTTCATACGCATGTGCCCATATTATGCCTGCACCAGTAAACGTTTATACAGCAAACTGATGGAGATGATGATCTAAGTGTTTGTACATGGATTGGCCCCATTGCTCTTTTGTGAAAGTTCCAAAAAAGGGATGTGGGAAATTGCCAACTTTATCAGGACCCGATTGATAAAATTTACTAACCAGTTCAATGAGCTGTTGCTTTTCCGTTTCAAAATTTCGCTGGTCCTTTATTATAAAATCCGGGGAGGTTGGCAGGTTTTTAGCCCAGGGTTTGTCATCATACATTTTTGATTTCATCATCCATGCCAGTAAACGGCCGATAAACATTCTTGGCATTGGTTGATCACTTAATGGTACTTTAAATGCTTCTTTGGAATGTGCCAGCATTTGTGCTACATCCATTTTACCCCATTGGCGCTGAGATTCCGGAGTCAAGTTGTTAAGTCGCTGTATCACTTCATTGTAAGTTGCTGTGTCGAATAAGCTTTTCATGACAATAAAAATTTATTACAAAATACATTTGAAAATTTCTGCTACTGCTAAAGCTCAATAAATATTTTTGAAAAGAAAATTAACTAAACAAATATTCCACATCTGCCTTGCTCAATGCTTTTACAAAGTTGGCATCATCGCTAATCAGTTCACTTGCAAGCTTGCGTTTCCTTTCCTGTAATTGTAAAATTTTATCTTCAATCGTATCCACACAGATCATGCGGTAAGCAAAAATATTTTTCGTTTGCCCGATACGGTGTGTACGGTCAATGGCCTGTTGTTCCACTGCCGGGTTCCACCATGGATCTACGATATAAACATAATCTGCAGCGGTAAGGTTAAGACCCACACCACCTGCTTTTAGTGATATAAGAAACACCCTGCAATTATCATTGCTCTGAAAATTATCAATGGAACGCTGCCGTTCGTTAATGCTGGTGCTGCCATCAAAATACTCAAATGGAATTCCATCCTGGGTCAATTTTTCTTTTACCAACGCCAACATACCCAAAAATTGAGAAAAAACCAATGCCTTGTGCTCTCCAATATTTTCAGTGATCTCTCTTGTTAATTCATCCAGCTTGATACTGTGGTTAGGATATTTATCTTCTTCATTCAATATAGCCGGGCTGTCGCATATTTGCCGCAGCTTCATCAGGCCCTGCAAAATAGTTAATTGAGATTTGTCAATACCCTGCTGATCAATAGTACCCATGATCTTATCCCGGTAACTGTTACGGTAAGCATCATAGATCCGGCGCTGTTCTTTTTCCATTTCACAAAACAGGATCGTTTCTGTTTTCTCCGGCAAGTCTTTAGCCACCTGTTCTTTAGTACGCCTTAAAATAAAGGGAAATAATAATTTACGCAGGTGGTCTTTCTGTTCCTGTTCACCAAATTTATCGATCGGTGTTGCAAACTCATTGCGGAAAAATTCCATACTGCCCAGTAAACCCGGGTTCAGGAAATTCATCTGGGCAAAAATGTCAAACGTATTATTCTGCAACGGTGTACCGCTCATGCATACCCGGTTTTTTGCATTGAGCAGGCAGGCAGCTTTGGTTACTTTGGAAGCCGGATTTTTTATTGCCTGGCTCTCATCCAATACCACATAATCATAATTGATCTTCATCAACACCTGTATATCGCTCCGCAATGTACCATAAGTGGTGATGATGATATTGGCTTTTTGCATAGCGTCCGTATCCCTGGTACGCATACTTCCGTGATGTATCAGCCAGGTAAGATCCGGCGTGAATTTCTTTATTTCATTTTCCCAGTTATAGATCAGTGTAGTAGGACAAATTACAATAGCTTTCAAACCTCCTTCCTGCTGACGGTAATGCTGCAGCATGGTAAGCGCCTGCACTGTTTTACCCAAACCCATATCATCTGCCAGTATACCTCCCCAGCCCACATCATTTAAATAATTTAACCACTGGAAACCCGAGGTTTGATAAGGCCTCAAAATAGGCTCCAGGTTTATCGGTGGGGCAATCTCTGGTATCTGTTTAAACTCTCTTAATCTTTCAAATTTTTCATCCAGGTTAAAACTTAATTCTGTTGCGTCCCTGTTTTCATACAGCTCATCTATCACACTCATGTGATATTTTGACAAGCGTAGTTTATCACTTTTCCCATCGCCTACCTTAAACAGCAGGGAATATCTCTTCAACCATTCATCGGGCAAGATACCCAGGGTGCCATCATTTAATTGTACAAAAGATTGTTTGGCTGCCAGTGCCTTTTTAATATCGGCTATTCCTACCCGTTGTCCTTCAAAATCTATTTCCACTTTTGCATCAAACCAATCCAAACCACTGCTCACATGAATATGGGTAGAGGGTCTGGCAGTATTGAAACGGAAGTTTCTTAACGCTTCAAAACCAAACACCGGCACTTTCTTTTCCTTCATTGCATCAATGAATAAAAAGAACCAGTTGTTCCTTAAAACATCCGCACCTTTTAATATAAGGCTGTTGCCTTCCTGTGGCTGTATAAACTGTGAATGCAATGCTGACAGCGAATCAATAAAACGTTGCTCCGATTCTTTATCCCGGTGAACTATTAAAATTTTATCGCCATCAGGAATAGTAATGGTATCCCGGTCGCTGGATTTTGTTTCAAAGCCTTTATAATTAAATACAGGTTGAAAAACAAGGTAGTCGCCTTTCTCCTGCAGCATTACTTTTACTTCCGGCTCACCGCTTTTTATTTCCTTGATCAAAGTCTTGTCAAACTCCACCTGGTACTCACGGGTTAGTGGGATGATTGTTTTCTGCATTTGAGCAGCCCAGTTTTCTTTACTGAGCATGATATTACCCTTCTTAATAAATTTTTCTGCCTGCAATGCATCCTCAGGTTTTTGCCAGAGGTAAAAAATATGATTGTATAAAAAAAGTATGCTGCTGTTGCATTCATTGTCTGTAACAGGCTGTTCTGCCCCGTTAATTTTAAAACGGCATTGCAATTCAAAATGATCATCACGGGCAACGATCTTAAATTGGGGTGCAATAGCGGTGTCACTTAAACTCACTTCCACCAGGCTGTCTGTTTTAAAAACTTTTTTCTCCGCCAGGTAAAATATAAATGGGTTGCCAGTCTGTTCTTCAAATATTTTCTTCAGTTTTGGATGAAAGTATTCTGTGATCAGAGATTTGGTTTCCTCTGGCAGTTCATCTCCATCTGTCTGTATAATATTTTCCCAAATACCACTGAAAGGCGAATTACGGTTAAGATATTTATTCACTTCTGATGCCTGCAATTTTCGTATCTGCTGCAGCAACATCTTATCATCTTCACTAAAAACTTCTGTATTTACATATTTAGTAAGATCCAGTTTTTCAATCTTGCTGGTATATTTTTTACTGGTATCATCATAATCGCCCTGTATGGCATCGATGGTAAAAAATGGATATACGATGGCATTGAAATTAAATACCATCCCCAGCTTCTTGGCGGGAGCCTGTTCTTCCACCACTTCCGCTTCAACATTTTTTACTACCTGCATTGGCTGCATATAAGATGGCTTGGAAACAGGTAAGGAAGGTGCCACCCTTTTTATCGAAGTATCCAATACTTTTAAAAACGGTTTCCCGTCTTTATAAATGAATTCAAATTTACCGGCAAGGTCATCATCCATACTGTACCCATAAATACCCAGCAACTTATTCTTCTCTTTATCCCAGTTACGGATGGTATCAAAATAATAAGGTCCGTAGGTTCTGAATAATTGAAGTAATACCGTGAGTTTATGTATACAAAGCGGATGGCCATGTTCATCACATTTGCAGGAGGTATCAAAATTCCGCTCTTCGTTTTTTTGAATTACCACAGGAAAAGTATCGCCATTCAGTTTCAATTCAGCTTCTACTCTTTCGTTAATGGCGCTGCTGATTACAGCCTTCTTCGATTCTAATATTTCTTCTGCGGCTTCATAGGTTTCGGGTGATGACAACACTCTTATAACTTTCAGGTCGATGTGTTTCATTTTTGCAATGGTGTGCAGCTGGTTGTATTGTACATCGGTGCTGCCAAGCATATTTTTATCCAGCAGATCCTGTAACTGTAGAAGCGCCGCTGCTTCATGCCTGCAGATATCCCCAAGATTGTAAGGGCAACTGCAACGCATGGATAAATTTTTAGGATCATCGTAGTGCTGGATGTGTACCCTGTAGTAGGTGGCGTAGGTATCATCTTTTACACGAAACATTACAGCATTCATCAGCTCATCATGTTCAGCCATCTCCACATATCCGCTGGAATGAATTTTTTTGCCCCTGCGGATCACCTCGTCTGACCCTGTGTTGTAAACGTATTTAATTAAATGCGATAAAGCCAAAATGATATCCGGGTTTTAGATGTACGCTTAAATAATTGGTATTGTTTTTAGTTGCCCCGTTGCGAAAAAGGCAATTTGCAAAAGTAAAGGAAAATAAGTGAGGGTTGAGTGATAAAATCAAAGTTTATAAAGAAATAAGCCAGTATTTTGAGTTTATGTAGAAGAGTCAATTTATTTGACCACCAGTTTATCATTTTCAAAAAAACAAAGCACATTGGCGCTATCGGCAGTCAGACAATAACGGATATCTTTTTCCAGGCCATAGTTGGTAAGGCGATGGTAGTGAGAAGCATTTTTGTTTTTCATAAATTCATAGAGATCTGGTTTCGCCGCATTATACATGGTTTCAGCCATATTGGATGCATCGCAGTTAATATTAAAATGATTTTTTATCCTGCTGATGACGGCACCTGCAAACAAAGTGTCTTCAATATTTACCCTGTCTTTCCATGCTGCACAGGCTAATATTACAGGCAACTTTTGCCCCAATAAATAATCACACACCGCAGATATATTTGGAAAAGAACCGGTGATGATTTGCTTTGCCCCATTATCCAAAGCCATGTGCAATAACTTAGTGCCATTGGTGGTGGTGAGTACCAATATTTTTCCTTCAATAAAAGAACGGGGATACTCAAAAGGAGAATTGCCGTACTCCAATCCTTCTGCCACTTTTCCATCTCTTTCGCCGGCAGTAATCCCACACATTTCTTTGCCGATACGAATACAATCCGGAACGGCTGATACAGGAATTACTTCTTTGGCACCATTGTGCAAGGCTGTGGCAATAGTGGAAGTGGCCCTTAATACATCTATGATAACAACAATACTTTCGCTGATGTCATACAGGTGAAGCAATGATGGAGATAAGCAGGTATATAAAGCTGGTCTTGTTTGATTCATTCGTTTCTAATTATTTAAAATCACTTTCCATTTGTTGGATTCAGCGTATTCCTTTATCACTTCGTTTCTTTTGAGTAATAATTTTTCGATGTATTTTTTCAGGTAGAGGGCATTGAATAGTTTTCCCAACATACCGTAAGGGCTTTCAAATTCCACAATGTCTATCATGATGGTGCCGTTATCAATTACTTTAAAATAGTGCTGGTGAACAAAGCTTTTAAAATCTCCTTTTGTCATTTCATCAGTAAAAGACTCCGGTATTTTCATTTCGGTGACCTTTGATGTGAATTGCCTCATTTTAAATAAATGTTTTGCCTGCCAGGTAACTGTTTCATTTTCTTTGATCAGGCCGCTCATTACTCCGCCAATTACTTTTTCTTCTGTTTGTGCCACAGATATTTTATGCAGGTTGATACTCCTGCTTAAATCGAAGACCCTTTCGACTGGAGCATTAATAACGGTTGTAAGATGAATTTTTACCATGCACAACATCAATAGTATGTGTGAAAGATCTATGCAAAAGGCATTTTTACCACTTTCGCTTTTAATAAAATGTTACGGATACTGATATATATTTCGGTATCAATTGCTGCAAATTTTTTATCTACATAGCCCATACCTACCGCCTTTCCGAGTGATGGCGACATGGTACCAGATGTAACTTTACCAATGCTGGCACCCTCAAAATCTTTGATTTCATAATCATGGCGGGCTATCCCTTTTTCCAACATTTCAAACCCTACCAGTTTTTTAGTTACCCCATCTGCTTTTTGTTTTTCAAAATGAGTCCTGTTGGTAAAATCTTTGGTAAATTTAGTGATCCAGCCAAGGCCGGCTTCTAACGGAGAAGTGGTATCATCAATATCATTTCCGTATAAACAAAAACCCATTTCTAATCTCAGGGTATCTCTTGCACCCAACCCGATTGGTTTAATACCGCTTGCTTTTCCTGCTTCAAAAATGGCATCCCAAATTTTATCAGCTGCTCCATTACTGTCTTCAAAATAAATTTCCACGCCACCTGCTCCTGTATAACCTGTAGCACTGATGAGTACATTATCCACACCGGCAAAGGTTCCTTTTACAAAAGTGTAATACTGCAGGTTCAGGATATCCATTTCGGTAAGCGCCTGTAATATTTTAGTGGCATTAGGACCTTGAATTGCCAACAAACAGGTTTTGTCAGAGATGTTGTGCATCTCCACTTTTTTATCATTGAACTTACTGATCCAGTTCCAGTCTTTTTCAATATTGCTGGCATTTACCACCAGCATGTACACTTTTTTTTCTTCAATACAATATACCAGCAGGTCATCCACTATACCGCCATCACTGTTTGGCAGGCAACTATATTGGGCCTTTCCGTTAGTAAGTTTGGATGCATCGTTGGTAGTAACTCTTTCTATAAAGTCCAGTGCATTTTCTCCTTTCAAAATAAATTCACCCATGTGGCTTACATCAAACACACCTGCATTGTTACGTACAGCATGGTGTTCATCATTAATACCACTGTAACTGATGGGCATATTGTATCCGGCAAACTCGGCCATTTTAGCACCCAATGCAATGTGCTTTTGTGTAAAAGCTGTATTCTTCATTGAAATAATAATTTTTAAAGAAAAGTTGATAGTGGGCAAATGTAAAGTAAAAATGTTTCCGGACATAGTACTTGCCCATGGATTACACAACTATGCTTTTGACAATATGAAATATTATAAAAAGCAAGGTCCCGTCAAAAATGACAGGACCTTTTTTGTTTCACTTCAACTCAACTATTGAAACATCTTTATTCTAAATTTAAAAATGAAATAAACAGTGGTGCAGGGTAAACAACGGAAGCTTCCGCATCATTTACTTTTTTATCATCTATTTTTTCCAGTTGCTTTTCTACATTCTGTTTTATTTTTTCCAATGAGTCTTTTACCCGTTGCTGTTCATTTTCCAGTTTTAATTTCATGGAATCAATTTTATTAATGGGTTCATCACTGTTGTAACGATAACTATCCCCGCTACTACCTTCTTTTATTTTTATACCATTCTTATCAATTTTTATTTTATCTCCATTATCATTGATCTCAATACCTTCCGGTCCTATTTTTACTTTTGGTTCACGGTCATTGTCATAATCTTCTGCTCTTCTTCCGTCCAGTGTATATAAACCATCCGCCTTCATGATATAATCCACATTTGATTCCCAGCCTCTTTCTTCATCATCCCTGTCGATAAAATAATCACCTTCATTCCATGGGCCATCAAAGCGAACATTGTTATTGCCCCAGCCTACACTTTTGTCAATTCTTATTTGCTTGCCAACCGGAACATATACATTCAATACCACACGCTGGTTACGGAATTTGTCCTTCCTGTTTAAGGCTATTCCTTTATCAACAATCAACAAAGAATCTTTTTGTTCTACATTAAACTGAATCAAATTGGCCAAAGTATCAGCAAAACGTTTTGTTCTTCCGTTGGCAATTTTCAACATGGTAACCCTGAAACTATCGTTTGGTGATTTGATTATTTTTATTTCAATGTTCTTTACAGTTAAGGTGTCCTCGTCCCAGGCTTCAAATGGTTCTATCCTGAATGAATTGTACCTGTAGGAATTTTTAAGTGGCGAATTAGTAGTAAGTGTCAGTTTGTTGATGCCCGGATTATTCAAGGATACATCCTGCTCATTTACATTGTTGATACTTTTAAAATCTTTACTGAGAGAAGCAATCAATGAGATAAAGCAAAACCATCCCACTATCCAGAGGCTGATAAACGAAGCCCTCAGTATTTTCCTGTTGTTCTTCATTTTTGTAAGTCTGCGAATGATCCAGGTAATGATACCGATTACCGGTACAGCTATGAAGAATAAGAGTGTGCCCCAAGCCAGTGCATTTTGCCATCCTTCAGTTAATAAAAAGTCTTTTAAAGGAAACAGACCCACTGATACTACTCCAAGGGCAAATAATCCAACCACCATGGCAAAGCTTACACATCCAATAATGAAGTAAGCAAATGCTTTCACCAAAAAAATGATCACATCACCTAAAGACCGGCCACCCCGTTTTGCCACAGTCTTAATTTCTGACCCCATCTCCTTTCCTTTTTCACCCACCACTGCGGAAGCTTCTTTACCAAACTTTTCAGCTCTTTGCTGTACACCTTTCATTTCCTCTACCACTGAATTTTTAATGGAGTTCATGTCTACTTTCTCTCCTTTCATCTCCAGTTTTTCTGAAGTACTGGTTGCTTCAGGAATTACCAGCCATAATATGATATACACTATCAATGAACCAGGGCTAAAAGAAAGATTGAGAAAGCCGGGGAAATCAAAATTGCCCCAATGCCTGTCACGAAATGCGAATGATAAAAATGGTATCAGGAACAGTATTCTTGGAATCCAGGCACTTACACCAAAGTAATTACCAATACCACTGCACACGCCTGCAATGATCTTATCATCGGGATCCCTAAATAATTTCTTGCGGCTGGCTCCTATCACCGTAGAGGCACTGCTTGGAACTGCCACCCAAAGGATAATGTATGCCAGCAAACCTGTACCGAAAGCCAGTGCGACTACTGCGAAGATTACCCTGATGATCACCGGATCTGTACCAAAATAATTGGCCAAACCACCACAAACACCTCCAATCACTTTATTGTTTTCATCTCTGAAAAGGCGCTTGTGACCTGTGGATGAGGTTTCACTTTTGCTTTGCTGCTCTGAAGTTTTTGAACTGGTGCTACCCAGTGTGGAAGCTACTTTTTCTTCCTCGCCTTCAAATTCTTCGGGCCGGCCCATACTTTTAATGATGGCATTTACATCATCATCGGTAATACAGGTGGCGCCTTTTTTCAATCTTCCCTGGAACAGTTCACCTATGCGGCTTTCTATGTCATTGATGATTTCTTCTTTGCCTTCTTCATTGGCAAAATACCTGGAAAGACTGTCGGTGTAAACTTTAAGCAGGTCGAAGGCGGAAGTTTCTATCGGAACTACCTGTCCGTGGAAATTTATATTTATTACTTGTTTCATGGCTATAAATATTTATGTTTCGTTAGTTGGTTACCCAAACAAAAAACATGGCTATACTTTTATTATGGGTTGTTGAAGTTGGTGTTAGCATTTTCCTGTCCTGCTGTGTGTTCCTGTTCAGCCTCCGAAAGCGCTTTTACGGCGTTGGCCAGTTCGTTCCAGGTAGCTTCCAGTTCTTTATAAAACTGTGCCCCCTTTTCCGTAAGGGAAAAATACTTGCGGGGCGGCCCACTGTTACTTTCTATCCAGCGATAGGTCAGGAATTCAGCATTTTTTAGTCTTGTTAGCAATGGGTAAAGGGTTCCTTCAAAAATGTTCAGGTTAGCTGCTTTCATCTTGTCAATAATGTCTGACGGATAAGCTTCCCCCTGTTTAATCACCGAAAGAATACAAAACTCAAGCACACCTTTACGCATCTGGCTGGCTGTGTTATCAATGTTCATGGCTTCAACGTTTTAAAAATTTCATGGCTATACTTTTTTGTAAGGTTGTCAGTTGTGGCTTTTTAGTTGCCAGTGAGCTGTTATTCACCTTCACAACACAAATGTATATACTTTTATGGTACTATGCAACACATAATACCATTTATTTTTTAGTAGCTGGTTGTGAATGATAATCGGTTTTGCAGTATAATGCTTACTGGTAGTGGTTTCGGGCCAAAATTGGATATTAAAAAAAGTTTTTTCGATTTGGATAAATGGTGTAAAAAAGGTGCTGAATGGTAGAAGATTCTTTTATCGCAGTAAAATATGTATGGTAAATTTATGGGAAGATTATAAAAATCAGGCTGGCCTGTTAAAATTAAGATAACAACTATTTTCTGTTAAACTCCGGTACCAGCTTTGATATCTTAATAAATTGGAGGAAACATAATATGAAAAAACTTTTATTCATCATTACAACTATTCTTGTTTTTGTATCCTGCAAAACAAGTAAAGATTATTTATCAAAGAGCCAGGATGATAAAACCCTGTTTGATATTGTAAAACAATTGAACAAGCACAGTGATGATGCCAATGCTACACTGGCTTTGCCGCAGGTTTATACCATTTTGCAACAAAAACATTTAAAAAATATAGAAAAATTTAATAACAGCACCGAGCTGAATAGATGGGATAAAATTGCTTCAGCTTACAGATCATTGCAGGGAATGTATGATGCCATCGATAACTCAAGCGCTGCCAGCGGCTTGGTAAAACCAGTAAACTATGAAAAAGAAATTACAGCTGTAAAGGAATCAGCAGCCGAAGATTATTATCAAACAGGCCTTGCTTATTTCGAAAAAAATAACAGGGAAGCTGCCAGGAAGGCCTACAGCCATTTTAAAAAAGCCGACAGCTGGGTAAAGGATTTTAAAGATGCCAAAGCAAAAATGAATGAGGCTTTTGACAACAGTATCATCCTTGTTCAGATCAACCCGGTGCAGGACAATTCTTTCTTTTTTAATACTGGCTGGGGAAATTCCGGTTACAATTTCAGCAACGAATATTTTCAGCAAAATTTAATCAGGGACCTTGGTGGTACTTATTCCAGCCGTTATCCTGCAAAATTTTATAGTGAATGGGAAGCCAGGCGGGAAGCTATAAAACCTGATTGGGTTGTGGATCTTGTTTTAAGAAATATTGACATTCCAAGACCTCTGTCTGATACTTATTCCAGGAGTCGCAGTAAACAGGTAGAAGCAGGACGTGACACTTCAGGAAAGGTAGTATATCAAACAGTGTATGCAACTGTAAATATTGAGCGCCAATCAATAACAGCCCGTGGTCAAATGGATGTAACCATTACTGACGTAGCTAACCGAAAAAGCATTGCTTATAATAGCTACAGTGATACCTACAACTGGCAGCAGGAGGTAGCTTCTTATACAGGAGATAGGCGGGCACTTACCAGCAGCGATTTGTCTATGATCAATAACAGCTACAACCTGCCAAGAAAAGAAGATATTCTGAATGAATTGTATCGGAACATTTATCCACAGGTAAAAAATAAGATCAGTAATGAAGTGGATTGGTAAGCACTTTTAATCTCCATATATTAAAATGACTTCAATTACATGAGGTCATTTTTTATTAGGAATGCGTTTAAATTATTTCGTATTGATTTTAGTTATTGGTGATGGTTAACTTATTTAAAAATCTCATACACCATCCAGCTCATCAGGTAAGCCAGACCGGTCATATACACCAGTTGTATGGCAGGCCATTTCCAGCTACGGGTTTCTCTTTTTACTACGGCAAGGGTACTCATACATTGCATAGCCAGTAAATAAAATATTAACAGGGATAAACCAGAGGCAAGATTGTAAACTTTAGTCCCGTCGGGCCTTACTGCCGCTGCCATTTTCTGGCGAAGGGTACTGCTGTTTTGATCTCCTTCTTCTCCCACACTATACAAGGTGGCCATAGTGCCTACAAACACTTCTCTTGCTGCAAAAGAGGTAATCAAAGCAATGCCAATTTTCCAATCATAGCCTAATGGAAGTATGGCTGGCTCTATTGCTTTTCCTAAAATACCTGCATAAGAATTCTCCAGCATTTCAGCTTTGCGCTGCCTGTTTAATTCATCTGCATTAGTGGTATCGGCCTTTGCTAATTGTTCGTACTTTGTTTTTACTGTATCCATTTTCCCAGAGGGGCCAAAGCTGCTCATTGCCCACAACAGCAGACTGATCAGCATGATCACTTTTCCTGCATCAAACACAAAGATCTTTGCCTTCTCTATCATAGTAGATAAAGCATTTCCCCACCTGGGATTACGATAAACCGGCAGTTCCAAAATAAAAAAACTTTTCTCTTTGATATTAATAAACCACTTCATTATGTAGGCCACTATCAGAGCCATTACGGTTCCTAAAAGATACAGTCCCATCATCACCAGGCCCTGCAGGCTTAAAAAACCAAAGTAGTATTTTGAAGGGATTACCAAAGCTATCAGGATAGTAAATACCGGCAGCCTGGCACTGCAGCTCATCATTGGAGTAATCATGATGGTGAGCAGCCTTTCTTTACGGTTCTCTATATTTCTTGCACTCATGATAGCAGGCACTGCACAGGCAAAGCCACTGATCATCGGCATCACACTTTTACCATTCAATCCCACTTTACGCATCAATTTATCTGTAAGAAAACTGATCCTTGCCATGTAGCCGGTATCTTCCAGCAGGGTTATCAAGCCAAACAGGATCATTATTTGAGGCACAAAAACCAATATGCCACTTAAGCCTGCCAATACACCATTGATAAACAGATCGGCCCACCAGGTTTCTGGAAGCAGTTCACCAAAAAAACCACCCAACTTCCCAAACACCCATTCAATGCCATCCATCGGGTATTGGGCAATCCAAAACACACTTTGAAATAATAAGAATAGAACAGCCAGCAGTATCACATATCCCCATTTCCTGTTCAGAAAAATATTATCCAGTTTTTCTGTCAATAAGGCTTTGTGCAATGGATCAGCTTCTACCACGGTCAGCTGCATGATCTGCTTAATACGGGCATAGCGCTGCATGATTTCCTCTGCCTGCACCCTGGTGTGATTGAACTGGTGCGATGCAGCGATGGATTCTATATTTCTTTGTAACTGATCCGGCAATGGAAAGTGACGGTGATTGATCAAAAAATTCAATGCTTTGTAATCACTTACCCCGGGCATTAGCTGCTTCACTTCCTCAATCGGCTTTTCTGCCATTGCCAGGTTATTAATAAATGATCTTGGCGGGGGGAAACCTGTGGCTACGGTTTGTTCGATAGTTTTCTTGAGCTGTGTAATGCCTTTATTCTTCCTGGGGTTCACTATTACTACCGGTACCCCCAACTCTCTTTCTAAGCCATTGATATCAATTTCAGTTCCCTGCTTATTGGCAAGGTCCGTCATTGTGAGTACCACCACCACGGGTATTTTAAGATCAATGATCTGGGAACAGAATAATAAATTTCTTTTCAGGTTACTGGCATCAGCCACCAGCAGCACCATATCCGGTTTGATGTCTTCATCCTGCTGGAGCAACACTTTATAAGCCACCCATTCATCAGCCCTGCGTGGGTAGAGACTGTATGTACCGGGTAAATCAATAATTGTACTGCTGAGTGTTTCAGAAACTTTGCACAGTCCGGTTTTTTTATCAACCGTAACGCCGGGGAAATTTCCCACCTTTTGATTTAACCCGGTGAGGAGATTAAATAAAGAAGTTTTACCGCTGTTGGGATTGCCAACTAATGCTATGTTGATGTTTTTTACCAAAGCAATCTCCAGAACCTTTGCTGATTTTAAAAATATAAAAGCGTAAAATTAATTTTAATCATTGGTATAACCTTACGAAATGAGAAAGATGGTTTTAATATTCCGGAAAGTTTTAGTTATTTAAAATAGCGATCTTCCATTTTTAATCAGGTAATCGTTTTAACACTTCTCTATCTTATAACAGTATTTATGGTTTAAATTTTTGTTTGCTGCATTGCAAAGCGCTGTTCTGAAGTAACTTTGCTCACTCCAAAAACAACAATATGAAATATTTCTTCTGGCTTTTTCTTTTCTCATTTCAATTAAGCCATGCCCAGAAATTAAAAAAAGCAGATAAAGCAACCTTATCCGAATTACAATCGCATATCAGCTACCTGGCAGATGATAAATTGCAAGGCAGAAGAACCGGAACTGCTGGTGAAAAATTGGCGTATGAATATATAATTGACCAGTTTTCAAAAAACGGATTGTTACCTAAAGGTGAAAATGAAACTTACCTGCAGGAATTTGAAGTAAATGATGGCAAAGCTATCAACCCATCCAGTCACCTGATAGTTAATAACAACGACCTGCAGGTGAATAAAGAATTTTTTCCACTTCCATTTTGTCCCAATAAATCTTTAGAAGCAACATCGGCACTGGCGTTACAGGAAAGTGGTGGCCCGTGGTTTTTTGATCTTAAAGAATTGCTGGAAAACAATAAAAATAATCCCCACTTTGATTTAACCGAAACCATTAAAGACAAAGCCATTGAACTGCAAAAGAAAGGTGCAGCTGCATTAGTTGTTTTTAATTCCGGTACCATAGAGGATGGGCTGAAGTTTGAAACCAAATCAAAATCAGCACCCATTGATATTCCTGTACTGTACATTACCAAAGAAACAAAAGACAAATACTTGAAAGATGAAACATCCACGCTGGATATTAAAATGAAAATACTGGTGGAGGAGAAAAAAAGAACTGGCCACAATGTGGTAGGTTATATTGACAATAAAGCTGCAAACACCATCATTGTAGGAGCACATTACGATCACCTGGGATATGGAGAAGATCATAATTCAATGTACACCGGAACAGAGCCTGCCATACACAATGGTGCAGATGATAATGCCAGCGGAACGGCTGCTATGATTGAAATGAGTAAACTGTTAAAAGCATCCAAATTTAAAAAGAACAACTACCTCTTCATTGCCTTTTCAGGAGAAGAGCTTGGTCTGTATGGTTCAAAATATTTTACAGAACATTCAACCATTGATCTGTCTGCTGTTAACTATATGATCAACTTGGATATGGTGGGAAGAATGAATGACAGTTCACATGCTGTAACAGTTGGCGGATATGGCACATCGCCAATCTGGGGAGAACTGATAAAGACCAGCAATAAATTATTTTCTGTTAAGTTAGACAGCAGTGGCACGGGGCCTAGCGATCATACTTCATTTTACCGGAAAGATATCCCGGTGTTATTTTTCTTTACCGGTCTGCACACAGATTATCACAAGCCTTCTGATGATGCAGCTAAAATAAATTATACCGGAGAACTGCTAGTGCTGAAATACATTTACAGTATTGTAGAAGCAACAGACAAAAAAAGCAAGCTGGCCTTTACAAAAACAAGGGAGGTAACAATGGGCAAAACCAGTTTTAAAGTTACGCTGGGTATTATGCCAGATTACACCTACAGTGGTTCAGGCGTAAGAGTAGATGGAGTAAGCGAAGGAAAGATTGCACAAAAAGCAGGCATCAAAGCAGGAGATGTGCTGGTACAATTAGGTGATCATAAATTTACAGATGTGGAAACATATATGCAGTCATTGAGCAAATTTAAAAAGGGAGACCCTGCAAAAGTGAAACTGAAGAGAGGTAATGAAGATATGAGTTTTGATATTATTTTTTAAACCACTTTCGCTGAATATCGCTGCAAAAAACTGCTTTGGAAAATAAATACCTTTAAATTTAAATTCTCAAATTCCCCTTTAGGGGGCAGGGGCATGAAACTGAAAATTGATAATGAAACACTGGTAAGAGAATTTTTTGAAGATACCATTCTCCTGGGCATCGTTGCACCTGTAAAAGACTATATGCTTAGCTGGCATCTTAACCAGGTATTGGGTTTTGATTTCAGGGTAAATCATGATATTGAAATTCAACTCAGCAAAAAGAACCGTAAATATTTTTTCTCTATTTATGAATACAAAGTTCCTTCTGTTGTTCTAACTCATTATTTGTACAATAACGAATGTGATGGAGAATACCTGCTGCCGGAATTTAAACACCTGGATTTTTTGTGGCTGATAAAAGAAGAGCCCGTATCTGCTGAGGAATTAAAAAATTTGATTCAATCAATTAAATCTTTACCCGGCGTACAATTAGTAACTGAAATGACCAATGAAAAAATAAAAAATAAACAGCACCTGATTTTCTAAACTGCTTAAACCTATCATTATGTGGAAAGAAAAAAACAACACCCTTTATAAAAAATTTGAGTTCAAGGATTTTTCAGAAGCATTTGCATTTATGACAAGAGTAGCAATAGCAGCAGAAAAAGCAAACCACCATCCTTTATGGACCAACGTGTACAACAAAGTAGAGATATGGTTAAATACACACGATGCCGGGGATATAGTTACAGATAAAGACCGGAAACTTTCTAAAGTGATTGATAAAATATCCGGAGGTAAATAACTCAGGCAATCTTTTACTGATTGATAACAACAATTTCTTTTTGCTGAGTGATGAGCCTGCCAACTGGCGTGGTAAATTTCCCTAAGCCGTTTTGCTCTAAAATATGTTGTACTTCTTGAACTGCGTCCGCTGCCACAGCAACCAATAATCCTCCACTGGTTTGCGGATCAGCCAGTATTGCTTTTTGAAAATCTGATATAGCTCCGATCTTTTCTCCGTAGCTATCCCAGTTTCGATGTGTACCTCCGGGTATAGATTTTTGATCAATATAACTTTCCAGGTCATCAATAATAGTGGGGATTTTATCAAATTCAATAACAGCACTCAATCCACTTCCCTCTGCCATTTCCACCAAGTGCCCCAGTAATGCAAAACCAGTAACATCCGTCATCGCATTTACGCCTTTCACTTTCCCAAGCAGCTCTCCCACTTTATTCAATTGCATCATTTGCTTTGCTGCAATGCCTTTATGCTCTTCTTTTAAGATACCTTTTTTTTCTGCTGTGGTTAAAATACCCACACCCAATGGTTTGGTTAAAAACAACAGGTCGCCTTCCTGTGCAGTATTATTTTGTTTGATATTTTCTATGGCAACAAATCCATTTACAGCTAAGCCAAAAATTGGTTCGGGAGAATCAATACTATGCCCTCCGGCTAAAGGAATACCAGCTTCCATGCAAATGCTCCTGCTGCCTTCAATTACTTTTTTTGCAACCGCAGGTGGCAGTACATTAATGGGCCAGCCGAGAATGGCGATAGCAAGTACTGGTTTACCGCCCATCGCATACACATCGCTGATAGCATTGGCAGATGCGATACGACCAAATTCGTAAGGATCATCCACAATGGGCATAAAAAAATCAGTAGTGGAAATAAGCGCTGAGCCGTTGCCGATATCATACACTGCCGCATCATCTTTGCTGTGATTGCCTACAATCAGTTTGTCGTTATCCGGCATTGCAAAATTACTGCTCAATATTTCATCTAATACTTTAGGCGATATTTTACAACCACATCCGGCACCATGAGAATATTTAGTTAACTGTATTTTATCCAGGCTTAATTGTTCCATTTTATTCTTTCTTTTTTCTTCTTAAAATAATACCGGAATTTGTTTTTAGATCTGCACTAAAACGTACATCATACCGCTTTTCACCATCATTTACAATCAGCAGACCAGTATTAGGTGGAATTTCACCCAGGCTCTCTGCATACATCACCAGGTTTACTGAATCCATATTAGGAGTAATGTAAATGGTTTTACTGTTAGCCCTGGTTGTAAGCCCAACTTTTGAAAAGATCACATTGCCATTCATCAACACAGTAACAGTATCGCCATCCACTTCCCCGTTATCATATAAAGTGAGCAGCAGGCTGTCTGATTCAAAATAAAATGACTGATCAGATTTGGTAATACGTTTGTCTATCTCTGCTGCGCCTTTTTGTAAAGACGGCAATTCAACTACAGGCGCTGCTGGCAGTTTTGCTACTGTAACAACAGGTGCCTCTTTTTTTGGTTCAGCAACCGGTGCAGGTTTTTCTATTACAGGCTTCTTTTCAGGTGCAGGCTTTGCCACTACTTCATTCACTGCTTTTTTAGGAACCGCAACTACCGGTTTCTTTTCTACTACAGCCACTTCTGCTTCTTTTGGTTTATAGACCACAGGAGATTTGGCAAGTGATGCAAAGAATGCCTTTTTCTGCTTTGATGGTTGTTCAATCTTTATAGCCGATGGCTGACGCCTTTTTGGAACCGCCAGCAAAGAAAGATTATCCGGTTTATTAATAGCTGCCAGTATAGTAACTTCCTCATCAGGCTCAGGAACCGGTGCTGCTTCATTTTTCTCTTCTATGATTGGGGATGTGAGTGCTTTCACTTCTTTCTTTGGAGTTTCAGCAACAGCAATTACTCTGTCTGGCTGAGCGAAAGACAATTTTGGTGCTATTTTTAAAGAATCTAATTTTTTGAATAACGCAGTTTCCTGGAAATCTTTTTTTCTTGTTAAAAGAGTGGTGCCGGTAGCCACCAGGTAATACCGGGTACGGTTTGTTTTCCACTTTCCTTTAAGAACCATTGTTGCATCGCTGATTTCTAACAACAAAGTCATTTCTTTCTTTACCCTTTTGGAAGGTTTCTTTGAAAAGCTATGTTCAAAAAAACCTTCATCGTCAATCATCAATTTATTGCCTTCCCACCTTAATGAGATATTCTCAAAACCTGCTTCTTCTTTACCATCTTCAACAAAAATGATTCTTGAGTAACCAGTAAGTTTCCCCTTGCTTTCACTTACTGCAATTTCATAAGGCAGGTATTGCTTTGTAGAATCTACGTAGATCTCACCCTTCCACAAGCCAGTAACATCAGGCTGCTGTGCAAACAGTTCTGCTTTTACAAAAAACAACATTATCAATAAGCCTGCATAATATTTCATCTGGATATTTTTGATACGGTTAACTGTTCACCTTTGCTGCAGTCAATTTTTTTATTTCGTCCAATACCTTTTCTGCATTGGCTGTTATATTGATGGTATTGCAGGATACCTTATGTAAAAGACCATCCAGGTTATTCCTGTTTTGCAATCCCTTTGAATACCATTTATCGTAATACTTCAGCAAAATGCGAAAACATTCTTTGTAATTATCTTCTACCAAAAAACAAATAGCGGTTTTTGTTTCCAGTCCACCCAGCCGTTTCTTTATCCTGATGGTGGCATTTACCAGGTGTTCTTTTTCGTGTTTGCCATATTCTGTTGTTAAATAATTAAGTCTTTCTTCAAAAGGAACATCTATAAAACATACATGGCTTTTACGCATGGTGATCCAAAAAGGGTCAGGTATTTTTAATAACCCGATCCGCTGGCTTTCGTCTTCGATAAAAGCATGCTGAGTTAACGAATTTTCCAGGCAGTTTAGTTCCTGCGCCAGCAAATTTTCAAACATTTCCTGGGCAGGCTGTTTTAACTCACCCAGTCCACCAAAAGCTGATCCCTTGTGATGAGCCAGTGCTTCAAGGTCAATCATATTAGAGCCGGCTTGTTTTAACTGCTGCAACACTTCTGTTTTAGCTGAACCTGTATAACCGCCCAATACCGTCATTTGCCAATGCTTTTCAAACTGGCCCCTCACCCATTTTCTATAAGCCTTATACCCCCCCACCAATGTGTAAACCTTAAAGCCATACAAGTCCAGCAGCCAGGCCACTCCTGCACTTCGCATACCACCACGCCAGCAATGCACCAACACTGTATTTGCAGGTTGTTTTAAGCTATCTTTTAAATGTTGTTTTTCCGCTGTCACCAATCGTTCGGCGGGTAATTGCTCCACTTCTTCCACCATCTTCCTCATTTTGACTCCAAAATAATCAAGGCCGATTTTAATGGCTGTTTGCCTGCATTGCTGTTTGTAAGCAGTACCCACTACTTTTCGTTCTTCATCTGTAAATAATGGCAGGCTGTATGCGCCGGGTATATGTGCATGCTGGTATTCTCCCGGGCTGCGTACGTCCAATACCGTGTATTGGGCAGACATTTCCAAAAACTGTTCTATCGTAATCTTTTGTACCAATGCTTGTTCTTTGTTAAACGGCTAAGATACAAAATCGTTAAGGGTAATTGATAAAGGACGTGGGTGGTATATAAAAAAATCAGAACTTCATTACTCAAAAAAATTAAAAGAACTATATGAAAAAAACATTGTTGCCACTTTTATTGATTGCCCTTTTATCTGGAGCATGTAACAATGCATCCCAGGATGCACCCGCTGAAACTTCAAAGGATAGCGTTGCTGCAACGGTGAATCCTGCCAATGACTGGAAATTAGGAGTTGCATTGTGGACCTTCCATACTTTTAATTTCCCCGAATCGCTGGATAAGGTAGACAGTGCTGGAGTGAAATATATTGAGCCCAACACTTTTCATAAGTTAGGGCCTGAGCTGAACGACTCAGTTGCCTCTCAACTTTCGCCAGCCGGAGTTGAAAAAATGAAAGCAATGATTGCAAGAAAGGGACTCACCATCGAATCTATTTATATTGGCGGTGATTCAACACTAGAATCCTGGAAAAAACAATTTGAGATTGCCAAGCAGCTGGGAGTAAAATTTGTAACGACAGAACCTCCGGTTAATTTGTGGGATTCTATTGACAGCCTTGCCGGTGTTTACGGCGTAAAGGTTGCCATACATGAGCACTGGAAAGGAGTAAGCCAATACTGGAATCCTGATACCGTATTACTGGCAATTAAAAATCATCCCAATTTCGGGGCCTGTGCTGATCTGGGCCACTGGCCAAAAAGTGGAATCAATCCGCTGGAAGCAGTCAAAAAACTGAGCGGACATATCATCGGTATACATTTAAAAGATATTGCCGCTTACAATGATCCTAAGTTAAGGGATGTGCCGGTTGGAAAAGGAATTGTTGATTTCCCGGCAATTTTTGCAGAGCTAAAAAAGCAAAATTTTAAAGGACATATTTATATCGAAAGAGATGCGGAAGATTTACCGAGCAACTTGTCATCGGTGATTGAAACCGTAAAATATTACAATGATCAATTAGCCAAACTAAAATAAGGCCCGGCGAAACAACATCACATTTAACAAATGCAAAAAAATAAAAAGCCGCTGATATTCTCAGCGGCTATATTTTTTATTTCAATTATCCTGGTAATTACCCATTCATACTGGTCAAAAACTCTGCATTGTCTTTAGTCCCCTTCATGTTCTTCAACAAAGTATTAATAGCTTCTTCACTGTTCATATCTGCCATGTGCTTACGCAATACCCACATACGCTGGAATGTTTCTTTGTCTAATAACAGATCATCCCGACGGGTAGAAGAAGCTACGATATCAATAGCAGGATAAATTCTCCTGTTGCTCAGTTTCCTGTCTAATTGCAATTCCATGTTACCGGTACCTTTAAATTCTTCAAAGATCACCTCGTCCATTTTACTGCCGGTGTCTACCAATGCTGTTGCAATGATTGTCAATGATCCACCGAACTCTATTTTACGGGCAGCACCAAAAAACTGCTTTGGCTTTTGCATGGCATTTGCTTCCACACCACCACTCAGTACCTTACCGCTTGATGGAGCTACTGTATTGTGTGCCCTGGCTAACCTGGTAATACTGTCTAACAAGATCACCACATCATGACCACATTCTACCAAACGTTTTGCTTTTTGCAATGCGATGGTTGAAACTTTCACATGTTTTTCAGCAGGTTCATCAAAGGTAGAAGCAATTACTTCTGCTTTTACACTACGTTCCATATCTGTTACCTCTTCCGGCCTTTCATCTACCAACACGATCATCAAATAACATTCAGGATGATTTTCTGCAATCGCATTGGCCAGTTCTTTCAGCAACATGGTCTTACCTGTCTTTGGCTGTGCCACGATCAATCCACGCTGACCTTTACCTATTGGTGTAAAGAGATCCATGATCCTGGTGCTATAATTATTCGATTGTGTTGTTAGATTTAATTTTTCGAAAGGAAACAATGGAGTCAGGTAATCAAAAGGCACCCTGTCTCTTACTTCATCCGGGCTTTTACCGTTGATAGTTTCCACTTTTAATAAAGCAAAATATTTTTCACCTTCTTTTGGCGGACGAACGGAACCGTATACCGTATCACCTGTTTTTAAACCAAATAATTTTATCTGGGATGGCGATACATAAATATCATCGGGAGAAGATAAATAATTGTAATCACTGCTTCTTAAAAAGCCGTATCCGTCAGGCATCATTTCCAATACACCTTCACCTAAAATGATACCATCAAATTCAATATTAAATACGTTCTGGTCTCTGCGTTGCTGGTATTGCTGCTTTGGTAAAGGCTGGGCTGTTTGCTGGGGCATTTCAAACTGTTGACTCTCCTGGCCCTGCTGAATATCAGCTTCATCCTCTTGTTGCAACAATGACGCAATCAATGGAGGTATCGTACTTTGTTCACTTGTTATCGGCTGCAGCTCCTCCTCTTCCTGTTGAGGTTGAGATTCATGGTCAGTTTTTTTTACTGGCTTCCTTTTTTCCGGTACCGCCTCTGCTTTTTTAGCGGGACGTGGTTTTTCTTCCGGTGCTTTTATCTCTTCGGTGGCGTTGGATTCGCCTGCTGGCTTGGGGATGCGTTTACGTTTAGGTTTTTCTGCTCCCTCGTCTTTGATCTCTGAATTCATGATGGCTTGTTTATCGAGGATTTTAAATACAAGTTCTTGCTTGTCTAATTTTTTAAAATTGGGGATGGCAAATTGCTCTGCAATATCCTGCAACTCAGGAACGAGCATGTCGTTCAGTTGTAAAATGTCGTACATAAGAAAGTTGAAAAAGTGTTTTTCAAAAAATTCGGCGGTTCAAATCTGAAAAATGGTAATTGGAATTTATGATGATGGAACGTGACTTCTGATGCAATAAAATGATCGGAAAGAGCGAATCAGTAATATTCCAGCACAATATTACGCTGTTATTTTTATAAAATGAAAAAATTTTTGGCAAGGTCTATTTTGGCTAATAAGGCCATGCTTTCCAAATACTGCTGATTTTACAAGCACTTCCTGATAAGTAATTGATGATATTGCTATTATTTAGAAAGCTATTTACACCACTAAATTTTTCAAAACACCCCCTGCTTCAAACGCATCTATATTGCCCAAAGTAGTTTGTGCAATCTGCGTCAGCGCTTCCTCAGTAAAAAAGCCCTGGTGAGAAGTAATCAATACATTAGGGAAGCTTAGTAACCGCATGATCACATCATCCTGGATGATATTTTCTGAAAGATCATTAAAAAACAATTTTTCTTCCTGCTCATATACATCCAGCCCCAGGTAGCCGATCCTGCCGGTTTTGAGTGCATGTATTACTTTCATGGTATCCACCAGGGCACCGCGGCTGGTGTTGATGAGCATTACGCCTTCCTTCATCATACGGATCGTTTGGCCATTGATGATATGCTTTGTTTGTTCATTCAAAGGGCAATGCAGGGAAATGATGTCTGACTGCTGAAACACATCTGCTAGTGACAGGTATTCAACGCCCTTTGCAGACAATTGTTTATTTTCAAGCAGGTCAAAAGCCAGCACCCTGCAGCCAAAGCCAATCATAATATCACAAAATACCTCTCCAATTTTTCCTGTTCCAATCACTCCAACTGTTTTACCATACAGATCAAAGCCCGTTAGCCGCTCTAAAGAAAAGTTACCTTCTCTAACCCTGTTGTATGCTTTATGTGTTTTACGGTTAAGTGTTAAAATCAATGCCACGGCATGTTCTGCTACTGCATGCGGTGAATAAGCTGGCACCCTTACCACCTTAATATCATTAGCTTTTGCAGCAGCCAGGTCAACATTATTAAAACCTGCACTACGCAAGGCTATTAATTGTACGCCGATCTTTTTTAATTCTGCAATGATGGCGGCATTCAATTTATCATTTACAAACACACACACCGCATTGCAGCCTGCTGCAAGATTAGCTGTTTGCTCATTGAGCGGTGCTTCAAAATAAATAATTTCATGTGTGCTGACATATTTATCAAAGAATTCCCGGTCGTATGATTTAGTGGAGAAGAAGGCGATTTTCATGATGTGAAGGTAGCCTTTCTGTCTGAACGGGGATTTGGGTGGATATGGTGGATTAAGAAGATTCATTAAATGGCAGAAGCCTTATATATTTCTGATGTTTTAAAGTGGTACGATATTTTAAGGATAGTTCAATCATTTTAATCTTATAAATCTCCCAAAATCCCCGTTCAGACAATATCATATATTTGCAGCCACAAAAACAGCATATGTTTAACAAACGGATTAAAATTAAAGAACTGCTCACAAGCGATCAGGCTAATTATGAAGCAATCGTAATGGGTTGGGTGCGTACCTTCAGGAACAACCAGTTTATTGCACTGAATGACGGCAGTACCAACAATAACCTGCAGGTGGTAGCAGAACTGGGGAAGTTTGATGATGCCACTTTAAAAAGATTGACCACAGGCGCTTGTATAAAAGCTACCGGTGAAGTAATCCCCTCATTGGGTAAAGGACAGAAAGTAGAATTGAAAGCAACTTCTATTGAAATATTAGGTGACAGTGATGCAGAAAAATTTCCATTACAACCAAAAAAACACAGCCTTGAATTTTTGAGAGAGATTGCTCACCTGCGTTTTAGAACCAACACTTTTGGTGCAGTGTTCCGGGTACGTCATTCACTGGCATTTGCAGTACATAAATTTTTTAATGAGAAAGGATTTGTTTACCTGCATACACCAATCATTACTGCCAGCGATGCAGAAGGTGCTGGCGAAACTTTTCGGGTAACTACTTTGCCGATAGATGGTACTGCTCCAAAGAACGAAGATGGCTCCATCAATTTCAAGGAAGATTTTTTTGGCCGCAGCACAAATCTTACTGTGAGTGGACAATTAGAAGGCGAACTGGCAGCGATGGCTTTTAGCGATATTTATACATTTGGACCAACCTTCCGGGCAGAAAACTCCAACACTACCAGGCACCTTGCTGAGTTCTGGATGATAGAGCCAGAAATGGCTTTTCATGATTTAGAAGACAACGCAAACCTGGCTGAAGAATTTATCAAATACATTATTAAGTATGCTATTGACAACAATAAAGAGGATCTGGAATTTTTAGCACAAAGATTGGAAGAAGAAGAAAAACAAAAGCCACAAAATGAAAGAAGTGAATTGGGTCTGATGGACAAATTGGGTTTTGTGGTGAACAATGATTTTGAAAGAATTACTTATACCGAAGCCATTGAAATTTTAAAAGAAAGCAATCACAATAAGAAAAAGAAATTTCAATATTTAATTGAAGGCTGGGGTATCGACTTGCAAAGTGAACATGAAAGATATTTGGTGGAAAAACATTTTAAAAAACCAGTGATCCTTACCAACTACCCTGCAGCCATCAAAGCATTTTATATGCGGCAGGATGATAACTGTGAACCAGGCAGGCAAACAGTTTCTGCAATGGATATTTTAGCTCCGGGCATTGGTGAAATAGTAGGTGGCTCTCAAAGAGAAGAACGACTGGAAAAACTGGAGCAAAGAATGAAGGAGATGAACATACCTGCAGAAGAGCTGCACTGGTATTTAGACACCAGGCGCTTTGGTGCATGTCCGCATGCTGGCTTTGGGCTTGGCTTTGAACGATTGGTACAGTTTGTTACAGGCATGGGGAATATCAGGGATGTGATTCCTTTCCCAAGGTATCCGAAGAGTGCGGAGTTTTAAATCTTTCTTTTCACATAAAGAATAAAAAAATAAAAAATCGAAGTTTATAGCTTCGGTTTTTTATTTGATGTTTGGTTATCTTTAAAACAGTTTTCAAAAAATCTCTACCAGTACAGTTATGCTTGAATTAAACTTTACACCTTTTCCTGTTTTGTCAACAGCAAGATTGCAGTTGAGAGAAGTAACTACTGATGATGCAAATGAAATTTTCTTTTTGCGTTCAGATAAAGAAGTGTTGAAATATCTTGACAAACATCCGGCAAAGTCTATTGAAGAAGCGACCGAATTCATTGAACGTATAAAAAATGACCAGGTTAATAATGATGGAATATTGTGGGGTATTACGTTAAAAGATAATCCTGTAATTATTGGCAGCATTGGTTACTGGCGTATGCAGAAAGAACATTACCGTTCCGAGATTGGTTATGCACTGAATCCTTTATTCCAGGGAAAAGGAATTATGCAGGAAGCCATGCAGGCTATTATACAATATGGTTTTGAAATAATGAAACTGCATTCAGTGGAAGCAAATGTAAACCCGGCCAATGAAGCATCGATGAGATTACTGGAGAAAAATGGTTTTGTAAAAGAAGCTTACTTTAGAGAAAATTATTACTTTGATGGAAAGTTTTTGGATTCGGTGATTTATTCATTATTGGCAAATTAAGACCGAATTTTGCTATAATCTAACATGCTAAAAACGTTGCTGCAAGAAAAATAAAAAGTTCTGATGTTTCCTTATCTTGCTTTTTTAATAAAATTTGTCCTTACATGAAATTCCTGCCATACATAATATTTGCACTTCCCCTTTTTATACTTTCTTGTAAAAAAGAGAATAATAGTGTTATTGACAAATTTTGTGTAACTGATTCTGTGACGGACATAAGGGAAATCTCCTATCACTACAATTATAATGGAAGTAAAATTTCACAAGTAAATACATTCGACCATGGCACCCCTTTTCATAAAATAACCTATTCTTATTCGGATTCCCTATTGACAGAAAAAACATATTTCTTCATCCCATCTCAACAAACAACCAGAAAATATAGCTACAAATATGAAAATGGTTTGTTATCGTCAATTACAGAATACAAACTAAATAATGCTACATCAATTTTAGCAAAAAAAAGGGTATCCCAATTTATATACAATTTAAAAAGCTTATCGGTTGGCAGAACATTATTTTTTGAGATTGATACTATAACCTCTAATTATAAAATAGAGTATCATTTTTTTGGCAGCCCTAATACAGATAGTGCTTTGTCAAATGACCTTAACTATGTTTCCTTTAAATACGGCATAGCCAATAAAAATAATCCCCTTAGAAAAGATTACTTTTTTCTTTCCGACCCTGCAATTGAGTATAATGAGCTGATTTTTTATCCACTATACTTTCCCTTTTTGATTAATGATCAATTCACTTTTTCCTATATTAGTAATGTCTTGGGACAAAGTGGCCAATTAAGGGTGGATGTAAATTCATCTGGCAGGCCGTTATTTTTTTTCCTAAAATCAAGTGCTGATTACCAGGTATGGGATTATTACTCACAATGCAATTAAAATGAAAAAATATCTTCTATCGGTTTTACTAGCTATAGCTATTCTTTTTTCCTGTAAAAAAGATTCCACCTCAGATGTTCAGCAAGATAATTGCTTGCTGGATTCTATTTCTTTGTATGAGACCACACCCAATGGTATACCTGGCCTCGTAACTGTAGCCAAATTTAACTATCAAAAAAATGAGTTGAAAGAAATAAAAATTTACTTCAATAATTATTTAACAGAAACTCAAAAACTATTTTTTGATGTTAATAAACGATTAAATTATCAAGAATGTACATTCGGAAACGACACTTACCCATTACTTAAAAAAGAGTTTTTATTTAATGCCTCAGGCTTATTCTCCGGGATTATAACTTACAGACAAAAACCAAATAGCAATACTGAGTTTTTTAAATCACAAGAGTTATCTCTGTCTTATGATGGTAACAATTTGACAAATGCTAAGGTATCATATTGGAATCCAAATGATACGCTAATTCCAGTACAAACAGACACCATAAGTTATTTAAGCAGGAACGGCAATGTTATATCAGGACAAGAAACGCAAACCTATAAAATCATGTTAACCGAAAATTTGCTTATTAAAAATTCTCAATTCCTACTTGATCCATTTTTTGAGAAATACTCTTTTTATAATTTAAGGTTGCACTTTCTCCCTTTTATCTTAAATAAGAATACCACTACCACGTTACTGGGTCATGGTGGAAGCAATATTTTTAATTTCAGAGTTGCCTATGATCAATTTGACCAACCTGAATCTATTTCAAATGATTTTGCAGTCTGGGATTATCATTACAAGAATTGTGAATAAGGATTTTTTGTTAATTCCCCCCCCCTACTTCTAGCATTACCCCTCATACTCCAACTCATCCAAATCACAGCAACTCCTCGTAGTAATAACATTGTGATGGCTCTTTATCAAATACTGCACAATCACCGCTTCTTCTGACCGGGCAGCATATTTTTTACCAAAGGATATTTCCTCTTCAGCAATTTGTTCAAAACCTGGTTCATTTCTTTTCTGTTTTACCAGCACATTTTTTAAAGCCACCGCCAGCCGGTCTTTCACACTCACGGTGGTGGACACCCCAAACAGTACTTCCGGTTTTGTTTCCAACCCGATATTAAAAACATACTGTTCCATTTCTTCAAAATCAAGGTTCTGGCAATCTATATACAAACAACCATCTCTCAACCCGTTTACTTTTCCAATGTAGCGGTGCCCTTCAGAAACAGATTGCATGATCACATTTCCCTGTTCATCTTCTTTCAATACAAAAGGTGTTTTAATAATATTCCTGCTGCCATCTGTTTTTTGATAATAAAGAAAATAATTACCGGTATAATATTTTTTCACCACAGCCAAAGCAGATTTGCTCATCTCGTACAACACACCCTGCTGCTTTGCTAAAGCCGCAGCTGGTTTTACGGCATCATCTTTTGTCCAAAGGTTCCATTCATTAAATGGTACTTTCAAAAAAACCATCAGTGCATTGATCTTAATAAATTTAGCTTCCCCGCCATTCCAATAACTCTGTAATGTTTTTCCGCTGATCCAGTTATACACCTGGTACTGGCTCAGGCTGCTAAGATGCTGAATAAAATCAGCCGTATTTTTTTTCCGCAGGCTGTAAATTTCTTTCTCCATTTTCAGCTTACCAATGATCAAAAATTGTTCAACAAAGTCCGGGTTCCTGATCACTTCACGGGTGATCTTTTTATTGATCACTTTTGCCACCTCGTTAAACTGTGTACGGGTAAATTGTGTCCAGTTCAATACCGTTTTGCCATGCTGCAGCACGGCAATTATTTCCGGATGCTGTTCAGTGGCTTTTTTTATTTTATTGCTTAAAAACATGTGGTAATTTTTCATCCTCACAGCAATCCTGGTAATCACTGCTGATATTCTTTTCAAATCTACCAAATTTTGACTTAAAAATATCAATGATTGTCAGGTGTTTACAAATGGGCAAGTCGAATATTTGACAGTTATTTTACTTTCTACTCATGCGCTACATTTGATTTACCAAAAAACTAATTGCAAAAAACTTACTATGAGAAGAAAGAAATTACTTCAGCTGTTAGCAAAACTGCTGGTTATTATTGCCTTAATACCAGCCACAGTAAAAGCACAAAATTTTACCGTGAAAGGGACAGTAAAAGACGCACTGGGGAATCCTTTACAAGGTGTGTCGGTAAAAGTTAAGGGAACCAGTTCGGGCATCTCTACGGGTGCTAACGGAACTTTTTCCTTACCTGTTACAGGAACCAGCAGCTCCCTTGAATTCAGCTATATTGGATTTAAAACAAAAACTGTAGCTGTAAAAGGGGAAGATAATATCACGGTGGTACTGCAGGAGTCCCCGAGCCAGTTGGCCGATGTGGTAGTAGTGGGTTACGGTACCCAAAAGAAATCAAACCTTACTGGTGCCGTAGCATCTATCAACAACAAAGATTTTAAAAACCAGCCGGTAACCAATTTAGCCAGTAGCATACAGGGTAAATTATCCGGCATCAATGTTACCTCGCCTTCCGGTACGCCGGGTGCAGGTTTGCTGGTAAGTATCCGGGGTGCACAAAATCCATTGTATGTGGTGGATGGTATACCGATGCTGAGTGAAAGCAATTCTGCGTTGTCTACTTCTTTTAATACCACTGGTGAAGATGTTGGACAGGGGCAAAACATCAGCTCCATTTCAGATATCAACCCAGATGATATTGAATCAATAGAAATTTTAAAAGATCCTTCTGCCGCTGCCATTTATGGCTCCAGGGCTTCTAATGGTGTGGTGTTGGTAACAACTAAAAAAGGAAAGTCAGGGAAAACACAGATTGGTTTCAATATGTACACCGGCTTTCAGAAAGTGGCAAATAAAATTGATTTCTTAAACTCAAAACAATTTGTTGATTTGATTGAAGAGGCAAGAAGTAACGATTTCAAATTGTACAATGCCAACCCGGATGTATTCGGACCTGACTTTGATGCTTCTGTGCTAACGGAACCACTAAACTATGCTGCAGGAAATGTAAACACGGTTTGGCTTGATGAAGTAATGCGTACTGCACCTATCAACAGTTACGAACTGAATGTAAAAGGCGGCAATGAAAAGACCCGTTTCTATATCAGTGGTGGTTATTTTGATCAGCAGGGTATTGTAATTGAAAACTATTTTAAAAGAATGAATGCCCGTGTGAATATTGATCACAGCATTACCGACAGGTTAACCATCGGTACCAATTTATCCCTATCAAAAACCACCAACCGTAGAAGTTTTAATGATGATACTTACAGTGGTATTATTACCAACGCCATCGGTGCTTCTCCGTTAATGCCGGTGTATGATGAAAATGGTAACTACTCAAGATTTGAAGAGTACCAGGCAAGCTGGCTGTCTGACAATCCTGTAAAATCTGCTCATGAAATAAGAGGCTTTACTGATGGTTATCGTTTTTTAGGATCTGCTTTTGCTGAATACAAAATAACGTCCGCATTAAAATTTAAAACTTCGTGGAGCACTGATTACAATTCGTTAACCGATAAATTGTTTTTATCTCCTATTACCACAGATGGTGAAGCAATAGGTGGCAGGGCTACGAAGGCAAATTTTTCCAGCACCAGCTGGCTGAATGAAAATATTTTAAGTTTTCAAAAATCATATAACAAACACAATCTCGGTTTATTGGCTGGCTTTACACAACAGGGTACTACTTCAGACCGGAATGCAGTTTCAGGACAAGGTTTTCCGTTAGGCAGCGATCTGTCTGATGTATCTGTTGCAGCCATCATCACAAGAACACCGGTGCCACCGGGCGGCAACAACAGGTTGCATTCTTATTTGGCAAGAGCCACGTATGATTATGATGGAAGATTTTTGGCAAGTGTGGTGTTTCGTGCCGATGGTTCTTCCAGGTTCAATAAAGGAAAACAGTATGGTTATTTTCCATCTGTAAGTGTAGGCTGGAATATCAACAAAGAAAAATTCATGGAAGACAGCAAAACCCTTACTGCACTGAAGTTGAGGGCCAGTTATGGTTTTACCGGCGACCAGGAAATTGGTGATTACCAAAACAAACCATTGTGGCAACCGGCTATTTATAATGGGCAATCTGGCCTGAAACCAAAACTGATAACAGACCCCAATCTTACCTGGCAAAAAAATAAAGGTATCAATGCCGGTATTGATTTTGAATTCTGGAATGGCATCCTGAGTGGATCTGCAGATTACTATGTAAATACCAGGACAGACTTATTAAACTATGTGCCCATTGCAGGTAGTACAGGTTTTGCAACATTACTTACCAATGGCGGTGAAGTGGAGGACAAAGGTTTTGAATTTAACATTACTTCAAGAAATATCAATACCAACGACTTTAAGTGGAGTACCAACTTCAACATTACTTTCCAAAAAAACACCTTGCTGAAAACGCCTGTTGATGATCAACTATTGAGTGCATTCAATGATCTGAACCCAACACATATTTTAAAAGTAGGTGAAACAGTAGGTAGTTTTTGGGGTGTAAAATTCAATGGTGTTGATCCGCAAACGGGTGATGCAACATTTGAAGACCTGAATAAAGATGGCACTATAGACGACAACGATGCACAGATACTGGGACATGCAAGACCGGATTATTATGGCGGTCTTACCAATAATTTCAAATACAAAAATATTGACCTGCTAATCGCTGCACAATTTAGCGTGGGTAATAAAGTATATAATCTCATTCGTCCGGTTTGGCAGAATTTGGGTTACAGCAATGATGGCGGACTGGACCAGGTGTATGCCAATAATGGAACCATTGCTTTACAAACATGGAAAAATCCCGGAGATGTAACAGATATTCCAAGGGCTTCATTTGTAACTAAAAATTATATTGAAAACTCTTCCATGTTTGTGGAAGATGCTTCTTTTTTCAGGATACGGACGATCAGTTTGGGTTATACATTCACTAAACAATCCATTAAATTTTTGAGTGGATTACGTGTATATGCACAGGTACAAAATGCTTTCCTCTTTACCGGGTATAAGGGTTTCGATCCCGAGGTAAGTTCCAATGGTGGAAACATAGACCGTACTGCCGGCGTGGATTACGCAGCCTATCCACCAGCAAGGACATTTACTTTTGGCTTTAACCTGAACCTCTAATCTTTAAAAGAAAACAACATGAAATCAATCATAAAAAATATACTGGCTTCTTTTATTGCAGGCAGCTTACTTTTTTCCTGTCAGAAATTAGATGTGAATTCTCCTACAGATGTGCCTACCGAAGAGGTATTTAAAAATGCAGATGGATTAAGGTCTGCATTAACAGGCCTATATAATAATCTTCAGCAAAGAGATTATTACGGAGCCTACTATCCGTTGATGAGTGATCTTAACAGTGATGTATGCACTGCAGGTGGATATGATATTCCGGCACTGAATGATATCGGTGCTCATGCAGTAACTGCTTCTAATGTATATGCAGAAAAAATGTATCTGGCATTATACAAATGCATTGCAAACGCCAATGAAATAATAGCGGCTGTTGATAATATCACCGATATTAATTTGAGTGATGACGAAAGAAAAGCTATCAAGGGGCAGGCCTTGGCTATTCGTGGAATGGTGCATTTTGATGCATTGAGAATGTTCGGATATCACTGGGATGCATCATCTGCTTATGGCATTCCTGTTGTATTGAATGTACAGGGTGCTTATGATGTTGTACAGAGAAGTTCAGTGTCTGAAACCTACACCGCTATTTTAAAAGACCTTAATGATGCAGATGCATTGTTAGATGGATCGGAGCTGACGGCACAATATGCAAATGCTCAGTTTACAAAGGGATTACTGGCGAGGGTTTATCTTTATCAAAAAGATTATACCAATGCAGCAGACTTTGCAATAGCAGTGATTGATGATGGTACATACACCTTATTAGATACTGAAAAATTTTCCACTATTTATTCCGGAAGGCTTTCATCAGAGTCTATCTTTGAGTTAAGTTTTGATGCACAAAATCAAAGTGCTTTTAATGGCAGCACTTATGTAAGACAGGATGCATTGCGTACAGAAATTTTCTTTCTCGCCAACCAGGGAATGAAAGATTTTTTTGATGCAAGGGCAGGTGATAAAAGAAGTGAACAATTAGATTTTACAGATAACGATGTAAGCATTTTACCAGATGGCAGGACACAAAAATATCGTGGTGAAATAACGAAGGATAATCCTGCTTATATTTTACGCATTGCAGAATTGTACCTGATTGCAGCCGAATCAAAAAAATTATCCGGTGGTGGATTGGAATATTTAAATACACTCCGTGAAAATCGTGGCATGGTTGCGCTGGATGCAGGTGATGTACCAGATGAAGAAGCTTTTTTACAAGCTGTGTTAGATGAACGTTTAGCTGAATTAAATTTTGAAGGTCACCGTTATTTTGATTTGGCCCGTTATCAAAAGATAGAAGATGTACTTGGAGTGGATAATACGAATGCCGTGTTTCCGATTCCACAAAGAGAGGTTACTGCTACCAATGGGGCATTAGCACAAAACCCTGGTTTTTAAAAATGGTACTGCCTGTTTTTTGAATGCTGCTATATGATTAATCATGAAAAATGACAACAATGGTTTTTAAATCCATATTTCCGTACACACAGGAGGTGATAGCTGAATATCCATTAATGGATGATGCAGCGATCAATCAATGTATTTACACTGCTGAAAAAGCATACCCCATTTGGAAATCAAAAAGCTTTAATGAAAGAGCAACTGTATTAAGAAATGTAGCTACTATTTTAAAAAGAGACAGGGATGCACTCGCCACACTCATCACCAATGAAATGGGAAAAGTGATTGTGGAAGCAAAAGGTGAAATAGAAAAATGTGCATATACCTGTGAGTACTATGCGGAACATGCAGAACAGTTTTTAAAAGATGAAACATTAGAAGCTGGATATACAAAAAGCTTTGTGAGTTATGAGCCGATCGGCGCAGTGCTGGCCATCATGCCCTGGAATTTTCCATTCTGGCAAGTGTTCCGCTATGCTGCACCTACATTGATGGCAGGTAATATAACCATGCTGAAACATGCGCCTAACGTTTGTGGTTGTGCCAAAATAATTGAACAGCTATTTTTAGAAGCCGGGGCTACTCCTGGTGTTTTTCAAACACTCATTATAGATACTCCCGAAGTAGAAAAATTATTAGAAACAAATATTGTTCAGGCCGTAACATTAACCGGCAGCGAAAGAGCAGGGAGTTCTGTTGCAGCCATTGCAGGGAAGAATATAAAAAAATCATTGCTGGAATTGGGCGGCTCTGATGCACTGATCGTGTTGCCGGATGCAGACATGAAAAATGCAGCAACAGTAGCAATGCAATCCAGGATGCTGAATGCAGGGCAATCCTGTATCGGTTCAAAAAGATTCATTGTTTTGAAAGATGCAATGGATAGCTTTCTGCAGCAGGTGAATGAAATTATCAAAACATTAAAGCAAGGAAACCCTTTTGATGCAACAGTAACAACAGGCCCCATGGCAAGATTAGACCTGGTAGATAATCTGCATAGTCAATTAGCACAATCACTTTTATCAGGTGCACAACTGGCGTATGGCGGAGAAATTAATGGCAACAACTTTAATCCTGCATTATTATTAAATGTACAAAAAGGAATGCCAGCCTTTGACCAGGAAACATTTGGACCGATGGCCGCTATTATTGAAGCAAAGGATGAAGCAGAAGCCATTGCTTTGGCAAACAATTCTGAATATGGCTTGGCAGGAAGTGTATGGACAGCAGATATTGAAAAAGGAATTGCTATCGCCAGGAAGATCACCACTGGTGCAGTATTCATTAATTCATTAGTAAAAAGTGATCCACGCCTTCCATTTGGTGGCATAAAAAAATCAGGTTACGGAAGAGAGCTGGGCAGGCAAGGAATTTTAGAATTTGTAAACGCAAAAACAATTGCAGCGATGGGGTGAGTGGTGAATTGTGAGTAGTGAGTAAAGAAGCTCACTCACTCTGAATTCTCTTATCACAATTCACTGCTCACAACTCACAATATGAGCAATTCACAAAAAATATTAGACAGAAGAAAACAGTTTGTGCCAAATGCGATTGGCATCTTTAATCCATCCACCGCAGTAAGTGCAAACGGAAGTATCATTACCGATGCGGATGGAAAAGAGATGATTGATTTTGCAGGAGGTATTGGTGTAGTAAATGCAGGCCATTGCCCACTACCTGTGGTAGCTGCCATTGCAGAACAGGCTGCAAAGATGATCCACTGTAGTTTTAATGTTGCTTCGTATGATCTGTATATGCAGTTAGCTGAAAAGCTGGCAAGCTTATTTCCGCATGGAGATAAAACAAAAGTAATGCTCACCAACTCTGGTGCAGAGAGCGTGGAGAATGCCATCAAAATTGCAAGACAAGCAACAGGAAGGCAAGCGATCATTTGTTATGACAGTGCTTTTCACGGAAGGACGATGATGGCTATGACACTGACATCTAAAGTGGGATATAAATTAGGTTGTGGTCCGTATGCGCCAGAAGTATACCGCCTTCCTTTTCCGGATTATTACAAATTAGGTAATGGACTTTCTGAAGATGATTTTTCGGCTCATCATTTACGTGAGCTGGAAGAATTCTTTCATACCAACGTGCCGGAAAACCAGGTGGCGGCTATTATCATGGAACCAGTGCAGGGTGAAGGTGGATTCAACGTAGTACCAAAAAAATATTTAGAGGGGCTTAGAAAAATATGTGATCAGCATGGCATCCTGCTGATATTGGATGAAGTTCAAAGTGGTTTTGGACGTACCGGTAAATGGGCCGCTTACCAGCATTTTGATGTGGTGCCGGATATTTCCACCTGGGCCAAATCAATGGGCAGTGGTATGCCGATTGGCTGTGTGATTGGTAAAGCTGAAATTATGGATAGTTGTAAGCCTTCTACTATCGGCGGCACCTACCCGGGTAATCCTGTTTGTTGTGCTGCATCTATTGCTACTATCAAATACATGGAGGAAATTAACATCAATGCATTGGGCGAAAAGGTGGGCAATATGGTGAGGGATCGTTTTAATAAAATGAAAGCACAATTTCCAGCTATTGGTGATGTTCGTGGATTGGGTGCTATGATGGCTTTTGAATTGGTGAAGAATAATGATCCTCACCAGCCGGATGCTGATACCTGTAAAAAGTTGATTGCCTATTGTGCGGCAAATGGACTGATCGTTATCAACGCCGGTGTGAATGGAAATGTGATCCGCATTTTAAGTCCGCTGGTGATTGAAGAAAATTTATTGATTAAAGGATTGGATATTATTGAAAATGGATTAAAAGAAATATTGGGTTAGCGTGGGTGGGTCACTCCTTAGAGTGGCTCACCCTGGAAAGCAGGCGTTTGAATAAACCAGGGTGAGCCACCTTTTAAGAGGTGAGCCACCCAAAAAATTACAAAAATGAAAGCACTTCAATTTATAAATGGCGAATGGGTAGAAGCAATTGATAAAAAAACAATTGAGCTCATCAATCCTGCTACAGAAGAGTTTATTGAAACCATCAGTTTCGGAAATGAAAAGGATTGCAATGCTGCTATTGATGCAGCGCAGGAAGCGTTTGTTACCTGGAGTAAAACCACACCTTACTTCCGTGCAGGCATCTTAAAAAAAGCGGCTGACTATATCCGTGAGCATGTGGATGCAATTGCAAAAGACATGGTGATGGAAAGCGGCAAACCATTGGCTGAAGCAAAAGGCGAATGGCAGGTTGCAGCCAACTTATTTGAATGGTATGCAGAAGAAGGAAAACGTTCGACAGGAAAAACCATTCCCACCAATAGAATTGATAAACGCAGTTTCACCATTTTTCAACCCATGGGAGTTATCGGTATGATCACCGCCTGGAACTTTCCTGCGTACAATCCTGCGAGAGCATGGGCAGCAGCACTAGCAGCAGGTTGCACCGTAGTAGCCAAGCCTTCTGAAAATACGCCTTTGGCGGGGATACATTTAACCAAAGCATTGATCGCATCCGGCTTGCCTAAAGGTGTATTGAATTTGTTAATTGGTGATGCTGCTGCAATTGGCGAAGCCATGTTAAATAATCCGCTGCTTAAAAAAATAAGTTTTACCGGCAGCACAAAAGTAGGAAAGCTATTAATGGATGGTGCTTCTAAAACACATACCAAACTTTCATTAGAGTTAGGTGGCAATGCCCCGGTGTTAATTTTTGATGATGTGGATGTGGATGCGTTGGCCAAAGCAACTTCTATTGCCCGCTTTAGAAATAACGGGCAGGTATGTGTGGCCCCACAACGTTTTTATATACACAAGAATATTTACAACGAGTTTAGTGAACTGGTTACAAAATATGTATCCCAATTAAAAGTGGGAAATGGTTTTGAAGATGGCGTAAATGTAGGTCCGTTAATTACTAAAAGGCAACAGCAAAGTGTAATGGAGTTATTAGATAAAGCATCTAATGAAGGCGCTAAAATTTTAACCGGTGGCAGTGCCGCAAATGATAAAGGTTATTTTATACAGCCTGCAGTGGTTGCTAATTTAACACAGCAATCCACCCTGGCAAAGAATGAAATTTTTGGACCAGTGTTACCGCTCTTTTCTTTTGATTCTTTTGAAGATGCCATTGCAAAAGCCAATGACACTGAATACGGACTGGCTGCTTACATTTTCACCAACAATATTAAAACTGCGATGCTGGCTTCGGAGCAATTGCATTTTGGAATTGTTGGTATTAATGAATGGGCACCCCATGGAACAGAATCACCATTCGGTGGTTGGAACTACAGTGGGCAGGGGCACGAAAGCGGCAGTGAAGGTTTGTATGAGTATATGGAGAAGAAGCTGGTGAGTATTGGAGGATTGTAACCCTCTCCGCCCCCTAAAGGGGGAACCAGGAAGACCCCAAAAATTTGAACTGCTTTTACATTTTTGAAGTGTGACGATAATTGTTGATTAAAGAGATAAAGAAAATGTGGAAGATAAAATGTTGGGATTTGGTATAAACCACCGCTCCCTCTCTCTTTAGGAGAGAGAGAAGGAGGGTGAGGTTGCCGAATAGAATTAATAATGTACAAGAGTGCGACGCCACTAAAGCTTAATAATAATTCAACAGCCTGGTACAAAAAATAAAAAACTACATGCACAAATACGGTATCATATCACTCATTCCGCCATTGATTGTGGTGATCATTGCTATCCGTACTAAGTTATCTTTGGAGCCGCTGATCATTGGTTGTTTAGTGGGATATATCATTATTGCCAAGGGGAATTTTTTTACTGCCATCATTGAATCATTTACCAAAGTGATGCAAAATGAATTGATGGTTTGGGTGATCATGGTATGCAGTTTGTATGGCGCCATTATCAACTTAATGATACGAAGCGGCGGCGTGTTGGCTTTTGGTAATTACATGTTGAAATTTGCCGGTAATAAAAAACAATCACTTTTCACCACCTGGATCTTTGGCACTTTTTTATTCATGGATGATTATTTGAATGCACTCACCAGTGGCACCACCATGAAAAAAATTACCGATCATTATAAGATCCCAAGGGAGTTATTGGCTTTTGTAGTGAGTTCCACTGCAGTTACTATTTGTGTGATTGTACCCATTTCCACCTGGGTAATTTTTATAGGGAAATTATTAGAAGACAGTAAGCTGGTACCTGCCGGTAAAGGCATCTCCAGTTACCTGCACATCATTCCATATATTTCTTATGGATGGATACAATACTTAATGGTACCGTTAGTAATATTCGGCATCATGCCCATCATTGGTAAAATGAAAAAAGCAAATCTCCGTGCAGCAACTACCGGCCAGTTGATTCCAGATAATTCAGAGGAATTTAAAATGGAGGTGGAAGTGTTTGATGAAAAAAAGAAATCCAGTATCTGGTATTTGATACTGCCCATTGTTGTGTTGATCAGTGCAACCGTTTTTTTTGACCTCGATGCATTAAAAGGTGTGATCGTTGCATTGATCTTTACCATTGCTTATTATGCTTTTAAAAAAGTAGCCCCTTTTAAAGAACTGTCTACTTCTTCAATTGAAGGAATGAAGAGTATGATGTTTGCATTGGTGCTGTTATTACTTTCTTACCTGCTGAAAGATCTGGGTGATGAAATGGGGCTGACACAATATATCATTGATTCGGTTACTCCTAATGTTAGTCGTGAAATGCTGCCATTGGCAATTTTTCTATCACTTGGTTTGGTAGCTTTTACTACTGGTAATTCATGGGGATTATATGCCATCGCCATTCCTTTAGTTATTCCTTTAGCCGCAGCGCTGCACTGTAATATTTGGTTGTGTATCGGTGCGGTGGTGAGTGCCGGAGCTTTTGGTGCACATGCCTGCTTTTACAGTGATGCGACTATCCTGGCAGCACAGGGATCGGAGTGTAATAATTATGAACACGGTATTACGCAGCTACCATTTGCACTGATTTCGTTTACACTTAGCTGTTTGGCTTATGTGGTGATGGGATATTTGGTGCATTGAAATTAAAAAATGAAGAAGTAAAGAAATGAATGAAGAATTATTAAACCGAATTGCTTAAGTACTAATACGCCATATGATGCAAACACAAATAAAACACTATTATAAACAGATTGGTGATGGCCTGGTGGTACGGCACATGCAGCCTTCAGATGCAGTTGAACTGGAGGCACTGCAGCAAATTGTTTTCCCAACACTCGGTGAAGATGAACTGATCCTTGCTGTTCATTACCTGCGACACCTGGAAGTATTTCCGGAAGGACAATTTGTGATCACTCACGATAATAAAGTGATTGGCATGACTACTTCCATGAGAAGTGATTTCGATTTCAATCATTATCACCACACCTTTAAAGAAACCATTGCCGGTGGATGGCTTACCAATCACAATCCCAATGGGGGATGGTTGTATGGACTTGATGTTGGCGTTCATCCCGATTACCGTGGTAAAGGTTTAGCAAGACATCTTTACAGGGCAAGACATGAATTGGCAAAAGAACTGGGTCTGAGAGGGCAAGTAACGGTGGGCATGATGAACGGATATGGTGCCGTAAGCAATCAAATAAGTGGTGAACAATATTTTAAAGAATTGCTGGAAAGCAAACGAACGGACCCCACCATTACACCACAAATGAAAGTAGGCTTTGAACCCATTGCATTAATACCTGATTACCTGAATGACCCTGCCTGCGGTAATTATGGTGTGCTGATAAAAATTGATATTGATAAAGCAATATAATATGGAAATAAAATTATGTACAACGGACAGTGACATTGCTAAATGCTGGCAGGTACTATTTGAACTGCGTCCGCATTTATTAGCAGTTGAATTTATAACGATGGTAACAGAGATGATCAGCGAAGGTTATCAATTAGCCTTTATTGAAGAAGACGGAAAAGCTGTTGCGGCTATTGGTTACCGGTACCTGCAATATTTGTACAATGGAAAACATATTTACATTGATGATCTGTCCACTTTACCTGCAGCACGTGGCAAAGGATACGCAGGAAAATTATTAGACTTTGTAGAAGCTGAAGCAAGATTCAAAGGATACAAAGCTGTCACACTGGATTCAGGTTACCAACGTTTGGATGCTCACCGTTTGTACCTGAATAAAGGATTTGTATTGAGCAGTCATCATTTTTCAAAAACATTAAAATAAATAACATGGCATATATACAATTAAAAACAAGTTTACCAGGACCGAAAGGTTTGGCTGCGTTGGAAAGAAGAAAAAATGCATTACCAAGCGGCTTAGCTAAATCAACTGATGTGGTGGTGGAGAAAGCAGAAGGTGCTTTGGTTTGGGATGTAGATGGCAACCAATTACTTGATTTCGCCGGGGGCATTGGGATGATCAATGTGGGGCATAGAAATGAAAAGGTAGTAAATGCCATTAAAGAACAATTAGATAAATACATTCATACCTGCACACTGGTAACTACGATGGAACCTTACCTGGAGTTGGCAGAATTATTAAATAGTGTTACACCTGGCGATTTTCCTAAAAAAACGTTGCTGGCAAATTCAGGTTCAGAGGCCGTGGAGAATGCAGTGAATATCGCCAAGTATTATACCAAAAGAAATGCCGTATTGTGTTTTGAAGGTGCTTATCACGGAAGAACTTTACTAACGCTCAGCCTCACCAGCAAATATGCCTTGTTTAAAAAAGGTTTTGGTTCTTATGTTTCTGATATCTACCGCATACCTGCTCCCAATGTTTATCGTGGTATTGAAGGCATGACGGAAGAGCAGTATGTAAATCATTGCATCAAAAAATTAGACGAAGCTTTTATATCACAGGTGGATGCAGATTCACTGGCTGCTATTATTATTGAGCCGGTGCAGGGCGAAGGTGGTTTCTTACCCATACCAAAAGCCTATCTTGAAAAACTAAGAGCCATTTGCGATAAACATGGTATTGTTTTTATTGCAGACGAAATACAATGCGGCGCCGGACGTACTGGTAAATTATATGCGATTGAACATACCGGCGTTATTCCGGATATGGTGGTGAGTGCCAAATCTATTGGTGCAGGTATGCCCATCAGTGCAGTGACAGGAAAAGCTGAGATGATGGATGCACCACACTTAGGTGGCATAGGTGGTACTTATGGCGGCAGTCCCGTGGCCTGCGTGGCCGCCATTGAAGCCATTAAAATTTTAAACTCACCTGCCTTTCTGCAACGGGTACACGAAGTGGGAGAAATCATCCGGACAACTTTAGAAGGCTGGAAAGATAAATACAAACTGATTGGTGATGTAAGGGGAATTGGTGCCATGCGTTTGGTGGAGTTTGTAAAGGACAGGGATAATAAAGAACCGGATGCGGATGCTACTTTAGAAATAATAAAAGATGCTGTGGCTCATGGATTGATCATGATAAGGGCTGGTTTGTTTAGTAACTGTATCCGTTTGCTGCCTCCGATTGTGATTACTGATGAACAATTAAAAGAAGGATTGCAGGTGTTGGAAGATGCAATTAAGAGAGCACAGGAAAAAAGAGGTTAAGAATTTGCTAAGAGGTTAAAGGAGAGAAGAAGGTAAAAGAGAAATACAACATTCCGATGAGGTAAATTACTAAACTTTCTAAACTAATTGAGTACACTGCTTATTCATAACGCTAATATACTTTCCTTTCATGATGGATTTAAACATGAGGGTGTGGATGCTATTGCTGTTGACGGAAATAAAATAAAAGCTGTTGGCCGGTATGATGAATTAAAAAATCTTGCTCATTTTAATACTGCAATCACCAATGCAGAAGGCAAGACAATTATGCCGGGTTTTAATGATTCCCACATTCATATCTGGAAAGTGGGTAACCTTAAAACATTTATGCTGGATGTGAGAGGCGTGAATAGTTTAGATGAAATGCTGCAATTATTATCTGACTATATCGCCGCCAACCCACATTTAAAATGGGTTACTGCAAGAGGCTTTAATGAAGCTGGCTGGAAAGATGGAACGCTGCCAACAAAAAATGATTTAGACAAGGTCTCTAAAATTAAACCCATTTATCTCATCCGCACCTGTGCACATATTGCAGTATGCAATAGCAAAGCTTTGGAGTTAGCGGATATTGACCGGGATACGATTGTTCCTGATGGAGGTGTAATGCAGATTGGCGCTGACTATAGACCCAATGGAATTTTTGCAGAAACTGCGTTGGGTTTGATCGCCAATAAAATTCCTGCTTATTCAAAAGAAGATTTGAAAATAATGGTGATGGCCGCAAGGCAGGAATTGTACCAGTATGGCATTACCGCTGCTACTGATCCTGCTGTTGATCCATTGTTGCTGGAAGCTTATCATGAGATGAATACTTCCAATGAATTAGGTTTTCGATTAAATGCATTGCCAATCATTTTACCAGATGGCAGTAAAACTGCATATCCCATTGCATCATTATTCAGCAGTGATTTTTTTAATATTAATACCGTGAAGTTTTTTTCTGATGGTGGATTGAGTGGGAAGACTTCTGCACTGAAACGCTTTTATAAAAACAGTGATGAACAGGGCGTGCTAAGACTCGATCCCAATCAATATTTACAACTCTGTACCGCTGCCATGGAAAAAGGTTTAGGTGTTGCTACCCACGCCATCGGCGATGCAGCCATCGAAATGGTGATTGGTGTTTATAAAAATTTGCATCAACTATTTCCATCAACAATCAAACGTATTGAACATTTGGGGCTACCTGAAACACAACACCTGGAAGCAATGAAAGAAAATAATATTGCCGCCTCGATGCAGACCATTTTTTTAGATGAGCTGGGTAAAAATTTTATTAAATATTTAGACAAGCAATATTTGGATCATTGTTACCCGGTAAAGTCAGTGCTGGAGCATGGTATCTTAACAGCCTTATCTTCGGATGCGCCGGTGGTTAAAAACTTCAACTCATTCAAAGGTATCAGTGCTGCAGTTACAAGAAAAAATAATGAAGGGGAATTAATTGCTTCACACGAAAGCATCACCATCGCAGAGGCATTAAAAGCTTACACAAAAAGTGCAGCTGATATCAGTGGTGAAAAACGTTATGGAACGTTGGAAACTGGCAAGCTGGCTGATTTTATTATCCTGGATAAAAATCCATTGACTGTTTCCACGGATGAAATCAATTCAATTAAAGTATTGAAGACTTTTGTGGATGGTAAAGAAGTATGGCAGGCTGATTAAAAAATTTCATTCAGCATTATTCTCTTCTTTATAGAATTCTTCTTTCGGGTCGGGCAATGATTCACATTCATAACCACAGTTGCCGCATTGGTACACATAATCTGGCGCTACAGCGTAACTGGAAAATAACCAGGTTAAGATAGCAGTTAAATAATTTGCCACTTTTGGTTTGGCAATATGGCTGAAACTATTACTCCCACATTCGGGGCAAGTGGCAGACAACAGATATTCGATGTGATAGCCTCTCAGTAATTTTGTTACGGCAGCTTCATCTTCTTTTTTAACCACCAGTTTTATTCCACCGATGGCATTGCACAGTATTGGATCAATCGTTACAGTATTTTCATCCTTCAGGTAACACTCCACACCTTCGGCCTGCAGCCTTGTTAAAATGATGCTGGCGGAAAAATAATTATCAAATGTTTGTACGGTTACTAGCTCCATGGGGATTGATATGATTGGTATGATTTTTATGATTGATTACCTGCCGAAATCATCTCCATATTCTACGGCATATTTTTCATACTTTTTAATTTGGAATATATTTTCCTTCTTTTTACAATACCCATGCCGGCCAAATATTGCTTACTGCTTCCCATCAATAATCAACGGCGTATTCCCCTTACCCATCACAATCACTTTGGCATTCTGGCTTAGCGCCAGTTCCTTCATCGCTTTGATCTGTTCGTATTGTAATTGCTGGTCTGTAAGACCGGTGTTGATGATCCGCTGGTAATCTGCAATACCCTGTGCCTCCACTCTTTTTCTTTCAGCTTCCTGTTTTTCTTTCAGCAATACAAATTCCATTTTCTTGGCATCCTGCTCTGCGTTGATCTTGGATTCGATAGATGCTTTTACAGAATTGGGCAGGGTAATATTTCTCACCAGCAACTGTTCCAGCATCAGTCCTCTTTTTTTAAAATCATCTTCTATACTTTTATAAATACGATTTTGAAATTCGTCCCGTTTGCTGCCAAATAAATCTACGGCCTGGTAATACACCGCATTGTCCCTGATCTTGGTACGGGTGATGGGGCGTACAATTTTATCCCGGTAATCTTCACCCGTTTCTCTCAACAACCTGGGTGCATCTGCCGATACTACTTTGTATAAAACGGTGAGGTCAATCGTTACTTCCAACCCATCACTGGTCAACACCCTGATGGCATCGTCACCTGCTTTATCTCCTTCATCATGCACACCACTCATAGTGTAGTTTTGTGTTTTGATATCAATCTTGTTTACATCCAGCAATGGATTTACAAAATGAAGCCCACTCTGTAAAACATCGTTCTGAATACTTCCAAATAATTTCTTTACGCCTATTTCACCTGCATCTATTTGTTTTACACAGGCAGTGAGCACACCTATAACCACAAACAGCAATCCAACCAACCGACCCACGCCAACAAACTTTGCAACAGCCGGATTGTTTTTGGCTACAGCACTTACAACAATCAATGTGATCAACCCAATTATTATTAAAAACATGGTTTAAGTTTTAGAAATGCAAGTTCCTTAAAACAAATGAAAGGGGAGTTTAAATTATTGAAAGGAAGAAGCCCCTCCCAGCCTCCCAGTGGGGAGGGGCAAGACAAGCGTTCTTAAACAGCTACTGCTTAAAAATAACAATCCAGTAGTACAGATAAATATATAATACCAAGCTCATCATTAAAATAAAACAGGATTCACTTTTCAGCAAATCCTGTTTGTATAAAAAAATAAACTTTCTAAATTTTAGACTCTTCTTAAAGCCCCTTTAGGGGTTTGGGGTGTCGGGAGTGATTAATTATTCAGCATTAACGGCATCACCAACATCAGCAGATCTTCATTTTCATCTACTTCAGTTGGCCTGATAATACCAGCTTTTGTAGGCGTACTCAATTCAATATTAATTTCCGGTGTATCTGCCGCATTCAGCATTTCAATTAAAAATTTAGCATTGAAAGCAATTTGCAAGTCTTCGCCATCATACTGGCAACTCATGCGTTCGTTACCTTCAAAACTAAAGTCCACATCCTGTGCAGCCAGTTGCAATTCGCTGCCGCTGATGCTTAGTGCTACCTGGTTAGTACTCTTGTTACTGAAAACACTCACCCGGCGCAGGGCATTTTGAAAATCTGATTTGTTTACGGTTAACTTATAAGGATTGTCCACTGGTATCACCACTTTGTAATCAGGAAAACGGGCATCAATCAACCGGCACACCAGTTCAGTACCGCCATGCTTTACAAAAAAGTGATTGCTGTTGTAAGAAATGTTCAGCTCATCTTCATTATCCGGCAAGGCACTTTTCAGCAGGTTCAATGGTTTTTTTGGAACGATGAACGTATCCGTCTTGGGGCATTTTACATCTGTTCTTTTATATTTCACCAGGCGGTGTGCATCGGTTGCTACCGTGGTAAGGCTTTTTTTATCCAGCTCAAAAAATACACCCGTCATGGCCGGACGAAGATCATCATTGCTTACCGCAAACAAACTCTTGTTGATTGCCGTAACCAATGCAGAAGAAGTCATGGTAAAAGCATTGGCATCATCTGCCACCGGTTCTTTAGGAAAATTATCGGGATTCTCACCCATCACTTTGTACTTACCATTGTCGCTGGTTAATTCTACACCGAAATTTTTATCAATGTTAAAAGTGAGCGGCTGCTCAGGAATATTTTTGAGAGAGTCCATCAATATTTTGGCAGGGATACACACTTTGCCGCTGTCCTTGGCTTCAATATCCAGGTGTACTTTCATCACCGTTTCCAGGTCGGTAGCCACTACGGTGAGTTTATTTTTTTCAATCTCAAACAAAAAATCTTCCAAAATGGGGAGCACCGTATTCGCATTAATAACACCGCTGATCTGTTGCAGTTGCTTTAGCAAAGCCGAGGAGGACACAATAAATTTCATATTATCACTTTATTTGAGCCAAAGATAAAAGATTGGCACTAATTGAATCAAGTTAATTGTGAAATTGAACAGGGTGTGTGAATAAGTGGTTGCTAAACCGGGAACAATTTGTTTTCCTTTGTTACCAGCCTTATTTTTCTCCTTAGCAGGGTTATTAAAACGTTCTCTGGTTAAACCAGATTTGCATAGGTAACTAAAAGAAAACAACTTGCGGCACCTCCTTTTTACTTATTTTTATTCCCGTTTGTATCACCATATAAAATAAAAATCATGACGTATTCAAGAAGAAAATTCATTAAAAATTCCACCCTCACCGCCGCCGGTGTTGCTTTTTTATCCAACCAATTGTTTGCCGGAAATAAAACTCAGTATATCACCGGTGTGCAACTGTATTCTGTAAGAGACGATATGAAGAAAGATCCATTGGGTACGCTGAAACTGATCAGCGCCATGGGTTATAAATATGTAGAACATGCCAACTATGTGGAGCGTAAATTTTATGGCTACAGCGCTGCTGACTTTAAAAAGGTATTGAGTGATTTGGGTATGGAAATGAAAAGCGGCCACACCGTGATGAATTCTAAACATTGGGATGATTCAACAAAAGATTTTACTGACCTGTGGAAATACACCGTGGAAGATGCGGCCATTGTTGGCCAGCAATATGTAATTTCTCCTTCCCTGGGGGAGAACTACCGTAAAAATTATGACGAACTGAAAGGATTTATGGAGGTGTTCAACAAAAGTGGTGAGCTGTGCAAAAAATCAGGCATGAAGTTCGGTTATCATAACCACGATTTTGAGTTTAGCGAAAAACTGAATGGCATCAAATTGTTTGACATCATCCTGCAAAATACTGATCCTTCTTTAGTGGCACAGCAGTTAGACATTGGTAATATGTACCATGCAGGCGGCATTGCACTGGATATTATGAAACAATATCCCAACCGTTTTGAACTGATGCATGTAAAAGATGAAATTAAAGCTGCCAAAGGCGAAATGGGAGGCGAATATGAAAGCACCATACTAGGTGCCGGCATACTCCCGGTGAAAGAAATAATAGACCTGGGCAAAAAATCTGGAGGTACGGTACATTTTATTATTGAGCAGGAATCTTACCAGGGTAAAACACCGATAGATTCTGTGAAAGAAGATTTAGCTGTTATGAAGAAATGGGGTTATTGATTTGTTGTGATCATTTTGAAAATAGTAAAGCCGCTTCAAAAAAGAAGCGGCTTTTTTAAACACCTAACCTGAAACCATGAAGCGCTTTGTATCATTCTTTATGCCGCATTCCATCCTGCCGCATCCTCCAATAACCACATTTAATAATAAGATACCGGTGGCAGTAGTATTGCTGCCTGGTTTTTTTCTTGAGAGTTTTTTAACAGATTTGGATACAGTTGATTTTTTTCTTGATACCCCTTCCAAATAAAATGCAGTCACTCTTCAAATAATAAGATTTCCATCAACGTCTTTGCCGGGCAAGGAGCGAAGGAAGGACGTTGCGCCGGGCAAAGAAAATATGGACCGGGTAAAATACATCCACTGTTTATTTATCTTTAAGCTATGCCGGTAAAAAGAACCATCCCATATAAAACCGGAATGTTTTGTAATACTGCTGGTTGAATATGTGCACAGTTCCGCAAAGTTTTATTTAACAGATGAGCAAGACATTTATGCTGTCACTAACTTTATGGAAATGGAAGAGGTGGATTTTAATGAAAGCGGCTAGCATTCCTGATAGCCGCAACGTCCTCAGCCCTGCTCATTGCCCGGCGAGAGACATTGCTCGGAATCTTATAATTGATAAGCTGACAGTTTTTGAAAGGGAGACGGTGCAGGAAATGAGACTGGTATCCCTGAGTTTATCCTGGTACTAATTTTATGGAAATGGAAGAGGTGGATTTTAATGTAAGTGGGCAGCATTCCTGATAGCTGCAACGTCCTCAGCCCTGCTCAATGCCTGGCGAGAGATGTTGCTCGGAAATATTATAATTCGATAGGCTGACAGCTTTGAATGGGAGACATTGCAGGGAATAAGAATATGAATTATATTTAGCGCAGTAATTTTCAGCTTTAATATATCAACAATGTTTTATGTAATCCTGTTAGTATCTATTGTTTCCAGTGTAGCTATAATTGTTCCCTCTTGGTCTATTATCTATGACCCTTATAAGAGAGGCTATTTCCCATTTACTCGTAAGGGAGTTGTATTATTTATGGCAGTACTGGCTCTCATTGCATTACCTTTAATACAATATAAAATTCAAAAAAAAGAAGACCTTAGAAAGGATACAAATCAAAAAATTGATAATGACAGAAGAGATAGCATTTTACGTTCTGAATATGCAACTTCTGTGCTGGAGATAAAGGACAAATTTGATGTAAGCAATTTTAAAACGGATTCAATTATCTCTGATAATTTGGGTAAGTATGGCTATAAGTTTGATTTGGCCACTAACAGGATAATAAAATTAGTTCGAGATTCTTCCAAAATAAGAACCTTGGAAAAAGACGATCCAATTTTAGAATTATTTGATTATCCGGATTTGAAGGCAATATCTATCCAAAGCACAACAGATAAAGTAATAAATTTTAAAATTAGTATATCAAGTTTGGATGCTGGAAGTTGTTGCTATGAAATACTAACAGCAGCCGTTGGTGAGGATTTCAACGGAAAATATGAATATCTTGGGAGTGATACCCCTTTGAGAAATACAATGAAAATAGCAAAAGATGCCAGGCAACCAGTCTTTATGTATGTACAAGCAAAAAAAAATCAATTTAAAATGATATACTTCACCATGAATGGAAAATATAAAAATACTGATCAAACTAAAAGTTTTTTGTGGGAGGGGATATACTATTATAATCTGGAAGCCAACACGATTGGCAGTGTGAAAGGAATATCGGCAGACAGAATAATTGCTCTTGTGAAAAATCAAAATAAATAAAAAGACCTGATTGAAACTCATTAGGCGCAGGACTCTTTCTGTGTTTCTTTGTTACTAACCTTTTTGACTGATGTTGTGATAATTTCATACAGGTAACTGGCACTCGAAACTAAGTCACATAACCTAAACCTCATTTCTTTCCTTGTCACGTCTTCCATTAAATGCATTCACTCTTCAAAGATAAGATTTTCAGCAACGTCCTTTGCCGGGCGATGAGGGAAGGAAGGACGTTGCGGCTTTGCCTCCGTGGTCGGTGTCCTCACCGAACACTACTTTTTCCTTGCCACGCCTTCCAATAAAATGCAGTCACTCTTCAAAGATGATTGCCAGCAACGTTTTCCCCGGCTCTGCTCATTGCCCGGCGAGAGAATGCTGAGAATGGAGAGCTTTATCAATCATAATTTTTAAAGCCGATTTTATTTCTAGGTGGTAATGGCTTTTCCTGCTTTTCAATTAATTGCTTTAGCACCATAAAAATATTCTCTATATCCTTATTATTTCCTTTAACTTCCTTTTCAAGCTTTGCAAGTTGCAATAATATTTCTTTATGCGTCAGTGCATATTCCCGAAGTTTTGTGAACACCCGGATAATCCTGATATTTACTTCAATGGCTACATCACTGTTTAAAATGCTTGATAACATAGCTACACCCTGTTCAGTAAAAGCATTCGGTAATTTTCTTCTTCCTCCCCAACTTGATGTCGCATTTTGCGACTTCAAGTTGGTAAATTCTTTCTCCGTAAGTACAAACATAAAATCCTTTGGGAACCTGTTACTATTGCGTTTTACCTGTTCATTCAAACGCCTCGTTTCCACTTTGTACATTGCTGCAAGATCTTCATCCAACATTATTTTTTGCCCCCGTACAACATGTATCCGGTTCAATATTTTCTGCTCCATCACCAATGTTTGTAATTCCTTCCCTGCCATTGATTGCTTTTAGTTTTTGTAAATATAATATTTCTTAAAATTGAGAGGTCGCAAATTGCCACCTGCAATCCTGGCAGGATTTAAATTTATATAGCAGCAGTTTTACAACTTACACTGAAAATAAAAAAACTCTTATTGTAACCCTGCCGGCATCCAGTAACAGTAACGGGCATTTATCTTGCCTGCAGTATCCCCTGCGATAAAATCAACAAAAGACTCAATGCCTTTGCCGATTTATCTTTTTTTCCAATAATTTTTTCTCTGCAGCGGACTGTGTAAGCTCAATGGCTTCTCTAAAATATTGTTCCGCTGTATCATACTGTTTCAGTTGCCAGTGCAGTTCGCCTAAGGTGGCAGGCAACAGGTAATATTTTTTTATCGCAGTAATATTGAGAATGGATTCAATCGCATGAATGCCTTTTTCAGGTCCGTACATTTCACTCACCACAATGGCCCTGTTGAGTGCAATAACAGGTGTGGGATATAACTGGTACAGCAGATCATAATAATGCAAAATATTTTGCCAGTTGGTATCGGCATAATTTGCTGCTTTGGCATGTTCAAATGCAATGCCTGCTTCAATATGGTATTTGCAAATTGTTTCAGCTGAAGCTCCAGATTGCTGTAAGTGAAAAATTGCTTTGCTGATGAGTGCTTTGTTCCACCTGGTTCTATCCTGTTGTTTCAGCAATAATATATTTCCATCCACATCCAATCTTGCTTCATTTCTGGCAGCAGTAAAACACATCAGTGATAACAGCGCCTGTGCATGACTTTGATTTACCAGTGAATTACTGCAGATGAGCTCACACAGACGGATCGCTTCCTGCATCAGGTCTTTTCTTATCAATGATTCATGTGCCGTGGAATTATATCCTTCATTAAATAATAAATAAACAGCAGTCAGCACATTTTCCAGGCGGTGATCCAGCTCTGCGGCGATTGGTAAATCAAACGACACCTTATTTTCTCTTAATGCCAGCCTTGCCCGGTACAATCTTTTTTCAATGCTATCATAACTGCTCACAAATGCTTTGGCAATTTCTGCCACACTAAAACCGCACAAGGTTTTTAAAATGATGGCCACTTGTGCTTCTGCAGAAAGCGATGGATGGCAGCAAACAAACATCATCCGCAACTGGTCATCCTGGATAGTACTGCCATTCACCCATTCATTTACGGTTGGTGTTAAGGTATATTCTGATTGCAATAATGGGGTGATGGATCTTGCGTATTGGGTATGCAGTTGCTGCCTGCGTAATGTATCTACTGCTTTATTTCTTGCTGCAGTAAACAGCCATGCAGACGGATTATCCGGAAGCCCGTTGATCTTCCAGGTATTCAACGCTTTTAACAAAGTGTCCTGCACCACATCTTCTGCCAGTTGCAGGTTTTGTGGACCAAACAGTTTAGTGAGTACTGTTACCAGCTTACCCCATTCCCGGCGAAAGAGGTGATCAATGGTTTGTTCTATTTGCGGAGCAGCACTCAATTTGCAATATTTGATTAACAAAAAAACAAAGAATACAACAGCACCTATGGCAGTTGTATTCTTTGCACTTGCTTTTCACGGCCTGAATTATTTTATCACATCTCCATTTTCATCACCTGTCTTACCTGGATGCTTCCTCCGTTGTCATAATCAGGATAGCCTTCACACAAAGCCACTGCTTCATTATAATCCGCAGCATTGATGATAAAATATCCACCCACAATCTCTTTACCTTCTGTATAAGGACCGTCTGTTACCCCTTTTGCACTTCCTTTGATTAATTTACCACCAGGCAGCAGAGGTTCTCCGCTTACGTACTTGCCGGCTTTTGCCAGATTATCGATCCATGCCATCCATTTACCCATGGTAGCCTGCATTTCTTCTGGCGACATTTGCTGTTCTTTAGATAGTTCGCTGTGAAAGATCAACATAAACTTTTCCATAATTGTGTGTTTTAAAATTTTTAAAATGATTTATTGAATGACGAATTACTTTGCAGCATCCGGACAAGAATAAAAAAATATTTTTAACAACGCTCCAAAGTTTAAAAATACTCAGAAAACTTATAGGAATTTTTCTTTTCCATCATCCGTAAACTAAGTGCATAAAAAAATTAATTCGAACTGCTGTGGAAAATAAATAACTCCCGGCTGGTTTAAATAAATGTTTAAAAACAATTGCAAAAAAGAAAAAAGAACCTGAACTTTCCTGAAAAAAAATGAAAAACGCAATCAGCTGGTTTGAGATACCAACAGCAGATATCAACAGGGCTCAAAAATTTTACGAAACTATTTTTAGTATCAGCATGATGCCAATGGATATGCCCAATATAAAAATGCGGATGTTCCCGCTGGATGATATGATGACGCAGGTGGGTGGAGCACTGGTAGACAGCGGCGGGTTTCACCGGCCATCAGAGTTGATGGGGCCATTGATCTATTTAAATGCCAACCCGGATGTGCAATTGGTATTGGATAAGATTGAAGCTGCAGGTGGAAAGATACTGGTTCCCAAAACAGAAATTTCACCAGAGTATGGTTCCATGGCCGTATTCTTAGATACAGAAGGTAACCGTATTGCATTACATTCTGTGCCACAGGGGAGCTGATCTAAAGAAATAAAGATAAAAACTTCTCAGCCTTACAACTTAAAAAAAGCACCATGCAATCAAAAGCCACTACTGTTGATGGATATATAGCAGAGCTGCCGCCAGACAGGCAGGAAGCCATTACAAAACTTCGCAAAGAAATAAAAAAAAACCTTCCCAAAGGGTTTAAAGAAGAAATGAGTTATGGAATGATTGGTTACGTGGTACCGCATAGTTTATATCCGCCGGGTTATCACTGTACACCTGAACTGCCGCTTCCTTTTATGAACATTGCATCACAAAAAAATTTCATCGCAGTATATAATATGTGTGTGTATGGAGATCCTGCATTATCCAAATGGTTTGTAGATGAATATGCCAAAACCGGGGCAGGAAAATTAGATATGGGAAAGAGTTGCATCCGTTTTAAAAATGTATCAAAAATACCTTACGGGCTCATTGGTGAACTGGCGGGAAAAGTTACACCACAACAGTGGATCGATCTGTATGAAAAAAACTATAAAAAGAAGTAAATGAAAAAGATCTTATTCGCTATTTGTTGTTTAATCAGCCTGTCGGCTTTTGCACAGGACAGCAGCAAGGTAAAACTGAAACAATATTTGGGTGTGCTAACATTGGTGGAAAAATATAAAGATGAAAAGAACTGGGCTCAAAATGATCAGGGTATTGTTGGTCAGCATTTTCAGCGATTGGTAAAATACAAGAACGAAGGCATCGTAGTATTGGCTGGCCGTACACAATATGATCTGAACAATCCAGAGATGATGGGGCTGGTGATATTCAACGCAAAAGATGATGCCGCTGCTTTACAGTTTATGCAGGAAGATCCTGCCGTTAAAAACAACATCATGCTGGCAAAAGTTCATCCCTATGATATTGCCGTAACAAAATGTAATTAACCTAAAACTTAAATTCCATGAGCAGCGAAGCATTAGACAAAGCATACGCAACACAGATTGCCAACATCGAAAAAAACACTGGCAGGAAATTGAGTGAGTGGACAGCGATCTTAAATAAAAGCGGTTTCTCCAAACATGGCGAGTTGGTAAATTTTTTGAAAACAACACATGGCTTTACACATGGTAATGCCAATATGCTGGTTCATTCCGCAAAACAAAGTCATGCACATGCTGAAGAAAATGAAACCGACTGGATAGCGGAACAATACAAAGGCAAAGAAGAATTGAAAAAGTGGTATGATAAGATCATGACGGAAATAAATAAGTTTGGAAAAGATGTGGAAGTGTCTCCCAAAAAAGCCTACGTAAGCCTGAGGCGAAAAAAACAATTTGCCATCATCCAGCCTTCCACCAAAACCAGGCTTGATATTGGCCTGAATATAAAAGGTGTCGCACCCGGCGGAAACGCAGAGGCTGCCGGCAGCTGGAATGCAATGTGCACTCACCGCATAAAGGTGGAGGATGAAAAAATATTGAATGCAGCATTGATCAACTGGATAAAGCAGGCCTATGACCAGGCAGGATAAAAAACATGCTGAAATTATTCTTTAAATTTTATACAGATTTTATTCATGCTGGCGGCTATGCTGTATGAACAGGTTTTCTTAACTTACCTCACTTTCACCAAAACCAGGTATTACATGAAATATAAATTATTTATCAGCAATGCTATGCTGTTGTTATTGTTTTGCTCCGTTGCAGTTGCACAAAAGAAAACAGCAACAACTACTGTAAAAGAAGAGCCAAAAGAATTATTGAATGCTGATTTATTCAGCGGACTCCAGTTCCGCAGTGTAGGCCCTGCCATCACATCCGGTCGCATCGCAGATCTTGCAATGAATCCAAATAACAGCAATGAATATTTTGTAGCATCTGCTGCAGGTGGTGTATGGAAAACCAGCAATGCAGGTATCACTTTCACTCCTGTTTTTGACGGAGAAGGATCTTACTCTATTGGCTGCGTTGCCATCGATCCTGTTAATACCAATGTGGTATGGGTGGGCAGCGGAGAAAACAATAATCAACGCAGCGTTTCTTATGGTGATGGATTGTATAAAAGTGAAGATGGCGGAAAGAGCTGGAAAAATGTGGGGCTGAAAAACTCAGAACATATTGGCCGCATTGCCATTGATCCAACCAATTCCAACATTGTGTATGTTGCTGCTTACGGACCGGTATGGAGTTCTGGTGGCGACCGTGGAATTTATAAAACCACTGATGGAGGAAAAACCTGGAAACAGGTGTTGAATGTAAGTGAACTCACGGGTTTTAATGAAGTGATTGTTGATCCACGTTTTCCAAATATTGTGTACGCAGCAGCACACCAACGCCAGCGGAAAGTATTTACCTACATTGGTGGCGGGCCGGAAACTGCCTTGTACAAAAGCACAGACAGCGGCGCTACCTGGGAGAAAATGATGACTGGATTACCGACAGGTGATATTGGCAGGATCGGTTTAAATATTTCACCGGCTAACCCGGATGTATTGTATGCAGTAGTGGAAGCGAAAGAAGATAAAGGCGGTGTTTTTAAAAGTACCGACCGTGGTGCCAGCTGGACCAAACAAGGCCCCTACTCCACCTCCGGAAATTATTACCAGAAAATATTTTGCGATCCAAAAGATGTAAACAAAGTTTTTGTGATCAATGCCTACATGGTGGTGAGTAAAGACGGCGGTAAAACATTTTCCAACTTAGGAGAAAAAAGTAAACATATCGATAACCATGTGATATGGATCGATCCCAACAATACCAGCCATTATTTAGTTGGTTGCGATGGTGGCCTGTATGAAAGTTTTGACGCTGCGGAGAATTGGCTTTTCAAACCGAATTTACCAGTAACGCAATTTTACAAAGTTGCTACAGATAATGCATTGCCCTTTTATCATATCCACGGCGGCACACAGGACAACTTCAGCATTGGCGGCCCATCCAGAACACTGAGTTCAAATGGCATTTTTAATTCAGACTGGTATTTCACCAGCACCGGCGATGGTTTTGAAAGCCAGGTGGATCAGAGCAACCCGGATATTGTTTATGCACAGGCACAATATGGAGCACTGAGCAGGTATGATAAAAAGAGTGGTGAATATTTATTTATTCAACCGCAGGAAAGAGAAGGTGAGGCTGCTTACCGCTGGAACTGGGATGCTCCATTAGCCATATCACAGTTTGATAACAAGCGGTTGTATTTTGCTGCCAATAAAGTTTTTCGCAGTGATGACAGGGGCAGTACCTGGAAAGTGATCAGCGATGATCTTACCAGGCAGATCGATAGAAATAAATTAACAGTGATGGGGAAAGTTTGGAGCATGGATGCCATTGCTAAAAATCAAAGCACCGATATTTATGGCAACATCACTGCATTGGCAGAAAGCAAACTGGATGAAAATTTATTGTATGCCGGTACCGATGATGGGCTGATACAAGTAACGACAGACGGGGGCAAAACCTGGACAAAGATCGACAATATAGCAGGTGTGCCGGAGCGTACTTATGTAAACCAAATTATCCCATCGCTGCATGATAAGAATGTAGCGTACGCAACTTTCAATCATCACCGCTATGGGGATTTTCACCCTTATGTTTATAAAACAACGGATGCCGGTAAAACCTGGAAAGCCATTCAGAATAATTTGCCTGGAAGAGGAACAGCGTATTCTATTGCAGAAGATCATGTGGATGCCAACTTATTATTTGTGGGTACCGAGTTTGGTGTATTCTTTAGCAATGATGGTGGGCAAAAATGGATACAATTAAAAGGAGGATTACCCACCATTGCAGTACGTGACCTGGAAATACAAAGAAGGGAAAACGACCTGGTGCTGGCTACATTCGGAAGGGGCTTTTATGTGCTGGATGATTACAGTACGCTAAGACAGGCAAAAAAAGAAGCAATGGAAAGGCAGGCGACCATATTTCCTGTTAAAGATGCCTGGATGTATATTCAGTCAACACCATTGGGTGTAAGGGGCAAAGGTTTCCAGGGAGAGAGTTTTTTTACCACTCCCAACCCAAAGCCCGGAGCTGTATTTACTTACTATTTGAAAGACGATATTAAAACCATCAAAGAAAAAAGACAGGAAGCAGAGGCAGCCAAAATTAAAAAGGGCGAAGTGGTTTATTATCCATCGATTGATTCATTGAGATTAGAAGATCAGCAACCTTCACCGCATTTATTATTTACCGTAACAGATGAACAGGGCAATACCGTACGCCGCATTAAAGCGCCTGCTAAAAAGGGATTGAAAAGGATCAGTTGGGATTTTCGTACCGCACCTTTCGGGCCGGTTGACCTGACTCCTTTTGATGAATCTTTTGTATTCAGTTCTCCTGATAATGGATACATGGCTTTACCAGGCAATTACAAAGTTGCGCTGAGTAAGTTTGAAGACGGACAATATACGGAACTCGTTTCACCACAACCATTCAAAACTGTTTCATTAAACACCGCCACTTTACCTGCAACAGATAAAAAAGCTTTGGATGATTTTTCTAAAAAAGTTGGAGAACTCAGTCGGGTAGCTGCAGTAACGAATGAATACCGGAAAGAACTGGTCCATAAACTTCGCTACATTAAACAGGCTGTGATTGAAACACCTAAACTTTCACTGGATGTCAGCAAATCCATTACTGATATTGAAAAAAGATTGAACGATATTAATAAGCAACTGAATGGTGATGCCACATTGGCAAGAAGGGAATTTGAAACAGCGCCATCCACCAATGGCAGAATCAATTACATCATTGGCTCCTTGTGGAATACCACCGCAGCGCCTACACAAACACAAATGGATGCTTACGATATTGCAGCCAAACAATTTACACCAGCCTACACCGCATTAAGATCAGTGGGGGAAGAAATTAAAAAACTGGAAGACCAGCTTGAAAAGAGTGGGGCGCCTTATACACCGGGTAGGTTGCCGGAGTGGAAAGGGAAGTAAATTATTAAATAAAACCCCGGTTTCAGTCCTGGGTTTTATTTAGGCTGAATTATGCAATGTTGGGCGCAATCGTATTGTCAACATCAAGTTTATAATTAAATGAGTGAGGAAGAAATCTTTAAGAAAAGTAAACGAGAGCATAAGCTTTTAAGAAGAGGATATTTATTTGGCGTTTTGTTTTCATTGATCATAGCTGTCGGGGGAATATTCAAAAGCCACACATTTTACAAAGGGAACATTCTTTATCATAGGGACCATAGAGGTTTGCTGATCTCAGGTATTGTATTGTTTATCGGGTCACTTATTGTGACTTTTTTACTTGCCCGATGGTATTATAAAAAGAAGGATGAACAGAATGAGTTTCTCAGGCGAAAGTGCTGGCCTTAGTCTTGGAACTTCTAAAGCAGGAAGGTTTAGATAACACTGGATAACAACGACTGCGCCCAACAAATTGTGTTTGCTGCAAGGCTGGCAGGACGTTATAAAATTCCAGCCCTGAAGCAAGCCCTGCCCGATTAAATGTTATGCTTTTATTTCATTTAATACAGCTTCAATCCTTTCTTCCATCTCCTCATAAGAGGTATATCCCCTGCACAACAAATGAAATTTACTATCGGCCAGTTGCAGCAGCACCGCCGGAAAACCAGTTACCTGCAATTGCCTGCACAAGGCAAATTCATAAAAAGCAGCTTCCTTATACTCTTCACTTTGTAGCTTTTCATAAAAAGGTTCCGGCTGTATACTGTATTTTTCCAGCAGGTGCAGGTATGCTTCATTGTCATCCAGGTCACGGCCTTCATAGTTCAGTGCGTATTGCAGATCGGAAGCAAATTCCAGTTGTCTTTCCGGGTAATATTCTTTAAAAATACAAAGTGCAATTGCAGGTTTTTCTGAGTTCATCACCCAATCACTCAGTTCAGGGTGATTGATATGCCAGAGAAAATCATCGCCGAATTTTACTCCGGTCATCTCCTCTACTCTTTGATAAGCACCCTGAATATAGGGGGCGATTTTTTCAATGGGGGCGACAGCTTCTTCCACCATCATTCCGCCACTGAGTACTTCAATGCTGATCTGGGTACTAAACTTGTCCATTATTTTTTTCATCACCGGGCTAAAGCCATAGCACCATCCGCAATAGGCATCGTAACAATAAATCAATAAAGGTTGCATGGGTCAAAGTTAGTACAAGCAGAAAGGAAAGAAACATTGTGGCGTATTTGTCGGAAGGGTTGTCAACCTTTACCAGGTATCTTTCAACTAAAAATGCTTTAAAAAAGGTTGACAACCCTTTATTGAAGTGCGACAACTTTAAATGGACACAAAGATTGCAATTACTGAAAATTGTTTTTACATTTAATAAACCATCCTTCTTCTCTATTAAAATTTTACCCATGCGTATCGCAACCTTTAACACCGAAAATTTATTCTCCCGGGCCAAAGTATTAAACTTTAGAAACAATGCAGAAGGCGATAAAATACTGAAACAAATTGCAGACCTGCAGGACGAACTGGAGAAACCGGTATATGATAAACCGGCCATCCTGAAATTATATAATGCACTAAAAGATTATATAGAGATACAGGAAAACCGTGGCAAATTATTCAAGCGGCAACTGTTTGCCATTAAAGGGGTACAGGCAAATGGTGTGGATGACTGGGATGGTACCATCTGCTTTAAAAGAGAAAAATTTTCGGAAACCACCAGGATCAATACAGCCAAAGTATTAAAAGCAGCAGGAGCAGATATCCAGTGTTTGGTGGAAGTGGAAAGCCGTGAAGTGCTGGGTAATTTCTGCAGTGATATGCTGACAGCAAAAAGATTTCCTTACAATATTTTAGTAGATGGAAATGATCCCCGTGGTATTGATGTGGGTATCCTTTCAAAATATCCCATCAAAAATATCCGTACACATATTTTTGATAAAGAAAAACCAGGGAGCAGGAGTTTTCTGTTTAGCAGGGATTGCCTGGAAGTAGAACTGGAAGTTTCAAAAAATCAATCACTGCATATTTTGTGCAATCATTTTAAAAGCAAGGGTTACAGCAGCTCACAAAAAGATGCAGATAAAAGGCGCAAATTACAGGCTGATAAAGTAAAAGAAATTTTACAAACTAATTACAACCTCAGCAAAGACTGGGTAGTGGTAATTGGAGATTTTAATGATACACCGGATTCAAAACCATTGCAGCAATTACTGAGCACTCAGAACCTTTTTGATGTACTCCAGTTAAAATTTGCGGACGATATTGAAAAAAGATATACTTATTTCTATAAGAAAAAAACGCAGATCGATTTTATATTGGTGAGCAAACCGCTGGCTGATATGTACATTGATGCAGGAGTTGAAAGAAGAGGTATGTTTGAATTGAATGAGCTGAGCAAGGGTACTGAAAAGAGATTTGATACTGTTACCTCCCCGGCCAATGCAGCTTCAGATCACGGAGCAGTGTGGGCTGATTTCAACATCTGACCCTGCCTGATCAATAAAAATTATTGTATTCTTAAATTACCCTGCACCTCTAAATTCATTCCTGTATTCACCATTAAACTGGCGCCACTTTCAATTATAAGTGGAACATTAAGGATGCATTTTCCTCCGGGTGTATGATTAATAATGATACTGTTGGTAGACGGGAATGGCGAAGGAGGTATTGCTCCATTACTCCAGTTAGCTACATCATCCCAATTGCCATTGCCCGTAAAAGTATAGGTTTGGTTAACCGGGTTTACTTTCACATTCATAACAACCGTATCTGATAATGATTCGTTGTATGCTATCAATTTTACAGAATATGTTCCTGCATTGGCAAAAATATGTTGTGGATTGATAGCTGTGCTAACAGCCCCATCACCAAAATCCCAACTGAATGTGCTGGCATTTGTACTTAAATTTTGAAATGTTAGCGTATCTCCCATTTTTGGCGACACTGGTATGTAAGCAAATAAAACGGCGGGTTGATAATATTGCTGCACATCCATATATTCCACATATGTGGTGATGTATACATTTCCAGTTTTTGTTTCCTTTACATACAGCACCGGATTTTTTTCAGCAGGATCAAACCATTTTATTTCCCTGTACGATAAAGTATCATTTGTAATAACAGGCTGGTTGTTTATTGCAACAGAATCGATCTGTGTTACAGTGGAAATTAACTGCAGTGCGTTGCTGAATGTTTTGTAAGGTGTGGTAACAGTACCCCATCCTTTAACGGTATCTTTTCTGTTTATTTCAGCATGATGATAATATACTCCTGATATATTAATTGTGTAAGCACCTTTGGAACTATTGGTACTGTTGTATTGCAATGGAAATTTATAAATGGTATCCGGGTTGTCATACACATTTCTAACATTAACAGGAATATTGCTGATGACCACCGTATAGGATGAAGCTTTCTCTCTCAGGTAATTATTGTTCTTTAAAAAATAGTCATTGGGGTTACTTTGCTGCAATCCCAAAATAGCAATGGTTTGCTCATCTGTAGAAGAAAGATTTACATTATTGGAATTATACAGGTAAGGCCATTGTGCAGCACTGAAACCAGCCTGGGCTGGCAGACGGAAAATCAGCCTTCTTTGGGAGGCTCCTGTTAAAGATGAAAAATCCCAGTTGATATTTTCGCCACTGAAATCAAAATTAGCAATGCTTGTTTGTGCTTTGGTTAAATAAAAGGTATCGCCACTGCTGGCAAAGTTGGCCATGGTGTAAGTTGACTGGGCAAATAAACCTGCATTGCAACAACAAAATAATAGGATGATTAATATATTTCGCATGCAGTTTAATATTATGTTTGGAAAAATGAGATTATAATGAATTTTTCTGACGGGTCCATTATAAAAAGGTTTAATGAAATTAAAAGTAATTTGTACCAACTAAAAATTCATTTCTTAACACAGTTCAATGGAATGGCGCTCCTGCATATCTTAAATTTGCAAGACAATTAAATTACAATTTTATGGCAACGAAAAATATTGAAATCATACAGGCACCCGGGCAGACACACTATGTAGGCGATGGCTTCAGGGTACATAATTTTATACCGGGCAATTCCAACCTTGGTATGCAGCGGATGGATCCATTTATTATGATGGACTACAATTCACCTTTTTACTTTCCGCCAACTGACAGGCCAAGGGGCGTAGGTGTACATCCGCACAGGGGCTTTGAAACAGTTACCATTGCTTACAAAGGTAAAGTGGCTCACCATGACAGCAGCGGCAACAGCGGTGTAATTGGAGAAGGCGATGTACAATGGATGACGGCTGCCTCCGGTATTTTGCACAAAGAATACCATGAAGAAAACTTCAGTAAGAAAGGTGGCAAATTTCAAATGGTACAGTTGTGGGTAAACCTGCCTGCTAAAAACAAAATGAGCCAACCGAAATACCAGGGGCTTACCAATGATCAGATCAGCAAATATCAAATACCCGGTGATGCTGGCGTGATAGAAGTGATTGCCGGAGAATACAACAATGTAAAAGGTGCTGCTTCTACTTTTACTCCGGTGCATTTATTCAATGCAAAATTGAATAAGGGTGCAAAAGAAAGTTTTAGTTTTCCTGCCCATTATAATACTTCCTTATTGGTAATTGAAGGAAGCGTTAAAATAAATGATACCCAAACAGCAGCCGCAGATCATTTTGTATTATTTAAAAATGAAGGGGAAGATTTTACTGTGGAGGGTTTAGAAAACAGCATCGTTTTGATCTTAAGCGGAGAACCAATCAATGAACCCATTGCTTCACACGGTCCTTTTGTAATGAATACGAAGGAAGAAATTGTGCAGGCATTTGAAGATTATAATAACGGAGCTTTTGGCGAGCTGGCTGGATGAACCATCCAGGGTGGGCCACCCAGGGGGTGACTCACCCAATCATTCAAACACAATGGTTTTATTTTTATAAATCAGCACCCGCTCTTCAAAAACCAGCTGCATCGCTTTTGCCAATACTGCTGTTTCAATTTCTTTACCGGAACGTACCATATCCGGTGCTGTAAAAGAATGATTCACCGGAATGATCTGCTGTGCAATGATAGGACCTTCATCCAGATCATTGGTTACAAAATGTGCCGTGGCACCAATCAATTTTACGCCACGTTCATACGCCTGCCGGTATGGACTTGCACCTACAAATGCTGGTAAAAAAGAGTGATGTATATTAATAATGGAGTGAGTAAATGTTTCGATGAATGCAGGAGATAATATCCGCATGAATTTTGCCAGCACTAAATAATCTGCCTGGTAATTTGCAATCACCTTTAGCAAATCCTCTTCAAATTGCTCCTTTGTTTTTTCTTCATGGGATATGAAATGAAAAAGCACATCAAAACGGCTGCATACATCTTGCAGCGTTTCATGATTACCAATCACGCATTCCACTGAAGCACCCAAGGTTTTAAAATGATTGCGGATGAGAATATCACCCAGACAGTGATATTCTTTTGTTACCAGCACTACGATCTTTTTCTCAGGCGACGGATTGACAGAAATCTCTGCATCATCCGGTAAAATATTTTTCAGTTGCTGTTCAATTGATAACGGTTCATAAAATCCAGCTACCTCAATCCTTACAAAAAACCTGTTGTCAACTGTGTCCACGTGTTCTCTCATGGAAATGATATTGACTTGCTGATTTGCAATCGCTGTAGCAATATCTGCTACGAGTCCGATACGATCTTTACATTGAATGAGTATTACCATAGTGTTTAGGTGGGTCACCTCTTAGGTGGCTCACCATGAATATTATATAAATTTTTTTAACAAATCTCTTTTTTTCAGGGTGAGCCACCTAAGAGGTGACCCACCCGTTAATGCGCCACTAACCAATTTTCTCCCTGTCCAACTTCTGCATTGGTTGGTACATCATTTGGCAATGCCAGTGCAGTTTGCATACATTCTAAAATGACTGGTTTAATTTTATCCAGTTCATCTTTGTGTGCATCAAATACCAATTCGTCATGTACCTGCAGCAGCATTTTTGATTTGAATTGATGTTGCTTAAATGCTGCATGAATTTTTATCATCGCCAGTTTGATCATGTCTGCGGCACTTCCCTGTATGGGTGAATTGATGGCATTGCGTTCTGCATAACCACGTACCGTGAAGTTGGCAGAGTTAATATCTTTCAACCAACGTTTTCGACCCATCAACGTTTCCACATAGCCATGCTCTTTAGCAAAGTTGATGGTATCGTCCATGTACTTTTGAATATTGGGAAATTGCTTTTTGTAGTTGTCAATAATTTCTTTTGCTTCTGTTCGGCTGATGCCTAAATTTTCTGCCAGGCCAAAAGCACCTTGTCCATAGATGATACCAAAATTTACGCTTTTAGCTTTGTACCGCATCTCTTTGGTGACTGCTGATTCATCCACATTAAATACTTTGGCCGCAGTGGCAGTATGAATATCTTTCCCTGTTTTAAATGCTTCACACATATTGGCATCACCGCTGATGGCAGCAACAATGCGTAATTCTATTTGTGAATAATCCGCAGACACCAATACATATTCATCATTACGAGGGATGAATGCTTTCCTGATTTCACGGCCACGTTCTGTACGTACAGGTATATTTTGTAAATTAGGATTGATACTGCTGAGCCTGCCTGTAACAGCTACCGCCTGTGCATAGGATGTATGCACCCTGCCTGTTTTTTTATTGATTAGTTCCGGCAATGCATCCACATAAGTATTCTTGAGTTTTGTCAATTCCCTGAATGCCAAAATATCATCACAAATTTTATTATTAACAGCCAGCTTTGCCAGCACATCTTCACCGGTTGCATATTGCCCCGTCTTTGTTTTTTTTGCTTTGGGGTCCAATTGTAATTTTTCAAACAACACTTCTCCCAATTGCTTAGGACTTGCCAGGTTAAATCGTACACCCGCTTGTTCATACACCAGCTCTTCACTTTTCTTTGCATCCACTTCTAATTGCTTGCTGTAATCATTAAGAAAAGATTCATCAATACGGATACCTTCAAACTCCATATCGGTCAACACTTTCACCAATGGATTTTCCACTTCGTAAAAAACTTTTTCTACCGATTTGGTTTTTAATTGGGGAAGAAAAACATTTTTTAACTGCAGGGTAATGTCTGCATCTTCTGCTGCGTATTCTTTAATTTTTTCTACTTCCACATCCCTCATATTACCCTGGCCTTTTCCTTTCTTACCAATCAGTTCTTCAATGTGTACCGGTTCATAACCAAGGTATTTTGCACTCAACGCATCCATACTTCTTTTGCCATCCGGTTCTATTACATAATGTGCCAGCATGGTGTCAAAAATATTTCCCTTTAATTCAAAACCATACCATTTCAGCATCAGCATATCATACTTAACATTCTGACCTACCCAAACTTTTGTTGTATCATTAAACAGCACCTGAAATTTTTTCAGCAGCGTAATACAACTTTCTCTATCAGCAGGGCAGGGTACATAAAATGCTTCTCCTTCTTTAATGGCAAAACTTAATCCTACCAGTTCCGCTTCACTAGCATCCAGCCCGGTAGTTTCTGAATCAAAACAAATTTCTGTTTGCTCCATTGCCGTGTTGATGAATTGCTGAATGGCTGTATCATCATTTAATAAAATATAATTGTGGGGAGTGTTATGAATATTTTTCTCCGGCACCAGGAAGTTTTCATCAGAGCCGCCATCGGCGTTTTCAATTGCAGAAGATGCTGAGGAAGTTGCCGGAGCTGCAACTGCATTTCCGAATAAATCCAATTGATTGGTGTCTGCTTTTGCTTTTGACTTCTGATTGCCGGTAACAGTTTGTTCATCGCCAGTCTTCGGCCTCCATTCGTCAGCAGGTGCTCCGGCTTCCTCTCCCAACAAGCGTTTTGTCAATGCCCTGAATTCCAGTTCTGCAAAAACTTCCTTCAGTGCCTCTTTGTTCATCTCTTTTATCCTGAAATCTTCTTCATGAAAAACCGCCGCCGGTATATCAATAATAATGGTGGCTAACTTTTTACTCATGATAGCAGCTTCCTTTCCGCCTCGTATCTTTTCCCCTATGGAGCCTTTGATATTATCTGCATTCGCTAAAATATTTTCCAGTGTTTCATATTCAGCCAGCAACTTAGCAGCCGTTTTTTCTCCTACACCTTTTATTCCCGGTATGTTATCCACCGCATCTCCCATCAGGCCCAGTATATCTATCACCTGGCTTACATTTTTTATGCCCCATTTTTCACATACTTCTTTGGGTCCCTGTATTTCTATCGTTCCTCCCTGGTAAGGAGGTTTGTAAATTTTTATATTTTCAGAAACCAGCTGACCATAATCTTTGTCAGGCGTTACCATAAAGACTTCGTACCCTGCCTGCTCAGCCTGCTTGGCTAATGCACCAATTACATCATCAGCTTCGTAACCATCAATGGCCACCACCGGTATGTTCAGGGCTTCAATAATTCTTTTTATATCCGGCACAGCCGATGAAATATCTTCCGGCGTTTCCTGTCGGTTGGCTTTATAATCTGCAAAATCAGTATGGCGTTCTGTTGGTGCATGTGTATCAAAGCACACTGCCATATGCGTGGGCTTTTGGTTATTGATCAAATCGATCAATGTGTTGGTAAAGCCAAACTGTGCATTGGTATTTCTTCCTTTACTGGTGATCCGTGGATTCCTTATCAATGCATAGTAAGCCCTAAAAACAAGCGCATAGGCATCTAATAAAAATAATTTTTTTTGCATGCGGTAAAAGTAAAGTTTTCATTTAATGAAACAAAGAAAACCACCGCAACAGAATTATTATAAAACAGAAAGGCGCAAAGAAAAATCCCCTTGCGCCTGCATAATTTTTTTTACCTCTTTGTACTCTTAGCCTAAAGTCTTGTATCTACAAACAATGGCAGCATTGCCAGCCAGGTGGGCCAGTCGTGTTTCCATTCTTCTCCCCAAACACTCAGCTCATAATTAATGCCCTTGTTGTACAATAAGCTGGCAAAATCTTTTGCTGCATCTGGCGCTTCATAAGGACCGGAACCGGTAAGAATATGAATGTTATTACTACTGCGTATTTGCTCCAGTATATTATGATCAGTAAGATTAGGAACATAATGCGATGGAGAATTATAATACACCTGCTCATCATAAAAACCTTTGGTGTATTCCATCAGGTTGTATACACCACTCATGGCAATTACGCCACTGAGCAAATCGGGGCGCTTCAAAAAAAGATTCATACTGTGCAAGGCTCCAAAGGAAGCACCAGAAACAATGATGGGTGTATTCCAGGAAGTATTGTTTTTGATGAAAGGGACTACTTCATTGTATATATATGCATTGAATTCGTTGTGGCGAATGGCCTTGTGTTCACCCAGCATCTGATTATTCATCCAGCTTTCATTATTCATACTGTTTACAGAAAACACTTTTATTTTACCAGCATCAATCAATGGTGCTAAAGCATCTATCATCTGGAAACGTTCATATTCCAAATAATCTGCGGCGGCAGTAGGAACCAGTAATAATGCCTTGCCATAATGACCATACACTGCCACTGGCATATCTCTTTGCAATGACGGACTAAACCAGCTTGTTAACTCTCTTGTCATAAAATGATATTTTAAAATTGTAAATTTATTATTTAAAGTATAGACAAATATTAATTTTGGGGAATTAATATCGTTTTTGAAAAAAATTCCGACCATCATAAATTCCCGGTTGTATGTTGAAGCAAATCAGATTTTTAATTTCCATCATAGCCATTTTTTTATTTTTCATCTCCTGCGGAAAAGAATATAGTTATGAAAATGGAGAAATTCCGCCAGTTGCTAGTATAGCTACTTTTTCTTTAGCAGGCACACCTGGAAGTTGTACTAATGTAATTGTAAATGGCGATTTTACTGTTGGCACTTTGTTAAATGCTGCCAATACAATTGGAATTACAGTAATGGTAGATTCCATCGGCTCTTATTCCATTTCCACAAATTCAAATGCCGGTATTTCATTTTCGGCAAATGGCATCTTTACTTCAACAGGTATACAAATCATTAATTTATCAGGTAGTGGCACACCAGTTACTGCCGGGAATATTGATTTTATTATTGGAACCAATGGCTGTACATTTTCTGTTGCAGTAGCTGGCAGACCTGCAGGCACAGCAGTGTTCACTTATGACGGGGCTCCCAGCAGCTGCACTAATATTAGCCGTGGAGGTGCCTATACTGCAGGTGTTCTATTAACGGGTTCAAATGTGGTAAAAATAGATATAAATGTAATGGTAACAGGTACCTACTCAATTTCAACTCCTGTGATTAATGGTTTTTCGTTTTCAGGCACAGGCCTTCTTGAAACATTGGGTTACGGAGTGGTTACGCTTACAGGAACAGGCACTCCAATAGTTGATGGTACCTTTTCTTTTACTCCAACCAATAATGGTTGCCCCTTTCCGATATCTGTATCTCCCTGAAATATTTTAGGCGTATCTGAAGATTTGAGACTTAATGGAAAACATTACTGAAAAATAATTCTATTTATATTATTCCCTCTTTGATCTCTGTCCATAATTCCCGGTAACACTGTGCAGCATAACTGCTGTTGGCAAATTCCATAATGGGTGCTTTGTAGATACCCATTTTTTCAACATCGCTTAAGTAAGGTATATAATTTTGGAAAAAACGTTTGTCTTTGTACAACTCTCCCATTATTTCGTTGTGCAAGTTTTTACGCAGGTCTGCCATGGTAAAAAAACACATCATCTTTTTTACATCCAGGTCCTTTTCTTTAAAATAATCTTTTACCATGTGGTAAGTACGTACCGATAATGTAGTGGGTATTACGGGCATTAATACAATGTCTGCAGCATTAAAAATATTTTCACTCAATGCACTGAAACCGGGAGGGCAATCGATAAAAACAAAATCATACTCTTTATCCAGTTGCTTCAATACACTTTTGAGTCTGTTCTTATTTCCCTTCATTTCTTCCAGCATAATGTCGGCACTTTTGGAATTGCTGTCTGCAGGAATTACCTCTACCATCTCAAAATCGGTACTCAGGATGGCGCTTTCCAGTTCCGCATCTTTGGTAATTAATTTTTTAATGCCGGGGTGTACTTTTGGCTTGGCCTTGTAGTAGAAGGAAGCGGAGCCTTGTGGGTCAATATCCCACAGGAGTGTTTTATATCCATCAGCAGCAGCTAAATAGGCAAAATTTACGCAACTGGCGGTTTTACCTACGCCGCCTTTAAGGTTGTAAAGGGCTATTGTGGTCATGTTTTATGTTTTAAAAGCTTTTTATTTACCAACTGATAACCGTCCCCAATTCTTCAGATTCAATCTTTTTATATTCACGGTATAATTCTTTGTATCTGCCTTCGGTTAATTTGTAAGCGATTACCATATTGTCTTCCGGGTCCACAATGAAATATTCTTTTACTGCATACTTTTCATACAACTGGAGCTTGGCCCTTAAATCGTAATAAGCATTAGATGGGGAAAGTAATTCAATGATCATGTCAGGAGCACCTTCAGCCCCGGCATCTGTCAGAATAGATAAGTTATTGCTGGATACAAAATAAATATCCGGCTGTACCACATTTTCGTCATCCAGGTAAACATCAGATGGTGCGATATAGACATCGCCGATATTCGTTTTATCGCAATGACCTAATATCATAGCGTATATCCTGCCAATTAATTTCTGGTGGGTCCTGTTTGGTGATGGTGACATAATTAGCTTGCCATTTATTAATTGATAAGGCACTCCCTCAGGCAATTGTTGATAATCCTGTACTGTTTTTTTTTCTATGGTAACTACTGGTTGCATTGCTAATCAAATATACAAAATGATTTGTTGAATCTGCCTACAGACTTTGGTGCTTTGAAGCAATGATTAAAAAGGAAGTTCATCCCCAGACATATCCATATCGTCCATATTTTCATCAGGCAAACTATTCCATATTTCAAGACAGGGGCAATATTCTTTTAGTTTACAATCCGGCGCATATCCTGTACAAAAATCAAATCCGGTGAAACCGCTGTTTACAATTTCTATTTTTTCATTCAGCGTGTCAACAATAAATGTATAGGCAATTTTCGGGGGCATTTTTTTAGGTAAATCAATCGTTATGTTCCAGGTAAACATCATATGCTGGAAAGCTTTATTTACCAGCTTAATGTCTTTTACAGTCAGTTGTTCCGGTGGTGGAAAATTTTCTGGCAGCAATCCACAGTGATAACTAAATGTATGCTCCGGTTCTTCGCCTTCACACCATCTTTCTATCTCTTCCATTTCTTCTTCAAATGACTTGGGTGCTGGTGCTTCAAAAATATTAATTTCCGGGCGGCATGCTTTTTCAATGTCTTCTAATAAATGCGGAATGTAAGGATGCATAGAATTAAATTTATGTTGAAGTTATTGCTTCATCGTTTCCAGCTCTTTCTTCAACCTGAACATCTCATCCCTTAACCTGGCAGCTTCCATAAAGTCCATATCCTTCGCCGCTTTCTCCATTGATTTTTTGGTAGTGGCTATTTTTTTCTCCATTTTGGGAATGGTCAGGTATTCTTCCTGTTCTTCGGCGGCTACGGTTATAATATCTTCGTCAGCACCAATGGAATAAGGCCTCGATGGATCATACCCTTTTACATCCAGTACAGAACCTTGAGCAAAAATCTGTTCCTTGCTTTTGATAATGGTGGTGGGTGTAATGCCGTGTTCAATATTATAAGCTACCTGTTTTTCCCTGCGGCGGCTGGTTTCATCAATGGTTTTCTGCATGCTTTCCGTCATCTTGTCAGCATAAAAAATCACCAGGCCATCCACATTTCTTGCAGCCCTGCCGGCTGTCTGTGTAAGGCTTCTTTCATTACGCAAAAAGCCTTCTTTGTCTGCATCTAAAATAGCTACCAAAGAAACTTCAGGCAGGTCCAAACCCTCTCTTAATAAGTTCACTCCCACCAGCACATCAATGATGCCCAATCGCAGTTCTCTTAATATCTCCACCCTTTCCAAAGCATCCACTTCGCTGTGAATATACTTGCTTTTGATGTTGATGCGGTGCAGGTATTTATCCATTTCCTCCGCCATGCGTTTGGTTAAAGTGGTTACCAATACACGGTCGCCTTTGGTTATCCTTTTATCAATTTCATCCAGCAGGTCATCTATCTGGTTAATGGAGGGACGGACTTCTATCGGTGGATCCAATAAGCCAGTTGGTCTCACCACCTGTTCCGCCACCACGCCGCCGGTTTTCTCCAGTTCAAAATCACCTGGGGTTGCACTTACGAAAATAGTTTGGCCGATGATGTTTTCAAACTCATGAAAATTAAGTGGGCGGTTATCTAAAGCGCTGGGTAGCCTGAAACCATAATCTACCAAAATAAGTTTCCTGCTTCTGTCTCCTCCATACATGCCACTTACCTGTGGTATTGTCTGATGGCTTTCATCAATTACACAAATAAAATCTTTGGGGAAATAATCCAGTAAGCAGAACGGCCGGGTGCCGGGCCTTCTCCGGTCAAAAAATCTGGAGTAGTTTTCAATGCCATTGCAATAGCCCAGTTCCCTGATCATTTCCAGGTCGTACTGTACCCGTTCATTCAGGCGTTGTGCCTCTATAAATTTGCCGCTGTTTTTAAAATACTCCACCTGGGCAGCAGTCTCATCCTGTATCTCATAGATCACCTCCTGCATAATATCTTTTGGTGCCAGGTAAAGGTTGGCAGGAAAGATGGCGGCATTATCCACTAACCCTATTCTTTTGCTGCTACTCAATTCTAATGTTTCGATGCTTTCTATTTCATCGCCGAAGAAAGTAATGCGGTAGCCAAAATCCACATAGGGCAAATTAATATCCACAGTATCCCCTTTCACTCTAAATGTGCCTCTAGTAAAATCGCCCTGCGAACGGCTGTACAAACTGTTGACCAATGCATGCAAAAATCCCTGCCTTGAAATGATCTGACCTTTCTGAATACGGATAATTCCATTTTCAAATTCAGTTGGGTTTCCCATACCGTAAATACAGCTTACACTTGCCACCACAATAATATCCCTTCTGCCACTCAGCAACTGGGCTGTTGCCTGCAGGCGAAGTTTATCCAGCTCTTCATTAATGCTGAGATCTTTTTCTATATAGGTGTTACTAACGGGCATGTATGCCTCTGGCTGGTAGTAATCGTAATAACTAACAAAATAGCCTACAGCATTATCAGGAAAAAAATGCTTGAACTCCCCATACAATTGTGCCACCAGTGTTTTGTTATGAGTTAATACCAGGGTTGGCCGCTGCACATTTTGTATTACGTTGGCAATGGTAAATGTCTTACCACTTCCGGTTACACCTAACAGGGTTTGGTATCGTTCTCCTTCAAGGATGCCTTCAGTCAATTTTTGGATGGCATCCGGCTGATCACCTGCAGGTGAATAATTTGATTGCAATTGAAATGGCACCGTGATTATTTTTTATTGTCTGTAAATTTAACACTTGCCGGAACTATGCAGAAAATATTTATCTTTTTTCAACACTTCGAAAAGCAGCCTTTTCAATCTCTCTTTTCCTGATGAACCAGGCAATGGTAAAGGAAGGGATGATATCTGTAAAGGGAATTACCTCTTCTAAAAAGTTAAGCACACTACCAATCATACCCAGTCTTCCACCAAACAGTTTTAAAAAAATATATCCTGAAATGGGCGCCCAAACAAGATCCACATATTCTCCCAATGCTGGAAAAATATAAGTAGACATGCCGATCAAATCCAACAGGATGCAAAGGGCAATATTGGGAAGAAAGTGTTTTTGTGTTTTCATAATTAAAATTTTAATAACGAAACAACCATGAATGCTTGAGAGGTCTTTAATAGAAAACCGGGCCAGAAGTAATACCTGCAAATACGTCAGTATAAGCAGGCATTTCTTTTTTTTAAAGATACAGATGTTCAATTGTGTGATGTAAAATAAAATGGCTAATTTGAATGCTTCAACCTTACAAAATGACCACAACTTCCCAACGCTTTACCGCCCTTGATGTTTTCAGGGGAATGACCGTTTGCTTCATGATCATTGTAAATACTGCAGGTAACGGAGCCACTACCTATGCGCCTTTAGTGCATGCCAGCTGGCACGGATTTACGCCTACGGATTTAGTGTTCCCTTCTTTTTTATTTGCTGTAGGAAATGCGATGAGTTTTGTGATGCCCAAGTGGAACAATATGCCGCAAAGCAAAGTGTTGTGGAAGATCTTAAAAAGAACACTCATCATTTTTTTGCTGGGCTACCTGATGTACTGGTTCCCATTTGTAAAATGGGATCAAACCGGGCATTTGGTATTTGCTCCTTTTGAAGATACCAGGGTTTTTGGTGTGCTCCAAAGAATTGCCTTGTGTTATGGCATTGCTGCACTGATGATCTATTATTTAAAACCAAAACTGTCTTTGATCATCAGTATCGGGTTGCTTTTTTTATATTGGTTTTTATCGGTGGTGTTTGGAGATGCAGCAGACCCGTTAAGTTTAGAAGGAAATGCCGGGTTGGCGCTGGATAAATGGCTGCTGGGCGAAAAACATTTGTACCATGGCGAAGGGGTGGCTTTTGATCCGGAGGGATTGCTGAGCACCATGCCGTCTATTGTAAATGTAGTGGGCGGCTATATTGCTGGAAAATTTATCCAGGAAAAAGGAAACAGTTATGAAGCTTTGGCGAAGCTGTTATTGGCTGGTGCACTGTTGTTGTTTGCTGCTTATTGCTGGAACTTATCTTTCCCCATCAATAAAAAATTATGGACCAGTTCCTTTGTACTGCATACCGTAGGATTAGACTGTATCATTCTTGCTTTGATCATTTATATCATCAACTTCAAACACAAAACTAACTGGACCTATTTCTTTGAAGTGTTTGGCAGAAACCCTTTGTTCATTTATCTATTATCAGAAATACTTGCTATACTGTTGTGGTTCTTTAAGGCAGATGCAAAAACGCCACTCTATTCATGGATATACAACAACATATTTGTTCATGCAGGAAGTTATTTTGGTTCCTTCTTGTTTGCCGTAAGCTTTATGCTGGTTTGCTGGCTGGTGGGTTATATATTAGATAAGAAGAAAATTTATGTGAGAGTATAAAACCAGTTATTAAACTACTTTCCTGTTCAAATAATTATCATAATCCGGAATAATCGTTTCATACTCCTCCAGCATCAATGGTGAGGTGAGTATAAAATCTGCTGTTGCCCGGTCGCAGGCCAGCAAAATATTCCAGGTAACTCCAACTCTCAGCAGCGCCTTTACATCACTGTCATGTGGCTGAGCCTCCATGGGGTCCCAAAAAAATATCAGCACATCCAGCTTACCTTCTGCTATCATAGCACCAATTTACTGGTCTCCTCCTAAAGGGCCGCTTAATAATTTTTTTACCGGCCGGTCTAACTTTTCTTCCAGTAATTTACCGGTGGTGCCTGTAGCGATCAGTTCATGCCTTCCCAATATCACCGCATTGTGGCTGGCCCATTCTATTAAATCCTTTTTCTTATTGTCATGCGCCACCAATGCAATCCTTTTGCGTCTTCCAATCAATCTTATTGTATTCATTTTAATGTATTTACTATTAATACCCGTAGGTTTGTAAAAGTAATCCAGCCTGCCTTATTGTTAATTAACTTTTAACCTTGCCATCCGGCTTAAATAGACTACCTTTGCGCCTTCAAAAATAAGCTATGAGTCATTAGCAGCGGCCAATCAGCAAATTCTATGGCATGCAGCAGTTAACTCAAAGTTCAAAGCACAAAAAATGAATATAAGAAACATCGCTATTATTGCCCACGTAGATCACGGCAAAACAACACTGGTAGACAAGATCTTACACGCCACCCAGGTATTCAGGGACAACCAGGAAACCGGTGAACTCATTATGGACAGTAATGACCTTGAAAGAGAACGTGGTATCACTATCTTCAGTAAGAACATCTCTGTTAATTATAAAGGCGTTAAAGTGAACGTGATAGATACCCCTGGTCACAGTGACTTTGGTGGTGAAGTGGAAAGGGTATTGAAAATGGCTGATGGCGTTTTGTTATTGGTAGATGCATTTGAAGGTCCCATGCCACAGACACGTTTTGTGCTACAGAAAGCACTGGCACTTGGCCTGCACCCAATCGTGGTGATCAATAAAGTAGATAAGCCAAACTGCCGTCCGGATGAAGTTCACGATGCAGTATTTGAATTATTCTTTAACCTGGATGCTACAGAAGAGCAATTAGATTTCCCCACTATTTATGGCAGCAGTAAGAATGGCTGGATGAATACCTCCATTGCTGAAACAGATAATATCTTTCCATTGATGGATGCGATACTGCAGTATGTACCAGAGCCTAAAGTAAATGAAGGTCCTTCACAAATGCAGATTACCTCACTGGATTATTCTTCATTTTTAGGAAGAATAGCGGTAGGTAAAGTGGCCCGTGGCAGCATCAAAGAAAATCAGCAGATTGCTTTGGTACAGGCTGATGGTGCTATCAAAAAAATGAAGATAAAGGAACTGTATGTGTTTGAAGGAATGGGTAAAAAGAAAGTAGCAGAAGTTTTTGCAGGTGATATCTGTGCAGTGGTTGGTCTTGAAAATTTTAATATCGGCGATACCATTGCTGATGTAGAAAATCCTGAAGCATTGCCGGTAATTAGTGTGGATGAACCAACCATGAGCATGTTATTCGGAATTAACAACTCTCCTTTCTTTGGTAAAGAAGGAAAGTTTGTGACAAGCCGCCATCTTCGTGACCGTTTAATGAAAGAAACAGAAAAAAACCTGGCGCTGAAAGTAGAAGACAGTGACAGTGCAGATAGCTTTAATGTTTACGGACGTGGTATTCTTCACCTTGGTATCTTAATTGAAACCATGCGTAGGGAAGGATTTGAACTGACCATTGGTCAGCCACAGGTATTGGTAAAAGAAATCAATGGCAGCAAACACGAACCTTACGAAGTACTGGTAGTGGATGTGCCTGCAGAATACAGTGGAAAAGTGATTGACCTTGTTACACAACGCAAAGGCGAAATGCTGGTAATGGAAACCAAAGGTGAAATGCAACATTTGGAATTTGATATTCCTTCAAGAGGTTTGATAGGATTGAGAAGTAATATGCTTACCAACACTGCCGGAGAAGCAGTAATGGCTCACCGCTTTCATGAATACAGGGCATGGAAAGGAAATATTCCAGGACGCAGTAATGGAGTTTTGCTGAGCAAGACCACAGAAAAAACCACCGGCTACTCTATTGATAAATTACAGGACAGGGGGCGTTTCTTTGTAGATCCGGGAGAAGAGGTGTACGCTGGACAGATTATAGCTGAGCACATTAAGCCAGGCGATTTAGTAGTGAATGCTACAGAGCCGAAGAAATTGACCAACCACCGTGCAAGCGGAACGGATGATGCCAGTAAAGCAGCACCAAAGATCCAGATGAGTTTGGAAGAATGTATGGAATACATTCAGCAGGATGAGTGCATTGAGGTAACACCGAAAAGCATCCGCTTACGTAAAGTGATCCTGAATGAAGATGACCGCAAGCGGGTGAGCAAATCAATGTCGCAACAGCCAGCATAATTATTAAAAAAGCTTTAAAATACAGATCCGCCTCAAAAAGGCGGATTTTTGTTTGAATATTTATTTCGTTCCGGGTAAACAGTTTAATAATCTGATGTGTTATTTTTGCAGTATGAAAAAATGCCTTATCATATTTTCAATCCTATTGATCTTGTTTTTAATTCAACAAAATGCACATGCGCAATGTGCCATGTGTACTAAAACAGCACAGCAATTAGGTGAAAAACCAGCAGGTGCATTAAATAAAGGGATACTCTATTTAATGTTTGCACCGTTTGCACTGGTTGGTTTTATTGGTTACCGATGGTGGAAAAGTGACCGCTCCGTGTAAGAATATTTTTTCTTTCTTTTCAGCTTTAATTAACTTGTTGCATAATCAAACTACTGTTTATGCTAAGGCTATTCATTGCATTTTTATTGATCCCCACATTGTTATCCGCTCAAAAACTTCCTACCATTGAAGAAAAAACAAAAGACAGTAAAAAACAGGAAGGCTTCCTGAATGTTTATTGGGAAGAAGCCACCGGTAAAATTTTCCTTGAAGTAAAGTTAGATACAGAGATATTATACCAGCAATCATTGCCCGCTGGCCTGGGTTCCAACGATGTTGGTTTAGACAGGGGGTTGCTGGGAGATACAAGGATCATCAGGTTCAATAAAGTTGGCCGTAAAATTTTGATGATCGAACCCAATTATGCTTACCGTGCCATCACCAGTGATGCCAATGAAAAAAGAGCAGTGGAGCAATCCTTTGCCCAATCTGCTTTATGGGGTTTTACTGTAGAAGCAGAAAGCAATGGTAAATATTTAATTGATGCTACCGATTTTCTTGTAAGGGACGCCATGAGAGTGAGCAACCGCATCAAAATGAGTCAGCAGGGATCATATAGTTTTGATAAAACACGTTCTGCAATTTATTTGGAGCACACAAAAAACTTCCCCCTCAATACAGAAATAGAAGCCACCATTACATTGACCAATGCAGATGGTACCGTGGGAAATTATGTGCAATCTGTTACGCCTTCGCCAGAAGCGATTACACTGCGTATGCATCATTCGTTTGTTCAGCTACCGGATGCTGATTTTACACCCAGGGTGTTTGATGCAAGAAGCAGTTTCATCAACACTTCTTATTTTGATTACAGCACACCCGTAAGTCAACCAGTAGAGAAGAATTTCATCATCCGTCACCGGTTAAAAAAGAAAGATCCAACTGCGGCCATCAGTGAGCCGGTAAAACCAATTATTTATTATTTAGACAATGGAACACCGGAACCTATCCGTAGTGCTTTATTGGATGGTGCCGCCTGGTGGAACCAGGCTTTTGAAGCTGCAGGATATAAGAATGCCTTCCAGGTAAAAATATTACCGGATAGTGCAGACCCGATGGATATTCGCTATAACATGATCAACTGGGTACACCGCAGCACAAGAGGCTGGAGTTATGGAGCCGCTGTTGTAGATCCAAGAACAGGAGAGATCATAAAAGGGCAAGTGTCTTTAGGTTCATTAAGAGTGAGGCAGGATTATTTAATTGCAACAGGCTTGTTAGCGCCATTTGAGAATGGCGTACCAGCTGATGACAAAATGTTGAAAATGGCATTGGCAAGATTAAGACAATTGTCAGCGCATGAAGTGGGCCATACCATCGGTTTGATGCACAACTATGCAGCCAGTGTAAGTGACAAAGCAAGTGTAATGGATTATCCTCATCCGCAGGCAATGCTAAATGCCAATGGAGAGATTGATCTGAGTAAAGCTTACGATGATAAAATCGGGGCATGGGATAAAGTGGCCATCAACTGGGGTTACCAGGATTTTCCTGCCGGTACTAATGAAACATCAGCGTTAAATAAAATATTAACGGATGCAGAAAATAAGGGATTGCAATTTATCAGCGACAGAGATGCAAGAGCGGCTGGTGGTTTACATCCGCAGGCGCATTTGTGGGACAATGGTGCCAATGCTGTAGATGAATTAAGAGACATGATGAAGATCCGCAACAAGGCATTGCAACAGTTTGGAGAAAAGAATATACAACCCGGCACACCGATGGCGATACTGGAAGATGTACTGGTTCCGGTGTATTTATATCACCGTTACCAGGTGGAAGCGGTTACAAAAATTGTTGGGGGTATGTACTACACCTATGCACTTCGTGGAGATGGGCAAGTGATCACCAAACCTGTAAGAAAAGAAGAACAGCTAAAAGCATTGAATGCGGTATTGGATTGTTTATCTCCTGAGTTTCTAATAGTTCCTGCATCTATCGTGAAATTAATTCCGCCACGTCCTTCCGGCTATAATTATACAAGAGAGTTGTTCAAGAAAAGAACGGGCCTTGCTTTTGATGCATTGGCTCCTGCTGAAACAGCAGCCGATCTTCCTTTATCATTTTTATTGAACAGTGAAAGAATGAACCGCATGGTTCAATACCAGGCAGCCAATGGTGGATTGGGTTTAAATGAAATGCTGCAAACACTGATCAGTAAAACATGGAAAGTAACAAGGAAAACAGGCATGGAGAAATTGATACAGCAGCAAACAGAACAAATACTACTTACTTACCTGTTAGCTGCCAGTGTGAATGATAATCTTTCTTTCCCTGCAAAATCCATCGCACAACAAACCGTAACTGATCTGAAAAAATACATTGAAGCACAACAAAAAATTGTGAAGGATGAATCACAAATCGCAAACTTTACTTTAGCGCTGGAAAGAATGAAAGCACCGGAAAAAGCAAAGCCGACGATTCATAAGGAGATACCGCCGGGAGCACCGATTGGTTGTGATTTGGATTGATGTAAAGATATTGCCAGCTATTATTAACTTGTTAGCGTTCATAATACGACATCCTAATTGAACAAATAACTTTTCTTGACTTTTAACTTTTGCAATGCATGCTTAAAAATATTCTGATAGTTTTACTAATTGTAATCCAAACTTCAATTTTCGGACAAGAACTCACCCAAAAATTGGACAATTATTTATTAACTACTGCTGAAAGTAAAAATAAGTTTAACGGTACAGTATTGGTGGCTAAAAATGGACAAATACTTTTAAATAAAGGTTATGGGTATAAAAATAAGATTGAAAAAATTTATAACGAGACATCTACGATTTATCAAATAGGTTCAATAACAAAAACTTTTACATCAGCTATAATTTTGCGTTTGCAAGAAGAGAAAATGTTAAGTTTAACTGATAAGATTACAAAATATATTGCTGACTATCCGAACGGTGATGATATTACAATTGAAAACCTTTTAACCCATACATCAGGGATATTCGAATATTTAGAATCAAAAGAATACGGTAAAGAAAATTTTATAAAGCCTATTTCTATTGACACACTTATTTCATTCTTTAAATCAAAAAAAAGACTGTTTAAATCGGGGGAAAGGTTTTCATATACTAACTCCGGGTATATTTTGCTCGCCTTCATTATTGAGAAAATAACAGGAAAAAAATATGAACAAGTAGTCCGTGATATAATTTTTGAGCCTTTACTAATGACTCATTCTGGCTTTGATTTCAGAAATTTAAATGATACCAATAAAGCAATAAACTATGACAACATAAATAAAAAAAAACTCATTTCAGAGCCTGTATTTGATTCAACACATGCACCTGGTTGTGGTAATATTTATTCCACTGCTATGGATTTATATAAATGGGACAGAGCATTGTATACAAGTGAAATTTTTAATAAACCATCTTTAGAAAAAGCATATACCCCTTATAAATCGAAATATGGTTATGGGTGGTTTATTGACAATAGCTATGGTAAATTCAACGTATTTCATGGTGGAGGTACCCCAGGATTCCATTCACATATACAACGATTTATAAACGATGATATTTGCATCATTTTACTCAGCAACAATGCTTATTGCGACTTAAGTGAAATTACCAATAGATTAGCAGCTATCATTTTCAATAAGCCTTACGAAACACTATATTACTAATACTAAATGTGAGGAAAGTACGAACCACTATTGGGGTTAGTCTTTAAACTTATTATGGCTGGTTCTGGTTCTGCTTTTGCTACTTTAGGCAGGCCTGCGTTTAGGATCATTTCCATGCTAATATTTTTGTACAAATTGATATAAGTTAAAAGTCTCACCTGCTGCCTCAATTTTTTTCTTTAGTTCTGCCTTGTTAATATCAGCCGTTCTCTTTTGCTGTATCAAATAAAAAGCCTTTTCTGCCAGCAACCAGTATCGCTTGTCGTTGGTTGCTGATTGTTTGTCGTTTAAGGCTGCAATTTTTTCATTCACTTCATTTAGCAATTCTGCAATACCTGCTTTTTGTGAAGCAATGGTTTTAATCACTAAAACGCCTGCATTACTCCCCTTTAGGGGGTGGGGGAGCATCATTTTTAAATTTTTTACAAATACATCTGCATCCGGCCGGTCGCTTTTATTCACCACAAAAATATCCCCGATCTCCATCAGGCCTGCTTTCATGGTTTGTACTTCATCGCCAGCTTCCGGCACCATGGTTACAATGGTTACATCTGCAAGGCCTGCAATTTCAATTTCACTTTGCCCTACGCCAACTGTTTCTACAATGATGTAATCAAAAGGAGCTGCTTTCAACAGGTCTGTTATCTCAATAATTTTTGGATGCAGCCCTCCCAGTGAACCTCGGGTGGCGAGAGAACGGATAAATACATTGGGGTTATTATACCAGTCACTCATGCGTATCCTGTCGCCCAATAATGCCCCGAGATTAAATGGAGAAGAAGGATCCACACAAAGCACTGCAACTCTTTTTCGTTGCTTCACTATCAGCTCTATCAATGCATCCACCAAAGTGCTTTTGCCTGCTCCCGGCGGACCTGTAATACCAATCACCGGGGTATGAGAAGGGGGTAACGACTGCATCAGGGATTCATATCCGCTCACTTCATTTTCTACCAAAGAAATACAACGGGCCAATGCCTTTATATCGCCTTGCTGAATTTGTTGCAGGTATTGTTGCCACATCGGGCAAAATTCAAGGTTCTTTATTCAAATTCCAAAAAAGCATTTTTGTGGACACCGCTTTGCAAGGATTGCTTCTTCCTATTATCCCACATAGCCCTTCCCATTCCCTATTTCCTATTTCCCATTTCACACTTACCTCTTGCCATTTACCCTTCATTCACCATTGACGTTTCCTTATTACCTTCGAATAAATTATTGGCTTCAAGCATGACGAATTTCATTCCTATTTTTCCATTAGGCATTGTGGTGTATCCTGGTGAGGAATTGAACCTGCATATATTTGAACCCCGATACAAAGAATTGATCAATGATTGCAAAGCCAGCAAAAAAATGTTTGGTATACCCGCCGTGATCAATGATAAGGTGGTGGAAATGGGTACCCTGGTGGAGCTTACAGAAATTACCCAGACATACGACAGTGGCGAAATGGATATTAAAACGAGGGGCGTAAAAGTATTTAAGATACTGGAAGTAATTAAAGCAGTACCGGATAAACTATACAGCGGTGCTATTGTTAATTACCCGGATAATGAAGAAAAAGGAAACAAGATCTTGTTACAAACTGTTATAAAAGCCATCAGAAAACTCCACAGCATTTTAAAAGTGAATAAGGAATTTAAGAAGGCTGATGAGGAATTGTGCAGTTACGATATTGCCCATCATGCCGGCATGTCAATGGATGAAGAATATGAATTGCTGCAGCTGCTGCATGAAGTACAGCGGGTAGAATACTTAAAACAACATGTGCTGAAAGTATTACCCGTAGTAACAGAAATGGAAGTACTGAAAGACCGTATCAAATTAAATGGTCATTTTAAAAACTTAGGTGGATTTGATATTTGAAACGTTGACAACGTTTCAAACGTTTAAGTCGTTTAAAATAGTTTTATCTTTTTCATGCACTTAGTTTTTTATAACGACATTAAATTTATTTTGCCGGGTAAAACCTTTCGAACCCTGACACGCCTTAAACGATTTAAACGAATTTTACAACCATGACAACCATTTGCTTCGATTTCGGTAATACCCGTTTAAAAGCGGCAGTATTTCAAAATGATCATCTATCAGAAGAATTTGTGTTGCCCGATGATGCTAATGAAACAATCGAAGGGATCATTACCCGTTATCAACCGCAAAAAACAGTTTTGTCTTCGGTTATCAATCATAATCCGGGAATAGAAACAGTGCTGGCTGCTGCCACAGCATTTCACAAACTTTCGATGCAGACAAAAGTAAATTTTACTGCTGCTGTAGGTAAGCCTGAAACAATTGGCGCAGACAGGCTGGCACTGTCTGCGGCAGCGGTACATTTTTTCCCCAATAAAAATAACCTGGTGATCGGCCTTGGCACCTGTATCACTTACAATTTCATTAATCAATCCCATCAGTTCCTCGGGGGGGCCATTTCTCCCGGCATGGAAATGAGGTTTAAATCCATGCATGAATACACTGCCAAGCTTCCATTAGCACCCAAAGAGTGGAATTTCCCGGTAATTGCGTACGATACCAAAACTAATTTACAAAGCGGTGTATTAGCAGGCATAAGCTTTGAAATAGACGGCTACATTGACTATTACAGCAGCAGGTATGGCAACTTTAACGTGGTTTTAACCGGGGGTGATGCAGGCTATTTTGCCCGTAGACTTAAAAACAAGATATTTGCGGACTTAAATTTTTTGTTCAAAGGACTTTACGCAATAAGTGAAGTTAATAACTGCTAACATGATGCGTCTGACTGGAATTGTTTTCTCCTTATTATTTTGTACTGCTGCTATTGCCCAGGAAAATTCTCCTTACTCCCGTTATGGATTGGGTGACATTACTCCCGGCCAGAATATACTGAACCGTGGAATGGGTGGTATTAGTGCAGGATTTGCAGATTTTAAAACAGTTAATTTCATAAATCCTGCCAGCTATGGCAGCCTTAGTTTATCTACTTTTGAATTTGGCGCTGAAGTGGATACCCGTACATTGAAAAGTATTAGCCCTGCCGACAAGTTTACTTCCACTAACCTGATTGTTTCCTATGTACAACTGGGTTTACCAATAAAATTAAAAAAGGCCAATAAAAAAGGGATCTTCCTGGGAATGAATATGGGACTAAGACCTGTTTCTAAGATCAATTATAAAATATATTCACTTGGCCCCATTCATGCGGGGGCGGCAGACAGTATACTTTCGCTGTATGAAGGATCTGGTGGTGTAAATGAGGCGATAGTAGGGTTAGGCTTAAAAATAAAAAGTTTTAGTATTGGTTTCAACAGCGGCTACCGGTTTGGAAATAAATCCTACAGTACTAAGTTGGCAGTTGACAATGATACTGTTTTTCATTATTCATCAAATACTTCCAATAAAACAAACTTTGGGGCTGTGTTTGTAAATGCCGGGATTCAATACGAGATCAAATTTAAAAGTAAACATATCTTAAGATTGGGTGCCTATGGCTCATTAAGCCAGAAAATGAGCGGCTCACAGCAAATAAAAGTAGAAACAGTAAGCTACACTGCAGATGGTACAACATTCAGGATAGACAGTGTATATCAAAAATCAGCCGATGGCACGGTAGACTATCCAGCTACTTTTGGAGCCGGGTTTCTCTTCCAGGATGCCGGCAATCATTGGTCGTGGGGTGCCGATTACGAAAAAACCTTTTGGAATAAATACAAGTTTTTTGACCAGGCGGATAAGGTACAGGATAGCTGGAAAATTAGAACAGGTATTGAATATTTACCTGCCAGCATGAATACACCGGTAAAAAAATACTTTCAATTTGTAAAGTACCGTGCAGGTTTTTATTATGGTCCGGATTATGTGAACCTGGGCACCAAGCTTCCTGAATATGGTTTCACTTTTGGGGCAGGTTTTCCGTTAAAATTAAGAAGGTCTTATTATGAAACACAAACTTCATTCTTAAATACGGCAATAGAATTCGGCAGCAGGGGAAATAAACAATCAAATCTTCGGGAAAGTATTTTCCGCATTAGTGTTGGATTCACACTAAGCGATCTTTGGTTTAACAGGTCTAAATACTATTAGAATTATTCAGTATGACAGCCAGGATATTTGATATTAAAAAAATTGCAGCCCTTACCGCAGGCTGCTTTTTTTTATTCAGTTGTGAAAATAAACTGGAAGATGTAAAAAACGTCAATTCAAAATCTGTAGGCAAGGATGAAGCCATCAATGTAAACATCAAATATTCTATCGGTGGTAAAAAAAAGGCGGTACTCACCAGCCCATTAATGTACCGGGTACTGAATGCAGATAACTATGTGGAGTTCCCAAAAACTATACATGTGGATTTTTACAACGATGCCGGCGATACGCTGGAAAGCCGGCTGGATGCTCATTACGCTAAATACCAGGAATCGCAAAGCAAAGTTTTTTTAAAAGACAGTGTAAGGGTGATTAACCGGATGGGAGATACACTTTATTGCAATGAATTGTATTGGGACCGGTCAAAAACCAACCAGGAGTTTTATACCGACAAGCCTGTACGCATCCGGCGAAAGATGGAGATCATTGATGGTATAGGATTGGATGCACGGCAGGATTTTAAAGAATGGCATATCGTACAACCCACAGGGTTTGTAAAAGTACCCGGCTCACAGTTTCCCAATTAAGGAAAATTAATGCAATAACAATACTGCCATTTGAATGTTATTGTAACTTCATCCCTAAAAAATTAGGCTTTATGGAATATGGTTAAACCGGGCCTGCCTGCCTAAGCAAAGCAGGCTCCTGAAGTAATAGAAAAATTGAACCGATCATAAAAACAACACCTGCAGCAACGGGATTTTAATATGAATACAATAACTGTGTATGGTATCCCTAACTGTGATACTAATAAGAAAACACTGGACTGGTTTAAGAAACATAAAGTGAATATCAGCTTTCATGATTACAAAAAAGAAGGTGTCACAAAAGAGAAACTAACGGCATGGTGTAAACTGAAAGGATGGGAAACATTACTAAATAAAAAAAGCACCACCTGGAGAAGTTTATCTGCAGAAGAGCAAAGTAAAATAACCACTCAGTCTGCTGCTATACAATTAATGAAGCAGCAAAACAGTATCATCAAAAGACCAGTGATTGAGTTTGATGGAAAGCTGTTAGTGGGTTTTGATGAAGCTGCTTTAATAAAGCAATTTAACAGGGCTTAATTTTATATATTACAAATTAAAAACACCCGGCTGCTAAAGACTAAGCCCCTTTTAAAAGCCGGGGCAAATATTTTAAATATGAAACGTAACGCAACCGCAGTATGGAATGGTTCCGGCAAAGAAGGTTCCGGCCACCTTACAACACAAAGCACCACATTAAACCAAACACAATACTCTTTTAATTCCCGTTTTGCGGAAGGAGTAGGAACCAACCCGGAAGAATTAGTAGCTGCTGCACATGCAGGTTGCTTTAGTATGAAGCTGACCTTTGTATTGGGAGCTGCAGGCTTTACTGCTGAAGAGATCAATACCCAATGTGTGATCACACTGGATCCGGCAGCAGGCGCTGTTACCGAATCTCACCTGATTGTTTCTGCAAAAGTGCCAGGCATCAGTCCGGAGCAATTTGAAGCAGCCGTAGCAGATGCAAAAGCAAACTGTCCCATTTCAAAGTTGCTCAACGCCAATATTACCCACGAAGCAACGTTGGCATAATCAAGACAATATATTTTAGTAAAAATGCCCCTCATAAAGAAGGGCATTTTTATTTCTACCGTAAGGGAAGATTTAATTGAGGGATGAATCTTTTAATTAGATTTGATAAAATTTCTGCTATGTCATTTGAAAATAAAACGGTCATTATTACTGGTGCTTCAAGAGGTATCGGAAAAGCCATTGGCTTAAGATTGGCAAAGGAAGGAGCTAATATTGTGATTGCTTCCAAAAGTGTGGAAGAAAATCCCAAACTGGGTGGTACCATTTTTTCTGCTGCCGCTGAAATGGAAGCTGCCGGTGGTAAAGCACTGGCAGTACAATGTGATATCCGTTTCGAGGACCAGGTTCAGCAGGTAGTTGATAAAGCTGTTGAAAAATTTGGCGGCATTGATATTTTGGTAAACAACGCATCCGCCATCAACCTTACTCCTACTGAACAAACAGAACCCAAACGTTTTGACCTGATGTACGACATCAATGTACGTGGCACTTTTATGATGAGTAAAGCCTGTATTCCTTATCTTAAAAAAGGAACCAATGCACATATACTAAATTTATCTCCGCCCATTAATATGGATATGAAATGGTTCAAAAACCATTTGGCTTATACCATCAGTAAATATGATATGAGTATGATCGCCATCGGCCTTGCGGCAGAATTAAAAAAATACAATATTGCTGCCAATGCATTGTGGCCACGTACCACCATCGCCACTGCTGCAGTTAATAATTTACTGGGTGGAGAAATGCTGATGAAAATGAGCCGTACGGTTGATATCGTTGCAGATGCAGCCTGGTATATATTATCGAAATCTTCCACAGAATGTACCGGTAACACTTTTACAGATGAAGAAGTATTAGCTAAAGAAGGCATTACTAACCTGGAGAAATATTCTGTAGTGCCAGGTGCACAATTATACACTGATCTCTTTGTGTAGAAACTCCTGTTAAAGAAAACCCAATTGATTTTACTGTTTGATGAGTGGTAACATTTTTACAGTGTGTACGTTTAGTTTCGTAGCGGAATAATATCTTCAAGATATTATTCCTGCAAACCAAACTGTATAGCCATGAACTTATTAAACTTAAAAGCAGTAAGCTTTTGCTTATTGTTTTCTGCGGCAGCTTTTTGCCAGACCGAGAAAAAAAAGATAACTGTTAAGCGGATAAATACTCCCATAAAAATAGATGGTATACCAGATGAAGCAGCATGGAAAGATGCACAGGTAGCAGATAAATTTATTGCACTGAGACCCACACCTTTTATGGAAGAAAGTCGGGAGAATGCATCTCAAATATATTTTTTATACGACAACGACGGCATTTACATAGGTGGTTATTTTCATGAAAAAAATAAAGACAGCATTGCTGCTGAGCTGGTAGGCAGAGATGGATTTGGAGCCAATGATTTTGTGGGAGTAATTTTTGATACCTACAATGATAAGCTGAATGGGTTTGAATATTTTGTTACACCGCTGGGTGAACAGTTTGATGCTAAGCAGGCACCCAGCATGAATGGCAACAGTGAAGATTTTAGCTGGAATGCAGTATGGCAAAGCGCTGCCAAAATACAGGCCGACGGCTGGACCTTTGAAATGTTTTTACCCTATTCCGCCATCCGCTTTGGAAAAAAGAAAGTACAGGATTGGGGGCTTAACATTGTAAGGCGGCGGCAGAAAAGCGGGCAACAATTATTCTGGCAAAGCATTGATCCTAACGTAAATGGATTTTTAACGCAGGAAGGTATGCTTACAGGGCTGGAAGATATTAAGCCGCCATTGCGTTTACAGTTCTCTCCTTATTTTTCTGCTTATCAAAATCATGATGACAATGCTGGTGAAAGCAACTCAAAAAATACCAGCAGCTTTAATGGTGGTATGGATGTAAAATATGGTATCAACCAGGCTTTTACTTTAGACATGACCCTGATACCCGATTTTGGGCAGGTACAAACAGATAACCGCATTTTAAACCTCTCCCCGTTTGAACAAAAATTTAATGAGAACAGAACTTTTTTTACGGAAGGCGCCGACCTCTTTAACAAAGGAAATTTATTTTACAGCAGGCGTATCGGAAGAATAGATGATGGCCCTTTGCATTACTGGGAAATAGGAGAGGTGGGATCTAATGTAAATGGAAATGAATTTGTGAAACGAAACCCAAAAGATGTAAAACTAATTAATGCAACAAAGATCAGTGGCCGTACACAAAAAGGTTTAGGAATTGGTATACTCAACGCAATTACCAACCCACAATATGCCATTGTTGAAAATAAGGTGACCGGTGATGAACGCAAAGTTGAAACAGATCCATTGACCAATTACAATGTTTTTGTATTGGATCAAACATTAAAACATAACAGCAGCGTTTCATTGGTAAATACCAATGTATGGCGCAGTGGAAAAGATTATGATGCCAATGTTACTTCTGCATTATTTGACCTGAATGATAAAAAGAACACCTGGAATATTGGCGGAAATGTGAGTGTAAGCAATTTAATGGGACTAAATAATAAAAATATTACCGGCTATGCTCACTCTGTTTATTTTGGAAAAGTGGGTGGCCGTTTTAATTTCAACATTTGGCAGGATCTGACCAATGCCAAATATGATAAAAGCGACCTGGGATATTTTACCAATAACAATACCATGGACCAGGGAGCATGGCTTGGATACAACTGGACCAAACCCTCCAGGTGGTATAACCAGCTACGGGTGAACGCTAATTTTTTTTACAGCAGGTTGGTAACGCCTATGGATGCACTGAAACGAAAGGAAATGATGTATCAGAATGCCAGCATGAATGTAAATGCGAACGGGCAATTGAAAAATCTCTGGTGGGTTGGTTTTAATATTAATGGTGGCCCACACCGCAATGATTTTTATGAACCAAGGATGACAGGCAGGGTATTCAGGGAAAAAGGAAGATTGAATCTGAATCTTTTTTGGGAAAGTAATTATGCCAAGAAGCTTTCCTGGGGTGGTAATATTTCAACTGGCATGGGTGGAGTGTTTCAGAAAAAAAGATTTGATTACGGTTTGTTTGGCAAGATCCGTTTCAATAGTAAATTCTCCATAGATCACCAGCTGAATACAGAACATTCAACCAACCAGGCGGGCTATGCAGCAATAATTGGAGATACCGTATTTTTTTCAAGAAGAAATTTGAGAACAATTGAAAACGTCCTCAGCTTAAAATATAATTTTACCAACCGCATGGGTCTTTCTGTGAGGGGAAGGCATTACTGGAGTAAGGTAGATCCTAAGCAATTTTATGTACTGGATAAATATGGTGATCTGCAAACACCTACTCATCCTTTTACAGAAAATGTAAACCAGAACTATAATTTTATGAGTGTGGATATGGTGTACACCTGGCAGTTTGCACAGGGTAGTTTTATCAATATTGTATGGAAGAATATTGCAGAAAGCTTCAACAGGGATTTTGAAAAAAATTATGTAAAGAACCTGGGCAAAACTGTTGATGGTCCGCAATTCAACAGCCTCTCATTAAGAGTGATTTATTTTATAGATTACCTTACGATGAAAAAAAGAATAAAGAATAAAAACGGCAACTCATAAAATTTAAAAACAAATAATAGTTGTTTAAAGAATTGAAAGTCTTTAGTATTTGAATTTCTTATCAGGGTTTTGCCTTGTATCAAAAAATGTAAGCAGCTCTATCTTAGTACCAACAACACGGTAAAGAAGTAAATTATGTTTTGTAATCAAAGCCTCGTAAATATTCATTTTCTGCGACCTTCTGAACATTTTTGGCCGTTGCTTTATCTGTAAAATTTTTTGATTGGTTTTTTGTATAAAATCAGCAATAATTTTATCATTCCAGTTCTTTTCCAAATAATCAATTATCTCATCAAAACGTTCTTCAGCCTTGGGTAGCCAGATTACTTGGTAAGCCATTTCTCATATTTTTTCATCACTTCTTTATGTGGCTTCCCCTTTCCTTTTGCAGATTGTTTGATTGCTTCCTGTACATCCTTTTTCACAGCCGCAGGTAATTCATCCCACAAATCAGTTTTATTATCAGCTTCCAGCATAGCATGAACCATTTTTACTACACGGTCATCTGCGGTTTCAATATATTTCTTTACATCATTTCTTAAAGTGGCCACGGTACTCATAGCTTAAAATTGTAGTTCAAGTTACAAAATATTTATACAGTGTTATTCTCCGGCCGCATCATCGGGAAAAATAATACATCCTGGATAGAATGCTGGTTGGTCAGCAACATTGCCAGCCTGTCAATACCAAATCCAATACCGCTTGTTGGTGGCATACCGTATTCTAATGCTCTTAAAAAATCATGATCAATAAACATGGCTTCATCATCGCCACGTTCCATCAGTTTGGCCTGTTCTTCAAAACGTTCTCTTTGTTCTATCGGATCGTTCAGCTCACTATATGCATTGCAAATTTCTTTACCATTACACATCAGTTCAAAGCGTTCTACCAATCCCGGTTTGCTGCGATGCTTTTTAGTCAGTGGACTCATTTCAACAGGATAGTCTGTGATAAACGTTGGTTGTATATAATTGCCCTCGCATTTGGCCCCGAAAATTTCATCAATCAGTTTTCCCTTCCCCCATTTTTCATCTGCATGAATGTGCAACTGCCTGCAAACTTCCCTGATGCCAACTTCATCCATTTCACTAATATCAAATCCTGTATGATCTTTAATGGCTTCATACATGGTCACTCTTTTATAGGGTGCTTTAAAATCTATTTCTTTTTCCCCAGCCATTACTTTGGTAGAACCGTTCGTTGCAATAGCAGCTGTTTCTAATAACTGTTCTGTGGTTTCCATCATCCATTCATAATCTTTGTACGCCACATAAAATTCCAGTATGGTGAATTCTGGATTGTGTGTACGGTCCATTCCTTCATTGCGGAAGTTGCGGCTGAATTCATACACCCATTCAAAGCCCCCTACGATCAGGCGCTTTAAATACAACTCATTGGCAATACGCATGTACATCGGCATATCCAATGCATTGTGATGCGTAGTGAATGGCCTTGCTGCTGCTCCTCCGGGAATTACCTGCAGCACCGGGGTATCCACTTCCAGTGCACCTCTTTCATTTAAAAATTCACGAATAGCATTCACCATTTTGGTACGCTTGATAAAAGTTTCTTTTACCCCGGGATTTACAATCAGGTCTGCATAACGCTGCCTGTAGCGAAACTCGGGATCAGTTACTTCATCAAATGTTTCTCCATCTTTTTCTCTTACCACGGGCAGTGGTTTTAATGCTTTAGAAAGTAAGGAGAACTCTTTTACATGGATAGATGTTTCACCGGTTTTTGTAGTGAATACATATCCCTTGATTCCAATAATATCACCCAGATCAAGTAGTTTTTTCCAAACTGTTTGAAACAATGTTTTATCCTCGCCAGCGCAAATATCATCTTGCTTAATATATATCTGAATTTTACCAACAGCATCCTGGATCACTGCAAAATTGGCTTTGCCCATATCCCTCACACTCATGATCCTGCCTGCAATGCACACCTCCGCAAACAGATCTTTATCAGGCTGAGCGTAGTCGAAGTCCGAACCCTTATAATTTTCCTTTATGTAAACAGATGTAGTATTTACGGGATATAGTGGTGCCGGGTAAGCATCAATGCCCAACCTGGTTAGTTCAGCCAGTTTTTCTCTCCTGATAATTTCCTGTTCCGATAAATGTTGTGTGCTCATTAGTTTTTAAAAAATTTCGGCAAAGATACCGGATGCTGTTCATTTTTATTCGGCCTGTTCGCCACAATAAGTTTGGCAGTAAACTTGCTAATATACAGTCAAAGAAATATTTGTATGAAAAGACTAGCCCGGGTATTATCGTTTGCATTTTTATTAAGCAGCTGTGATGTATTACAAAACTTACCAACCAGTACCGGCATTGTTACAGAGGCCGAAGCCGGCCAGGGTATCAAAGAGGCATTGAGCCAGGGAATAGCCAATGCTGTATTACAATTAAATAAAGAGGATGGATTTTTTAAAGATGCGTTTTATAAAATTCTATTGCCGCCGGAAGCAAAGAAGGTTGAAAATACATTGAGAGATTTAGGTATGGGCAAGCTGGTAGATAAAGCCATCCTTCAGGTAAACCGTGGTGCAGAAGATGCAGCCGGATATGCCAAACCAATTTTTGCGGATGCAATTAAAAACATGACTTTACAAGATGCTATTGGACTGGTGAAAAATGGTGATACAAGTGCCACCCATTTTTTCAGAGAGAAAACAACTGCTAAATTGGTTGCAGCATTTTTGCCAGTCATTAAATCATCTTTGAATAAAACAGAAGCCACCAAATATTATGGTGACATTGTTAATACTTACAACAGTTTTCCCACTACGCTTAAAAAGATCAATCCAGACCTGCCGGGTTATGTTACCGAAAGAGCAACCAATGCCTTGTTTGACCTGATTGCAAAAGAAGAAAGAAATATCAGGCAAAATCCGCTGGCAAGAACGAGTGATATTTTGAAAAAAGTATTTGGGGGACGGTTATAAGAACCGCACTTTTACTACTCTCTAAAATTTTCAAACTGTGGTAAATGCCATCTTATTATACTTCTGAAATACATTTTTTTTCATTCAGGTATCGAATTTGTTTCGCTACACACCAGAAAAGAACAATTATAAATTTTTGTAACAAAACAGAAAAGCATACAAATCATTTTCAAGAATTACACAGTATATTGGAAATTGTCTCTTCAAAAACCCCCTAAACTTATTGAACCTACCAAAGCAGTAGCAATAACCACAAAAAAAATTGCAACACCTGCGGCAATGGCAAGGCCGCCCAATAAGTAACTGTTGCTGGTCCGTTGCTGGTCTTTCTCAATCACCTCAATCTTTTTCACTATATCTATTGACAGGCTATATTTACCTATTGTAGCAGAAGTATCGGGAACGATATAAACATGTGCCTAATTTAGTACAGAAAGATCTTCCGGATCATGTTTTTTGTACCGCATTTTACCACCCTTCCCTGTAGTAAGATGCAACCTGTTAAAAGAGGAAAGTGTATCAAGTGTACAGCCCACTATTTTTTTATCTGCACTAAATATGGGATTATCCATGTAAAATGCCTTCTCTCCATTTCGTAAAATAAAATCTCGTTTTGCTAAACGCAGGCTGTCAATTCGCTCAGCCTTGTCTGCATTATTTTTAAATGGAATGCTGACGGCTTTATAATAATTATTGCAGCTGGTAAAGAGCATTTGAAAAACTGCTATTACCAGAATTGTGTTTGTATAATTCTTTACCCTTTTCATATATGCGTTTTAAGTTGTTCAATAAATATTTCCAGGGCTACTCTTTAAAATTTCACCATTGCACGTTTATTCAGTTCAGCCTGCGAATTGCGGTAAACATCTTTCTTACCACCGATAATAAATTTTTTCTTCAGCAGTGCCCCTGTAACCCCTCCAATCAAAGCGCCTGTCAACCCACCAACAATCCCAAGACCAGCAGCTTTTTCTCCCGCAGTCATGGCAAAAGCATTCCCAAGTGAAACAAACATATCTCCCAGGGGATTACCGCTATATTGAGCAACAGGGTCATCGCCACTGGCAAAACCCATAATAGCACCAATAGCTGCTCCTGCCCCCAGGCCAATTAAAGCTCCCTTTAATCCAGCGTTCCTTTTCTTAAGCGCAATGGTATTTATTTGCACGGCTTCAACATAGTAGCTTGCATCCTTTTGATTAGGTTCTTGGGAATTTATTGGCTGCATTGATTTCATGCTCACAGGCAATAAATACACATTGTCATTATCTATTTTATAAAACCATCCCTTTATATTTTTGCCATCCATTGTTTTAATCATGGCTTTGCTGGGCGCCTTGGTTTTAGCTGAGCTAATACTGTCTGTTTGTGCTGATGCCGATAATATTATATTCAAAAAAATCAGCAGTAGTAGGTTTTGTTTCATGATTATCAAGTTTTAGTATTTGTGATTTAAGTTTGTGATATAAAACTACTGCCCAAATAACCTGGGTAAAAATGGAAAAATCCTTACGATAAAAATTATCAGGTAAAAAGGAATACTTTATTCAGATATCGTCTGGGTAAAATTAATTTTTACTATATTTAAATATCCCGTTTTGCTTTTTGGTATTTTTTGCAAATAATCTGATACCCTTAAATGATAAACTGCAAAAGAATTTAACCTTAAACCATAGCATATGGACAATAACCACTCCCAGCAATTATTTTTCAACCACATTAAATCAAAACTACCGCTGCATCTTTCCCTTGTGGATGAAGTGGCTGAATTACTAAATATCAGCAATGACAGTGCTTACAGGCGTATAAGAGGTGAGAAGCCAATTGGGTTGGATGAGATCCAGGTGCTCTGTAATAAATACCAGGTTTCGCTTGACCAATTACTGCAGATACAAACCAATACCGTAATTTTTTCTGGCAATAAGGTTGACCCCCTTATTTTCGATTTTAAAAAATACCTGGGAGATGTACAGAACAGCCTGGGGTTAATTAAAACACTGGAGAAACCCCATATTTATTATTATAATAAAGACATCCCGATCTTTCATTATATGCAGTTCCCGGAATTGTGTGCCTTCAAATTTTTCTTCTGGAAGCGAACGCTGATTGGTTATCCTGAACTCTCAAAGCAACAGTTTGATGGTGAAGAGCCCGACAGAGAAGCATCAGAAACAGCCAGGAAAATAATTGATCTGTATGATCAAATTCCTTCTACTGAAATATGGAACGAAGAGAGTGTTCACATCACCATCAGGCAAATTGAATTTTACAGGCAATCAAATGTTTTTGCCAATAAACATATCCTGCTAAAAGTGTATTTACAACTGGAAGAACTACTCAATCACATTGAACTGCAGGCGGAGGCAGGCAAGAAATTTTTATATAACCAGCCAGCAACAACTGGTGCTGCTTCGTTTGATATCTACATCAACGAATGTCTTATTGGAGACAATACCATTTATGTGCAAAGTGTAGAAAAGCAAATCACCTTTTTAAATCATAATGGAATAAATTTTATCGGAACACAAGACAAAAATTTTTGTGATTATACGCTAAAAAATCTGCAGAATATTATCCGGAAATCAACCCACATTAGTGTATCTGGTGAAAAAGAAAGAAGCATGTTTTTTAATACGCTGCGGCAAAAAATTTATGACCATAAGAAGCATATCAATTGATAAAAACATTCGCCTTTGCCACTGTAATTCCACCACGCTATTTTTTGTCAAATAAACGATCCAGTGGCAACAACTTCTCCCTGAGTTTTGGCCCTGGAGAAAAACGATAAGCATAAATTAAACGGTAATTGCCTGTATTTAAAAGATACCGGTCAGCTGAAGAAGCCACGTTTATGCCAAGCTGGTTGCCAACCTGGGTTGCATTAATACTCCACGTTGGGGTGTTATAACCTATCGCCACACGGTAATTGAAATTTGGAGCAAATGAAAAACGGTTTCCCTTTATCTGGTTACCTGATTCTGTTGAATAAGCAAAATCAGCATTGACTACAACAGAGCCGGTGATAAAAAAATTCCGCATTAACACCAGTGTATAGGCATAACCGGCACCCGGACCAAACACTACAAAACGAACTGAGTTGACACCACCCTGGTTATATTGATCAGTAAAATTTACAGGTACAAAAGCGCTGTCACCTTTAGTAACACCATAGAATATTTGGCCGCCAATTAAAACCGAACCGGCAGATTTTTTTTGCCAGTCTGTTTGTACCAAAGATGCCCTGAATGAAAACTTCTTATCATTCAGGTTGCGATAAGCTGCTGCACCAATCATATTTATCCGGATATCGGGTCTTTTATAGTAATAACCCGGTGGTAAGTTGAAGACTTTAGCGGCTAAATAATACCCCTTATAAAATTCACCAAAAAGATCAACTGTCCATTTTGGGGTATAAAAATAGCATTGAAGGTCAAGATATTTCGTTTTACCTTTTCCGCTTTCAGGGTTCAAAAATCCAAACCCATATGCCAGGTTTAATGTAAAGAATTTGTAGGTAGCGCCAACACCAAGATTGAGCGTGGTGTTAGGATTATACTTTAAATCTGACATGCCTGGCGGCGCTTCCAGGGTAAGAGCAGTATATTTCTTTGACAAATAAAATCTACCTGTTAACTTATCCGGGTAAGATTCATAATAGCTGGTATCAAATAATGATGGAGCGTTTTGCTGAGCCACCATCACCTTAAACTGCATCATACATAATATGCATAACAGCAATTTACAAAAGCCGTAAAAAGATTTTGAGTTGTTATTCATCCATGCAAAACGCTTAATCTTATTAAACTAAACGTTTCAATTATTTTATTTTGAAAGTTATGATCAGTGAATTAAGAACTAATAAAATATTATATCAATAATTTACGGATATGCAATTACCAGCAGCACCTGCCATGCTGCTGTTACTTTGCCAGCATCTAATAATTCTTTAGCATACAGGTGCAGTTCTTTTTCCATCTCATCAGGATTGATAGAGTAATATTGAATAATGTTTTTTAACCGGTCATCTTCAAAAGCAGGGTCAACCATCGGCATTTCATACACATTGGCCAGTTGCCCAAGGTGATTGCCGGTAAGCATTTTACTGCTACGGATACTGGCAGGTAAAGCATCCACACCAATACCAATTTTTACGTTGGGTTTTTCTACTTTGAATAAATTGGTTTCATCCACTTTGCAATACCAGTCGCCACCCAGCCTTGCTACATGATGTATTTTCGTTTGATCTATTTTTCCTTCAGCATTTAAAATAGTTTCATCAATATGCATTACCAATACTTCTGCAATTATTAAATTACCTGCGCCACCTTCTGTACCCAAAGGCTTTACTTCATTTACCCTGCACTCTAATTTTATTTTGCTTTCTTTCACCATTGGCGGCTTCACTAATGTAGCAGGCTCCATGGTAAACCCGGTCTTTTCAAATTCATTGATGCCTTTAGGAAATTCACAACTGGCCAGGGATGTCTGCTGCACCATATCATAGTCAACAATATTAATAACTACTTCCGGCACTTCTAAAATATTCTGCAGCGTATGTTTGGTAGTATTATCCCGTACTCTCCTGGCAGGAGAAAAAACAACAATGGGAGGATTGGAAGAAAACAGGTTGAAAAAACTAAAGGGGCTCAGGTTCACATTGCCTGCAGCATCCATAGTAGATGCAAAACAAATGGGCCTTGGTGCAATAGCATGCTGCAAATAGTGTTGAATATCTGCCGTACTTAAATCCTTTAACTGCAATATCATTTATAAATACTTTTCTTCTTTTAAGATCATTTCAATTTTATCATTCCGGAATTATACATTTTTCTTTTGTTGTAAAATACTCCACTCAGTATCTTCAGCCACTATGGTATTACTCAATTTGCCCATGCCATCAATTTCCATTTCTACCACATCATCTTTTTTTAACCATTGTTCCTGGTAGTTGGGGTCATTTAATTTTCCGGTGCCGTTCAATTCTAAAAAACAGCCGGTACCAACCGTGCCACTGCCGATAATATCACCAGGATAAAGATCCACACCATAACTGCAGCGTTCAATGATCTCTGCAAAGGTCCAGTCCATATCACCTGCATTGCCTTCACTCACCTGTACTCCATTTACAGTACACTTCATCGTAAGGTTCCATGACTTGCCGGTATGATTTTCTTTGCAGGGCACTTCATATTGTTCCAGTTCATCCAGTGTTACCAGCATTGGGCCAACTACAGTAGAAAAATCTTTTCCTTTTGCAGGCCCAAGATTTAACAGCATCTCTTCCAGCTGTAATCTTCTTGCACTCATATCATTCATAATCATCAAACCACCAATATATTCATCTGCATCTGCTGCAGGAATATTTCTTCCATGTTTGCAAATAACAATTGCAACCTCCAGTTCAAAATCCAATTTTTCAAAATGATCTGGCATACAATAAATATCACCAGGTCCCTGTATGCTGTTGTGGTTAGTAAAATAAAAAATGGGGTATTGATCAAATTCAGGGATCATCTCAACTTTCCTGTTTCTTCTTGCCGCAGCCACATGCTGGCGAAAAGCATAGCCATCCCTGCAACTGGTAGGATGCGGTACCGGTGCCAGCAAGGTTGCTTCTTCAAACAATACAGAGTCAATCCTCCTTCCAAACCCCTCCTGTAATTTTCTTTCTGCAGCCTGTAATATGGGATACATATCTTCCCAATAGTTTAGCAACATTGCCATGCTGATGGGCAGGTCTGAATGCAACGCATCCGTATCATACAATCTCCCAGCTGTAAGTAAAGCCAGCTGGTCGTGGCCATTTTTTAAGTAAGTAACTAATTTCATTGTAGCATTATTTGAGCCGCAAGTTAAATGTAATGTTTTCAAATATTTATTGTTAACAGATTTAAGTCTCTTTAAACACCTCCAATACTATTTGATCATTTAAGATAAACAGAAAAAAAGTATTCAATCTTTATTCCGGTATTAAAGGTTTTGAATATCTGTGGCGAGGCTTGATCTGGTAAAAATTATTTAACTTTTCAATTCCTAAGGTTAAACATTTTATTATGTACAAGTTGCTGCTTATTTTTTTTCTCTTCTCTTTTACTGGTAGTAAAGATCCCGGTGATAAAGCATGGATACGGATTAACCAACTCGGCTACACGCCACAGGGAATAAAGGTAGCGGTATGGTGCAGTAAGGAGCAATCTGAAGTAAACAACTGGCAGTTGGTAGATGCTGCATCAAAGAAAATTGTATTTAAAGGAGCACCTGGCAAGTCTTTTGGCGCATACGGCCCATTTACACAAACCTATCGTTTAAACTTTTCTGCATTTACAAAACCAGGGCGTTATTATTTGCAATCCGGAGCAACCAAATCTCCTGAATTTGAAATAGGCGATGATGTGTATAAAGGCGCAGCAGATTTTTGTTTGAAATATATGCGTCAGCAACGCAGCGGTTTTAATCCATTTTTAAAAGACAGTTGCCATACACATGATGGATTTGTTTTGTATGGCGAAAAGGCAGGAATTAAAGACAGCACTCATATTGATGTTTCCGGTGGCTGGCATGACGCTACAGATTATTTACAATACTCCTCTACCTCTGCTAATGCCACTTACCTGTTACTGAAATCTTACCAGGATTTTCCGCAGGTATTTACTGATACCAAACAGGCTAATGGATTAGATGGAAGCAATGGAAAGTCTGATGTGCTGGATGAAGCAAAATGGGGGCTGGACTGGTTATTGAAGATGCATCCAAGAGAAGACTGGATGTTCAACCAACTGGCTGATGACCGGGACCATTCAGGTATGCGGATGCCCAAAGAAGACAGTGCCTATGGAAAGGGTTATGAAAGGCCGGTATATTTTGTAAGTGGTGAACCCCAACAGCGTGGAAAGTTTATGAACAACACTACCGGCACATCCTCCATAGCAGGAAAATTCAGTACAGCGTTTTCTTTTGGTTCCATGGTGTTTCAAAAATTGGATCAGGAATACGCATCACTGCTTGAGAAAAGGTCTTTGTCAGCATATGCTTTTGGTTTTAAAAAATTAGGAGCGTCACATACAGCATCTGTAAAAGGCCCATATATCTATGCAGAAGATAACTGGACAGATGATATTGAACTGGCGGCTGCCGCACTCTACGAATTAAAAAAAGAAAAAACATATCAATTCCTGTCTTTTGAATTTGCCAAACAGGAAAAAAACACTCCCTGGATGGGGGCTGATTCTGCCAAGCACTATCAATGGTATCCATTCATCAATGCAGGACATTATGAATTAGCCGAACATTTAAGAGAGAGAAGACGGGATACGGTGATTGGTTATTATAAAAAAGGAATTGAGCTGGTGTGGAACAAAGCAAAACAAAATGCATTCTACATGGGTGTTCCTTTTATCTGGTGCAGTAATAATCTTGTTACCTCGTTTGCTACGCAATGCTACTGGTATCGACAGTTGACAAATGATAAAACTTTTTCAGAACTGGAGCAGGCAAATATTGACTGGCTGTTTGGTTGCAATCCCTGGGGCACCAGTATGGTGTATGGTTTACCATCTTGGGGTGATACTCCTGTTGATCCGCATTCATCCTTTACCTATGTGGGTGGTTACCCGATTGACGGCGGCCTTATTGATGGACCTGTGTATGGGATCACTTATAAAAACCAGTTAGGTCTTCAATTGAATCACCCGGATGAATACGCAGCTTTTCAAAGCGAACTGGCGGTTTATCATGATGACTTTGGCGACTATTGCACCAATGAACCTACTATGGATGGCACCGCTTCACTCATTTATTTATTGGCTGCAAAGGAGGCAGAGACTGTCAAAGGAAAAAAATAGCGGCCTCTGAAAAGGGAGGCTTTACAACAGATCACGGTGCTATCATACGGGGCGACAGTACACAAAGGAAAATTGCATTGGTATTTACTGGTGATGAATTTGCTGACGGTGGAAATATCATTGCTGAAACACTTAAAGCTTCAACCATAAAAGCATCTTTTTTTCTTACCGGGAATTTTTACCGCAATCCTTCTTTCAAAACAATCATTCAGCAAATAAAAAAAGACGGTCATTACCTGGGGGCACATTCTGATAAACATTTGTTGTATTGCGACTGGGGTAACAGAGATAGTTTGCTGGTAAGTAAAAAAGAATTCACTACAGACCTTAATCACAATTATGCGGAAATGACGAAGTTTGGTATCAGTAAAAATGCTGCTCCTTATTTCCTTCCGCCTTATGAGTGGTTTAATGATTCTGTCACATTGTGGACAAAAAAACAAGGTTTGCAACTGATTAATTTTACACCCGGTACCAGCAGCAATGCTGACTATACTTTTCCCGGTCCGTCAAATTATAAAAGCAGCCAGGTCATTTATCAATCTATCATTGATTACGAAAGAAATCATCCCTCCGGTTTAAATGGTTTTATCTTACTGTTACATATTGGTACCGATCCCCGCAGAACCGATAAATTTTATACCCGGTTGGCGGAATTGGTAAGGTTTTTGAAACACTCAAACTATCAGTTTGTAACTATTGAAGGCTTGCTGCGTACACAATGATAATTGCTCAGCCGGGCAGTTTAAATATTAATTTTCAGTTTATATTTTATATTTGCAATATGCATTTTGACAAAATACATAACAAAGGCCAGGCAAGACTGTTCAAAAATCAATACCTGGAATACCTTACCAAAACGCATCCATTGGTAATATGGGGTATGTATTTGCCTTTGATCAGCTTCCTGTTGTATTACAGCAATGCATATTTAAACTTTTCTATTCTTGCGGTTATCATCACTTTTTTTAGCGGCATGTTTTTCTGGTCTTTTTTTGAATACCTGATACACCGGTTTGCTTTTCATTTTGCGGCAAAAAGTGAAAAGGCCACTAAAATTGTTTATCTCATTCACGGCAATCATCATGAATATCCGAGAGATAAAGAAAGATTATTTATGCCGCCTGTGCCAAGTCTTATTTTAGCCACCGCTATTTTTTCATCGATGTATTTGATCGCAAATTTTATCGGAGTAAAAGAATATGTTTTTGCTTTTTTCCCAGGATTTTTAATAGGCTATTTAATTTATGGCAGCATGCACTATGCTATACACGCCTGGAATCCTCCTTTTAGATGGATGAAGCCTTTGTGGCGAAACCACCACCTGCATCATTACAAAGAACAGGAGAAAGGTTTTGGTGTCAGCTCTACGTTGTGGGATCATGTATTTGGAACCATGTTTGATCTAAAGAAAGAAAAAGAAGATCAGGACAAGGTGAAAGAATTAAGGTTTGTGAGAAATGACAAAAAAAACCAACTCACTTCCTGATCACCATTTTTCTTATACCCTAAATCCCTCCCGAAAAATCGGGATAAATTCCGGGACTTTAAGAACCCAAAACTATTACCACTTTTCTTCTTCATTAAATGCATTGTCATTCCGGGGATATTGTTGACGGGTTTTTATTTTTTGCAATTGCCTTTCTATAATTAATGCTGCAATAATTTTAGCAGCATCTTCATTGGGTTGCTGCTGCAGCAGTGATTTGATTTTTGCTTCGCTTACATCAATGCGGTAAAGCAGGCTTACCAATTGTTCAAAATGATGTTGAATTAAATAATTGATATGAATCGCAAGTTTGCTCTGCAATTCTTCAAAAGAAATTTTTTCCGGCAATTCAATTGTCAGCTCTTTGTTTATTTGCAGTACCAGTTCTTTATTATCTGCCATACTTCAAATTAAAACTTTTCTATCACACCCAAACCAAATAAAGCATAATCATATTTTACCGGGTCATTAGCATCCAGTTGTTTTAAATAACTGGTTAACTCTATGGCAGCCTGCCAGTCATCCTGGGTACGTTGTAAAATATTCAGTCTTCTTGCAACCCTTGCCACATGCACATCCAACGGGCAAATCAATTGTGATGGGCGGATGTTTTTCCAGATACCAAAGTCAACACCTTTATTATCCTGCCTTACCATCCAGCGTAAAAACATGTTCAGTCTTTTGCAGGCTGATTTTTTTGCCGGTGTAGCAATATGCTTCCTGGTTCTTTCAGCAAAATATTCCGGGTTGCTAAACACATAATTATGAAATCCGGCGAGTACATTTTCAACAGTAGCATCACCCGGTTTCATCCATTTGCTGAATGCGGTTTCTAAAGATTTATTTTTTGAATAATGCTGTTTTAAAAATTGGACCAGGCAAAGCAGGTCAGTATCATTAAAAGTTCGGTGTTTAAATCCGCTCAACCTTTTTAGATCATTTGCTGTGTGATGCAGGATAAATTCATACGGTGTATTATCCATCTTATTCAGCAATACATTGCATGAATTGATAATGCTTTTTCGGTTACCCCATGCCAGCAATGAAGCAAAGAAGCCAGCTATTTCAATGTCCTGCTTTTTTGAAAAACGGTGTGGAATACTGATGGGGTCATCCTTAATAAATAATGGCAGGTTGTACAATTCAATTTTTGAATCTAAAAACTCTTTGAGGTTATCTTGCTGATATTTTTTCATTTCCCTTTCTTCAACAAAGCTTCAATTGCAATAAGTACCCATACAATATTTACGACCATGTTAGGATAAGTTTGTCGGGCATAAGTGAAAATGGAAAATAAAATCCCTGCAATAAGATTGCATACAATATAAATAGTAGAGGTACTTTTTATCTTACCTTTTATATTTAAAAAATAAGATCCCAACAATAGTATGCTGCCTATCCAACCTATAACTTCTATTACATTCATATGTACATTTTATCCTATCGCCTGTTCTAAATCTGCCACCAGGTCATCCACATCTTCAATACCTACACTCAGCCTTATCAATCCATCACTCAGCCCGTTCTTGATTCTTTCTTCTCTTGGTATAGATGCATGCGTCATACTTGCAGGATGATTGATGAGTGATTCCACACCACCCAGGCTTTCTGCTAAAGCAAATATTTTGGTTGATGACAATACTTTGTTAGCAGCTTCTATACTTTCATCTTTCAATGTAAAACTGATCATTCCACCAAAGCCACGCATTTGTTTTTTAGCAACTGCATATCCGGCGTTGTCTTCAAAGCCCGGCCAGTAAACGTTGGCTACTTTAGGATGGCTGCGTAAATACTTAGCGATCACTATTCCATTTTCGCAATGCTGCTTCATGCGTACATGCAATGTTTTGATACCACGTAAAACCAGGAAGCAATCCATCGGGCCGGGAACTGCACCGCAACTTTTTTGTATGAAGTATAATTTTTCTCTCAGGTCTTTATCATTTATCACCAGGCAGCCCTGTATTACATCACTGTGCCCACCTAAATACTTAGTGGCAGAATGCATCACAATATCAGCACCAAAATCCAGTGGATTCTGCAGGTAAGGAGAGGCAAAAGTATTGTCAACACAAAGTAATGCACCGGCTGCTTTTGCTATTACACTTACAGCAGCAATGTCTGTAATATTCATCAATGGATTGGTGGGAGTTTCTACCCAGATCAATTTTGTATTAGCAGTTACTGCGGCTTTAATATTGTCTGCATTGGTGGTATCTACATAAATAAATTTGATACCAAATTTTTCAAACACTTTAGTAAACAAACGGTAGGTACCACCATACATATCATTGGCTGCAATTACTTCATCACCGGGGTTCATCAGTTTGATCACTGCATCTGTAGCCGCCACGCCACTGCTGAATGCCAAACCATAGTTGCCATTTTCAATTGCTGCAAATGCTTCTTCCAGGGCCTTACGGGTAGGGTTTTGGCTACGGGCATATTCATATCCTTTATGCTGGCCCGGAGCTGATTGCACATAGGTAGATGTTTGATAAATAGGTGTCATAATAGCACCAGTACTGGGATCGGGTTCTGCACCTGCATGAATGATTTTAGTTGCTAAACCAACGGATTTATTTTCGATACTCATTTATAAGAAATTTTAATACTGCAAAGTAACGGGAATTTTCAAGGCTTTCCGGGTTTGTAAAAGCATTGTAAATGAAAATGCTAAAGCCCCCTTTAGGGGGTTTGGGTGTGAGTATATAATTGTGCAGCGCATAAATATCTCCAGTCATAATTATCTGCAGCATGAGCAGCCATTGGCACAATTTTTTTATTCAGCACTTCATTTTTTAGTATTCCTTTTTTTACCAATTCTCTTTTAGCCTCCTGGATATTTTCAATCATCAATGTATTGCTCATCCAGTCTTTTTGGGGTGGCTCGTAGCCAATTTTATCTTTTCTCCACACAATCTCACCGGGTAGTTTTTTTGCCATGGCTTTTCTCAGCAACCACTTTGTCCAGCCCTTTTGCATTTTAAAATTTACTGGCAATGAAAACACAAATTCCACTAACTGGTGATTTAAAAATGGCAGCCGCACTTCCACACCGTGTGCCATGCTGTTCCTGTCCGCAAAACGAAGCAGCTCTTCCAGCCCCAGCACCGTAGTATCAAAAAACAACATATCATTTAATTTGGTGATCACTGGCTTTTGAATTCCTTCCCATTCCCTGCCACGCAATGAATTAATAAAATTTTTATCAATATCTGGTTGATGGGTAATCTTATTATATGATCTTGATTCCAGGTGTATGGCGGCATGTGCTGGTAAATACGCTGCTACATAATTATTCCATCCCCATTGAAAAGGCACATTTTGTTTTCTGAAAATATTTTTCTCTTTAATTGCTGCTGCAAATCTTTTCCTGTTAATCAGCTGCTGCAGGTACCAGTGAATGTATTTATGATAACCAGCCAGTGTTTCATCTGCACCCTGCCCGTCCAGCAATACTTTTATACCTTGCTGTTTTGCCAGCTCAAATACCTTGTATTGTGCATAAATACTGGAGGATTGAAAAGGCTCTTCCTGGTGGTAACAAAGCTTCTCAAAATCACTGATCAATGAATCTGCTGAAGGAGTTATTTGAAAATTGGCCAGGCTAAATTTATTAACGACTGTTTCTATATATTTTGATTCATCTTTTTCAAAACCGGGGAAAACTGCGGAAAATGTTTTTTGATTTTTATTCAATGCCTGGTTTTGAAAAATAGTTGCCACCACCGCAGCACTATCCAGGCCGCCACTCAGGCTGGTACCAACCGGTACATCACTTCTCATTCTGCGGCTTACCGACTGAGAAAAAAGTTTATTGAATTTTTCAATAGCCTGGTCAGGTGAAATATCAATGGTAATTTCTTTATCGATCTTCCAGTAAGGATGTACCTGGTAATCAAAAATTGAAAGATCAAATTGAAGATAATGACCGGCAGGAAGGGAAAATATATTTTCGAAAAATGTCTGCTCTTTATCATTGGCATTTTGCACATAGCCCAACGCCAGGTAATTCAGTAACATTTTTTCGTCTGGTATTTTTGCCACCCCTACAGACCATAAAGCTTTCATTTCGCTGGCAAACATAAAATGGCCACTATCCTGGTAATAGTAAAATGGCTTTTCACCTAACCGGTCACGTGCCGCAAAAAGTGTTTGCTTTTTGGCATCCCAGATAGCAAATGCAAACATGCCGTCCATTTTTTGCAAGCACTCTTCTTCCCAGCAATCAAACGCCGCTAAAATTACTTCCGTATCAGATTTTGAATGAAACCGGTAACCATTATTTTGTAATTCGTCTTTTAATTCCAGGTAGTTGTAAATCTCACCATTGTAAGTGATCGTATATCTTTTTTCGTCACCCTCAATAGAAGAAAAAAGAGAACGCTGCATGGGCTGTGCAGCCGCATCACTCAGGTCAATAATGGCAAGCCTTCTGTGGCCAATGGCAACCGAACCAGCCTCATTTACCCAATGGCCTTCCCCATCGGGCCCACGATGAGCCAATACATCCGTCATGGTTTTAATATTCTTTAAAAGCACCGGCTTATCGTCAATGCTTTTTGAAGAATGGTTATTGAGTATACCAGCAATGCCACACATATTTTGTAAATATCAAAAAAATCCCGTCAATACAGACGGGAAACGTATTAATAAATTGAGTTTACTAAAATTGAATTGGGACACTTACCCGGAGATTATCCCATACAATATTTAAATTGGCACCGGTGGCAGATTTTTCAAAAGCCATTACAAAGGATTCCAGTATTTCAGCCTGCTTTTGAACAGGAACATCAATCCTCGCTACGTCTTTTATCTCATCGTATTTAAAAGAGCCCCAGGTATCAGTTTCTTTATTTACAACTATGGTCCACTTATCTGCGTAGGGGATACAATACAAGGTGTACCGTCCTTTTTTCACCTTTACATTGCCAATTTTCACCACCTGGAAAAATTCAATTTCAGTAGCCTCATTTGCGCCTAAGCGCCATATTTTTCCATACTCTAACAGATCGCCAAAAACAGTACGGCCATTTTTTTGGGGCCTGCTGTAAACCACTCTTGCCACCAGTGGTTCTGTTGCCTTGTCCTGGATCTTTAATACGGGATAAGCGTTAGGGTAATAGCTCATATCCATCGGCGACTTATCTACAGGAGGAAGTTTAGTCTGGCTGAAGCCCGGAAAAAAAGAGGTGGTAAATAATACGATAGCAAGTATACACTTCATGTTATAAATTTTTGTGGTGCAAAACTAAATGATTTAGATAATGCTTGTTGCTTATTGTGCATCCATTTTAAACCATTCATAAAAAATCACTCAATATTTTCTTTGACCCATGTTTCTGCTAAAAGTTTCAAGTGAGGGAAAAAAATATGATAACATTGTTTTAGTGATTCATACTCCTGTTCAAAAATTTTAAACGCAACAGCAGATTCATTGAGATAAGCTGCCCTTCTTACCAGGCCCTCAAAACTTCTTTCAATTCCCTGTACATACCTGTAGTTGTAAAGCCAGTTTTGAGATTGCATATAGGGAAGCATCCGGGCAAAGGGTTCCGGCATTTGGTCTTTATATTTTTCCAGGGATTCATAAGTGTTATGGGCAAATAAATTCAGGTCTGCCCCTTCTGGAAACTGATGGCTGTCATTTGCTAAAAAATGATCATACACCACATCCACAAAAGCACCTGCGTAGAGGCGATAATCTGCTCTAAAAAAAAATTTTGCTTCCTGTGTGGCCGGATGGTGATCTGTAAACTCATCAATAATTCTGTGTAACTGTATACCTTTCTGGATGGCTGGGTCATACAAGAATTGCTTCTTCCCTTTTACATAATCACTGATCATGTTTCCCACCAAAACAGGCGGATTATTAAAGGAAAGATATGCATGTGCCAGTAAATTCATGATGAACTAAAATAACGGTTGTTGTATAAAGATAAGCTGTTTGTAATGCATGGCTTGAAATCGCCAGAACCCACTTTTACTTTTTAACAGTTCTAAAGCAAGTTTTAGTTATTTGTTAAGAATTCTCTTCAAATCCTTTTCTATAAAGGGTTTGGTTAAACTTCAGGATATTGATTTTCATCCTTCAATTTACCGTTCAACTGACTGGTACTAAAAAAACAATGCTTCGGTCAATTATAACTTTAGGCATACTTATCAAAATATACATTTGTTTCATCAACAAACCACCAGCCATGAAGGTGGTATTCTTAAACACTAAAAAAGTATAGACATGAAAAAGTTAGCAACCATTTTTGCAGCAACAGCATTGCTGTTTTCTGCCAGTGCCTTTGCCGGAGAAACTAATGAAACCAAAGCTACCAGCAAGGTGGAAAAATCGTTTCAAAAAGATTTTTCCAAAGCATCCAACATCACATGGGAAAAATCAAACAATGTTTTCATTGCCCATTTTGAAGTAAATAGTGTAAGCATTGAAGCCGCCTATAATGAAGACGGCGACCTGGTGGCTACATCCCGGCAAGTTGCAGCAACTGATCTGCCATTGGCTGTATCACTTGCTATCAGCAAAATATATCCCGGGTACGATGTGGCAAAAAAGGGGGAAGAAATAACCTATGAAAGGCAAACGAATTACTATATCAATATTGGCAACGATAAGGAGGTATTAAAATTAAAATGCGCTGTGAATGGTGATATTTCAGTAGATAAGAAAACAAAAAAATAAAGCAGGGGAACTGTATTAATACCGGTAGTAATTTTGCCGCTGAAAAGGAGAAGGTTTAGTGCAGGCCATTTCTTTTTCAGCGGCAATTTTTATTTGGTAACTGTTTTTATCCATTGTGCCATTATTTCTAAAACCTCTGGTGCAAAAGTTTCTTCCAGCTCTGCATACTCCTGCACACTGCAAGCCTTACAATGCTGAAACAAATGATTAAGGCCGGGCATTTCTCTTATAGTGGCATTGGTTATTTTGGGCAAGTTGCTTTTAATTGCTGCCAGGTTTTGTTTTGCATCTACCTGTATATCTTTTTCACCATTTAATGCAAGTACTGCACAGTGGTTTTTACTTAGATAATCAGCCGGATTAAATTTTATGAAATAACTGAACCAGGGACTTTTTATTCCATTCACAAAATCTGCAATAAAGTTAGCCTGACTTTTTTCATTCGTCACATTGGTAATTTTTTGCACTACTTCTTTGGATGTTTTTTTTTGCCAGTCGGTAAATACAGCGGTTGCTTTTTTTAGTGCGATGGCTGTATCATGTTCATTCATTACTGCCAGCATTAAATTTTTATAGAGCGGCTTGTATTGATCTGATTGATCTTTGGGTATCCCTGTTGCTGTCATCACATCCACGCTTTGTTTTTCCATCAGGTCAATGATCGGTACACCCGGCCCGGCAAGCAGTACAATAAATTTTATATCCTTTCTCTTGCTTGACACCATTGGTGCTATCATTCCACCTTCGCTGTGCCCAATCAACCCGATATTGGCAATGTCCACATTGGGTAATGTTTTTAAATAATCAATCCCTGCTTCCACGTCTTTTGCAAAGTCTGCCGAAGTGGAAGTAGAAAAATCTCCTGTAGTTTTTCCAACTCCACGGTCGTCTACTCTCAACACAGCAATCCCCTGTTTAGTGAGATGATCCGCTATTACAGCAAAAGCTTTATGATCAAATATAGTTTCATCCCTGTCCTGCCTGCCACTGCCTGTAATTAATAATACTGCTGGATATTTTTTAAGCACTTTATCTAAAGGACGTGTAAATGTGCCGCCAAATTGTATTGATCCATCTGCATCAGAATAGCTTACGTCTTCTGTATGATAATTGAATGGTGGCTTTGGTGTTTGAGGTCTTTTTATTTCTTTAGCCGTGGCCACATCACTTGTTTTTTTCATGATCAACGGAAAAGATGCTCCTCCCTGCGACCAGTTGCCGTTAAGCATTTTTTTATCAGCACTCAACAGTCCTGCATATTTGCCATTGATCATTTTCATTATTAGGATTACACTGTCTCCGGTTATCATTACATCACTGCAGGGCAGGTTGTAGGCTTGCTGCTTAGGGCTGTCGAATGTGGCAGTGAGTTTATCTGTGCTGTCTTTTTTAATGTGAAATATGAGGGGTAATTCTGTGGCTTGTACAGTCAGTGTGCCTTCCCAATTCCCGGTGATGGATTGGGATCTAGAAAGAATAACACTTGATAAAAATATGAATAGGAAGATTATCTTTTTCATTTTTAAATTTAAAGTCTGCAAAATATTTATGATTGTTTTTTGATTGGTAGGTTTATAAATTCATTGTAAATCTCTTTAAAAATTTCCTGATCCTCTTTTTTAATAGCGTCATCTATTTTCTTTGAATTAGTTCCATAAAAGAAAGGAACATTTTCATTAATTCTAAAATCGTATCCATGATCATTTTTATAGGTTTCAAATTCCTTTTTGAAATATTCATAAACATTCTTATCTCTATCTAAGCCAGAAAAAATAACAAGTTTTACTCTTATCAATAAATCTTTTTGTTTAAAAATCTTTTCAAGTTGTTCTTTAAATTTAAGTTCTCCTAATTTTTTTCTTTCGCGCCATTTGTTGCCTTTTTCATTAGGAATTCCAATGGGAGAAGCATCTGTAAAAATTATTGGGCATGCTTCTCTGTATTCAAAATCTTTCTTTATCTGCTGTGTATGAGTTCCATTTACTTTTGCAAATTTTCCAAATGCAATATTCCAAAAAGCACATTTTGTGTTATTGAATTCCTTTCCAGTATTTTCATCTATTCCTTTGTTAAAAGGCAAACCGTTTGATTCGTAAGTACTTTCGCTATCTGGGTCGTTATTTGGCTCCCTACCTACAATAAGAATAAGTGGAAAACTATGCAAATGTGTATTCTTGTATCTTAACATTACCGGATGTGTGTTGCTCATAATTAAATCGTTTTTATTAATACTCCATTGGGTTTTCTAATTTCTATTTTACCCTTTTTAGTTTTTATCAAAATATCATCACCGCTAAAATTTGCGCCAACAGCATCCCCATATCCAATTGTGCTAACTAAAGTGCCGTTATCTTTCCGCAATTCTACTTTGCCCTTAATGGTGGTAATCACTATCAATGTACCATCACTTTTAATATTGGCATCAATAGCATCGCTGTTTCCCATTGTTCTGATAAGGGTGCCGTTGTCTTTTCGCAGTTCAACTTTTCCGTTGTTTACTTTTACAATAGTCATTGTTCTATTTTTTAGTTACAAATATTTTTTAACTCTCTGTATAAAAGCAAATTGATAATGGACATAGTTACTAAACTAAAATCATAATAACTATTTTGTCCGGGGTATATCTCACTAAAAGCTTCTTTAAATTAAAACATCGAGATTATTGATTCAAATATTTTTTAAATATTATACCAGAGATAATCAGTTTTGTTTCATTTTGAGAATTTTTTATATTATTTGGGCAAACTGAAATTTCATATCTCGGCGATAGCTTATAATATCTTTCTGTAAATCTTACCAGGTACTCCATAAAAAAAATTACTTTTGCCGTCTAAAAAAATCAATATGGACAAAGGACCTGTTTCCCAATATATCCAGCACCACTACCGGCATTTTAATGCTGCAGCTTTAATGGATGCAGCTAAAGGATATGAAACACACCTGAATGAAGGTGGTAAAATGATGATCACATTGGCTGGTGCTATGAGCACTGCTGAACTGGGTTTGAGCCTTGCAGAAATGATCCGACAGGATAAAGTGGATATCATTAGTTGCACTGGTGCTAACCTGGAAGAAGATATTATGAACCTGGTGGCACACAGCCATTATAAAAGAGTGCCTAACTACAGGGATCTGAGTCCGCAGGAAGAATGGGACCTGCTGGAAAATCATTACAACCGTGTTACTGATACCTGCATACCGGAGGAGGAAGCTTTCAGAAGATTGCAGAAACATATTCATCAAATATGGAAGGATGCCGATGATAAAGGCGAACGTTATTTTCCGCATGAGTACATGTACAAAATGCTGCTGAGTGGTGTGCTGGAACAGTATTATGAAATTGATCCCAAAAACAGCTGGATGCTGGCGGCAGCAGAAAAAAACATTCCAATCGTGGTACCTGGTTGGGAAGACAGTACGATGGGAAATATTTTTGCATCCTACATTATTAAAAACGAAATGAAAGCCACCACCATGAAAAGTGGTATTGAATATATGGTTTGGCTGGCTGACTGGTATCGCAATAATTCAAGCGGCAAGGGTGTTGGTTTCTTCCAGATCGGCGGTGGTATTGCCGGGGATTTTCCTATCTGTGTAGTACCAATGATGTACCAGGACCTGGAATGGCATGATGTACCTTTCTGGAGTTATTTCTGCCAGGTTTCTGATTCTACTACTTCTTACGGAAGTTACAGTGGTGCTGTACCCAATGAAAAAATTACCTGGGGTAAATTAGATATTCATACACCTAAGTTTATTGTAGAAAGCGATGCCACTATTGTGGTGCCGCTGATATTTGCATGGATACTGGGTTGGTAAAATATATTTGTGTTGAATGATCCCACGATGTTAAAATTCATTGTGGGATTTTTTATTGTGTACAAATAAAAAACCTGTGCCCCTTGTGAACAAGAAACACAGGCCGGTCTTTGCTTTTAGCATGTTGGATAACCAAGTTCCAGTGAAGCACTAAAAATTTCAAGGTCATTTTTTTAAAAATGATCTTAATAAAATGCTGTCTGATGGTTATTGTGGGTAAGCTGTTATTTTAATTACTTTAAACCTGTGCTGCAGTTAAACTGATTAGATCAATTATTAAAACAACAAAGTTGTATTGATTGTTTAGAGATATTGTTCATCATTTAGCCAGCGTAAAACCTGCTTCTTTTACATCTGCAGAACTGCCGCCTATAAACACTTTAAAATCACCGGGTTCATAAATGTACTGCAATTGATCGTTATAAAAACGCAGGTCATCAGCAGTTAAATTAAAAGTGACCGTTTTAGATTCACCACTTTTGAGATAAACTTTTTGAAAACCCTTTAATTCTTTCACTGGTCTTACCACGCTGCCAAATAAATCACGGATATAGAGTTGCACTGTTTCTTCACCATCAAATTTGCCGGCGTTGGTGATGGTTGTTTGCACTGTTAATTTTTCTTTTGATGTAATGGTTGCTTTATTCAATTTATCGAAGTAGTCTTTTAGCTACTCCATTTTAATTGTGTTATAAAAACTGGTTTATGTTTTATCATTCTATAAGTTAGATTGTGAAAAATACCATCG